>JAMLID010000053.1 GCA_023954355.1 Oligoflexia bacterium | reverse complement strand
GAACGGCTCAGGGCAATCTAAAAAATAATCGACCTCTGTTTTTGGAACAATCAATGTATGTCCTATATGAATGGGACGAATATCTAAGAACGAATATACATACTCATTCTCCCAAATTTTATATGAAGGAATCTCTCCACGAATAATTTTTGTAAAAATACTGGCCATATAAACCCTTTCACTCAAAGAAAATATAACATAAACTATCCCGTATGAAAGCAGGTATCTATTTCCTATGTTTTATACTTCTGTCATCTTGCAATATTCTTTCGAAATTTAATGACCGTCCTTTAGTTAAAACAGGGCGAGTCATAGCAACAAATGACTCTACGGGGACTCCCATCTACGAAAAAGAATGGAAAAATAAAAAACGTCACGGGATTTGGCGTGACTACTACGAAGATGGAAAAGTGAAAGAAGAATATGTTTATAATGAAGGTATCCCAATGGGGACGTGGAAATCGTTCTACCCGGATGGCAAAATGAAAACTCGAGGCGCATTTGTTGATGGGAAAGAAAGCGGATTGTGGGAAGAGTGGCATCATAACGGACAACTCTCTTTTCAAGGTCAATATGAAAATGGATTAGCTCAAGGTGTTGCAACTACATGGAATGATAAAGGAGACATCATTGAAGAAATCATGTGGGAAAAAGGGGAGATTCAGCGAAAAGAGCCCCCCAATATTTCTTATTAGATTTATTTATCTTTCATGGACACTTCTATTTTCTATAAATGCGCTAGCACAAATAGAGTCTAAAGACATTTTCTACTCGAATTCGCAAATCGCCTCTAAACAATTTTGGCGAGATGGTAAAAAAGTAGGGCAATGGCAAGATTATTTTAGAAATGGCAACATAAAACAGATCTATACATATAAAGACAATTTGCCTGATGGCCCGTGGATTTTATTTTATCCAAATGGACTTGTTCGTTCTATTTCTTTTTTTGCCATGGACAAAGCCACCCATTTTTCTATGGAATGGAACCCGAACGGCAGTTTACGTTTCTATGGAGAATACCGTGAGGGAAATGCTCACAATACTCACTATAATTATACTCATATAGGCAACTTAATTTTTTCGCAAACATGGAGTAATGGAATATTAGAAGGCAGAACAGAATCTCACTACCCCAACCAAAGCATTTCTGACGTAGGCCAGTACAAACAAAATAAAAAAGAAGGCAAGTGGATTAAATATTACCCCAACGGCAAGCTTCAATCTATTGGCCATTATAGTAACGGAAAAGAAAATGGCAGCTTTAAAGAATTTTATGAAAATGGAGTGCTTGCTTCTTCTGGAAGTTACTTGAATGGAAAAAAAAATGGGACATTCATTAGCAACTGGCAATCAGGTAGCTTAAGTATTGAATCAACATGGAAAAATGGAATTCAAAGTGGCAAATGGGAGTCTCGATATCAAAATGGCCAAATATCCTCTCACGGATATTATCTAGAAGGATACTCTTCTGGTCTTTGGGAGTATTTTTCTGAGTCTGGTAATATTTTAACAAGAACATTTTATCTTCCCATTAATCAACCTATTGATCTAAGTAAGATCAATATTAGTTCTGGTACAATAAATTCTCATTACGAAAACGGTAATTTAAAAGAAACCTTAGAAGTGAAAAATAATAAAAAGCATGGCTCATATAATGTTTGGTATGAAAACGGAACTGCGAAGGTAATCGCCAAATATAAAAACAATTATTTGAGTGATGTCTATTCTATGTTTTACCCCTCTGGTGCCAAACAATCTCAGGGTAGCTTCTCTAATGGAAAACCCAGTGGTGTGTGGATTTCTTGGAGGCTTAGCATGTCTCGATTAATGGATATTAATTTTTTACCCACAGGTGATTCGGGTAGATGGACAAGTTGGTATGAAGGTGGAACAGCTATATCAACATCTGGTGAGTTTAAAAATAGATTGAGACATGGAAAATATACTTCTTACTATACAAATGGAAAAACAAAAATAGCTGGCCAATTCGAAATGGGTAAAATAACAGGTATATGGGAAATTTATAGCGATAAAGGTATTTTATTTTACAAAGGAAATGACCCTGAAAAAAATCTGCCTGGTAACTACGAGTTGATTAGCGATTTAAATGACTTCGACTCAAAGATTCCTTACTTGGAATTCTTTTTCACTTTTTAAGTCCATTGGCTTATCACTATCTAAGTGCTGGTTCTCCCAAAAAAACTGCTCTGGAAAATCATGTTCATTATAGTAACTCGCCATAGAGTATCCGTAAGCTCCTGAATCTGCTATCGCGATATGTTCTCCAGGCTTGATTTCATATAACGTTCGCTCTCTTCCTAAAACATCAGAAGATTCACAGATCGGGCCCACAATGTCGTAGATACGTTGCTCTCTGTTATCATTACTTCGCACAGGAAGAATGCGATGGTACGCCTGGTAAAGTGCTGGCCTCATCATGTGGTGAATGCCAGTATTTACTATTAAAAATGAACGAAAAGGAGTTTCCTTAATATATTGAACTTCTCCTACCAATACGCCACAAGAACCCACTAAAATTCTTCCAGGCTCACACAGTACTTCGCCCGTAAACCCTTGGAGAGCTTCTTGTAGCATTTTGCCGTATCCATTCAAAAGTGCATAATCTTTAGAGGGAAAAGTATGTTCTTCATTATAGGGGATACCTAATCCACCGCCGACATCAAATGTTCTCATTTGATGTCCCTCTTGTTTAAACTGATAAAAGAGGGGTAGTGTTTTTTGGATCGCATCCTTAATGGGTAAAATATCTTGCAACTGAGAACCTATATGTAAGGTCAAACCACACAAATCTACTGTATTAGGGTTACTAGTAAGAATTGCTCTCAGCTCGGGAACAAAATGTTCACCCATACCAAATTTATTTTCTCGAAACCCTGTAGTGATATAGGGATGGGTTTTTGCATCTACATCCGGATTGATTCTAAAGGCCACTTTGGGTTTTTTATTCATAGCTTTTGACATGGCTATGATTCGCAACAATTCTTGTGGGCTTTCAACATTTATTTGTTTTATCTCTTCTCCAATAGCAAGCTCTAATTCTGTCCTTGATTTACCCACTCCAGAAAAAATAATATCTTTTGCTTTGAATCCTGTTTTCAGAGCATGACGAATCTCGCCACCGCTTACAACATCTACACCAGAGCCTTCTTGAGCAAACATTTTAAGAATTCTATCTGCACTATTTGCCTTCATTGCATAATGAGGGGATATACCAGGAAACGATTTTTTCAAATAATGAAGCCGAGACTTCATACCGTCTAAATCATATACATAGAATGGATCTGATTTTTTTTGTGCGATTTTTTCTAATGATACAAAATTGGTCTCTCCAAAGACCAAACTACCGTCCTGGTATTTCAAGCCCATTTTAATCTTCCTTTGTGTTCCCTTGTTTGTCTCTCATGAGATCAGCCAGGCCAGCAAAAGGATTAAACGTATGTGGTTTCGCTTTTGAAGGCACTTTCATGCCTTTCATTTTACCGTATTCTTCTTCAAATTTCACGATTGCGCCAGTTTTTGGATCTCTCCGAGGTTTTTTCTCTTTCTTTGGCTTAGATTCACGCCGTGGATCTTTAGCTGAGACTTCTTCACCTGGTTTTCTAAATCGTTTTTTACCACGGTTCCGTGGGTTTTTCTGTTTATCAAAGTCTCTGTTTTCTTTATCTTCGCTTACTGCAAGATCATCGGCTGTACGTAAATCAGCTCTACTATTTCTTGTTTTCTTAAAGCGACCTCTTGCTCGATTTTTCGCTAACTTTGCTTGAGGGTCTTTCATCGTTAATGAAATTTGTTTTTTCTCTTCATTTACATTATTGACCCATACATCGATAAAATCACCGGGGAACAAAGAATCAAATGGGTTCTTAGCAGCAGCATCTACTAGCTCAGATATATGAACAAGACCATCTTGCTCAATACCAATATCTACAAATGCACCAAAATTAGTTACGTTTGTAACAACGCCTCTATAAACAGTATTTTTTTGTAAGTCTGATAGTACTTTTAAACTTTCACTATACTGGAAATACTCAAATTCGCCTCTAGGATCTTCTCCAAAATGCTTAAGCTCGTCTACTACTAGCGATACACCATCTTTAGCAATTGCATCCAATAAAGTGGCATCAGAAGAAAGGGCTTCAATTTTTTCAGCACTAAACATTTCTTTAGAAAGACTTTCAGAACCAAAAAAATTCTTAATTGAAGAATAGAAACTTGATGGAATAAAAGTTGTGTCTAAAATATCCGTTGATTGATCAAAACGAAAAAAACCTGAAGAAACTTTAGCATTATAGCCTGGTATCTTTTCTAAATCTTTACGATTTGTAAATTTATTTGACTGTCTATACGCCAATATCTCTCTAGCGGCTTCTTCACTCACTCCAGCTACTAAATTTAATACAGCAGGGGACGCATGGTTCGGATCAACACCGATAAAATTAACAGCTCGCTCTAAGGTTCTATCGAGAGCTATTTTTAATTTATTCTGATTTACTTCATGTTGGAACTCACCCAAACTGAAAAATTTTGTCTCTAAGTGAGTTAAAATAGATAAAGGGTCTTGTAAAAACCTTGCCACAAAAATTGATCTTCTAGCATTTAAGCCAAGGTCAGCAAACTCAACTTTTGCCGCTGGGCTAGAAGCATAGATGCCAGCTGTATGCTCATGAACAGTAACGATAGGTAGTGTTTTTCCAGCCTCTTGGAGCATTTTTGCAAAATGATCTCTAGTTTCTTTACCTTTTGCCCCATGAGCAATTGCGATGGCTTCGATTTTTAAATTTTCTAATGAACTCAAGAAATCTTGCTTCATCGATTCAGTTGCTTCAGTCATTTTGAACTCTAAGTTCAAAAGCAACTTTCCAGAAGAATCAATTAACGCCAAAGAAGCTGGCTGGTTACCAGTACCGGGATCAATCCCCATAACTGGTTTTCTGCCTATACCCGGGCGTAGCAATTTTTTCATTAAATTTTCAGAGAGTGTTTCTATTACATGCTGTTCTGCATTTTCTTTAAGCATACGATGAGCTTCGTTCTCCATCACCGTATAAACGTTTCCTTTTAAAGCTAAGCGAGCCGACTGACTAATAACTTCAACTCCTAAGCTTTCTTTATTTGGGCATGCAATTTCTTCAAATTTTTCTAATAGAATGCCTTCATCAGGCCTTTCGAAAGACAAGACTAACTCATCTTCCATCCAGCCTTTTCTCATCATAAAGTATCGATGACTGGCTACAGATTTTTTTAAAGAGCCAATCGGTTCTTGGTAATCAAAAAACTTTGCATACTTAGAATTTGGCTTCGCTTTAGGGCCTTTTTGAGCTTTGAGTTTACTTCTTCTCAATACTGCTGAACGAACAAGAGAACGTAACTCAAAAATCTCAGATATTTTTTCTACTAAGATATCTTGAATACCCTTAAGTACATTTTCAACCGATTGATACTTACCATCGACTTGAACAAAATTTTTCGCCTTTTCTTCTAATGACTCTCCAGTAATTTGTTCTTGAGGTTCTTGATTATGAGCAAGGGCCCAAAGATAATCGGCAAATTTTCCAAGCCCAGCTTCTCTTGCTTGCTGACCAAGTGTCTGTCTTTTTAATTTAAAAGGTGCATACAAATCTTCAAGCCTATCTAAATCTGAGCTTCTTTCTATTTGAAGCTTTAGCTCTGGGCTTAGCTTCCCCTGAGATTGAATATCTGTAATAATATGATTTTGTTTTCTAGAAATCTCATCCCAATCTGATCTAGCATCTAATAAGCGCCATAAATCAGCTGTTTTTAATCCACCAGTTAGTTCTTTTTGATAAAAAGCAACGTAAGGGACAGGCATCCCTTCATCAAAAGAGGCGTAAGCTCTTAACATACCATCTAAGCTATAGGATGGGTATTGTCTTTTAAGCCAATGTTCAAACGGTGTTTTAGCCTTACGATCATTTTTTTTGTCTTGGCCAGTAGACTCATCTGAATGGTCTTCTTCTTGAGATTCAATTTGATCTTGTACTTCTTCTTGTGTTTCTACGGCTAATGATTGTTCGTTTTCTTGCTCTATTTGACTCATACTTCCTCATTTTGTTGGCCATTACGCCTCGTCCGCGACGAGCTCGTCTGGGATTTCGTTTTCACTCTTGTCTACTATAGCTGCAGTACCTAAAGCAACTATTCGTATTTGATCTGAAGCCTTATCTAGGTGATTTGCTTCAACAAAAAATTGAATTTTAATATTAATCACCGCATTGGCCCCTTTAGCTAAGGCCTTATATTGAATTTCTTCTTGCAAATCTCTAATGAGTTGATCTGAGCGTGTAGGGGGCAGTTTAATTTTTTGTGAACGAAGCAAGGCCTTCATTTCAGTATGAATTTTTTGCTCCATTTCTTCGAGATTAAAGAAGTTTCTAGGAATGGAGCAGTGCGCACTCACCAAATCAACAACTTCTATAACTTTATAACCGTCCAATGTATTGCTTGTCATGAAGAGTATTGAGCTTTTCCCATCAACCGTGGTTACCGATGGTGCCCCATCTACTGTAGCGGTAACTTGCTTGTTTTCTTCTAGAATCGCCTCTACAGATAAGGCATCACTTTTTTCAGCTACGGCTTCATTTTTATCATATATTTCAAACAATAGGTTTGTACGCTTAAATTCTTGTACTAGGCGAATCAACTGAAACTCTGTAAGCTTACTTATAAACGGACTAGCATCTACCCAAACACGCTCACCCAAAGAAATGCCTATGCTTTCAACTATCGACTTTGCTTTTTCGATTTCTTGTGAATTTTCAGGCAATAAGCGTAAAGAGAAATTTTTTGTTAAACAATCAACATCCTCTAAAGCAGTAGGGGAAGCTAAAACTTCGCTATCACTCACTTCAGCACTCAACAAAGCCTCTAAAGGCAATTCATCATTTGCTGCTTGTTCTGCAAACGGATCCGATGTTTCTACTAAAGACTCATCTAGAACATCAGAATTTGAGATTTCACTAGCAAAATTATCTACACCTTGATCTTCGAAATTACTTAAATTCTGGTCTGCAAACTCTGGCAAGTCTTCGTTGGGTTCAGAAGATTCCATTGCATGCATTTCTTCTTCAGAAACCACAGATTCTTCTAATCCTTCGTTCTCATCATTCACCATCTAATTATCTACCATGACAATGTTTATATTTTTTACCACTACCGCAATGACAAGGATCATTTCGTCCTATTTTATTATCGTTTCGCACAGGTTCTTGAGGAGTCTCTTCAGCATCACCGTGATGCATCTTCATAGGCACATTTTTCATTTGTTTTTCTTCAAATCTTTCTATTTCTTGCTCAGCTTGCTGAGGAGCAATTCTAACGTTCAATACTTTAGATATGACTTCTTGTTTAATCTGAGAGTCCATCATCTTAAACATTAAGAAACTTTCTTTCTTGTATTCAAGCAAAGGATCTTTTTGAGCATAGCCTCTTAAGCCGATTCCCTCTCTTAAATGATCCATATTTTTTAAATGTTCTTTCCAAAGATGGTCAATAGTAGATAGAGAAAACATCTTTTCTACTTCAGGCATAAACTCACCTAACTCTTCAGACTTCTCTAACAACTTACCTTCTAACTTACTAAAGATGGCTTTGTGTAAACCAGAGATACTGCTTTCTTGTAAATCAGCAGCAGAAATCGAGAGAGTAGGGTGAAAAACCGATTGCAATGTACTATTTAGCTCATCCCAAGACCAGCGATCGGGAGACAACTTATCACTACCATAGTCAACGGCCATACCTTCTGAAATAAAGTGCAAGAAGTCGATGATCAAATCTCTTTGGGTTTCGTTTCCAAGAATTTCTTTTCTCATTTCATAGATAATTTTTCTCTGCTGGTTCATCACATCATCGTACTGTAATAAATGCTTACGAATATCAAAGTTATGTCCTTCAACTTTCTTTTGTGCATTTTCTATGGCACGCGATAACCAAGGATGAACAATGGGCTCATCCTCTTGCAAGCTACTTCCCATGAGATTTTTAATTCTATCTCCTCCGAAAATACGAAACAAATCATCTTCTAAAGATAAAAAGAATTTAGATGTTCCAGGGTCACCTTGACGGCCAGCTCTACCTCTAAGCTGGTTGTCAATTCGTCTACTTTCATGACGTTCGGTACCCATAATAAAAAGTCCGCCAGCAGCGATTACTTTTTGTTTTTCTTCGTCACAATGTATTTTAAATTTTTTCAGCACTTCAGGGTAATTTTGATCTTCTTCAGGCACCTCTCGTTTAGCAAGAAACTCAGGGTTTCCACCCAATAGAATATCTGTACCTCGACCAGCCATATTTGTTGCAATAGTAACAGATCGATAAGCACCTGCTTGTGCAATAATTTCTGCTTCTCTTTCGTGATGTTTTGCATTCAAAACGTTGTGAGGGATCTTTAGCTTTTTCAGCAATGTAGAAAGTCTTTCACTCTTTTCAATAGAAACTGTCCCGACTAATACAGGTTGACCTCTTTCGTGACATACGGCTATTTCTTTCGCGATAGCATTAAACTTTGCACTTACATCAGGATAAATCATGTCGTCTTCGTCTTTCCTGCGAATAGGCTTATTCGTAGGTATAACCATTACGTCGAGATTATAAATTTTCTTAAACTCTACTGACTCTGTATCTGCGGTACCTGTCATACCCGCGAGCTTATTGTACATACGAAAATAATTTTGAAAGGTAATGCTTGCTAAGGTTTGGTTTTCGTTTTCTATATCTACACCTTCTTTTGCCTCTACCGCTTGGTGTAAACCATCACTCCAACGTCTACCGGGCATAATTCTTCCCGTAAACTCATCTACAATTACAACTTTACCGTCTCTAACCACATAATCTACATCGAGCTTAAACATGATGTGAGCCTTTAGAGCTTGATAAACGTGATGTAGCGTATCTATGTTTACCGGATCATAAAGATTCTGAACATTCAATAATTCTTCTACTTTGCTAATACCATCTTCAGTTAACGAAACAGTTTTAGACTTTTCATCTGTAGTAAAGTGTTCTGTCATTCGCAAATACGGAACAATTTTATTTACCGTCGTATACTTTTCAGAATTCTCATCAGTTGGACCAGAAATAATTAATGGGGTTCTAGCTTCGTCTATTAAAATAGAATCTACTTCGTCAACAATTGCGTAATTTAATTCTCTCTGAACATAATCTTCTAAACGAAATTTCATATTGTCTCGAAGATAATCAAAACCGAATTCATTATTGGTTCCATAAACAATATCACAGCGATAATTTTCTTGTCTTTCGTGGTCGTCTTTTCCGTGAACAATCACGCCAACACTTAGTCCTAAAAATTTATATAAGCGTCCCATCCACTCAGCATCCCTGGTTGCCAAATAGTCGTTAACCGTAATTACGTGAACACCACGCCCCGTCAGAGCGTTTAAATAGCAGGGCAGGGTAGCAACAAGAGTTTTACCCTCTCCAGTTCTCATCTCTGATATTCTGCCACGATGTAGAGCGATACCACCAATCAACTGCACATCGTAATGGCGCATGCCTAAGATTCTTTTCGATCCCTCTCTACATACAGCAAAAGCCTCTGGCAAAAGAGCATCAAGAGATTCTCCCTCAGAAATTCTTTTCTTAAACTCCACTGTTTTTGCCTTTAATCCATCATCGGTAAGAGTCGATATTGTAGATTCTAACTCATTTATTTTAGCAATGAGAGGAGACATCGACTTTAGTTCTCGTTCATTTTGCGTACCAAAAATCTTTCGGGTAAGAGATATCAACACGTTTAATCCTCCAAAATATAAAAATAAGGATCAACTGGGATCCCATTCACTCTAATTTCATAATGCACATGTGGGCCAGTTGACCGACCAGAGTTTCCTACGGCGGCGACCTTTTGACCTCGCTGTATTTTTTCGCCTACCTTTACGTAAAACCGACTAATGTGCCCAAATTGTGTTTGCAATCCATAACCATGATCGATGGTTACTAAGTTTCCATAGCCAGGTCTTGGACCAGCATAGGTTACAACTCCGTAAGCAGGGCTAACAATAGCACTGCCTACATGGTTCGCTAAGTCTAAGCCTTCGTGCATGGTGGGCTTATTCGTAAATGGAGAATTTCTTACTCCAAATCCAGAAGTATACCAACCGTTTGTTGGCTTAAGAGTAGGCAAACTCTTTAAATAGTCGATTTGATCAATAAGAGCAGAGTGAAGTGACTGAACATCAAGCTCTACGGTATTTGCATTAGAAAGCATTTTCTCAAAGGCTTGACGAAGCTTTTCAAACTCTTCTCTAAGCTCTGAAGATTCTTTTTCTTCTTCTTGCTTTACCAAGTCACTTAGTGATTGTGGTTTTTGTTCTGCTACTTGCGCTACAGCAACAGCAATCGTGTCTTTTTCGTTATTGGAGGCTAATAAATATTTTTTTTGGATTTTTAAGAAACTTTCACGCCCAGAAGGAATACTACTAGCAGGAGGTAAATCAGAGTGATCATCCATAGGAATACCTTTGAATCCTGGATCAACTTTCTTCTTTAAGACATCAACGCCTTCACCTGCCTGGTTAGTAATAATTCTTAACTTCGTTGTATAATTTTGAATTCGATCAAGTGAGTCTTGCACTGCTTGCAACTTAGATGTGAACTCTTGCATTTCTTGCTTCAATTGTCGATTCTCAGTTCGAAGTCGGCGATTTTCAGAAAGTTGCCTCATGACGTTTACGTAATCGTACACCATGAATGCTAAAAAAAAGACTCCAACAGCACCAAGAATTAAACCGACTCGTACGTATATTGCTGGAAGCACAATCTTACGCACTTTTTTAGTTTTTTCTGGAATCACCAATACGGTATAAAAATTATCCAACGTCCCTCAATCCGAGAAATACTCAAAATACTCTCTGCATGCCTGCTAAATTCTCTAACGAATTTATCAAATTGTTCAGCATACAGCAAAGAAGAAAGCTGGATTTTTACAGCGCGTTAACTACGCGCGCTATTTTAGTTCGTTCGACAAGAATTAATAGGGAATAACGTCTGAGAGGCAAGTCCATTTGTTTTTAACAAATTTCCATTATTCAAACGATCAATAGACTCCGCTCTTTCGAATACAGTCGCGCCCGTACTTTTATCTTTTCGATAATAGTATGTGTAAAGGGCGGTCCCTTGATAAAAACGATCTTCATAATACTGGTGAGTAGCTGTTTCTCTTGTTAATAAAAGCCCCGCACCAACGGGGTACCATACTGGATTCCAAAACTGCTTAGGATTCCCTCCCGCATCATATTCAATTCTCTGCACTGAAAAAGCCGAACAACCTGGAGGCTGAGCAAACATTTCCGTACTGAAAGAAGAATTAGCGCCTGGACAACGCGCCACATATTCACCATCCAAACGTACACATTCAGCAGAATAAACAGAAAAACTCATAACTAGCGCGCCAAGTAAAGACAACATAACAAAACTCCTTTTAATTGAAGTCTAGTCTAACTCTATCTACCGTCACTGAACAGATTTTTTGGAAAAAGCTCTTCTGGCTTAAGTTCACCGAGATACAGTTTGAAAATTTCTTCCTCTGAGGGTTGAGATGCACCGATTAAATCTAACATTCCACGCCACTCGACAGATTTTGGGGGGTACGAAACCTCAATTATTACACTTTTACGAGTATCGATATGGAATCGATGGTTCCCATCTAATAAATAAAGATTCTCATCATTACCGATCACCGCGCTATATGCCTTCGGAGGAGGTACTCCCTTATCAGCCATCTCTATAATTTTTTTTGTCGACTCAAGAGGATTCCATGCAGGCCTACGCACAAAAGTTCTATCAATGGTAAATTGCATTTTTTGACCTATAACTTTAGCTTCAATCCAACGAGAATTGATTTTTATAAAATTTTTTCCATTCTCTATTTTAGTAGATAGGCTTGCTACCCCGGCCTCTTTTTGCCACCAGTTTTTAACTTTGGCTTTAATGCGAGCGTCACGTAAAAGAGCTTCAAACTCTAAAAGCTTTTCTTTATTTAATAGTTTTAAGTTTTTAATATTACTATCTATAAGCTCAGATATATTCTCAACATCTAGTGTCTTCTTTATAAACTGATCCAAAAAAGATTCTTTCAGACTAATTTGGTGCACAATTTTCCAGCGCTCTTTCTTCTCTATAGGAAGATTTTTTAATTTACTTTGTACATCTATAGGTAGTTGATCATAAACATACCAAAAAAATTGGGGATCTGTATTTTGATGGTTTAACTCAGAAAAATAGGGAAACAAGCCATTCGGGCTAAACCTATCATCTTCAAAAGAAGTTTTGTCACCCAATCTTACACTTAAGCGGTTAAAAAAATGCTTACAGCCCTCTAATAGCCCCGCATATGAGCATGATGCTCCACTTAAAAAGAGTATTAAAAAAAAGCCAACGGCATAGCAAAATTTCACTCTATAAAATCGGCACTTTATTCACGAAACTTAAAACTCGATTTAAGTAAACCTATGTTAAAATTCTTCTATGAGTATAGCAAAAATCTCTCTTGAAAAATGCCTTTTGGATTCTTCTTTTTGCGACTGCAGCGAATATCCATCACTAGCCATCGATCTAAGATACGGTACAGAAAATAATTTATTAAAAAAAAATGTCTATGGCGGATTCCAACGCGTTATTCTTCATAAACTGGCTGCTGAAAAACTTTTAACGGCTTGTCTGTATTTAGAAAAAAAGTACTCTGATTATTCTTTTCTAGTGTTCGATGCCCTTAGACCCCAATCAGCGCAAGAAGCTTTTTGGAAAGAAGTAGAAGGCACAGATATGCAAAAATATTTTGCAAATCCATTAAAAGGCTCAATTCACAGTTACGGCTTTGCTATTGATATAGGACTCTGCACAAAAAAAGATTTAAAAGAAGTAGATTTCGGAACAGAATTCGATGCCTTAGTACCAGAATCCGAACCACAATTAGAAGAGCATTTTCTAAAAAAAGGAATCTTAACCACCGAACAAATAAATAATCGCAGAATCTTACGAGAAGCCATGATCACAGGAGGTTTTTTACCCATACCGCATGAATGGTGGCATTTTGATGCTTTACCACCAGCAGAAGTTCGAAACCGCTTTCAGCGTGTCCCATAGGTAATTCTCCGTGTATTTAATTCTGGCTACAGAAAATAGAAATTTTCCAAAACCAACAAATCAAATTTTAGCGAGCGCTAACTTTCAATTCTGTACATTTACACATCTAAGCGAATACTTCTTTTCACAAAACACACAAAAAGCTCATGTTACAATTATAGAAATCGGCTCTGTTGAAGATTTTGAAAGAGCAAAAATCATTTCAGAATGGGAAGAGTGCGGTAACTCTGGCGCATCATACAGAATGGTTTTCGTCTTTGCTAGCAAAAATATTTATCAAGAGTTCAGTAAAAAACTTAAATTCCATGAATCTTTTTATTTTCCACTTAGTGATAAAAACTTATTATTTAAATTAGAGCTACAACACAGACTTCTTGAAGCATCAGATAAACAAGAAGAAAAAACATTATTCCAGTTCGAAGGTGGCCCACAAAAAAAAGATAGGGTTTTTTATATTAAAGGACCAAGCAACAAGCAAGGACAATGGAAAAAGCATGAAACAGCTCCCGAAGGAGGCACTCGCTGGTGCTGGATAGAAAATACCGCAAGCTTAGAAGAAAGAAAAAATTATTTTCAATGGACAGTAAAAAGCGATACTGAACCAACCTACGAAGAAGCACAGAGCGCATGGATGATTCAATCCACAAACCCAGACCTAAACTACAGCACTAGGGGCAGACTTGTTCTATCACTAACACCTGAATTAGAATCTAATAAAAATAAAAATCTAGTTAGTAAAGAAGACACAAAAGACACTGAAAAAACAAACAATGATGGTGTTTCTGTTAGTGAAATAGCTAAGAAATCTTTAGCTAAAATAAATACAGAAAAGCTAACGTCAACTGAAGAAACAAAAACAAATAAGCAAATAAAGCCAAGCTCCAGTAAAACAGAACAAGGCCATACAGCTGACACAGCAAAAACCAAGAGCACTAATATTGAAAGCGAAAGCACTAAAGAATTAATTGAAGATAAAAAAATACAGCCCGCTAAAGCTGCTGATTCGCTTAATCTAAATTCAACCAAAAAAACAAGTGAAAAAAGCACAAGCAAAAACGATGAAGAACCTAATGCAATAAGACCTACGCATCAAAAAAATAATGCCATAGAAGAAAAAGACGACATAAAAAAATCTTTTTATAAAGAAAGCGCCACTAATCAAAGCTCTGCTTTTTTTTCAAAAAAAACTATAGAGACAATCAGTAGTTCCAATAATAGCAAAACATCCCAACATGATAATGCAAAAGAAGCTGAGCAAAAAAACTTAAAAAACGATCAATTAAGCTCATCTTTAATTAAAGAAAGTGTTGATCAAGGTGAAATTCGCACAAAAGAATTTGTACCCACAGAAAAAGCTCTAAATAATCAAACAAAAGTTCACTCACAAGTAGAGACTAATAATAAAATTATTGAAACCATATCTGCTGTAGAGTTAGAAAATAATAATAAAAAAGAAATCAATGATTTAGAAAGGAGCGATTCAACAGCTAATCAAAAAAACAATGCAAACAGTGGTTCAGCAACAGAAAATGCAAAAGAGAAAAGTAAAATTTCTCCAAACCTAAAAGATTATTTTGCAAAAAAAAACACATATAACGAACAAATCACAAAAGATTCTACTAACGAAAATAGCGATCCACCCACGCCGGTAGATACCAAGGAACAAATTCTTTCTGACGACCTAGGAAATGCAGAAAAAACCAATGAAGGTTTTGAAAAAACAGACGTTCCAGAGATTAGTAAAAAAGATAACACCGAAGAATCTAGTGAATACTTACCTCGGTCTTTTAGTAAAAAATCAAAGATACCAACAGAGCCCATCACTCGATTGTCTCAAAATATTATTGCTCCAGCAAAAGTAGTCGTAAGTGGAAATTATGAGCCGAGACAAGAAGAGCCTATTTATTTAAAAAGTAGACATTTTATAATCAAGAGTCTTGAAGAATTACACGATGATAATTCTACTTGGCATCCCATGAATAAAGTTCGAATCTATTTAAGTGCTAAACATCGTTATTTTTTAAAAATTAAACTAGAAGATCTTTTTCCGCTTTGGATATACGAAGGGGAGCTAGCCCCCGAATTTTTAGAAAAGCAAAAAGCATGGAAGTTTTATGATCGTCCCCCAATCTTATATCCAACAATCGAACATCTGCCCATAGACCTTAAAGTTCTTTTGAATTCTGAGATTAAAAAAACAGAGGAAGAGTTTTTAAAAACACAAACTGAGCTTAAAATAAAAAAAGATGCCGAAGAAAGTATTCTTACTAGTGAAAAAAAGACTTTTTCTACCGTTGAACCATCAGTAAAAAAGTCTTTTCTAGAAAAGTTTCTTTATTGGGTTGGACTAAAAAAATAAAGTCGTCTGCTATGACAGACGACTTTGCAATTCTTTATCTATAGCTTCTAAAAAAGGCTCTGTATTTAAATAATCAGAATCTTTGATTTTTGATCCATGAATGCAAATAGCTAAGTCTTTTGTCATCTTACCAGACTCAACTGTTTGCACACAAACAGACTCTAATGTCTCAGCAAATTTTATAAGACTTTCGTTGTTATCAAGTTTACCTCTAAAGGCTAGTCCTCTTGTCCAGGCAAAAATCGAAGCAATAGGATTTGTCGATGTTGGCTTTCCCTTTTGGTGCTGACGATAATGTCTGGTAACAGTACCATGAGCAGCTTCAGACTCCATTACTTTACCATCAGGAGTAATCAAAGTACTCGTCATCAAGCCTAAAGAGCCGAAACCTTGAGCAACGATATCACTTTGAACATCACCATCATAGTTTTTACAGGCCCAAACAAACTCTCCATGCATTTTCAAAGCTGAAGCAACCATATCATCAATCAGTCGATGCTCGTATGTGAGTCCTCTTTTTTCAAAATCTGCTTTAAATTCTTTATCGAATACTTCTGCAAAAATGTCTTTAAAGCGACCATCGTAAGTTTTTAAAATGGTATTCTTTGTACTCATATATAACGGCCAATTTTTTAATGACGCATAATTAAAACACGAACGCGCAAAGCCCTGAATAGAAGCGTCTGTATTATACATCGTAAGAGCTACGCCATCTCCCTCAAATTGATACACTTCCCAAGATTTTGGATCCGAACCATCATCTGGCTCGAAAGTCATTTTCAACTTACCTTTACCTTGAATTTTAACATCTGTTGCACGGTACTGATCACCAAACGCATGCCTTCCAATAACGATAGGGTGTGTCCAATTAGGTACTAACCTTGGAATGTTTTTACAGATAATCGGCTCGCGAAAAACTGTTCCGTCTAAGATATTTCGAATTGTTCCGTTTGGACTCTTCCACATTTTTTTAAGCTTGAATTCTTCAACCCTAGCTTCATCAGGCGTAATAGTTGCACACTTAATGCCTACTTGATGTTTCTTAATCGCATTTGCAGCCTCAACCGTTACTTTATCTTCAGTCTGATCACGGTACTCAATACCTAAATCGTAGTATTCAATGGGTAGCTCTAAATAGGGTAGAATCAATTTATTTTTAATGAACGCCCAAATGACTCTTGTCATTTCATCGCCATCGAGTTCTACAACTGGGTTTTTAACAACTATCTTTTTCATTATACATCCTTCTCGTTTAAGGGAACCGCACTCCTATTAGGTAATACGAGAAAAGTCCCTGAATGGGAAGCACTTTTCAGAATGACGCATTACATGATTCTTGTAAGACAACATTCCACGA
>JAMLID010000052.1 GCA_023954355.1 Oligoflexia bacterium | reverse complement strand
TTTTAAAAGTTCTTGAGAAGAAACAATGTTTGCACAGCGCTGAGGATTTTTTTGGATGCTCAGATAACTTATAAAAGGATTATGTTTTCTATAGTAATTGCCTCTTTGAGATCCGGTGTAACAGTTTCCAGGAAAGTCTTCTGCATAAACCTTCCAACTGTGACCCTGCGCTTCGAGTAAATCTGCGATATTTCTTACATTTAAATTCACAGAAGAATTAGATCTAACTCCATGAAGGTCACCTGATGTTAAGGCAATATAATTTGGTTGTGAAGGGTGAGTGATCGCCAATAATTGTGTAAAGTTCACACCCTCGTTAGCGAGTTTTTTGAAGAAAGGCTGATCCATAGCATCTTTTAAATCTGTATTCTCAAAAATGATAAAAAACACTCGATCAAAATTTTTGCCTTTGTTGTTCGCAAACGCTGTTACTGACAAAAGGCTAAAACAAATTAAAAATAGAAGTTTGATAGTGCGCATACAGTAGTCCTTTACATTGTGTGCGGTAGCTTATTCCACCTGTAAGAGATTAGAGCATCTAGAAAAGAAGAGAGTCAATTTCAATAACTAAAAACTGCGTACTAAGAATTTATCATTCACCTATTTATTGAAATCGTGCGCAATATAAGAAATAGAATATTGAGAAAAACAAAAAAATTTCATCAGTTATTGCTCTGTCTGATGGTGAGGTTTCTAAAAAATTATTTTCAAAATCTAGATAGCGTGTATTATTTTGATTGAAAAACTCAACAATTAAATTAATTATAAATAATAACTTACAAATACCGTACTAAATTACTCATATTTATAAACGGTTTCTGTTTAGAAAAAAAGAAAAACCCACAACTTTTTTCTTAAGGAAAAATTCTACCTGCCGAAAAGGTTAGTACAGTAAGTAATTGCTGATCCTTATATCTAGTAAGATTGGTGTGGAGCTGATCTAGCAAGACGAAGGAGCGATGGTTCGCAAGGTAGCGAGTTTTCGAGAGAGTGCCACGGGACGGTTGGGCAATCAATTGAGGAGGAGTTACTATTATGGGTATGCGAATAGCGACCAACGTTCAATCGTTGAACGCACAAAGAAATCTAACCACTTCTAACGAGAAGCAAGGTGTAGTACTAAACAAATTATCTAGCGGTGAGAGAATTACAAAAGCAGGAGACGATGCTGCTGGATTAGCGATTTCCGAAAAATTAAAAGGAAGTATCCGCTCATTACAACAAGCTAACAGAAACGCAAACGACGGTATTTCACTAATTCAAACTGCAGAGGGTGGAATTAACGAAGTATCAAACATTCTTTTACGTCTAAGAGAATTATCAGTACAGGCGGCTTCAGATACAGTGGGTGATGTAGAGAGAAGCTTTACTGATAAAGAATTTCAAGCACTCAAGGGTGAAATTGAAAGAATTGCACAAGTTACCTCATTTAACGGAAGAAATTTGTTAAATGGAACTGGTGAAACCTTGGATTTCCAAGTGGGTATTAACAATACTCCAGAGAACGATCGTTTGCAGTATGCTACTGCGATGACTGATGTGACACTAGGTAAGTTGGGTCTTACTGAAACTGGCACAATGACAAAAGAGACAGCTCAGCAGAATTTAGCTAATATTGATACTGCTATACAGCAAGTGAACGAGAACAGAGCTGGTCTAGGTGCTCTTCAGAACAGACTATCGTCAACAATCAATAACTTGAGTATTGCACATGAGAACTTATCTGCTGCTAATTCTCGAATTAGAGATGCTGATATGGCGTTAGAAACTTCTGAGCTAACAAAGCAAAGCATTTTGACTCAATCTGGTACCTCAGTACTAGCGCAAGCAAATGCTAGCCAAAACTTAGCGTTAAAACTTCTCTAATCTCTCGAAAGCAGGGCTCGACCCCTGTTCGAGCCTTAGAGCATAATACAACCCATTGAAATTAGGAGGGTTTTTACTCTCCTAATTTTTTATCCATAAACCTTATTTTTTCACTCAAGTATTTTACCTGTTTACCGATAGGCTACTTGATAATACCTGAGTGATTTAAATTGTTAAATCACTCTTAAAAATAAGGAGTATAACAATGGGCTTAAGAATTGCGACTAACGTACCTTCTCTGGCGACCCAGAGAAATTTAAATGCAACAACAACTGAGGCAACTAAATCTTTTGCAAGATTGAGTTCTGGTCAAAGAATCACTAAATCAGGTGATGATGCGGCTGGATTATCTATCTCTAATAAATTAGAGGCAAGTGTAAGAGGTTTGAAAATGGCACAAAGAAACGCCAATGACGGTGTGTCTTTCGTGCAGACTGCTGAGGGTGGAATTAACGAAGTATCAAATATTTTGATTCGTCTTCGTGAACTTTCTGTACAAGCAGCCTCTGATACCATCGGAGATGCTGAGCGTGGCTTCTTAGATAAAGAAGTTCAAAGCTTAAAGAGTGAGATCGATCGTATCGCTAGCGTTACTAACTATAACGGAACAGACTTGTTAAATGGAGAAGGCAATGAGCTTCATTTCCAAGTAGGTAACGAAGCTGGTGAAATGAATAGAATCGTTTTTGATCCTAAGAAAACTAACGTAAAAGCAGATGCTCTTGGAGTAGCTGGGGTTAGTTTAGCTTCTAAAGATGGAGCCTTAGAAGCTCTTGGTAACTTAGATGAAGCGATTAAGAGAGTGAACGAAAACCGATCTGAATTAGGTGCGGTTCAAAATAGATTGCACTCAACATCAAACAGCTTGGGTATAGCAATCGAGAACTTGTCTGATGCAAAATCTCGAATTGCAGATACTGATATCGCTGTTGAGACTTCAAATATGATCAAGAATCAGATTCTTCAGAGTGCTGGTGTATCTGTACTTGCTCAGGCGAATGCTCAACCTAACAATGCTCTGAAACTATTATAACGGACATAAGTTAGACCCAAGACAAAGTCTTGGGTCTTAAGCCCACCCTGGCTGGAGCTAGCGGTTCCAGCCAGGGATTTTAATAGGTAATTTAATTTCGTGATCGGGAGTAATAAATGAAAAAGTCTAAGTGGAAAAAAGTATTGATCGTTATAGCGCCAGTAGTTGGAATTCTAAGTATTCTTGGTGCTTGTTCTAGTACAAAAATTTGTGACAATGACGTTTGTTACGATAGAGAAATATCATCTGTTGACCCTTACCAAGATGGAGAGATTGCAGCTTGGGGTAGTGAAAAGCGGGTTGCTGATGAAGAGAAAGAAGCTAAAAAGAAAGAGTTTCATAGACAATATTATAAGTAATAATAGGTGTGTAAAAAATGAAGTTGTATGCCTATCTTAATATTGGACTAATGACCTTGGTTTTAACTCTGGTTTTATACTTCTAAATAAAGTTTATATTTTGCCTCTTTAAAGGTTTTTTCTAAAAAACCGAAACGTATATAGAGGGGGGGCAAAATATGGATTTAAAGAGATTATCACCATTGAGCAGCTCTTTTTTTCAGAAAATTGATTCATCGAACCCGAATCCGTCTAAAAAAGAACAAGGTCATTCTCAATCTGAAGAAGAAAGAAATCCTACAAAAGAACAAGTAGAAGAAGCCGTTGATCTCTTAAATAATGACCCAGAATTTTCAAGCAAAGGTCTATCTGCAAGCTTAGCAATAGATATGGGTCGGTATGGGATTTCGATTTTTAATCAAAAAATAGAAGTTAGAAAAATTTTTGGCCATGAAGTGTTTACGATTTTAGCTAATACATTTCAGTTAAAAGAAAATCAGCCTATAGTTGGGCGTATTCTTGATAGAAAGATTTAAATAGCGTTTAATAGGGCAATGGGACGAATACTGTTTTTATCTGATCTACATTTAGATTTTTCAAATCAGAGTCAAATAGATAAATTTTGCGCTTTTTTGAGAGCCGTTCCCTCCAAAGATGATATTTTAGTTTTCGGAGGAGATATTTTTGATCTTTTTGTCGGAAATAAGTCTTTTTGGAAAATAAAATACAGCGCTATTTTTGAATCATTCAGAGAGTTGGAAGAGAAAAACATTAAAATTAAATACCTAGAGGGGAATCACGACTTCTATTTTAATAAACTTTTTAAAGAATTTACTTTTATTGAGGTTTATAAAGACGATTTCGAGATTTTATTTTCTGGAAAAAAAATTTTTATTTCCCACGGAGATTTAATTGATCCAGAAGATAAAGGCTATAGACTCTTGAGATTTATTTTTCGTTCTAAGGGGTTTGAATTTTTTGTTTCAGTTCTCCCAGGTTGGGTGATTCAAAAAATTGGAGAAAAGTCTTCAGGAGTGTCTCATAAATATAACCGCGAAGATTTAATATCCGAATCAAATAAATTGCGCCTAAAAAATTTATATAAAAGATTTGCAGAAAGTAAAATTAAGAACGGTTATGACTTCGTTCTTATAGGCCATTCGCATTTAGCAGATAATATCATAATAGATATAGAGAATAATAAGGGACAATATATAAACAACGGCTTTAGTAGTGAGGGAGTTTTATATTCTGTGCTAGAGTCAAATAGATCTTTGTTTGAGGTAAAGAAATTTTAGGTAAGGGTTTCTCACTACGATTCTAATTGAAAGCACGTCCTAGTTTTTTGCGCTAAAATATCACCTATATTTAATAAAACTTTCTCCGTCATATATAGAAAACAAAGGCATTCCAAAGTTTGCCTCATAGGCGAGAACATATGCCCCTATATGTTCAATTAATATTTTGTCGCCTATTGATGCCTGAGGTAGATCTAGATTCATTGCAAGCCAATCACCGGAATGAGGTAGGCTTCCATATAAGAAAGAGGGTATGAGCTTATTAGCGATACGATTCGATAAATGATTTATTTTATATATACTCGTGTGCATGAGTCCAAGTGAAGCAGTATTGCCATCTGTAATTATAATTTGTTTTTCACTATAGAGATCATTTTTTATATCAGTAACAGAGATTAAAGTAGATAAAGCTCGACTAACGATAGATCTCCCTAATTCAAATTGTAGTTCTATGGGAGAAGGGAGTTTTTTTTCTAACTCCTTAACTAAAGACTCAAATAAGACGGATAATTTAAATTCATTTTTTTCTAATCTATTTCGAATAGAATTTGTTAACTGAGGATTATGAAAGTCTCCCATTTCTTTTGGTGGAACTCTATATACCCATGGAGAATCTATACCCCCTCCTAGATTTAAAAATTCAATTTTGACTTTTAAATCACGAGCTATTTTTAGTAAGCGCTCTAGTCGCTCGGAAAAGTCTTTGACTGTATTTTCAATCACTGGTGCACATGGTGTCCCAGGTAGATTTTTGTGAATCTGTAAACCCATACGCAATTGCTTATAGGAGGAAAATAAGCAAAAAATTTCTTCTACTTTTGAACAATCAGGCGGCAAACCAAAATGACTATTATTTTCATTAATTCGAATAAGAATTGAGGCTTTTTGAGGAGGGTGCTTTTCAAAACATTTCAAAAGAAGGTGAGCCGCATGAGGAGAATCTAAAACAAAAGAATGTGCTTCACCATAATCGAATACGCTTTCTAGAAATGATTCTGTCCACCCTGGGCCAGCTAATTGAATTTTATGAGCTGGGATCTCTGCTTTTTGTACAGCTTTAAGGTCTCCCATATTCATGACCTGGAACATCCAGGATCGCTCATTTAAAAGAGATAAAACTTCAGGGCGAGAATTAGTTTTGACTGAATAGACTTTAGTCAGTGGCATTGTACACGGTTTAGACAGGCCTTCTTCGATGGCGATAATGTCTTCTAATAAACGATTCCGGTAAAAAAGATGGCAAGGGGTCTGGATTGTTCCCATTCGCTCATAAATAGCTTTATACGCACTGTTGCAGGATTGATTCATCATGTTATACTCAAAAGAACACCCCCTGGAGGTGTGGGCCTTGAGGAGGGTCTGGGTGGATCAGGGTAATACAAAAAGTATCTTATTTTTAAATCCAGATGAATATTTTCATGCCGCTGTCAGTGGTGCAATAGAAAATTTGGGATTAAGAGCTACAGATCATGCAAAAGTCTATTTAGTTAAGCTTCTGGGGCATTATATGTTCAGAGAAAATCTTTTCCCTATGGATACAGAAGGTAAGGCTGTAGATACTTTGGCGCAACAGTTTGCTTTGGCCTTAGAGGAAGAAAAAGAAGAAGCTAGAGAGTTTAGATTGCGACAAATGGGAGATTTCTCTCTTTACATAGCGGGTTTTTTTTCTCCTAGTCTTAAGAGAAAACCAGTTGATGTAGATTACTACATTGGCATGGGAGAGGCTGCATACCAAAATGTAGCGAGCTTGCAGTCAAAGCGATCTGGTCACGATTTATTTTTAGAGTTGTCGAAGAAATTCTCTTCCTTTGTAGATGTACTAGGGCAAATAAGTGAAGAGTCTGGCTTTAATACGACCAATGATAAAGATTTGCTGCGGCTTTACGATTTATGGTTAAAAACTGGAAGTGATCGTCTAGCAAAACAACTCGCGAAAGCGGGAATCGTAGCGGCCAGTAGACCCAAAGAACCTACTGGCGGTGATAGCTAAGTCTTATTGAATGATAAAGCTTTGGATTTTATCTCCAACTCGAATCTTTTGTACGTTTTCGTATCCTTCGATGGTTTTTCCAAAAACTGTATATTGACCATCTAAGTGAGGGGTTTTGCCTAGCATGATGAAAAATTGGCTATCAGCTGAGTTTGGGTCAGAAGTTCTAGCCATAGAAACAATGCCTTCCTCGTGCTTGTGGCTATTAAACTCTGCTTTTAGTTTAACGCCAGAGCCACCAGAGCCCGTACCTGTTGGGTCACCTGCTTGAACAACGAATCCAGGAACCACTCTGTGAAAAACAATACCATTGTAAAAACCTTCAGAAATTAACTGAGTGATTCTATTTACGGTATTAGGTGCGTCGTTTGTGTAGAATTTCCATTTAATTTGAGCACCGCTTTCTAATGTCATTGTTGCGGTTGCTTTAGATAAACCATCTGAACCGGTTGTTAAGTCATACTTATCACTCATTTTTATTTCTCCTGGCGCAGCAGATTCTGCACTTTGGTTGGTTTCAGTAGTGTCTGAAGGGTTTTCATTAATGTTGTCTTTTTTCCATAAAAGGGCAAAAGCGGCAACTATAATCACGAAAATGATTGTTACGCCTAAAATTATAATCTTCTTATTTTTGCTCATTTGACACCCTCATAGAACCTCAGTTATTGAATGAATACTAAAGTTCAATTCTACAATGAGCAATGGAAAAAACAGAAAAACCATTTTGGGATCATATTGAAGAGTTAAGAGATCGAATAATGCGTTCACTCTACGCATTAGTTATTTGCTCTTGTCTTGGCTACTTTATTAGAATGCCTATTTTGGAATTCTTAAAA
Organism: Oligoflexia bacterium; assembly: GCA_023954355.1. Taxonomy (GTDB): domain Bacteria; phylum Bdellovibrionota; class UBA1018; order CAIPTA01; family CAIPTA01; genus JAMLID01. The sequence continues at coordinate 9,683 of JAMLID010000052.1, read as the reverse complement.
ACGCCTTTATTTGAGGCATTGCCTCCAGAGAAAAGAAATCTATATTTCACGGGAGTGTTTGAAAGTTTTTTTAATCACCTTCAAATATCAATCTTAGCCGGAGTCTTCATTGGTGCGCCTTTTTATTTATATCAAATTTGGGCTTTTATTGCTCCTGGCTTACATGAGAGAGAGAAGAAGGCAGTTGTCCCCTTTATAATTGCCGGGACTATTTTTTTCTTTTTAGGAGCAGCATTTGCTTACTATCTAGTTTTGCCAGTGGGCTTTAAGTTTTTTATTGAATTCGGAGCACCTATGGATGTTCCTATGATTACAGTGAAAGAATATTTTGCTGTGCTTTTTCGTTTATTACTTTTGTTTGGTGCTAGCTTTGAGCTTCCAGTAATATTAGTGCTTTTAGCTAAGGTCGGGATTGTAAACTATAGTTTGCTAAGTCAACATCGAAGAACTGCTATAATAGGAATCACAATAGCCTCAGCTCTTTTTGCTCCGCCAGATATTCTTTCGATGCTTTTAATGATGGCGCCGCTTTACGTATTTTTCGAAGGTGCAGTTCAGGTAATTCGATTTATGGAGAAAAAGTAGGGGACTCCCACCAGATGACTGGGTGGAGAGGGAGTCCCACATATTGGCGTTCTTTGAGGAGTCGCCAGAAAATTTATGCGCTTTTGCTTTCTTTGTGGATTTTGTATTGAGCTTCTTTTTTCTCAAAATCCATACAAGGTTCACCGTTTTTATTGATTAAGCCAAACTTGAATTGATCAAAGTGCTCAGTGCAAAAGCTGAATTTGCTAGGAGAATGCTTGCAGCCTTTCACTTTACAGTGAAGTGCACCTGATTCTTCTTTTTGTTTCTTTTTGTTATTGTCGCCCATAAGCCCCTCTGGTACGTATTAACGTAATTGTTAATTGTACTTAATTAGTCGGGAAATTGTAAAATATTCTTAAGTAAAAAACTCGGTTATTTAATAAAATTCAATAATATCAATAATTTAACAGGAATTATTTTTTATTAAAAAACGACCGTTATGCTATGATTTAATAGTGGTGGGAGAGATTTTGTGAATGCTTTAAAAAAAATACCTGTTTGGTCTATTAGCGCCATTATGGCTGCAATCTTTATATCTACATTGTGTTCGTCTTTTGTTTGGGGGGCTAGTACGGATGGTTCGGCAAAAGAAACCATAGTGGTGATTGAGGTAGAGGGTAATGGTGTTGCAAAAGTAAGAAGAAAATCGGGGATCCAAACAGCTATTGGAAAAAATATGGCCATTAACCAAGGCGATATTATTAGTACTGATGCGAACACAAGTGTTGAGGTACTTTTGTTAGACGGAAGCATTGTTCGTATAGGAACAAATACCGATTATAAATTTGAGAAACTAAATGAAAATAAGGGTCTATTGTCTTGGATCTTTACTCTAACAAAAGGAAGAATTAGAGGCTTAATAGAAAAATCGCCTGATAAGAATCATGTAAAATTTCGAGTAAATACACCAACTGGTACCATGGGCGTTAGAGGTACAGAATTTGTACTCGAGTATAATCCTGTATCAAGACTTACAAAACTGTTTATGCTTCATGGTCGAGTTTTTTTCGGAAACCCTAGCTGTGAAAAAAATAAGAAGTGTAAAATTATAGAAGCTGGCAATAGTTCGTCAGTAGGCTCCCAAAATACAGAAGCTACTGATCCACAAAAATATTCAACTCTAGAGATGTTAGGTGGGCAGCCAGGTGCTACAGATGGTGAACAAGGTGCGAATCAGTCGTCTAACAATCAAACTATAAATAAAGATGCGCTTTCACTTTTTAAAGATCCCAATACGATTTCTTTGAATGGCCTCAATGCATCTAACTCAGGTGAATTAGAGTCGATCGTTAGTGGTGCAATAGATTCTTTGCAAACAACTCAAGATAGCTTTTTGCAAAGAACTGCAGAGCAAAGAAAAGAAATGCACAAGGCAATCGACGATGGATCGTTTTCTCAGTATATGAATATAGCTGAGGGATATTCTAGTCAGCAGAGTACTTCGGATGTTGGTTTAGGTGGTAATAGCGATTACTATTCTAGTAGTTCAAGTAATGGATTTAATAATGCGAATCGTTTCGCTTTGGCTGATGAAATCGTAAAATCGTCAGCTTTAGATAAGGCATTATCAGGCTCTGGAGATGGGGGCAGCGCACTTGATACCAATGCTCTTATAAAAGAGAAAGTCGCAAGCGCAGAGAAATTATTTTTCAATAGTGCGACTGATACTGCGAAGAGCTCAAGCACTCCTAGTAGTGCATCAACTAGTGTATCTAGTACAGCGACTACAACGGCTACAGCAGCTACTAAAGAAATAGATAAAGGAACAGAGGTTGAGATTAAGTCTGATCCAAAGGTAGAGGCAGCTGCGCAAAAGGTTCAAGAAACCAAAAAATGCGGTTTCTTTGAGTTTGGTTGTCATCTTAAGAAAATGTTTTTGCCTTCAACATTTACTATAAATACAACATCAACAAATACGAAGACAAATACGTCTACTTTTACAAAGACTACAAGCTCTATATCGACAGCAACGAAAACAGGAACAGCACCTAAATGCGATGTTTCAGGCGGCAAGGTTTGTAAGTAGTTGAGTGGGAGAGATTAAATTTCTTGCTCTTCCATCAGTTTTTTAAAGTGATGAATGATTGCTTCTCTTGCAATATAAGATGATTTCACGCGCCAATATTTTTTATTAATGATCATAGAAGCGAAAACTAGTTTCTTAGAAGGATTAGCGCTGCTTTGAGCAAAGCCCACAAACCAATCGTATTTGCCTTGCGGATGATTGCCTGTGAGAGATCCAGTTTTAGCACCAATAAACAATTTAGAAAGAATGGGGTGGTGGTTATAATCGCGATACTCTCTTCTTGCCGTACCTCGCGTAACTGTATGTTCCATAATCACTGATAGCGACTTTGCTGTATCTTCTCCAATGGGATGAAAAAGTACTCTGCCTCCATCGGTCTCATAAACTACTTTTCCATCTTCGTCAGTGACAGAGTCTACAATATAGGGGGCAGGAATAAATCCTCTATTCACAACTGATGAAGCGATTAGTGAGCCTTGAATGGGGTTCAATGTTTGTCGCTTTGTGTATCCTGAGCCAGATTCTGCAAGGCCGAATTCATCGTCTGTTGGTATGATGGCAGAGCCAAATTCAAGAGGTAAGTCGAAAGGTATTTTTTGATTGAAGCCAAAAGAATTTGCGTATTGCTGAAGCAATTCAGGGCCAACACGGTTCATCGCAATCTTACCAAAAACAGTGTTCACAGATTTTGCAAAAGCTTCCTCTATACTCATATAGCGAGTCCAGCGATTGATCGTATTTTTTAAATTTCTTTTATACAAGCTGCTGTTCGATCCATTTACGGGAAAAACAGACTTAGGCTTAATTTTTCCCTGATCTAGAGCCGCAGCAGAAGTAACGATTTTGAAAATACTAGCGGCGGGATATCCCGAGTGAAGGGCTAAATTACCTTCATTGCCTTCGTTGGTATAATCTACCATGGCCAACACTTTTCCTGTCTCTGGATCCATAGCAATAAATGCTGCATAGGCCGGAGAATATCTAGAATATAGAGCCTCAATTTTTTCTTGAAGTGACTGATCTATAGTAAATTTGACGAAATAGTTTTTATCTTCCTTGGCTACGGGGTAGTCGCCGTTTTTAACAAGATTAGAGGTAATCCGTATCGGACCTATAAGGTCTGGCAGCTCTGCTCTATCTAAGCCCGATTGAAAAAAAGCTGGAGATCTGCCGCCATCGTTTGTTAGTTCGTCTCTCTTAATAAAAACAAAACACGCTAACAGGCTAAGACTCAAGAATGCCGTCCAAATAGATAATTTCAATACTTTACTAAAAGGCTTAATTTTCATTTTACATCCACATATCGCTTAAAGAATACAAGAACCCCACTTCTTCTATTCTAGCAATAGTTTATCGTCTGGAAAATACAGAAAATTTAATTTTTTCCGATATGAAATAATAGGGAGATTTTAAGCCGTGTGGACGACATATAAAGAGAAGCTTAAGGACTTTTCAGAGCGTTTAATCGATGCTCAGAAACAAATTCGTATTATTGATGCTCTTAAATGGGATCCTAAGATCATTGAGGCTGTGCAGAAGAGTAAATTTAAAGAGCTGCCAAAGGTTGACGTAAGCACATATCAGAGCCTTCCTGTCGAATATGATTTTAAAAAGAAAGACGAAGAGCTATCTGCATTAATAGAAGACATTCAAAATGATCTGGGAACGCAAGATGCGTTGGCAAAAATTCTTTTAACCACCTGTAGAGAATATCAAACAGTATTAAAAATGCTTCAGAATAGAGGGAAGAAAGAATTTTATGAGTATTCAAGGCAGCTCTATGGTTCACCTCAAGATAATTTTTTCGGCTCCCTTTCAACAGTCAAAGACTTAGGCATACATCTTTATAATATATTCTGTAATGTACAGACTCAGTCTGAGTCAGAAAAAGATAAAGTAGATATTCCTGCCAATATTGCGGTGAAAGAATTAGAGAAAAGGTTTGAGAAAAATTTTCCTAATCAAGGAGTTAAGGTTGTTTTAGAAGACGAAATGGTTGCTGATGCGTCTGCTAGTGCCAAAACAATAAAGCTAAGACAGTCTGCAAATTTTAGTAATAGAGATATAGATATTTTAGAGGTTCACGAAGGATGGGTTCATATGGGAACCACTATCAACGGAATAGAACAGAAAATTGCCAAATGGCTTCACAAAGGCTCTCCTCGTGTAACGGCTACACAAGAGGGGTTAGCGGTGTTAATGGAGATTTTTTCCTTCGTTACTTTTCCAAGAAGAGCGAGAAAGATAAATGATAGGGTACTTGCTATTGCTAAGGCAGAAGATGGAGCTGACTTTTTAGAAGTAGTCGAATATTTCAGAACAGAAGGCTATGAAGAGTATGATTGCCTTATTGCTGCACAAAGGGTTTTTCGTGGAGGTGATGTGAGGGGAAAATTTCCATTCACGAAGGATATTACGTACTGTAAAGGATTTGTGGAAAATTATAACTTTATTCGAGCATGTATTCAGTCCGGAAAAAGCGAAATGGTACCTTTTTTATTTGCCGGAAAAGTACATTTAAGTGACGTACCTATTCTATACCAAAAATATCAAGAAGGTATTATCGATGCACCGAAATTTGTGCCTCCCTTTTTTAAAAATTTAGATTCGTTGATCGTTTGGATGAGCTTTTCTAACTTTCTTTCAGCAGCCGGAATGACCAGTGCTCAGGATGCATATAAGTCATTGTTGTTAAAAGGGTAATTTGCTGTTTCATTAGTCTTGATTTTGCTAATTTTTAGTTGTCTACTATTACAGTGAGTTCGATTTACTTGAAAGGAAGCAAGGGCATGAAAACTACCCAGAAATTTTTAACTATAGCTGCAGTATCTTTATTCTCAATCAATACCTATGCAGCAATTGATTTAGCTAAAATTGGCTCTAAATCAATCACTGATGCTGATATGAAAAATATGTTAGGCGCGATGCCTGAAGGACAAAAGCAGCAGATTAATAGTGATAATGAAATGAAAAGCAGATTAGTTGACAATCTAATAGTGGAAGAGCTTTTTGTTTTAGAGGCTGAAAAGACAGGTGTAACAAAAGATAAAGATTATCAAACAGCTTTAGAGAGAGCGAGAAGACAGCTCTTAGCTCAACGATATTTACAAAAAACAGTCCAGCCTAAGTTAACAGACGGAAACATCAAAAATTTCTTTGAGAAGAATAAAACTAGATACAGCTTAGATGAAGTTCATGCATATCATGTTCTTTTAAAAACTGAAGCTGAAGCTAATGAGGTTTATGATAAAGCAAAAAAAGGTGAAGACTTTGAGGTTTTAGCAAAAAAATACTCAAAAGATCCTAGTGCTGCTCAGAATATGGGCGATTTAGGATTTTTCACTAGAGCCAGGATGGTACCTCAATTTTCGGACGCGGCATTTGGTCTGAAAGTTGGTGAAATTAGTCGTCCTGTTAAAACGCCTTTTGGTTATCACGTAATTAAAGTTGTTGAGAAAAAGAACGGTAAAGCTGTGAAGTACGATGAAGTGAAAGATCAAGTTAAAGGTGACTTTCAAAATGAGTCTATTAACGACTTAATTGCTTCTTTGAAAAAGTCTAATAAAGTGACTGTTTTTGAAGATAAAATAAACGGTCTAAAATTCTAGAAGAGTTAGATTGTAAAAAAAGCCTTCTAAGCATGTCTTAGAGGGCTTTTTTATTTGTACCAATTAAATAAATTTCTTTGCTGCTTTGTCTAGTGCTCTGTGGGCGAAAAAACTTAGTGGTTTGAAATTTCTCTTTGAATTTATGAACTACCTTATCAGAGTCTTCACCCTCAAATAATTTAACAACAATAGATCCACCAGGTTTTAAAACTTTCTCAGCTATCGTAAGTGCCAATAGACATAACTCTGCAGATAACACTTGGTCTTTAAATTTAACACCAGAGGTTTTTGGAGCCATATCGCTAAGAACTAGGTCAAAAATCCCCCATTGCTTTTCATCTTTTAAAAACTCGAATGCATCCATATGATAGAAAGTAAAATTAGTAAGTTTAAGAGTAACTTTTTCTATGTCAACACCTATAATCGAACCATTATTACCTGCAAACTCTGAAGCTACTTGTACCCATGCACCAGGCGCACAGCCAAGATCTAGGATACGGTTACCTTTTTTGAATAAGGAAAATTTTTTTTGTAGTTCTTTTAGCTTATATGCTGATCTGGCTAAATAACCGTCTTCTTTTGCTTTTTGGTGGTAAAAATCTTTTTTCTTATAAATCATATGAATTCAACAACGGTACAACCGTCACCTCCTTCGTTTGGTTGTCCTGGTGAGAATTTTAAATTGTAGCTACAGTTTGACAAAAATTTTCTAACCATATTTTTTAACTTACCAGAACCATGCCCATGAACAATTCGGAATGTTTTTTCTTGAGATCTCGAAGCGCGATCAATAAAAGCAGTAATAGCATCTAAAGCTTGTTCAGATGTTAGTCCAATTAGTTTTAGTTCTCTCTCGATAGATTCTACTGGAGAAAGGTGATTGAACGATTTTTTTGTGGAGTGATTTTGCTTATTTTGAACTGGACTTATTTTTTCCCAACCAACTTTCATACGAAATGTGCCAATAAGAACTTCGGCTAGGCCTTTTTTATTTTCTGGGTCTGATAATAAAGTACCTTGACCTAGGCCTTGAGCCTCTACAAGGGTATTAATTTTTAATTTTTTTACATTACCTTCAATATTGATTTTTTCTTTTAGTGGAATAATTTCTTCAAAAATATGTTGGGGTTTTTTTTCTTCAAGTACCTCATTGGCTAATTTTTTTATAGCTTCAAATGTTTCTGTAGCACTTTGTTTTGATTGTATATCCGACATCGAAGAGCGGAATTCTTCGTAAATAACCTTTAGTTTTTGAAAAGCATTTTCTTTAAAAGAGTTCATTTCTTCTATGATTTCAGTGCGAACTTTAGATTTTTTTTCTTCTATAAGATTCTTTTCTTTAATTAATAGAGATTGCAAGTCTTCTATGTCTTTCTTTTTTAAAGAGAGGTCTAATTCTTTTTGATTTAATAGACTTTCTTTTTTTTCTAGTTCGCTAAAAAGTTTTAAATAGTCATTGGTTTGGGTGCTTAAATACGATTTCGCTTTTTCTAGAATTTCATTAGGCATGCCAAGGGAGGTTGCAATTTCTATAGCACGACTTTTTCCTGGCACTCCCATTTTAATTTTGTAAGTTGGCTTTAGGGTCTCTAAATTAAATTCCATTGAAGCTGAGGTGAATTTAGAGTTTTCAGCTATTTTCAATCCATTCAAATGAGTGGTGACAATACAAAAAACTTGTCGATCACTTAGCGAATCTAAGAAGGCTCTGGACAGTGCAGTTGCTTCTTCGGGATCAGTGGAGTGAAAAATTTCGTCAATTAAAATTAAACTACCAGGCTTAGCAGATTGAATTAATTCTATTAATTGCAGGACACTTCCTGAAAAACTAGAAAGATTCATTTGTAAATTCTGATCGTCACCGATTTGGGTGCTGATTGATGAAAGAAAAGGAAGAGTGGCGGCGTGAGTGCTAGCTACAAAAAAACCACTATGAGCCATTAGTGAATTAAGCCCAAAGGCTTTTAATAAAACTGTTTTTCCACCTGTATTTGGTCCAGAAATTACAAGGCACTTATTTTTTTCACCAAAATGTATATCATTAGTTATAATTTTTTCTCTAGTTAAACTTTGTAGTAGTAGAGGGTGATAAAGGCCGTCTAGTTGAAAATTCTGGCTAAAACTTGGTTTTACTGCACCTTTTTCTTTTCTTAGGTAGGTAGATAGCTTTGCTTTAGCCATAGTAAGATCTAGATCAAGTAAGCAAGCGTAAGCATTTTTTATGTCTGTTGAATTTTTACTTAACTCTAAGCAAAGCGTTCTTAAAATTTCGTATTCTTCTTCTTTAATTTCAGAGTGTAGTTCTCTAATTCTATCATTAATTGACCTAATTTCTTGCGGCTCTATAAAAACAGTGGCACCAGTTTGGCTACGATCTGAAGCTATCCCCTTAACTTTTCTTCTATGTTCGGCTTTTATAGGTATTAGGTATTTACCATCTCTGAAATCAAAATAATTTTCTTGTGTCCAGCCATTTGCAGAAAAAGAAGAGAGCAATTTTTGTATTTTTTCCTTTGCTTTGAAGTGTGTTTCGCGTTCTTCTTTTCTAAGGTTTTGTAATTTGAGTGACGCTGAGTCCAATATAGATTTTTCTTCAGAAATAATGGCGGATATTTTTTTTCTAATCCAATCGTTATTTTGTGAAATTTGGTCAATCCAGTCTGCGATAAAGAAGTTTTCTGAATACTTACTTTTCTTTAAGACCTTTTGCGTTTCTATGGCGGTTACACACAGTCTTCCAATATGAAACAATTCTTCTTCGCTTATAATGATTTCTTTTTCTAATGAAGAGATAGGTGAGTTAAGGTCTACTAAAGTGCCCAAGTTTAGACTAGCGCCTTCATCTAGCAATAAAATAGCAGATTCCGTTTTTTCTATGTCTTTTAGGGCAGAATCTAGGTCTTTAGCGAAGTCTAGATGTAAAGCCTGGCGGCCTGCGGGTTCTGAACTGCAAAAACCAGCATAAAACGTCAAAAATTGCGCCCATTCTATAGATTTCAATGTTGTAAGGGTTGCTCTCATAGTCTTTGTCGTATTAATACCAGATCTATCTATGTCACTCAAATGGAAGGAAATAGCCGCTCTAATAAATGAATCTAGAGAGATTCTATCTGGCTCTATTATTCAAAAAATCTTTCAAGTAGAGGGCTTAGCTAACAACCAAAGCCTAATTTTGCAAGGATTTCATCAAAATACGGGTCCTTGGAGGTTGTGGATCTCTCTTATGAAAGAAAAAGCGTATTGGGTGTTAGTGCCTGATAGTTTTGAACTAAAGGCTACAAAAAAACCCTCTGATTTTGTTATGACCTTAAGAAAGTTTTTAATAGGAAAAAAACTAGATAAGCTAGAGCAAATTGAAGGAGAAAGAATACTACTAATGCAGATCGAAGATCAGCATACGTTAGTTGTAGAATTAATCCCTAAATCACCCAATCTTGTTTTGCTTAGAGAATGGGAAGAAA
>JAMLID010000051.1 GCA_023954355.1 Oligoflexia bacterium | reverse complement strand
ACCTTTCGAGCAGTTTTCGGGGCAAGTCCTAAGAGCGCTCGAATCGCGTTTCCCGTTTGGCTTCTAGCACGAAGTTCTAAAACTTGCCCCAAAAGAACAAGAGTTGTGATTACTGCAGCGGCCTCAAAGTATAACGGTACCATGCCACCATGAGAGCGTATGTCGCTGGGAAATAAATTAGGAAAAAACGTAGCAAAGACACTATAAACATAGGCAATACCCGTACCTATGGCAATTAAAGTGAACATATTGAAGTTACGAGTTTTTAAAGAAGCCCAACCTCGTTCTAAAAATGGCAATCCAGCCCAAAGCACTACTGGGCTTGCGAGTAGTAACTGTATTCCTGCATACAACCACCAAGGCATTGAGTGTTGTATTGGTTGTCCTGGAATCATGTCAGACATCGCAAGTAAAAAAACAGGAGTAGAAAGCAAAGCACTAACTTTTAGTCGTTTAGTAAAGTCTGTTAGCTCGGGGTTTTCTACATCGTCCAAAGAAAACTCTTCAGGCTCTAATGCCATTCCACAAATAGGGCATGTTCCAGGTCCCTTTTGTCGGATTTCAGGATCCATTGGACATGTATATATTCGTTCTGCATCGGCAGATGAAATGGTCTGAGGGGCTGTCGACTTTATTAAAAAAGAATTAGGATTTTCATCGAATTTTAGTTTGCACTTTGGATTACAAAAGAAATAATTTTTTCCTTCGAAATTACTTTTACCGCCTTTTGCAGTTAAGGGATCTACTTTCATCCCACACACAGGATCTGTAACTAAACTTTCTTGCGATTCAGTTTTCTTATGACTACAACAACTTTTTTGCGGCTCTTGATTGTGTTCCATAACCAGGTTTTTATCATACTGTATTTGAAAGTTAAGTTCTATTTACGGGACTTTTTGTCTCTGAGTTTTTTATTCCCAGTAGACTTCAAGCTTATAGCCATCTACGTCTCTCATATGAAAGAAAATAAAGTCACTGTATTCTTGAATTTCCCTAATTATAAATTGAGGCTCATTTTTTAATTTAGCGTAAAGTAATTTTACTTCTTCTGCAGTTTTCATCCGCAATCCGATATGAAACCATTTTGGTAGCTCTTCCGGGGCAAACTCTGGATCTAGAGCAAGATCAAAACCATCTTCATTGGCTAAAAATAGGCAATTGCCGTGAAACGTTCTTTCTTTAAACCCTAAATAGGTTTCATAAAATTTTCGTGACTCTTCAAGATTTTTTACAGCTAAATGTAGGTGGTTAATATCCATCTATGACCTTTAACAGTAGACGCTTAGAAGTTCAATAGCTAGCGTGTAGTTCGGCTTTGATAAAGCGCGTGCAAGTTAAGAAATCCCTGTATTAGAGAAGAAAATTATCCTCTCTAAGAAATAAAAATAGAGAATCAATGAGATGGATTCAAATTCATTTCGCAGAATGAAATCTGACTGGCTCCGCCCCAGTACGTTATATAATAGATTGTTCGTGTCAGAGGGTCTTGGCGCATAAAATAAAGCCAAGCAATTTTCCCTTCATTATTATATATCACTGATCTTGCGGTATTTTCTGCTATTTCAATCTGGCCAAAATTTTTCCACTGACCTTCTTTCACGCGTTTTCTTAGTTTAGAGATTGTATAATCTGCATACGTATCAGGAGGTCCAAAAAAATGAAATCCAGAGGCAAAAAAGAAGCGATCTTCAACTGGGTGTTGGTCAAGATAAATTAAAGAGCGATGAGCGTGGTGAGGGTTATAGTCTCTTGATTTGAAATAACAGTTTCCGCTAAATACAGAAGGTGTAATTTCAGGAGGCGTTGGATTATTTAAAAAACCGTTATAAATTTCCTGCATTTTTTCTGTACATCCCCCAATGCACGGGTTGGGAGGATTATTGGGAATCTCGTCGGCAAAAGCGTTTAATGAAATAAATAGTCCAAACATTAATAAAGTTTTTCTCATGCATCCTCCAGCGCACAGTGTCTCACAATTATTTTTATAAAGACAAACCGATTTCGTTTAAAGATTTAAAATAAATAAATTTAACTGTTTTTTATTTTCCGGCCTTAAATAGGCAAAAAACTTTTCTTTATGCTTACTTATGGCTTCTTTAAAAACAAGAACGACTCAATTGCTAAAAAGAAAACTTAATGCTACTAATTTGTTAGAACCATGAAGATTTTATCTTTTCTTTTAACTTTTTCTATTTTTGCTGGGGTTTTTACCAGTATCGATAGGTCTTGTTTTGAAGAGCACCAAAACCATTCTGCTGTATCGCAATCTATGGATGCAGATCATTCGCGAGAGTTACCATCAGAACATCATAGTGGAACAAAGTGCCATACTTGTCACGTTGGCCACTGCTCATTTATTGTGCTAAATTCAACAGCAACTGTAGCTGCTTTTAAGAATATAGCTCATTCTCCGAAGTCAGTAACGCCACTTTTCTCTGAAGCTCTATCTAATCTTTTTAGACCCCCTATAGCTTAAGTATTCATACTTAATACGTTTAATAATTTTAAATATATAGGGAGAGTTATATGCGTAAGCATCTATATCTATTATTGGTATTACTTCTTTTTGTTTCTTGTTCTACTTTGGAGCGCAAGGCTGAATGTATTAAGCCTTCAAAAGACACCACTAGAGCAAAATGTGAAAAGGAAAAAGAAAAAATATTCTATGAAGGCTATTATCATGAGCGTACTTAGAAAAAGTGTATCAATATACACAAGAGGCCGAAGGGGCCTCTTGTGTGAGTGGCTCTTACATTATCGTAAGAAGGTAGTCGTTTAGTGAATAAGCTAATATTATTTATAAAATTTCATTTTTAGGAGAACCCATTGCTTAATCTAATTATTCGATCAGCTCTTAATCATCGCCTTTTCGTCGTTGCGGTTGCGGCGTTATTAGTTGTTTATGGTTCTATTACGATAAGTAATTTACCGATTGATGTCTTTCCAGACATCACTAAGCCTACGGTAACAATCATGACCGAGTCTCATGGGATGGCACCTGAAGAAGTAGAGACAAGAGTGACTTTTCCTATAGAATCATTTCTCAATGGCCTCCCTGGTGTAGAACGCATTCGTTCACAATCTGGAATTGGTCTTTCAGTAATTTATGTCGAGTTCAAATGGGGAACCGAAATTTATCGAAACCGTCAAATAGTTCAAGAGAAGTTAAATTTAGCTAAAGAACGACTGCCCAAAGACATTACACCTATTATGGGGCCTGTTGGCTCATTGATGGGGCAAATTCAGCAAATTGCGGTTTATTCAGAAAATAATACCACTGATCCCATGGAAGTTAGAAGTATTGCAGAGTGGGTGTTGCGACCAAGGCTAATGACTATACCAGGCGTTGCTCAAGTGATTTCTATTGGAGGGGGATTAAAGCAATATCAAATTCTTGTTTCGGCAGAAAAACTAAATCAATACCAGCTTTCTATAGAGCAAATAGATAAAGAATTGGCACAAATCAGTCAAAATACTACTGGAGGATTTTTAGAAAAAAATGGGCAAGAGTTTTTAGTGCGAAATATAGGTATCGTGCAAACCATGGACGATATTAAAAATACGCTAATAGGTCTTCATTTTGGAAAGCCAATACTTGTTGAAGATATTGCTGAGGTGATTGAGGCACCAAGACTAAAGAGAGGCGATGGAAGCTTTAATGGTAAGCCATCTGTAGTGATGACTGTACAAAAGCAGCCTGGTGCAGATACGGTTTCAATTACACGTGCCATTGAGAGTGCTATAGAAGAAATTCGCCCTTCATTACCAAGCGACTTGGTGGTGAATCCAGATGTATTTAAACAGTCTAATTTTATCGAAGCATCTATTAATGGGATACTAGGAAAGCTTAAATTAGGAACCATACTTGTGTTTTTAGTATTGTTTATATTCTTAGCAAATCTAAGAATGTCGATTATTACTCTAACTGCAATTCCGATTTCATTTTTAGTAACAGCCATAGTCTTTTATATTTTTGGGCTAAGTGTAAACACTATGACTCTTGGCGGACTAGCCATTGCCATAGGAGAGCTTGTTGATGATTCTATTGTAGATGTTGAAAACGTTTATCGTCGACTTAGAGAAAATGCAAAAAGTGTACATCCCAAAGCTATATTAAAAGTGATATATGATGCTTCGAGTGAAATTAGAAACTCAATTGTATTGGCAACTGTTATTATTGCTCTTGTTTTTCTCCCTCTTTTTAATCTTGATGGACTAGAGGGAAGATTATTTGCACCTCTTGGTATTGCCTACTTAACAGCATTACTTGCTTCGCTTATTGTATCGTTAACGTTAACCCCAGTACTTTGCTCTTACTTTTTAAGAGCAAAGTTAGAGCAGCACAAAGACACTAAGTTTGTTGTTTGGATTAAAAATATAGATAGGAAAATTTTAGACTGGGCATTACCACGTAGTAAATTCATTTTAAGTTCTGCTGTCGCATTATTTCTCTTTTCTTCCAGTTTGCTATTTTTTATGGGGAGAGATTTTTTACCTAAATTTAATGAAGGAACAGCAATGATTGCTTTAATTGCACCTCCTGGAATTAGTTTACAAGAATCAAATTTGATTGGATTACAAGCAGAAAAAATTATGCTTGAGGTACCAGAAATTAAGTCTGCATCTCGAAGAACAGGTAGAGCAGAGCTCGACGAGCATGCAGCAGGAGTGCACGTAAGTGAAATTGATTTAGATTTTCATCATAAGGGAAGATCTAGAGAAGAGGTGCTTGGTGAAATTCGATCCAAGCTGAAAGAAAAATTTCCGAATGTCGGAGTCAATGTCGGTCAACCTATTTCACATTTAATTGACCATATGCTTTCTGGTGTAAACGCAGCACTGGCGATAAAAATTTTTGGCCCAGATTTGATCACTTTAAGAGAAAAAGCCATCGAGCTAGAGAGCGCAATAGCTGGAACAAAAGGCTTAGTTGACTTAAGGGTTGAAGAGCAAGGGTTGATACCTCAAGTGAAAATTCATGTGATTCGAGAAGATGCCGCTAAATATGGATTGAGTCCGGGTGAAATTACAAAACTATTAGAGGCGGCATTTAATGGCGAAGCAGTAGCTCAGGTGCTTGAAGAAACAAGACTTTACGATGTTTTTTTTCAGTTTGACAAAGACTCTCGTGAAAATATCGAGAAAATGCAAAAAACTGTTTTAAAAATTATGCCAACAGGGCAAAAAGTGACCCTAGACCTAGTTGCTGATGTATATGAAACCAGTGGGCCAAATGAAATAAATAGAGAAAATAGCCAAAGAAGAATTGTTATTAGCGGTAATGTTAGCGGTCGAGATTTAGGTAGCTTAGTAGAAGAAATCCAAGCCAAGGTAAAAGAGAAAGTAAAACTACCTGAAGGTTATTATGTTGTTTATGGAGGGCAATTCGAGAGTCAGCAGGCTGCTACAAAGAAAATTCTTCTTTTTGGTTTAATCTCGTTACTTGGAATAGCGTTGGTCTTAATTAGCCACTTTCACTCAAAAGTTATAACAGCGCAAATTATGGTAACTATTCCGCTAGCCTTTATAGGCGGAATAGTTTTGCTCTTTCTCACGGATCGCTCTATTACCGTGGCAAGTCTTGTGGGATTTATCACCTTATGTGGTGTTGCTTCTAGAAATAGTATTATGATGATCTCTCATTATTTACATCTTATGAAACACGAAGGTGAAAACTTCTCTAAAGAGATGATCATACGTGGTTCTCAAGAAAGATTAGTCCCTGTAATGATGACAGCATTTGTTACTTCTTTAGCTCTCTTACCTCTTGTTTTTGCTAAAGGCCAACCGGGTAGTGAGGTATTGCATCCGGTTGCAGTCGTCATAGTAGGGGGGCTACTTAGCTCAACTATTTTAGATATTATTGTGACACCTGTACTTTTTTATCGATATGGAAAAAAATCTGCTGAGAAATATGTGCATTATGAAAAAAATCACGAACAAGTTTAAGAAAAAGGAGAATAAATGAAAAATATAATATTACTTACATTAGTTGTATCGGCTCTTTCTGTTAATAACCTTAGTGCTCATCAGGGGCACGATCATGATGCTCCAACTACGCTAAAATCACCTAAGGGGGGGGTAATAAAAGCTTTAGATGAATCAAGGGTAGAAGTCGTATCCAAAAAGAACGATATAAGAATATATGTATATGACAAAGACCTTAAACCAGCAAAGGCTTCTCGATTTAAGATTATTGCTAAAGCAGAATTGCCTCGTACTAAAAAATCTGAAAAAATAAATTTAGTTGAAAAAGATTTTTCCTTTGAAGGTTCATATGATGCTAAGCGAGTACATAGGTATACGTTATTATTAGTTGTAACAGACTCAAAAACCGACCTAACAGTTGATTTAACGTTTACCATTGAGCCAAGAAAATAGGGGAGAGCTTTCAATGCCTAGATTGGTTTTAATTCGTATATTAATGCTTAGTAATTTTTTTCTATTTAACGTCTACGCAGAGAGTTTATCTTTAAATTCAGAAAATATTAAAAGTCATTTAGAAGCAAAAAACTTAAAAGTGGCAGCTGCAAAATATAATGCTGAAGCTGCTAGTGAGCGTGAGGGTAGCTTTCTGAGATCTTTTTTACCTACAGCAGAACTTTCTGGAGAGCAAGAGCTATTTAAAACAGCAAAACCAAGCACTAAAAACCAAGCTATTTTAAATGCCGAAGCTAAGATTAATATTTTCAACGGAGGGCGAGATAAGTTAGTCGAGGATACTCGTTTACTAGAAACTGAAAAACAAAAACTTAACATAAGTCGTGCAATTTCAGAAGAAATCGAAAAAGCCAGAGTTCTGTATTGGAATATTCTCTATTTAAGAGAAAAAATTCTTTTATTGAAAAATGCAATCAAAGTGAATACTCAAAATCTTGACTCTGCAATAAAAAGAATTCGATCTGGAGTTGCTACAAACTCAGATCGCTTTGAGTTTGAAATACAGGAAGTTGATCTAAAAAGAGAGCTCACACAGGTTGAAGCAGAATATGTCAATCAAACAAAAGTTCTGCATAATCTTATTGGGTTTGATAAAGAAACCAAGCTTGTATTTTCTGAGCCACTTTTACATGACCATCAATACGAAGGTATATTTAATAAAACTATTAAACATGAAGAGTATATATTTAGAGTTTCAGAAATTCACGCTGAACAAAGTAAAATTCGAGCTAAAGAAAATAAAAGATTTTGGTGGCCAAAACTCGATGCTTTTGCATCCTATGAAAAGAACTATGAGTCTGACAATATGAGAAATCCTGCGATGCTTAATGAAGAAACGGCATTTGGGCTAAGGCTTTCTATGAACTTATCTTCAGGATTCGAATCATTAAGTGAAGCAAAAGCTCAATTCATAGAGTCTAGTGCTGAAAAAGTTACAGCACAATTTTTAAAGCAAGAATCAGAAATTTTATTAGAAACAGAAATTGCACAGTTAAAATTGTTACACGATCAAGTTCACGAAGCAGAACAAAATATTGGTAGAGCAGAAAATTATTACAAGATTACGCAATCTGAATATTCTAGGGGCGTTAAAAACTCACCCGATGTACTTGGAGCATCAGAGAAATTATTTAACATGAGGCATAAGCATCTAGAGATTATTAAAAATTTTCAAATCTCAAAATCACATATTCTATCAAGAATAGGTATGTGATCTAGAATAAAAGACAATTAGACGAAGCCAATATCCTATGTAAAAATATTTAAATGAAAATATTTGTTCTTTTATTGCTTAGCTTAAATTCAAATAGCACATCAATGCTGTACCCTTGTTATAAATTTGGATTTGCAGAAGAAATAGTGCTAAGTAAAGAAACACCAAAAGAAATCATAGCAAAAAAAGAAAATAATGACGGTTATCCACCAGTAGAGCATCATTACTTATTTAACAAAGGCAGAGAGCCTCTTATAGTAAAAGCAAATCATAAATTTTATAAGCTTGTTGAGGGTAAAATTTTTGAAGGCAAAATGTTGCAAATCCCTGAAAAAGAAATCTGGACGGATGATGGGGTAGTTATATGGGAAGAAATGAAAGTTGCCTATGCTTATACTAAAGTTTATTTTAAAAATTTTTATAAGAACGTAACAATACCTGACTTAAATTTATTGGGATCAAATGAAAAAAAATTAGATAAACCTGATGATCTTTCTTTTTCTATATCTGCTTATTATAGTGGTAAGAGAATGATTCTAAAAGGATCTGTTAAGTATATGCCAGTAGAGAGAAAATGTAAGTATTAAGAGATTGCTTTCTTAATGTCTGATATGACCTCTAAAATTACAAAAAAAATTAATTTGAAATCAGCAAGAAGAGAACGAAATGGATATTTAAATGTAGCTGGTTTATTTTTTTCGATTAGAAAGTGTCCTGCCCAAGCAAAGCTATAAGCGACTATTGGCGCTAAAACAATAAAATATAAATTATATATCAATGCGTATGCTAGAATTGTTATTCCTAGTAATGTGCCAACGGCATGAAGAATACGATTTGTTTTATTTTTATGTTCATTTAGATAAAAAAACCAAAATTCAGAGAATGATTTCATTTTTGTAGCCTTTCTATTGCGTTTTTGGCAGCTATTTGAACGGCTTTTCTTTTTTATAAATTCCAACCAATTTAGGGATGGCCTTTGTGATTTTAAATTCTTCACAAGCGATGCAGGCATATTGTCGAATATACCATTGAGGGTCTTTAAGTAGGACGATAATAATATTCTTATCAGGGCATTTTTTTAGTTTAAGTAGCGTTTGTAAAGCATTTAAACGTATGCCTCCACTAGAATCGTTTAGTAGTTTTGTGATTTGTGGAGCTGCTTTAGTGTATTTCATTCTCCCTAGAGCACGCAGAGCATGTAATCTTATGGTCATTCGTTCATCTTTAAGGGCTGAAATTAAAAGCTTAGCCGATTTTTTGTCTCCAATGGCCCCTAGTGCTTCAAGACTCCATTTTTGAATTTTAGGTTTTTTTGAGTCTTTAGCTGCTTCTACGAGAAGGGGAATCGCAAGGATTTTCTTTTTTACTAGTTGCTGAATAGTTTTCTCTGCAGCATGATCACTGGATGTGTTTAACTTTTGAATATATCGTGTAATTTGCATTCTTTATTTATATAAAATATTCTTTAGAAGAGTCATGGGCATTTTGACAATTCACGAAGAGTATAGCATAAATTAGTTGGGCAATTTCTATGAAGTTTTATCTTGGTATTTTTTTATTTTTATTATCAGTAACTCTAGAAGCTAAAGAGCATGGTCGCGAATTTAATTGTGAAATTACAAAATGTAGAGATAAAAACTGTGGTTGTGACTTGTTGAAGCAGGGCTGGAAAGAAATTGCAAATTGTGATGGGCATCAGTGGTTTTATGTTTTAGAAAAAAAAGATAAGCGTATGAAATGTTCAGGGATTGCTGCACGAGATGGGTTGTCTGAAAATGAATGCACTCCGTTTAAAGAAAGCTTAGCTGAGTTCAAAAAGTGCAAATAAATTATTTAGCAGTGTTTGATTTTTTTCCTGTGCTTGAAGCTGCACCTGAAATGTTTTTAGGATCGCCTTTTACAATATGAGCATTATTCAATAGTTTTTCTTGCTCTAAACGCCAAGGTGCATGCACTACTTTACATATCTTTGAGTTACCATGTAAACCAAAGCTAACACGGTCACCAGGCCCTAATTCACGTCCATCATTAATGTATTTTTCGCACAAACTAGTACCGATTTCATCTTGAATACATTTCGTATACTTTAGTTGATCTGCTACGTCCTCGAAGAAAATATCAGGGCCAGCTTTTTCTGGAATCTCATCTACAGGCCCTAGAGGCACAGTTAATCGCTTCTTTGCATTTACCACCCACTTGTCCCACGCTTCGAGTAAACCAACCTCAAGAGGGTAATTTTTTTTTGCTAACTCATCCTTTATATTAGTATCCTCACGAAATTCTCCATCATAGCCGAATAGTCTAGCTAAATAGCGATAACCTAATTCGCTATGGCCATGTTGACCGGATTGTGAAGCGAGTTTTTGCAGGGCTAAGGGGTCTTGTTTTTCTTTTTCGTTAAGTAAAGATTCAGGCCCAGTATACGCAGACATCATGGGCATTGAGCTTTGTATATAGTCTACTTCTTCGCAGTAATTTTCTGCTAGTGCGATTTGAGTGGAAAAAAATGCCAATAAAAATAAATTATTTTTTAATGCCATATTTTTTCTCCTTACTCTCACATACATAGAAGGGACAACATGAGTTTTTATCAGCTATATTTATAAGTCTTGAATTAGCAGAGCAAGTTATTGGTTTTTTATCACATTTAGCATTTTTGCAAGTAAGAGGCTCTTCGTGATTTAGTCGACTTACTAGGCAAGACTGCAAGTCGAAAATTGTAATTGCTCTAACAGGACGACTACTTGCCTTTTGTTTTTCTACCAGATGAAACGTACAAAGATTTTCTCCACTCGGACGAAGAAAACATTTTTTTTCTGTACCAAAGAGAGTGCGATTATAGGCACATTCGCATATTGGTCTTGTTTTTAAGCTTAAAAAATTAAGACCAATTGTACGATTTAAGTCGTAATTGGTTTTTTGCTCACACCCTTTTTTAAGCTCTTCCAAGTCTGATTCACTTGCTCCCATGAATCGACTTTCTAATGAGTAGCGATCGTATTTGTTTAGAGAACTTCTAATTTTTGGTTTTAGATAAGTAGACTTTCTACAGGCGCAAAATACGTCGTAATCCCCATTGTTTAGTTTCTCGATACGACAGTCTTTTAAGCAGCTGTCGCTTCCATAAGAGCAATAAGGCACGCAAGCCAAAAAGGCCCATAAAAACAATATACTACAAATTTTCATACACCAACCCAGTCCTATTTATCTAATCGTCCTTATTTGGGAAAATCTTTTACGGTATAAGATTTTGTTTTTATTGAATATATTCGATTTTTTTTAAAGGCACTTGCGTCTAACAGAAAGAAAATATTTAACGCGTTGAATTAATAACAAGATACTGATACATAGCAGCAAATAATAATTTTAATACTTAAAGGGGTATGGATGAAGGTTTTAGTACTATTTTTGGCATTATTGCCAGTTGGCGCATTTTCGGCTCCTTCTTTTAGTTGGAAGGTGACAAAGAGTTGGAATAATTCGTATGAAGATAAATTTTCAGAGTTTATTCGGATTATGGGAGAGAGTGGTTGTAAAAGCCTACACGCATGTTTAACTTCAGCTTCTTCTAACCCTTTTTATGTAAATAAAACTCCTACTACGAAGCGTTTTTTAGCTGATTGTGCAGACCTACCTTATGCCTTGAGAATGTACTTTGCTTGGATGGAAGGCCTACCATTTGATTATGTAAGTGGTGTTGCGCAAGCAGAGCCTGGTAAAGAAACATCTTCAGACATTCGTTATACAAAATTTGGAAATAAACCATCTGCCATTCGCTCGTTTACAGCAGGGAATACCTATGACGGACATCAAGAGATGATTCGCCTGATAAATTCGGTTTCAACGGCGACATTTCGTATGCATTACGATTATTTGACAGATTTTTACCCAGTTACAATTGCACCGAAAATTGTAAGAGCTGGAACGGTTGCATATGATCCAGCAGGACATGCTGCCATTATATATAAAATCGAAAAAGATGGTCGAATTAAAATGATGGATGCACATCCTGATCAGTCTATTACAAGAATTACCTATGACAAAAAATTTACCAGAAGCCGTCCTGCTCATGGTGCTGGCTTAAAAAACTGGAGACCAGAATTAGATAAAAGAAGTACTAATACTCTACCAAATTTTTCTACGGAACAATTCAATAAGAATTTTTCTATCGATGGTCAGAAATTGAGCTTTTACGAATTCGTAAGAGCAAGACTTGCTGGTGGCTCTTTATCTTTCGATCCGGTAGATGAGCTTTCTAATATGATGAAAGAGTTGTGTAGTAACTTACAAGATCGAGTAGCAGCTGTAGATGCCGCTATCAAAGCAGGAATTTCTACAAAAAATCATCCTGATCGATTGCCTGAAAATATTTATGGAACAAGTGGTGAGTGGGAAGAATATTCAACTCCATCAAGAGATGCGCGATTGAAAGTGGCATTTTTAGAGTTGAAAGATGAAGTAGTAAGATATTTAGACCTTTATAAAAGTGGAAGTAAGCGAGTTATTTATAAGCCAGCTGCATCTAAGTACTCTAAGAATTGTGCTGCGAATAATAGTTATTGTTTCTTAGTGGCAAGCCTCATGAGTGAATACGAAAATAATGTTATGAGTTCAGCCTGTATTATTACCTATAAAAAATCTGACGGTAGCAAGCAAAAGCTTAGCTTTACAAATATGGTAGATCGTTTGTTTAAGCTTTCTTTTGATCCATATAATTGTATAGAGCTACGTTGGGGAGCAAACTCAAGAGAAGAGTTAGCTTCTTGCAGAGATGACCAAAATAAATGGGATTGGTATGCGGCAGAACAAGGGCTACGTAACCAATTAGAAAGAGACTATGATCAGAAGATGAATTTTGGCCTTCGCGATGTGCCTAAATTAGGAGTTAGCAAGGCACCAGATATTGATCTTTGGAGTGTATTAGCAAAAGAACTCTAAGTTTGAGTATAAGTGGGCAGGTCGTTTCGAGAATGAATGACTCTGCCCTTTTTATTTTATGGATTCCATCGTTCTGGAATGATCCCCGGAGGTAGAAAGAAAACTCCATGATCGTACATCATTCCAATGATATCCCTAGAGCTAGACCCCGTTTTCCATAAATCTCTTCCTCTAGGTGATCCGTTATCAACGATAAAGCGACCATTTTCTCCGGCCATTAGGTAGGCATGCCCTGGGTATGCGGCTTGTGCATGTGTTCCTACAGAACCAACCATAGGCTTATATTCGTATGAATCCCAGGGAATCCATCCTGATTTAAAAAGCGCTGTAGCAAGATTCACTACTGCAGCTGTATTACTCCAGATTAGATAAGAGTCCCCCTTAAAATCATCTGCCATTGCGTAACCTGCCTTTGTATAGGCTTGTCGAATCGCTTCAGAGGCAAATTCAGCGCAAGGAACATTTCCAAATCCATGTCGCGGAGCTGTTCCCTGTACTGCTATAGACCAAGCACCGAATGACTTAGATTGACCAGTATCTTCAAATTCTTGAGAATATCTTCGTGCTAAAGCTACGTCTTGCTGAGAGCTACCACTATCAATAAATAAATGTCTTCTGTCTTTCTCTTGCGTTCGATCAGCTATCGTAACCAGCTCTTGGTATATTTTTGTCCATTTAATTTGCTCTAGCTGAGGTAACGAACTCATGGGAATTTCTCTATTTAGTTGAGTCCCATATCTTTTACTAAAATAATCTGAGTAGCGGTTTCTTAGTTTTTTACCATCTTGACGAAAATAATTTAAGTATCGACTATCTGGAGATCCAGATGTTGGAATGGCTGGGATTTTTCCTCCTGTTTCAGAGGCTGAATTCACATCTAGTGCGCTTAAGTATAGACCACCTGTAGTATTATTGATTTGTGCTATTTTTTCTGGTGTAAATTCTTCTTGATAATTTTCTGGCACTGACTTCAATAGCATTTGTGGGTAGAAACCGTTTGTCGATCGCTTAACTTCCCCATTAGAATCTCGATAATTATAAAAGGTAGGGCTCGAATCTTGAGGTATTTCTAAAGCACTGCCCGAAGGTATTTCTATGACTAATTCTAAAACGTTGTTTTTTAAAAACCGTAAATTTGCATTATTTGAAATGCTGATATTTCTTGATGTTGTTTCTTGAGCAAATCCAACACTGGCCAAAATAAAAAATAAGGGGAGTATAATTTTGTAGAACATTTCTAAACCTCCTTGTCTAGATGATTGTCTTTCTAGGTTAACATATGTCGAAGAGTGGGCAATTAATTATAGATAAATATTATTTATTATCCGCTAGGGAGTATTATTAAGGGCGTATTATTCTCAAATCAAAATAAAGCTCTCTTCCGTCTTGCTCATAACGAAAGCAACCATTTTTGTGAGCACTTATTCGGATTTGCAATTTTTCAATATAACCAGGTATAGACCGTATGGTGTTATATCTTTGGTCTTTAGCAAAGATAACAGATAAATTTTTACCATCTAAATTATTGGCTATATAATTTCTTGTAAAATATCGCCATGCTAACCAAAAGTCAGGCACCAATGGTCCATTTAGTGTATCGCCTTCTCTTAATTTTACTAGCTCAGCAGTATGGTAAAGTATTTTTGCCTTTTTCAATAAAAGTAAAGACGAGAGATTCTCAAGATTAAATTCTGTCTTTTCTGGGAAATATATATGTGCATGACCTAGATCAGAGTAAAAAACCTGATCTGCATAACCTTTTTTAAGAGATAAGGTGATTTGTTTTTCTATAGTAGTGATAAAATTTTGTGGAATAAAGTAATTCTTGTTATCAATAGTTTGTATGTATTGCTTATTTTTTGCATCCCAGTAGATGCGATATTTTAAGCGATTTTGAGATTGGTAGTTATCTTCAAATTGTTCTTTTAATTCTGCGATCGAGTGGGCAATAGGATATGTTTTTAGTTCGGGGTCTTGTTCAGCTGAGGCAAAACAGTTTTCATATTTATTTGCTTTAGCTTCTGAACAGTAGGTAAATAAAAGCAGAAAACAGGTAAAGAGAATTCTCATATTAGTGTATCGACTTGCTTACTTATAAACTCAAGATGAAACTAATGATTAATGTGAGTTGTGGAGTTGTAATGGTAAATTTTAAAATCATTATGCATCCAACTAGGAATTTGACTGCTAGTAATATCCGAAATTTCTGGAATGTCTATAAGAAGATCGTGATAGACAGGGCCATGATAAATAATTCGTATTCCGTGAGCTTTATTTTTTGCCAACTCTTCGATTTGATTTAAGAATGGTAAAAAAATTTTCCACGAGAACGGATTAAAAAGATAGATTACAGTTACATCATCAGGTATTTTTATGTTTCGTGCATCACCTATAAGTACATCTAGAGCAGATGCATTTTTTTTTGCTATATGACCTAGCTCAGGGATGAGCTCGATACCATAAGAGGGAATTTTTCTTTTTGAAAGTATTCTTAGCACTCGACCTTTTCCACAACCAATGTCTATAAAAACATCATCATTTTTTATAGGTAAATAAGTTAAAAGAAAGTGTACTGACCACCAATCTGATGGAATATAGGTGCTAAATGAATGTGCGCAAAAACCTAAATCTTCTGGATTAAGTCTCTGTCTAGTTTCATGTTTCAAAAATTTATCTCGAAAAAAATCATAAACTCGATATAAGAAGTACCCTCTCGATTGATATATTTTTCTACTTAAGTAATTACTCCAGCGCATATAGACCTTTTCTTTTTGAAATTTTATCTGCGAGCTTAATAGCGTAAATAGAGATAGGAACATACACAATTATTTGCATTGTAATGATTAAAAAGTAATGTGATACATCTTTCCACTCTGCAGATTTATAAAAAATTTCATGCAATGCCTTGAGCGAAGGAGTGATAGGTAACAGATATGAAATCTTTTGAATATAAGTTGGAAAAACTTCTATCGGTACATAGACTCCACCCAATATTTCATATGCCAAAGCAGTTGCCATAGCAAAAATATTTCCTCTACGAAAAACAAGCATTGCACTCAAAGAAATAAGAGAAAATGACCAAAAAGCAATTATAGAATATGCGATTAAGCATATTGCTATATCTATATGAAATTTAGGAATGTGTAATTTTAAAATAAGAGTAGCTGCTAATATTATAATAAGAAATTGTCCGCTTGCATGAATCAAATTAGTAATACCAGCACCAACAGACCATTTAAAAAGACTTATGCCATGGGCTAGATGAACTTCTATTGTACCATAGCGTTTTTCAGTTTGAAATTGACCTACGATTCCACCAAGTGTAGAAGTGGCAAATTCAGAGAATGCTATTCCTAATGCCACATATCCAAAGTATGAAGTTTCAAGACCATTCAATGCTTCTTTTAGTCGATCTCCAATCAAATTCACTTGAAATTTATCGATTAAGAAAAAAACAATCAGCATTGAAGTTGCGCCAAAAATTTCTGCAATAAGAGTCCAATGATGAACTAGTCTTAGGCGAAATATTTTTAGCAGTGTTGCTTTAGCTATTTTCCAAATCACAAATTTTTCCTAAATCTAGGTAAATATTTTTATCAGAATATATGTTGTTAGTATGTTGAGCCGAAATTGCAATTTTAAAATATTTTTTACTAAGAAAATTATTAAAACTTCTAATCGAATCATCATCTAATCCATTTAATGGCTCATCAAATACATAAAAATTTTGCTTAAAGCTGATGGCTCTTAAGATAGAAATTTTTTGCCTCATTCCTTTCGAACATTCTTCTAAAGGAGTCTGCCAATAATCAATAGAAAATAGATCTATCTCTTTAACTATAGAAAAAATATTTTTTCTTTTGTGACCTAAAATCTCTCCAAAATATTCAAGATTCTCTAAGACAGTCAAGCGTGGGTAAAAGCCTTCATTTACCGATGGAATATATCCGACTCGGAGGTTAGAGGGTTTTTGTATTTCACCACTTTTAGGAGAAATAATTCCACCAAGAATCCTTAATAAAGTAGTTTTTCCGCAGCCATTTTTCCCTTTGATACAGTAAGCTGTGTTTTCATTAAATCGATAAGTTGTTTTGTCCAATAACTTACCTTTGCCATAATCGAAAACGAGTTCTTCTATATTTAACATTTCTTTAATGTTAGCATTATCGTATGCGCGTAGAAAGCGACTCAGCTACCATTGTGGGAAGAAGTATGGAACCTTCAATATGTGAGGGTGATTTAGTTGAGATTCAACCTGTAAAGAGTAAAGATCTCATTGCTGGTAACGTGTATTGTTTTGCTTTTGGTACCCTTAATCGTAGGGTGGCTCATAGGTTAGTGCAGAAAAGTGATTTCTTAGTATTTCAAGGTGATCGACAGCCGATTCAAGAAGAAGTTTCACATAAAGGTGACTTTTTCAGAATTATAAGAGTATTAGATAGAAGAGTGGCTCCAGATCCAGAATTTGTTTTGTTCGGAGTTATTCTACTTTCGTATAGAGAGAATATTTTTTTATCAAAAAACTCTATGTTGAAGTGGCCATGGGATAGAGTCATTTATTTGGCACAAAAACATCGTTTAATCTCTCATTTGTGCTATGGCTTAAAAAAATTAAATCTTTGGAATTTTTTAGAGCCTGAAGTGATGGGTTTGCTTGAAAACTCTATGGTAGAGTATTTGATTAGGTCAGAGATGATCGATGATACGATGCTAGAGGTTAAAAAATTGATTCCTGAGGGAATTCTTTTTAAAGGTGCGATGCTTAGAGATTTATATCCTGAAAAAAGCCTAAGGTTGATGGAAGACATAGATATCTATGTAGGTGAAGATTTTAGCCAATCTGTTGAAAATTTATTAAAGAATGATTTCGTTTGGGATAATGAGGCAGAAAAGATTTCTAGGTTTTATCATAGCGCCAATCTTAAGTTTATTAAAACGGGTATATCTGTAGATCTTCATAAAACACTTTTCCAAAAAAATAGATTTTGTTTTCCAAAAAAAATCAAAAAAGAAGATTTTACACCTGAGTTTTTATTTGTTTATCTTTCTGCGCATTGCTTTTTACATTGGGGTAGGCATGGTCAATCCCTTTTAGATTTGTATAAATTATTAGAGAAAGAAAAAATAAATTTTGCTTTAGCCTTTGAGGTGGCAAAAGAATACAGGGCGCTATCAAGTTTTTTATTTGCCTGTCATCAACTGCAATATTGGTTTAATGTGATCACACCCGAGTTTATTCAGAAACAAATACCCATTGGTATAA
>JAMLID010000050.1 GCA_023954355.1 Oligoflexia bacterium | reverse complement strand
GCAGAGCTAACCATTAATCCATTCAATTCTTGTAAATCTTTGACCAACTGAAAACCCTCATCAAACTGATCTTCAACAATTGAGCATTTATTCTTTTCAATCATAGTTTGAATGTAATTTAGATAAATTTCAGGAACAATCATTTGCCCATGTGCTCTTACCCATCGATCTAAAGGTATATGAGTAGAGACGATTTCTTCAATATTCTTTTTTAATTCTAACAAAGTCTTTGCTTCACTCTCCATAGAAATCAACGTTTGAAACTCTTCATTTCGTCTACCTATGGGCCCAGTAGTATCAAAATTATGTAAAATAGATTCTAACGACTCGCCAAAAGATCCCCACCCTAGTGAACGACAATTACTTTTTAAGACTTCTTCTAAAACAGCTCTTTCATCAATTTTTAAAAAATTAATAGATGATTCAAATGAAGCTTTATACGTTTCAGGACAAATAGGAAACGGTACATAATCTACAATGACAGTGGAAAAGCTTTTTTTAAGCTCCGAAGGACAAGACTTGGGCACCTCTATACTTTTTAGATTTAACCTTTCTTCACTGATCGCTTTTTCTTGCGTAGATGCGGGTTGACGAAAGCCTACATAAGATACTTTTCTTAAGCTCCCACAAGAAACAAATAACAAGCATGCGAAGCACAAAAATCGCAATTGATCCTCCTGATCATTCCAAGGGAAAATCCTTTTCCCGCTACTGTATAGTATAAGGCCTTTTTCAGTTTTTTTGAAAAAAAGCCTCTATTTCTTTAGAGACAAAATGCACCTGGTATCATTTTAATTTCTGACTTTTTTACTATGAAAAATTGATTTTATTAGGTTTTTAAATTTTTAATCCTGGCACAATGGTTGCTTTGTGGCTTTTCACGATCACTTAAACAAGCATCGGGAGAAAAAAATGAAAACAATGACCCTAGTTCTAGCAGCATTAACCTTAGCAATCACAAATATTGTCCCAACAGCAAACGCTGGTGGATCAGAAACCATAGAAGCTCGTCGTGGTGGTGATAACGGCCGCCATCGTCCTGGCCCTGGTCGTCCTGGTCACCCTGGTGGACCTGGAATGGGACGCGACTATCAAGAAGTTCGTGTTAACCAAAGATATACAGGCCAAAGCATTCTTCCCCTTCGTCAGATGCTAAATATCGGACAAGAAGATAGAGGAAGAAAAGTTCAATTTGTGAAATTGATTGCAGAAACAGCAGCAGGTCGCGGACAAGCAGCTCTTGTTATCGATGGAAGACAAATTGGTGCCTCTCAAACTGTGGCAAGAGGATGGGGAGAGTACATTTTCAGACTTCCTGAGCACGATAACAATATCGGTGATGAGCTAAGAACTCTTCAAATTCACCTGAATGGTAACTTCACTGTTTACGCTGTGGGTGTACAATTCGGAAACCGCAATGACGGTGGTGGCAACCATGGTCGTCTTCAAGAGAATATCTTAATTCAAAGAAGAATTGGTGGCGGACAAGCGATCAACCTAACCAGCCTTATCAATATGCAAAAATATATTGGTATGAGAGTTGTTGGTATCAGCATGGTTGCACAGACCGCTGCTGGCCAAGGTGATGCAACTTTATGCTTAACCTTAGGTTGTTCAACAATTCAGAACGTAGGAACAAGACTACAAAGCTATAGCTTCCCTGTAGGCCCTGGTGAATTAGTTGGCCTAGGAATTCTTAGAGCTTGGACCCTACAGTTCAATGGAAACTTTTACGTAGACTCTATTCAAATTCAGTTCGCGCGATAAGTTCGTTAACGTAAACTAATACAGCTTAAGCCCACCCAAAAGGTGGGCTTTTTTATTTTCTTTCGCTACGCTTTTCCGTGATTTTACTCATATTTTTTTCCGTTTTTATAAATTAAATTCATATTTCAACGATTTTTTTGATTCCCTTACAAATACAAGAGCCATATAAGTAAGTTTATAGACGTGACCTGGGAGGGAATCAGCGTGAAACATACAATTTGGATTTTAATAGCCCTATCGATCACTTGGAGCGCACTTGCTTTTTCTAAAGGAATAGAGCCTCTACAAAAAAGTGGAACCGATGAAATTGGGCCAAAAATTATTTTGACTAAGTAAACAGTCAAAAGCTTTCTATGGACAGTTTTTGTTCCATTCGTTACAAAGAATCTCTACGAATTAGGAACGCGTCCGTAGCTCAGTTGGATAGAGTAGCTGGCTTCGAACCAGTTGGTCGGGAGTTCGAATCTCTCCGGGCGCGCCAAAACAGAAAAGCTGATCAACCACAGGTTGGTCGGCTTTTTTGCTTTTGTGCCCTGTTGAGTGTTGAGAACTATCGTGGAGTTCGACAATTTTAGCAGGACGCTTAAATTGGACTCGCAGGACTTTAGTCCGAGAGCACGCAAGTGGCGAACGCAGTACGCGTGAGCTCAATCTCTCCGGGCGCGCCAAAACAGAAAAGCTGATCAACCACAGGTTGGTCGGCTTTTTTTAATAAGTTTGTAGTATCAGCCAATACCCCAGAAGCCTGAGCCAACGACAAAGACTAACTATAGCAACATAAAGCTCAGAGCTACGTAGTATTGATCAATGGTAGTACTCGCTTTTTTCCCTAAAATATCAGTAGCCGAATAGGTCGCCTTTCTCTTCTCTAAGGAAAGAATAAAGGGATTCTTCAATACAAATGATACTCCAGCCCCCCATCCGTCTCCACTGCCCGCATCATCATTTGTCAAAATCGCATTAAAGTAGCGAGTGATATAGCCTTGCAGTGGTGTATACGGCACATCAAACCCAAACGTAGCTCCGAACATCGTATTTTTCCCATTCCCAGATTGTTGTACATAGATTCCAGGAGTCGTTGATTCCTTTAGGGTATTTCTCTGAATGCTTTGGATAGAATAGTCGACACCTAATCTTAACGTCCTATAAAGAAAGATTCCGCCTCTTCCGCCTTATAAAAAACCGCTCGTGCTTACATCATTTAAGGGAGTAACAACACCTCCAGCAGTGGTTCTAGTCAACTCACTGCTACCGAAAGCGTATCCAGCATATGGCTGCAACCATATGTAAACTATGATTTTTTTCATTTTTTCTTTAGCAGGCCCAAGAATTGGTTCAGAAACCTCACCAAGCAAGTCGATCCCCATCGCCCTAGCCGATTGTTGTTGAAATAACGTTACTGCAAAAATTAATAAAAATAGAATAAGTGGTTTAGTAAAATAGCGGGCTAGAATCATAAACGTCCTTGTTAGATTATCGAAGCACTTACCATTCTAAGACCCATAGTAAAAAATCGAAAAGAGAAAAGACTGCAGCCGAAACTAGCCTTTGCAATCAAAATAGACGCATTGCATTATTTTTCTTTTCTTTTGCCTCTCTTTTGTCTATAAGAGTGGAGAACCGAAACAAATTCTTGGGAGCTTCTTCTATGTCTTTATTTGCACTACTTTTCTTTACTAATATCGCAACTGCGGCCACTACTTGGAACTCTGTCTACACAGATATAGAAAAAGACTGTATCACCATTTCTGAGTCTAACGACCAAGCAGATATCGATTTCTACGAAGCTGAGTGTAAATCTTTTGGAGGCTATCAGTTGAAAATCTCTGGGGGAGACCTTCGCTACGCACCTACTCTTACCTATAAAGGTAAAGATCTTTCTATGGGCCGTCCCTGGGCGTTTCACGATCTTGGATCAACCAAAGTAGAGTGGATGTATACTTTGAAAAAAGAAGCTGATGGAAGTGGCTCACTAGACTGGAAAGGCTTTATCTATCGTCTTTATGTAGATAAGGGTGAAAGCACTGGAGATTTAGGAATTCTTTTTGCTGTTCGTCTTGATGGTACGAAATCTTGCTTTCTTGGCAACCCAAAAACAAATGAAGCCGCACGAGAGTTGATCAAAAATAAATCTGCTAAATGCATAGTTGAATAAAACTTATTTTTTATGAATTTATAGAACCGAAAGTTTGCTGACTTTCGGTTTTTTTAATTGTCAGTAGTCATTATTAAAAACTAATTAAATATATTGTACTACTTCTTTACGCTTCATTTTCCACAGATAACCATCCATATGAAAATGAAGCATTGATTCGTATACACTCCAATAAAAAAGCCACTGAGACGCTGTGAATCCCCACAAAACAAAAGCTCCTTTGTCTTGTGAAAACCGCACTCCATAATAACGTAAGAAAAAATATGTAACCCCAAATAACAGAAAAAAACTTATTAAAAACAAAAAAGAACTACGAGCCACCTTGGCAAACAAAAAATTACTTTGCTCTTGTTTCTGGTATTTTTTCTTCCAGAATGCACCGATAAAAACTAAATACTCAAACGCATGGTTAAAGCCAAATGCCACATAGGCATGCAAAGGATCTAAAAATACAAAAGCCAGATATAAACCAATTAAATTCAATCCATATATGGCTCTTGGCGATAAAATATTTTTTGAAACTCTCCACTCCCAAAAATAAAACAAAAAAACACCAGACAAAACAATGAATATACTGAAAGGAACCATCACAAACTGGATTGCGATCAATCGTTCAAGTAAGGGGAGCACCATAGGAGCAACCGTGCGTCCATTATCAAAAATTTCTTGCTGATATTTTGGCGCAACGTAAAACAAAAACAATGGAACCCAACAGAAGATAAAAAATCTATCTATATAAGCCGGCGTAATCAGTTGATTTTGGCCAACAGCCTTCACAGCATACATTCGAAAAATTCCAAACTTTTGCATCAATACATGCCAAAAGTTCCATACCAACGAAAGCGAAGCAATGACAACAAATGTGATATAAAAATAAATATGTTTTTCCACTAAGAAAATATGTAGAGAGAAAAATCCAACAACCAAAAATGTACCAATTAAAATTTTTTTTCTATACGCATGAAATACTTCTGGATCAAAATAGGCGTAAACAAGCGTAATATGTCTGTGAAAAAAATTAACAATAACAACAAAAATAAAAACCGCGGCAGAAATCGGCGCAATTTTCCCAGGCATTCCCGACAACAGCATTGGAATCAATACATATAACCATGAAAAGTGGTAAGAAAATAAATCTTTAAAGGGGGAAATTTGCCATTCGCTATGATCGAACTTTATCATTCTCTTCTATTAGAACATTTCAAGAACATGCTCGCAAAAAACTTTTAATCAATCATTGTTTTTTTCGTAGCTACTTTTACGGAAGATAAAATCACTAAGCCTTTTTTAATCGATCTTTCATGAGTAGCATGCACGCGCGCAAAAAGCGTTAAGTCATTAAGCTCGGGATTCGCCGCCAAACTTTCAGGTGCAGAAGGATCAAATCCATCATTATTATATTTGTCTGCTAAATTTCCCTCAAGACTTCCAAATAACCCTGCTTTATCTGCATTTTTTGCCTCTTCCGCAACAGACTCACCTGAATCTCCGAACAAATCACCCAAACCAAAATCATTTGCCATAGCCTTCATATCTGAAGCTGTTTGTGAGCCAGATATATTCAAAGACGGCACACCAAGGTCACCTGTAGTAGAAAAGGTTCCTGCATCTGATGGCGCAGTTGAACCACCCTCTGAAGCGGCAGTTACACCGGCGCTACCACCTGCTCCACCACTCGCATAAGCCCCTGAACCACTCGGACTTCTAGATGCAGCCAGAGCTAACTGGCTATCTGTGCTTCCTGAACCAGCATAAGCGTTATATTGATCAGCATACTCATCATTATTGCCAGCATATTTTATCTGTCCATAGTTCGCTGGATTTGTATCATCAGCAACCCCTGTACCATTATTATCTTTTGACGCCGCTGAAGTATTATTCGTGTCATTAGGAAGTCCCGCTGTATCTGTTGGAAGCGAAGACATATTTGGGGCTGAACCTGTAGGAGGCGCACCTCCTCCACCTAAGCCCTGAGCAGCAGCACCAGCTGCTTTACCCGCCTCAGCCATAGCTTGAGCAGGGTTTGCAGAACTTGCTGCCGTTCTCGTATTGTCTCCTGTAGGTGTGCCATTACCGCCATCTAAATTTAGGCCACTGCTGGCACCTGAAGTTGTTCTTTGCACTCTAGGTTTTACTTCTTGTAATCCCGCAATCCTTGTCTCTAACTGCTTTATATCACTCTGAATAGCGGTGGCTCTAGCTTCGTGTGTCCGAATTCCTTCTCTGGCCACATCTTGAGTCTGGGTTACGTAATCGTAAGCAGTTCTATGCTCATTTTGAACACCAGAGATTTTCGATAAAGTGTTATTTAAGTTAGGCTCATTATAAGGTGAAGAATGAGCCTCACCAGCATCTTGTAAAATCACTTTTCCATTCAATACGCCTTTACCGCTAGTAACTTTATCTCTTAAAATTGCAACCGCACGCGACTGGTCAGCAACTTGATTAGAAGTGATACCTGAATTTGAACTTCTAGCATTCATTTGCAACTGAGTTAATTTAGTCGTTTCATCACTAAACTCTGCTTGGGTCTTCGCCTTTGCTGCTTGAATTTCTTTCTCATCTGTTACGACTTCAGCTAATTTATCAACCAATACTTTATGTGCATCTCTTAGCATCTTGTCTTTCTCAGTCAAAAATTTTGCTGCATCTTGCTCTGCCGTCAGCGCTTGGCCATACATTTCTTTAACGCTCTTTAAACAGTCTGCTGCACTTACCGTAGTATTTTGCCCAGTTCCGCAAGTTTGGCTTTTACTCCTAGCTGCTTCTAACATAGCAGCCGAATCTTCCTGCTTTTTCTTATACGCATCTGCTATTTCAGTAATTTTATTATAGGCCTGCTCGCAGCTTTCTTTTGCCACTGTGGTTTTTTGACTTGTTCCACATAATCTCCCCACGTCTTTTGCTAGTGCTTTCAAACCATCTAGACGTTCGATTACAGAAGCTCTTCGTTCAGCTAAACAAGGCAAAGAAAAACAAAACACCCCCAAGGCGATATAAGCTGCGGTTTTACTAAAATTTTGTTTAAATAAATTCAAAATCTCTACCCCTCACTTAACTTTATCGTCCTCTTTTTTTGCAAACTTCAATCCTTTTCCTGATCAAATTCAGCTGTTTATTAGGCTCTTAGAAAATTATTCCTCGTCTTCATACACGCCGGAGCTTCCCTGTATCCAAATAGATACAGAACCACCTATTAGCTTTTACATACTTTTATACTTACATCTCGACCATCATCAGGACTTATGCTAACCCTTGATTATGAAAGAACAATCTGTCTATCGTGAAGAGCTTCGCGAGCTTGTACGCATGAGAAAAAGAGGCATGCACGTTTATGCCTTGCCTAATTTGCTTACCTCGATGAATTTACTACTAGGTTTTTTAGCCATTCTCGCGGCCGTTGATGGACGAATTGAAAGAGCTGTTTGGACCATTCTTTTAGCTGCCGTATTTGATATGCTTGATGGAAGAGTGGCTCGATTGACAAATACCACTTCTAAGTTTGGGGTCGAATTTGACTCTCTCTGTGATTTGATTTCTTTTGGCCTAGCTCCTAGTCTACTCATGTATTATGCGTCCTTGCAGCCGTTTGGCAGAATCGGCGTTGTCGCAACCGTAATCTACGCTCTTTGTGGAGCCCTTCGCTTAGCTCGCTTCAATGTAATGGCCGAAGTTTTACCAAAAAGTTATTTTCAAGGACTCCCCATACCCATGGCTTCATTAACTATCTGTACAGCGGTTTTCTTTGCCAGAGAAGTAGGTATCGATCTTTATAAAAATCTTTTCTTTTTAATTCTCACAGCGTCTCTTGGACTTTTAATGGTTTCTACTTTTAAGTTTCCCAGCTTCAAAGACATCCACTTACGTCACAGAAAACCTTTTACTACAATTGCTATTTCATTCGTTGTGTTAATTTGCTTAATCAGTTGGTTTGAAATCGCCGCCTTCGTTCTATTTATGGGATATATCGTAATCTCTCTAGGGTTAGACATTGCTCGCTCTTGGAAAACCCAATGGAAAAAGAAATAAATTCGCAAGAAGTTAAGCTAAAGAACTTTCGCCTCTCTATTGCCTACCGAGGCACCAATTATCACGGTTGGCAAAAACAAGCTATTTCTGAAGGCCCAGACACCGTACAAGAAATCATTGAGGCTGCTGCAAGAAAGATTCTCAAAAAAGAACGAGTTATCATTCATGGCAGTGGTCGTACCGACGCCGGAGTACATGCAAGAAGCCAAGTGGCTCATATGAAAGTCGAGACGGACTATACAGCGTCTGCCTTAATAAAGGCTATAAATGCGCATCTACCAGATGATATTCGAATTATAAAAATGGAAGAATGCAATCTAGATTTTCACTCACAATTAGGAGCAAAAAAGAAAACCTATAGATACTTTATTTTAAATACTCATACGAAAAAAGATCCCATTCACTGGCCTTTTTTACGTCCCTATACATGGTATGTAAGTTATCCGTTAAACTACGATGAAATGAAAAGTGCTCTTTATTTTCTCAAGGGCACCCACGATTTTCGCTCATTTCAAAATACAGGCACTCCTCTTGAAGATACAGTTCGAGAAATTCTTAAAGCAGAACTCCAGATTCATGAGCCAAACAGCCAGAGTTTTCCTTGGATGCCTTCTGCTGATTTTCCTGCTACTTTGCTAGAAATTCAAATCACAGGAACTGGATTTTTA
The DNA here is from genome assembly GCA_023954355.1 of Oligoflexia bacterium. Lineage (GTDB taxonomy): Bacteria > Bdellovibrionota > UBA1018 > CAIPTA01 > CAIPTA01 > JAMLID01. The sequence continues at coordinate 12,695 of JAMLID010000050.1, read as the reverse complement.
AAACAAATGGTACGAACGATTGCGGGAACAATAGTAGAAGTGGGTCGAGGTAGACTTAAGGCTGAGCAAATTCCCCTTATCCTAAATAGTAAAGATCGAAAACTAAGTGGAATGACCGCTCCAGCCAACGGTTTATTTCTTGATCATGTTGAGTACTAAAATCTCAGTGAGTTGAATTTTCAAAATTTAAGTCAAGTCTCTCTCTTGGTCTTGGCTCAATAGCCATGGTTAGCACTACTTGATAGACATCTTGTTCTATTTGCGCTCTAAGACCAAGGCTGCCATGAGGGATCACATAGAAGTCAAACTGAGCACCAACGCCAAGTTTCCAGATTGCTTCTTCTCCGATACCTCTTAGAGCACTAAGTGGTGGATTCGCCCCACCTCGATTTACACCTGTCTCTATAGAGTTTGATCTTCGTAAAAAAGTGCCAAATAGAGAAAGCCTTCTGCCGATTCCTACCTCTAACATTGGTCCATAATGAAGCGTAGTATCTCTCACATCAGGGAATCCATTTACATCCCCTAAGCTGAAAAAAGATAATCCAGCATATGCGTGTAAAAATACTGTCTGCCCCAAATCAAAAAAGCGATATGAAACGCCCACATTATAACCAGTTACTCGATCTGGAATCGCCGTCGTAGGATAATTTCGACTTGCTACCCCACCACTCAAGCTAAATACGGGGCGATTTCTTGTAATCGAATACCAATCATCTCTTTGTACATAGACTCGATTATCGTAAGGCAAAATTACAGGAGCCGAGTACGTATTATTTGCATCCACCGGCGTTGGTAGAAAAATATCATCATCATCGGGATTAATATTTTTCTGATTCGCATTTCTTTCCGGTGGAGTAGACATAGGATCAGGAAAAGGATCCGAATCCCCTATACTCGGTGGTGGCAACGAAGTATCGTCATTAGGTAAATTCTCTGGTGGCAGCGGATCAAGTGGAACCTCTGAACCATCCTCGTAATCTGGTGGAGGGAAGTCAGCATCAGCAAAAGCCAAATTTGATGCACCACATCCAAATAAAAGGAGGGTTAATAGAGTTAAAATACGGGTAATTTTGATGCTTCCTTGCTTCATATACTTAAAGTCTAGCAAATCGGGTTTTTAACACAATGGAATTATGCTAAAGCTAGCGATCTATGCAAAATCCAATGAAATTTCTTCCTGAACCAGAAATCAAATACACCCAAAAGTCCAAAATTTTGGGAGAATTTGAAGTAAACATCCACTCAAGCACAATGAAAGAGAAAATGAATACAGCATTTTCTCGACTTCAAAATAAAGTAAAAATCCCAGGCTACCGCCCAGGAAAAGTACCTTTAGAAATGGTTAAGAAGAAATATCATGAAGATGTACTTCATGAAGTATTTAATCAGGTCGTATCTGAAACCTACAGAAAAGGCGCTATAGACAATAAAGTTCCTGTAGCTAGTGACCCCTATATTACAAAAACGAATTTAAACGAGTGGAAAGATGGAGAAAACCTATCTTATACCGCTCAAGTTGATCTGATTCCTTCTGTTGAGTTAAAAAAATATAAAGGTCTAACAGCAACAAAGAAAGAAAGTAAAATTGAACAAAAAGACGTTGATATCGTTTTAAAAAACCTTTTAGACCCAAGAGCAGAGTTTGTTGCACTTGATGCAAATACCAAGGCGAAAGAAGGCCAGTTTGCCCTTCTTGATTTTCAAGGCAGCCTAGAAGGCAAACCACTTAAAGACTCTGACGCAAAAGACTTTATGCTAGAGTTAGGTTCTCAAAACTCATTAAAAGAATTTCAAGACGGTATTTTAGGAATGAAAGCCGGAGAAAATAAAACTATTACGGTTAATTATCCTGAAGATTACAAAAATACAGAAATCGCCGGAAAATCTGTAATTTATGAAGTTCAGGTTAAAGAACTAAAAGAAAAAAAGTATCCAGAAATCACAGAAGAAATTGCTAAAGAATTTCAAGCCGAATCAAAAGAAGACCTCTTAGCCAAGATCAAAAAGAGCTTAGAAGACGAACTTGTTACCGAACAAAAACAGCAAACAACAGAAGAGATTTTATATTCTCTTGTTGAATCTAACCCTATTGATGTTCCCGTAAGCTTAGTACAACGCCAGCTGCAACATATCTTAGGTGACGTAAGCAATATGCTTAAACGCCAACAGTATAGTGAGAATGTAATTGCAGACTACTTCAGAAAACACTCAAAAGAATTCGAACAAAGAGCTGAAAAAGAAGTGAAGCTTGCCCTATTACTACCTAAAGTAATTGAAGAAGAAAAAATCACTACGAACGAAGAAGATCTTAAAAAACACTTTGATGAGATCGTAAAACAAAGCGGCCAAAAAATAGAAGCTATAGAAAAATTTTACGAAACGAATACGCAAAGAAAAACTGAGCTTATTAGAGAGTTGGAAAGAAAAAAAGCGATAGACTTATTGATTCAGCACGCGGTGATTAAATAATGAAATTGCTTTGGCTAGATATGGAAATGTCGGGATTAGATGTAGAAAAATGCCGACCTTTAGAAATAGCTGCCATCATCACTGATGAAACCTTTAAAGAAATAGCTGAGTACCATTCCGTTATTTTTCAAGAACAAGAAGTCCTCTCAGCCATGGACGAGTGGTGTACAAAGCAACATGGTGATAGCGGCTTAACAGAAAAAGTATCTCAAGGGAAAAAAGAGCTCGAAGTAGAAAAAGATCTACTTACGTTTATCAACAACCACTTCTCAGCAGAAGAACGCCCGATTCTTTCTGGCAATTCTATTGCTCAAGACCGTAAATTTATTGATAAGTACTTTCCTCAGCTATCTAACCGTCTGCACTACCGAATGCTTGATGTAACAAGCTTTAAAATCGTACTTCAGGGGTTTTTTCAAAAAACCTACGAAAAAAAGGGGAGCCACAGAGCTCTAGACGATATTCGTGAGTCCATAGAAGAGCTGAAGTTTTACTTATCGTTCATAAAATAACGCATAGCGCCTATATTAGGAATTGAAATGCCAAGGACTTTAGCCTCGACAAGGCCCAGACTAGAGGTTAGAAACATCTACCGTCTATGAGAAATCCTAACGCCAGATCAGTTCGATTGCTTTTGGCCATAAGCGTAGTTTGCCTGTTATTGTCGACAGGTTTAGTTTTTGCGCATACGCCAACAACCAGCAATTCCTCTGTTCAAAAACGAGAATTTTGGGTTTGGGATCTTAACGTAATGCCTCCTGGTTTTAGAAAAATTCAGGCTAACCCTGTTCGCATAGGCAATCGCTCTCTCATCTATTTAGAAGAAAATTTTTTGGATCCTAATTTGACCGAGGAGTTTTTAGACATACTTCACTACAGACTAGAAATAGCAACACCGAAAGGCTCTTTAATGCCTAATAAGGGGATAGTTTCACTAGAAGAGTCTGTTTTTGGCCCCCTACCAAAAAAATCAGACACTGATGATGATCGAGTAATTATCCTTTTTGCTAACTTGGGTAAATATAAAGACCATCAATTTGATGGCTTTTTCAACGCCTTTGATCAAATCAGCGACAAAGAAGCATGGGAAAAATACCAACAACACTCTAACGAAGCAAATATTGTATACATCAATGGCTTTCGATCAAATCAAGAGTATACAATTGGAGTCATTGCTCATGAGCTTCAACATTTGCTAGCGCATGCCTGGGGAGATGCCTCTAGTAAAGATCTTTGGCTTTCCGAAGCGCTAGCTGAAGGTGCCATGCTTCTAACAGGCTATTATACAGATCAAGACCACATCAATCGTTACGCCCTTGAAACAAAAAGCTATCCATTAGTTTCACATAATTATGTGCAATATGGGCCACAACTTCTTTTTGCTTCTTTTCTTCTCGATTCAGTTCGCTCATCATCCGATAGCTTTTCATACTTAACCAAACTCAATAAGTCAGGTCGTGATGCTATAGAAGATTTCTTTCGAAATAAAACCAATAGCCCTCTTACTTTTGACTCCATTTTTAGTAATTTTTTGACCTATATTTTTAAAGGCGAAGGCACTCAAGAAAACTTGCCCTCTTTTGCTGCTCTATCTGAAACAGGAATCAAAATTCCTAGAATTCACCCCAGCATTCGTTTCACTAGTTTTCCTGCCTCTGCTGAAGGCAGCCTTTACCCCTACTCTTTCTTAACCGTCGAGATGGATAAAGTGATTCCTCCATCGGCAGTCATAAAAGTAAGCCTAATACCTCAAGAGCCTAGTGCAGACTTAAGCATGAATTGTGCTAACGCATCCACTGTTCTATGGAAGCCAGTAGATACAAAGCGAATCGCTATTTATTCTGTAGGCTGTGAGCCACAGAATCCCTCTGATAAAGTTTTTTTCCGTCTCTCTATTTTGGATAAGCCTTTTACTATTGCTCCTAATTTGTTTAGAATCTTTCCCTAATGAGCGATTCACAACCTTCGATTCGTTTGACTGGTGTCAAACAGAATAATTTAAAAAACATCAATGTCGATTTTCCCATCGGCAAAATGACTGTGGTTACTGGAGTTTCAGGATCAGGTAAAAGCTCTCTAGCATTCGATACCCTATACGCTGAAGGCTCTAGACGGTATATGGAAAGTTTGTCCACTTACACCAGACAATTTTTAGAAAAAATGCCTCGTCCTCTAGTCGACTCGATTCATAATGTTCCACCAGCAATTGCACTTGAACAAAGAAACTCGATAAATAACAACAGAACAACTGTCGCCTCTATGACCGAGGTTTACGACTATTTTCGATTGCTCTTTGCTGGTCTTGGTCGTCAATCATGCTCAGCATGTGGAAACCCTGAAGTAATATTTCAATCCACAGAATCTTCTGTTCAAAGAATTTTGGCCTTACCGGAAGGAAGCAAAATTTACTTGCTTGCCTCTATCCCCTCTCTAGAAGAAGAAGTGGTTGAAAGTAAAAAATCAAAGAAAAAAAGTAAGGGGAAAAAGTCATCTTTACTGGGCCAAGAGCTTTTTCGATTAGGCTTTCAACGCCTCTGGTATAATGGAGAAATCATCGACCTATCCACAGCAGAGGGGCAGATTTTTTCTGAAGTTGAATCGGCTATGCTTTTAATTGATCGATTTGTTGTAAATAAATCTTTAAAAGAAGATCAGTCTCGAATCTATGACTCTTTAGAACAAGCGTTTCTGAACGGAGAGGGTAAAGCGCAAATTAGAAATACTGATGGAGACTTACTTTTAGAACTTGGACAAGGTTTTTCTTGTACACGTTGTGCGACTCTTCATAGCCCTCCTAACCCCACTCTTTTCTCTAGTAATTCACCTGTAGGTGCCTGCGAAGTCTGTAGTGGATTTGGCGAAGTCTTAGAACTGGATGAAGAGCTTATCGTACCAGACCAAGAAAAAATTTTAAGAGATGGCGCTGTAGATCCCTTGTCAAAGCCCTCTTATAAAGACTGGGAAAAAGAAATGCTTAAGGCTTTAGATAGAAAAGGCATTTCTACGCAGCTTCGTTACAACCAGCTGAATGAATCTCAAAAAAAATATCTTTGGAATGGTGAAGCGGATTTTCCTGGTATCAACGGATATTTCGAATTACTCAAACCATGGAAGTATAAACTTCATGTACGTGTTTTTATTCGTCGCTACCAATCTCTAAGAATATGCTCAAGCTGTAAGGGAACTCGTTTATCTAAAATACCTTTACAATTTCGCATTGAAGAAAAAAACATTGGTGATGTTTTAGAACTTACCATTAATGATGCTCTTAGCTGGATCACTTCTTTGTATCAAAAAGAAAAAGAGCGCAAAAAAGTTCACGAAGTTCTTAGGCAGCTCAAAGATCGACTAGAGTTTCTTTCTCGGGTTGGCGTTGGCTATATTACTCTTAACAGGAAGGGAAACTCCCTGTCTGGAGGTGAATACCAACGAATTAGTTTAGCCTCACAGTTAGGCTCTAAACTATCGAATACACTTTATATTCTTGATGAACCATCGATTGGATTGCACCCCTCTGATACAAATCGCTTAATTGAGGTAATGCACCAGTTGCGAGATCACGGAAACACTCTTGTCATCGTAGAACATGATAGCGCGATTATGAAAGCATCAGACTACTTGATGGAAATTGGTCCGCAGGCGGGTAACCATGGTGGGGCACTTGTGGCTTTTGGAAACCAAAAAGATTTTTTAAGCGATAAAAATTCTCTCACCTCTAAATATCTTAGTGGTCGATGGAAAATCGAAATCCCTAAAACTCGAAGAAAACAAACAGAAGCAAAGATTGAATTAAAGGGTTGTCGCACAAATAATTTAAAAAATGTGAACCTGACAATACCATTAGCAAATCTTGTTGCCGTTTCTGGTGTTTCTGGTTCAGGTAAAAGTACATTAATTCACGACACCCTTTATAATACACTCGCTAAACTCATTCTAAGAGAACCAATACCTAGTCATGAGATTGGTTCTTATAAATCTATTAAAGGCTGGAACAAAATTTCGAATGTATTGCTACTTGATCAATCTCCTATTGGGAAAAGCAGTCGCTCTAATATTGCTACTTATATGAAAATATATGATGACATAAGAAAGCTGATGGCATCTCAATCTGCATCAGCAAGAAAAAACCTCTCGGCTTCTGATTTTTCATTTAACGTGGATGGCGGTCGCTGCCCTTCATGCAAAGGTGATGGCTACATAGAAGTTGATATGCATTTTATGGCAGATGTTCGATTGGTTTGCGATGACTGCCAAGGTAAAAGATTTAAAAAGCATATTTTAGATGTTCGATATCAGGGAAAAAACATAGATGACATCTTACACACAACTATTGATGAGGCTAAAATTTTGTTCTCGAACTACTCCAATGTAGTAGAAAAATGTCACCTTTTAGAAGAAGTAGGCTTAGGATATTTAACACTTGGACAAACGGTTTCGTCTCTCTCTGGTGGCGAATGCCAAAGATTAAAAATTGCCTCTACTTTAGATGAACAAAAAAACTCTAAACAAGGTTCTACTCTTTATATTTTTGATGAGCCCACTACAGGATTACATATCCACGATATTAAAAAATTAATTGAAATTTTCCACAGACTCGTCAATCAAGGCGATACCGTATTATTCATTGAACATAATATTGATCTGATACTACAGGCAGACTGGATTATTGATATGGGACCAGGCGGCGGAAGCCTAGGTGGACAAATTGTCAGCGAAGGGCCACCAGAGCAAGTGGCAAAATCAAAAGAGTCTCAGACAGCGCTTTACTTGAGAGAACTCATTTGAGCTGCGCTCTTAAGAGCTAAACCCTTTAGTTGTCTTCAAATTTTAACGTTTTCTTAAGGATTACCTGTAGTCCGAAAAATAACGCAAAGAACATTTTTTAAAATTCCCTAGAATTCATTGACCATAGTTTAAATAGAACGTTACCATTTTTATGTGGAGGGGGCTTTCATGGAGGAAGCGAATAAAGATCAAGGAGCAGATCGCCTCCCTTTTTTTTTTCTACTAATCTTTTTCGTTCATAGCATAGCAAGCGCTACAACTTTCGGTCCCATACTACTCACCCAACAAATTCAAAATGCTGACATTCTTGTGAGAGGTAAAATTGTTGGCTCTAGTTGGGTAGAAATGGAGCGAACAGTAAACCGCCCCTATACCTATTGGCGTCTTGATATTACCGAAACGCTAAAAGGAACCCCCCCCACAAATATTTCTATTAGACAGCCTGGAGGCGAGCTAGGTGAGATGGGCTACCATGTTGCAGGCACTGCTAAGTTTTCACCAGATGAAGATGTATTTGTTTACCTTAGAGAAACCAGCGAAAATGGAGTGTATGAAGTGATCGGCCTAGCTAGTGGCAAACTAACTGTCGAAAAAACTGGCCGCCTGAAAACAGGTTTAGGTGTTGATTTACAGCAAGACAATACCTATCTCACTGCCGAAAGTTACAGGGCTCTAGCAAAAAGAGTTGTACAAAATGCCGTCACTTCTGAAGACCAAAAAGTGTATACCAATCGCACAACAAGACATGATGAAAAAACACCCTTAGACAAGCAAAATTTTAACAGAAATACTCCATTAAATACAAACACTTATACGGACTCCCACACACACGAACTTACGCTAAAAGAAAATACGCAAGACGCTCAAGAAAGCCTACCGATGGCCGAAAAGGTAAGAGGTTCTTCGATTTTTTGGTGGCTTCTTTTAGGTTCGATTTTTGTCATCCCTACGGCAATTTTTCTAATCCGAAAACTATAAAAGATCCTCACAAATTCGCTGAGCCAGACCCTTAGGAGGTCCCTGAATGATTAGGCTCAATGGTACGTTGGCGGTTTTAACAATTTTACTCATCCCTCAGATTTGTTTTGGATACGTTCGCACAATGTCTGAAACAGGAATTCCCTTATACTGGTCAAATCCACATTATTCTGTACAAGTGAATCCTATAAATAGCAGTGGCCTTAATAGTACTCAAGTACAGACAATGTTTACAAATGCACTTCAGTCTTGGAGCGTTCCTGGTAGCCGAATCAGCTACGGATACTCGCAGTCAACTTCGTTCACTGCTAATTCTGTTTACGATGGACGTAACGCAATTTACTTCGCTTCTGCTAGCGGAAGAAATCTTGACTGGGGAGTTGTTGCCGTAACCGAAGTACTTTACTACGTAAACAGCGGCCAAATCGCAGAAGCTGATATGGTTTTTAATGATAATCAATTTTTATTTACTACAACTGAAGGAGATACAGGTAGAACAATTTCTGGAAGAACAGCTATTTATCTTCAAGATGTTGCTACCCATGAGGTGGGTCATGCTTATGGCTTAGACCATACAATCGTAAATCTTAGCTCACTTATTTATACTGCTTTTACTGGACAATATTCACTTAGCAATGATGATAAAGCCGCAGCTAAAACTGTATATCCCAATGCTGGTGGCAATGGCTCGCTTAGAGGTTATGTTTACGGGTTATCTGGAGGCATTTTCGGAGCACATTTAACAGCCATCAATCTAGCCACTGGCAAAGTTGAAGCCGGAGCTCTTGCTGCTAGTGACGGTAGTTTTCGAATTGGCGATATTCCTCCAGGTGAATATGCCATAATGATGGAGCCATATAGTGCTACGATCTCTTCTATTTCTTCTTACTATCAAAACGTTAACCATCGATTCTGCAGTGGTAGTAATTTTAGAAGATCTTTTTATCGAGATTGTAATAGTCAAGGCGGGGTATCAGTAGTTAACGTGTCTTCTGGAGCAAGTGCAGACCTTGGTGTACTTTCACCAAACTGTAGCCAGATGTCTAATCCTGGTGGATCGCCAACAACCATCGGATCTGCAAAAAACATTTCCAATCAAGGCGGAGCCGCATTCGGTACACTAAACCCAGGCAGCACACACTATTATAAAGTTTCAAACGTATCAGGCACAATTAAGGTAAGAGCCCTTTCTTATACTCTTTATTCACCTGTAGACGTTAAAGTAGAAATACTTACTGACGCAGGATTACCTCTTGCGGGCAGCACTAGCACCGATAACGTAGGAAACCCTCTTCCTGGTGGAGCAATAAATTACGACTCGTATGCCGATGCCACCGTTGCTAATGGTAATTACATTATTAAAGTTAGTGCGGCAGGTTCAAGAATAGGATCTATTAACTACCCTGCTGGGTTTGAGTTACTTGACGGTGATGGCCACTACCTTTTATCTCTTTCGGTAAACGATAGCATTCAAGCAACTGGGACCACAGATATGACTTCTTGTATTTCTATGTCGAACTCACCTCAGTCAGCAAGTTTCCGAGCACCAGCAAGCTCTTCTAGAAATAGAGACGAGGGCGGAAGCGGCGGTGGATGTGGATCCTTAGGTGGAGGCTCTAATGGTGGACCACCTAGTACTGGATTATTTTTATTGCTAATTGCAATTGCTGCGAGCATTTTACTCCGTTTTAGAAGCCAAAATCAGTAGAGCCTTGATCAATAGAACAGAAAAGAGCTACACTAAAAGAGATGAAGCTGCTGATTTGTACGTTTTGTTTATTTGCCCTATCTTACCAAACCCATGCCTTTAATCCTCGCACTGTAATTGGGGCCGAAGCTAAGAAGAGAAACTTATACCTAAGCAACTCTATTATTACTGGAGGTGATGCTCTGGCAAACCCAGTAAATCTCACAGGAGTTCGTTGGGCAAAAAATCCCGGTGGCTTTGAAAGAATTGTTATCGACTTAAGAGGAGAAGGAAAAGGATGGGAAACCCAAACCCCTCCCTACTTTCAAGTTGGTCATAATGAACAACTAAACTCTATATCTGTTAGCATTCGTGGGGTAACAGATAGAAAAATTTCTAAATCTATGATCTCTAGATCTATTGCAAAAAGTACTATGATCGCAGATGCGAATCTTTCTCCCAATTTTGAGGGAGATCTAGCTTCACTTGAATTCAGAACCCGCGAGAACGTAGACATTGAAGCCTTCTATTTATTAAGCCCCCCAAGGATTGTGGTGGATGTTCGCGAAAAGCATTAAGAATGAAAAAATAAGCTGGGTTCGTAGCGTAAGTTGTATTGTAGTACTGCTTATTCTTTTATTTTTACCCATTAATTCTTTTGCAAAAAAACATACTTTTGATTCTGGTATTCCCCTATCCCTAGGTTTTTTTATTTCTGCAGGCGAAAAACCAAAAACAAATCTCGTAGGACCAACCGCATCGGCCAATAGATCTTATTCACATGTTTTAGGCTTTGAACCTACAGTCGATTTCGGCTTTTTTGCCATAAGAACTAGTATCTCTTTGCATCCATATCCTATTTATTCAGCAAGCGGTACCAATGGAGTAGGTACGTATTCTGAAACGGCTGATCCAACATCTGTACAATACGGCGCAGACTTTATTTTTGCCCCCCTAATCTCTAAAGATAACCAAAAGAGAATGTATGTATTTGGTGGATACCGCTTAGGTAAAATACAGATCACTAGCAAAAGAACTTATACAAACGGTCAATCATATGACGAAAAGTTAAGTGGAAGTGGAAACACCATACTTGCTGGACTTGGATTTGAGTTTTTCTTTGTACAAAATTACTCCCTTAGACTTGAGTCTGGCATTCGTCAAAATGTATTTTCTGATCTTAGCTATGAAGATGGGAGCACAAATCTCTCTGGTGCAACGGCTACTTCTCCTGCAAGAGATGGAAATGGAAAAAAGAAGGCCCTTGAAGACAATTCTGGATATGTTAGCTTTGGCCTAAATTTACATTTCTAAAACTGGCCCCTAAGAATGTGCTTGTGAAACGTGTTGTTTTGAATAGAGTCGGTTCGATTCTTGCTCTGAGCTTATATATGAAGCTCATATGTCATAATAAAACGTGTTCTAGCTATAATTTGCTTGAAAATCATAAATAAAGGATTCTATTTTCGATCCTCTGATAGTCATTGGGTGAAACGCTGGTGCTGCAAGTCTTGTGGTAAAAATTTCTCTACAGCAACTGTAAACTCAGCACGCTGGCAAAAGAAAAGACGTATTAACCCACTACTAGTAAAACTACTCTCTTCTAATAACTCTATGCGCCGCTCTGCTTTACTATTAAATGTAGATCGTAAAACAGTTGCCAGAAGACTTCCCTTTCTTGCAGACCAAGCAAGACGCTCACAAATGAAATTCTTAAAAGATCATCAGAAACTAATACATGCAGTGGAATTTGATGATTTAGAAACTATAGAACATACAAAGTGTAAACCAATTTCCGTAGCCTTAGCTGTAGAGCATAAGACTCGAAAAATTCTCGGATTTTCTGTATCTTCCATGCCTTCGAAAGGGCTTTTGGCTAAAAACTCTCGTAAAAAATACGGTTTTCGAATAGATCAGCGACCCGTGGGTTGGGATCTGCTTTTTTCTAGTCTGCAAGCTCTCGTGGTTCCTAATGCAGAGTTTAGATCTGATTCAAATCCTCAATATACTCAATACGTGAAGAGATATTTTCCAAACTCTTCGCATATTAAAGTTGAAGGAAAACGAGGTACTGTAACAGGGCAAGGAGAATTAAAGAAGGTGGGATTTGATCCCTTATTTAGCATTAACCATACATTTGCTATGCTGAGGGCTAATATTTGTCGTTTAATTCGAAAAACATGGTGTACGACAAAAAAACTAGAAGCTCTTAGTGACCATATTGCTATTTATGTGAATTTTCATAACCAAATTATTTTAAAAAGCCACTAAAATATTAGTGCAATATAAAAACATACACACAACATAATTGAACTTGTCTATTTTACCGATTTAAAGCGTAGTTCTCTAGACTTACTATTTCATTTCCCAAAAAATACTTTTACATATCTTTCAAAGAAAATAACGACAATTTAAGCACATTCTTAGGGGCCAGTTTTTACATTTCCAATAAAAACTTTTGAATCTGCTTACGAAACTCTAGCTCAAGACCAGGGATATTCTCTACTATTCTTGCTGCCTTAATTAAAAGCTCTTGAGAGTATTCTTTTTGCCATTGCACGATAGCCGATTTTGCATGAGACGGCTTATCTCTATCTTCTGAATTAATAAACCCTGCTCTCAAAGGCTTACCATACTCTCTAGTAAAGACATGCCCTTGCCACTCTAATTCAAAGCGCAGTATGTTTCCTAAATCTTCGATAAAAAACAATTCATAATTTCCAGCGCCATAAAACCAGCGAGGTTTTCCATTGAGTTTTGTAGCTAGTCTTTC
>JAMLID010000005.1 GCA_023954355.1 Oligoflexia bacterium | reverse complement strand
TTTGCAAGTATAGGTCGGATCGCTTACAAAGTAGAGTGTTTCTCCTTCTTTTAAAAATCCTGCCCGCACAAGGTGTGTTAGGTCAAATTTGTTTTTCCCTTTTCCCATTCGAGTCCTCCTTATTTGTATAAGTAAGTATCGGTAGAACGAGAGGTGCTCTTTAGTGAAAATAAAAAAATATCAACAATATCAATATTTTATAATAAATTTTTTAAATAAATAAGAATCGCGGTGTCTTTTTTTGCGCACAAATTAAGACGTATAATCTTCAGGTACAGCCATACCCATGGCGTGCATTCCCTTATCAACATAAATGACAGAACCAGTGATTCCTTTAGCCATATCAGAGGATAAAAAGGCAGCGGTTTGCCCTACGTCTTCTGCAGTTAAGTGATCTTGAAGAGGGGCATTTTTTTCACAATAGACGATCATATTTTCTATCATCCCAATCGCCTTTGCAGCTCTTGAGGCAAGAGGGCCTGCGCTAATCACATTCACTCTATGCTGAAATCTGCGGCCAGCTTCGAAAGAGAGAACTTTAACATCACTTTCTAGAGCAGCTTTTGCTGAACTCATGCCACCGCCGTAGCCAGGGATCACTTTTTCTGCCGCCAAGTAAGAGAGAGCAAGAAAGCTACCCCCTTTGTGCATGATGGGGCCGATATGTTTTACAAGGCTGACAAATGAGTATGCGCTTGCAGAGTTTGCTGCTAGGTAACCAGCGCGTGATGTTTCGATAAGAGCGTTTTGTACTTCAGGGCCATTAGCAAGTGAGTGTACAACAATATTTAATTTGTTTAGGCCAAAATCTTTTTCTATCGAATCTCTTAATCCTCGAATCGTAAAGTCACCTAAATTTTGGTAGCGCTTATTGTTCTTAACGTCTTCAGGAACATCTTGCATCTGATCGTACATGGCATCCAAAGGATAAATTTTTTCAAAGCTAAGCTTTTCTTCGCCCGGGCCCATGTCGGTATCTAATTTTCCACGCTCTAAAGACATGGTTAAAATATTTAATGCCGGAGGCCATGTTGTAATAATAACTTTAGCACCAGCTTTTTTTAAGGCCTTTGCAATGGCCCAACCAAAGCCCTGGTCGTCGGCTACTCCAGCTACTAGAGCAAGTTTTCCTCTTAAGTCTATTCCCAACATATTTTGGCTCCTTTTATTTTCTTTGTACTACAGGGGCTCTTTAGCCGCAATTTTTCCTAAAAGAAGTACTTATCTGGTCTCTTTTTAAGGGGGAAAATATGTATAGACAAAAAAATGCCCCGCAACAATGTGTTAGTTGCAGGGCTATTCTCAATTAAAAGATATTTATTTTTTAGCTAATAGCTCTACGCTCACTTCAAATTCGTCCTTGATGGCTTTATCTGCAATGTCAGAGAAAAACTTTATAGATCTATACTTAATATCGTATTCGGTTCTATCAATATTGATAGTGGCTTTGGCTGAATAAGTGCCATTTTCATTTTTTGTGATTGTTGCAGGAAAACTAATAGGCTTTTTGATGTTTTTAATCGTTAAATCACCTTTAACAATATAGCTGTTTGGTTTTTTGTCGGCGGTTACGCTGTTAATTTTTAATGTCGCAGTTTTATGTTTTTCTACAGAAAAAAAGTCATCACTTTTTAAGTGATTAAGAAGTCGTTCATTGTCTTTTTTTTCTGTTATATCGGTAACCGCGAGTGTGTTCATATTGATTACGAACTCGCCTCCACTTAAAAGACCGTTATCAAAAAGCAAAAAGCCTTTCTCTAAGCCTAGAGTTCCGTTGTGGGCTCCAGCGATTTTTTTGCCTTCCCATGTGATCGTAGACGAGTCGTTTTGCACTTTATAATTTTCAGGTTTGGCAAAAGCATTTATCGATAAAAAAATTGTTAAAATTCCAAGAGTGTACTTCATAAAATCTCCCTTAATAATTAGGCGTACAGGTTTCGGGAGAATTTACCTAAAGTCGGCAATTTTGTCTCTAAATTTGCGAGCTTGGATTAATGAAAAATAAACAATATTGCCGCAAATAAGAAAGGGGGAGCATTAAGCTCCCCCTAGTGGTGGTATTGGGTATTAGATGGAGTACCCAAAGCTTAGTCCTAGCCAAACTCCAGAAGCTTTTCCGAAAAAAGCGTAAGGGCTTGCTCGAAATAAAAAGCCATCGTCAGACCGGTATTCGTATCCGCCACCGACAACACCGGCCAAGCCTGAGCCAGAAATCTGCGAGTCTTGATTTAAATTACCCGAAGCGAAGATAATATTTGTACCAGCCGTAGCAAAGACTCTGTGGTTTCCTTCTAAAAAATAATAGTTCGCATAAACTGGGATGATATAAGTGCTTACTTTTTTATCGGCTACACTAATAGAATAATTTGAAATGCCTAGACCCAGTGCAAGCTCGTCTTTTAATAGATAATCATAATTAAAACTGTATAAGCCACCACGACCTAAAAGTTCAGTTGATAAGTTGTGTCTGCGCGCCATTGACACTTCATTCTCTTGGTCTGAGTTATGGTCTTGGCTGGTAACCAAGATATTTGGATTGTTTTCGGCAGCTTCTGCCCCTATTTCGATAGCAAAGCTGAAGAGTAGAGCGGTTAAGAAAAAAGTAAGTCGTTTCATAGTAGAGTCCTTTCTTGTTAAAAATCTTTCTTTCTTCCTTTTTACTTCGGCTTAGATTGCAGTACGATGGATTAGGGGGGTGACATTATGCGTTAAGGTAGATTCTACGCACTCTCTGTGCGTATAGGCAGATAGATTAAGAGATAAGAAGATAGAGAGCTAGGGGAATAAACTTTATGATCCCACTCTAAGCACCTAGTATTAATAAAATAGTGAAAATGGAAAAAGAGAGTTTAATAAAACTAAAACCAATAGATTGGTTATTTGTATATGGAGCCTATTTAGGTTCTTTTTTACTAGTTTTTATAAATCTTTGGTTGGGCATTAGTTTTTTTCTAACTCTTTTGTGTGCGTCTTTATGTGTGTTTGTGTGGCGTAAGTTGTGGCTTAGTCCTGTTTTACTTTTTTTGAATATATTTCATTTATGTTTCTTTTTAGTGCCGGCGAGATTTCATGAATGGCCAGCCATTTGGTTGCTTTTACCATCAATAGTAATGAGTCCTTTTTATTTATTTTCTCAAAAGAGAATAAGTAATTATTTTAAATTATTGTCTCTTAAAAGCATTAGCTTAATGCATTTAGGAATGGCACTAATGATTTTTCTCTTATGGACGCTAATGAGCACATTTCTGGCTATTTACAGTGGCGGTGTTGGTCCTGAAAATCTTTTTAGTGCTGCTACATCAATAGAAAAAGTTTGGATGATTGTATTGATAGTGATTCCCATTTATTCATTGACGAATGCTTTAGGAGAAGAAATCGTTTTTCGTGGAATTTTCTTATCAGAGTCATGGAAAAAACTACGATTGCCATTAATGACCCCGCTTATTATACAGGCTCTTTTATTTGCCTCGTATCAGAATATTCTTGGAATACAGTCTGGTATACTCGGTCTGATTTTGTCTTTTTCTGTGGGTTTTTCTTTAGGCTTATTGAGGCTTCAGTCCGCTAACCTTAGCTTAGCAATTATTGCAAATTTTTTACAAAGCTTTGTTTCAAGTTTAGTTTTAACTTTAATGCTTGTGTAAGGCTTTTTAGAGTTTAGAATATCGTGGGACAAATAATATTATTTAAATTGTGATCAAGACACTGAACGATATTAGCAGTAACACCTGAATAGTTATTTGTAATAACAAGTAATTGAACTTCTCCTTTATTAGGAATAACTATATGTCTTGTGCTAGCGGGCAAGCTAGCAAGCACATTACCATCAACAGCAAGTTGTAGGCTGCCACCAGGTATGTCTTTGCCTTCAATAAATACGGCAACACCAGCAGGGGCATCTGTCATGAGTGAAAATTGTGAGTATAACGGGAGGCTAGGAGGAACATTTTTTTGGTAAATATTTTTTACGCAATAGTCTCCTTTTGGAGAAACAATCCCTTTTTGTTCTTTACATATTTTAGTTAGTTCTTCAGAGCCTCCAAGTATTAATGCAGACTGTTTCTCAACAACCGCATTGCCATCTATTCCGGGGTCGTTTTTCTTTGTGTTTAGTTTTTTCGCATCAACTTTGCACCCAACAGTAACTATAGCGACAGCAAATACAACAAGAACAGAGAGTAGAGAATTTTGTTTTAACTTCAACATAATGAACCTCGGCTAAACTTGTAAAATTGAAATGCAATCTAAATGCCAGCTGAGCTCTAGAAATACGGGGATTTCAAGTGCTTTTTCTGTCTAAATTTATTACACTTGTAAAGTGGCTAATAAGTCGACATGGTAAAGCAGGCATTACATATATGAATTTAAAAAATCTTAGTCTTTTTTTCGTACTTTCTTTGGTTGGGTGCTCGGCTTCAATTGAGCAAAAAATGAAAACCAATTTCATGATTAGTCCTGAATCGTCAGGAAAATACGGGCTAGTAGAGCTTGGTGGTGGCTATCAAAGTGCTCCAACTATACTTATTACCGAAGACGCCGCTATATCACCGCCTGATAGGTCTGTATCTAGGGTATATCAAGAACAAAGAATCTTCTTTCATGGCTTGTTTGGTCTTATTAAAGATATTGATGTCTTCTTAGACCCAGCGTCTTGGTTGTCAGTGAAAGCCCAGTTGATTGGTAACTCGCGAGAAAACGCAAAGTCTGGAAATTTTTCAACTTCGGTGATTGGGTCAGTTTGGTATGAAAAAGATAAAGGTAGAGGCAGTGATCTTGATTTTAAGGATGGCCCAAACGGCAAACAATTATCGGTTGCACCGAATGTTAGGTATACGAAAACGGCCAGCAGTTACAGGGTGGGCTTACTTTCTGGGTATCGAATATATGAATCACTATTAATATATTTTGGATTTTCTTATCAGCAATCAAGATACCATGGTACGTATGACCTGAGTGTGACACAAAAAGGAAGTTTCGCAGGAGGTTCTTCGTCTAAAGCAGGGCACTTGGGGCTGCAGTATGAGTTTTCTCCCAAATTTTTAATTCGCATCGAAGATAGCTATTCGATTGTGAAGATTCCGGCCTTTGGCGCAAAAAGCTCTCAGCACTCTCTTGGGTTATTACTAACTAGTAGTTTTTCTTTGGTAGATTGATTTTTGAGCCTAAAACAAAGTTTGCATCTACAGGGCAAGGGCATATTTTTTAGCCTCTGCTGAAGATGAGGTAGTTGTTTATAAAGTGCTACGACGAAGACTTGAGAAATCTGTCGATCAGGGAGTTCACTTTTTCTGGATTTTCATGCATGCACAAGTGACCACATTCTACTAACTCATAATATTCATCTGGCGAGAGTATTTGTTTAAACTTTCTGCCGTATTTTACATGAATAGCGCGATTGTTTTTTCCCCAGAGCAAAAGTGTTTTGGGAAAATTTTTGAGCTTCGAAAAAAAATTTAAAACTGTTGAGAAAGTATGAGCACCAGCAATTAAATTTTTTCTCGATTGTATAGCTAGTGGATGTTTTTCTACTACATCATAGAAATATTCAAGTAAAGGGTCGTCTTTTTTGGGATTTTTGGCCCAAAGAGTTTCTGGGGTAGAAATAAAAGGAATGCTTAATAGCTGAGCCGCTAGAGTGGGAGAGACAATTCTCCATTCTATTAATTTCATTATTTTTAATGTTTTACTACCCCCATATATATTCATGAGCACTAATTGATCGATTAAATGTGGATGTCTTTTAGCTAAAGTAAGAGCTATAGAAGCTCCTATGCAATTGCCTACCAAAATTGTGGAAGAGAGCTTTTTATGGACGATAAATTGTTCAATTATGTTTACATATAAATCTAATGAATATGTGATATCTGGACGATCTGATTGACCAAAGCCTAAAAGATCAAAAGCAAAAACATGGTACTTTTTAGAATAATAGTCTATTTGTTTGCACCATATTTTATGGCTACTGCTACCGTTATGAAGAAAGATTAACGGTGTTCTTTTTCCGGCCTCTAAGTATTTCACAGAATAATTTTGAAAATTAAAAGAGTTCATAGCAAAGAGGCGTTCAAAAAAATAGTCTTGACTCCAATATAGTTCGAGAAAGTGATTAATGATAGACAAAAGCATTTATTTGCTAAGAACAGTAATTTAACTTTTTTCTTTTTCTTTATTCGTCATAGAATGCGCTGATGAAGGTCATTTTAACGTTCATCTACTTATTAAATAGTATATCGCTCTCAGCAGCGATAACTGCTGAGCCTATCGGGTTTATTGAAAATTTATCTGGAATAGTGGTAGTTTCAAATTCTAGTACCGAGAAAAGAAATATAAATATAGATGATCCTGTTTATATTGGTGATAGCCTTATGACTGAAGCCAATTCTTGGATCGACGTCGTTTTAATGGATGAATCGAAAGTAAGAGTATCATCAAGCACTATATACGTATTTAGTGAAGAACAAAGTTTAGAGCAATCTAGTAATTTACTCACAGAATTAATTAGAGGAAGCCTTAGAGTTTGGATCAAAAGCGAAGAGGGGGATAACGTAAAATTTGAATTAAAAACAAAATTTGCTTCTGTAGGTGTCAGAGGAACAGAGTTTCTTGCTTCAATGCAAGATGAAATGGAAGTTTATACCATCTCCGGCGATGTATTAGTGGCAGAACGAAGTGAGGATGTGAGCTCTGTGGATTGGTCTAAGGCTAGTTCGGTAAAAAACCAAGAAATGGCAAAAGTTGGTGTCCGAAAAAGAGGAGTAATAAAGGAAAGGTTTAAAAACTTACCTTCACGTTTTAAAGATCTTCAGTCCAGACCATTTAATAATAGGCTTAATAAAAACTTAAAGAATCGTATTTTACAGTTACGAGAAAGACGAAACAAAAAACTTTCAACTCAAGTACGAGTAAAAAACAAAAATCAAAATAGGAGAAGTATTTTAAATAAAGCTCAAAATCCTCGAAAGCAAAACATAAGAAAAAATGACGTACGAACAAGGCCAATTAAGCCTAAAAGAAACCGCTAAAATAGTCTCCTTTCTATAATTGATGCTAGCTGCCCCTTAAATTGCTGTTGAGCCATTAGAGCACCAAAGTGATGTTCTACTCTTTGAGCTTCTATGTATGCAATCCGTACCAGTAAATTCTTTCCATTAAATAAAGCGGCTGCCCACAGAGATACATTCACATTTTTTTATATGTAGCGCGTTATCCATCTAATTATTAGATAGCTGATAGCAAAA
Source organism: Oligoflexia bacterium (assembly GCA_023954355.1). Lineage (GTDB taxonomy): Bacteria > Bdellovibrionota > UBA1018 > CAIPTA01 > CAIPTA01 > JAMLID01. Next base: position 108,618 of record JAMLID010000005.1, on the reverse strand, counting down.
ATCTCTAATTTTCAAAGCGTGTAAACCGCGATAATTCTACCTGGAGTTTTAGGAGATTTACATGAAACAGTTGGTGATTTTTTCTATATTAAGTATTTTAGTGAGCTTAACAACGACAGCATCTGTCGCAGCCGATACTGAAGTAAAGTCTGTAATCGAGCAAGAAATTAAGAAAGACTTATCTAATGGTGAGTCGTGTTTTCGTGGTAAAATTTTGCACAAGCATATCGAAATGCAAGAATTCTATGGTGGCCGTTATTCAGGTGAGTATGAGTTTGACTTTGTGCCTGTATTTGAAACCCAATATAGAGCACCGGCAAAGTATTGTGATACTTATTTAGATCAAGATCAAAAACCTACTGAAGATTACGAGAAAGCTCTGTATCGCCTTTGTATAACAGAAAATTTTGTAAATTATGTTGTCCCAGTTCGCTTTGAAGCTTCTACCACAGGTACTTTCGAAACAGAGGGTCTGGTTTTTAGTGTGAAAGAAATTAAAAAAACCACATTGATCGTTAAAAAAGATGCCAGTTACTTTCCTGAAGAAGATGAAATTTTTTCAGAAAAACATGAGCGTAGCCTAGTTTGCAAAAAAATTGATTTCCCAAATGAAGACTAAAAATAAGGAGTGTTAAAAATGAAAAATGTACTAGTTGTGTTATTATCGTTAGTTTCTACTTCGGCTGCAGCAGCAGGAGCCGTAGGTTACTCTTGTATTGGAAAAAATAAAGTAAATGGTGAGGCAATCGTGTTTGATCTTTTATTTTCGGACTATGGCCGTGGATATGGGTATACAAATCAGTCTATATCCATAACAAAGAAGGGGGGCATAGCTTTAGAGAAGCCTGAGGTTTATCAAATGTATAGCGCTACGAAAGAAAATAATTGTCAAACAAATGAACTAGGTGAGTTTTACTTGAATAATGATTTAGATATGACTCCTACAGAAGAAGGTAATTTAGCAGCATATACAGTACAAGTAAAAGCCGATTGCGTTGATAGCGATGAAGCACTTGATTTGAGAGCATATTGTTTTTTTGAATATTAATTTTTAAACAAAAAGGAGTAAGATATGAAAATTTTAGTTTTGTTAGTTTTATCGACGTTAGGGACTGCCTCAATAAATCATTTATTCGGTACTTTTTCTGAACCAACGCAAACATTTGTAGTGGGTTATGAAGATCAAGCTAGTTGTGATTCAGATGGAGGCCAATGGGATACAGAAATGGAAATGTGTTTCTTTGATGCAGAAAATACCGTTGAGTTAAAAGAAGAAAATGGCAAAATTAAATTACTGGTTGATACGATAGGTTCTAATGCTCACAGCTGTTCTTTTGAAGGAGAGGCAGTACAAACAACAGCATCACAGTTTGTTTCAAAAGTAGATTCTACTGAGTATGATCAAGATGAAAATGGAAATTGGGTAGAGATTCCTGTTGTATGTGAGGTTACTGTTGATTTTCTAGATGAAAACTCAGTCACAGTAGATAATAACGGTAAGTGTAGAGAATTTTGCGGAATGCGCGCTTGGCTATCTGTAGATAAGGCTACTCGTAAGTAGCACATATGACATCCCTTATTTTGATTTGGCCTTAGTCAAAATAAGGGATTCAGTCCACTTTACACTTCAAGCTTGATTTGATAATAAGCCTCTCGTGTTACATTTATTTCTTATCTTTTTCTCTACGCCGATTTCATTGGCTTTAGTTTCTCCTGAAGATTGTCGAGTTCGTTGTTCTCAACCAAGCAATATTGAAGAATGCATGGTTTTCGGTAAAGCAGCCACATACTCTACTAAGCCATTAGCTTATCTTATTGATAGCGTCGAGGCTAATAGGGCAATCGATGTAAAGAATAGATCTACTAGAATAGAGAATGATAATATTATTAATGAAGGTATAAGAGTAGATGAGTATGTAACCATTAGTGTAGGCTTATATGGGTTTATAAAATTAAAGTTTCAAGAAGCGGTGGCAGGAAAAGTTATAAGAGAGAATGAGAGAGTAGAAGTTCATTTCGCCAAATACTTTGGGCCAATTTGGTATATTTCAAGAAGAAAAGAAGGGAACATTCGGTTCGTAGCTAGACAATCCGCGGGCGAAATCATCTGGGGTGTTGATGATTTCTGTTACTCCGCTACACCAGACTACCGTCAACCTGATTAGCATTTATTTAAGTTGAAAATACATCCTAATTAGGTGATCGACAGTGCATTCCAATATTGAAAAAGACATCTAAACCAAATTTATGGTTAGGGAATGTAATTTTATATTCTTGAAGGTCTGATGTTTGTACTGTCAGTTCGTTGAAAACAATACGTTCCATTTCTTCTATAGCCATAAATTGATGAAAAAATTGCATATCGAATTTGTATAACATATTTCCATTCGAGAGCGGTTCTTCTGTTTTTTTCCAACTAACGCCATGGCTTGAGTTGAGGGTCATTCTTTCCATAATTGCAACCGGACTATAGGCATTATTTTTATAATAAATTGTATACTTTAGGTGAGATTGAATGATGGGCTGTCCGTTTGGGATTTCAAAATCCATAATGAATAATTGGCAGAGGCCATTTCTAACAAAACCATAGCGAGGTGAGGTGGCTTCTTCTCCTCTTGAGTAAAGGCCGATAGAAGTAATTTCTTTTTTTATTATTTTTTTTGTTGAACTTACAAGAACGGTTGGTCTTACTTTTGGTAATAGATATACATTTCCTTGGGTCACATCTCTTGGCATTAGATATACCGCTTTAACGTAGTACTTTCTTTTCGGAGTAGTTTCAGGAAAGTCATAAAAGGTTTTTATTAAAAGATTCCCATTTTCTAAACGTTTCATTTCGCATTCATTACCGTCTGTTTCAAATGTATAAGACTGTCCGCTGGCGTATTCTAATTCAAACTGCTCAGAACTGATCATGGCAGCGCAAAACATATAGTCTTTAGGGCTACCGGTAGTTTCAACCTCTATATTCCATCTTCCTCCATCTGTGATTTGTGAGGGGAGAGTTGTTAGTTCTTTTACAGGACGAATAGAGGGCTCTCTTGGGTATGAAAGCACATCTTTATGAGATTTATCACTTTCAAAGCCGATATTTTTAGAGGCGAGTACTTGTATGCTTGGTTCATTAGTGAATCGATAAAAACGATCAGAGCCTAATTCAAGGCTTAAAGTCATTAAGAAAGAGGCTTTAACTTCAAGCTTTTGGCTAGAAGTTAAACAATAGTGAGTTTCTTCTGATGCAATAGAGTTTTTACTTTTCCAAATTAAAGTATCAAGCCAAATGTGACGAACGCTTGTTCCATATGCACAGTCTAAGAGCAACGGCACAGAGTTCGTTAGTGTGTATATTCTTTCACCATCGGTCACATAAATATAGGGAGTGTTGTATATAGATTTATCACTCCAATTTTTAATGAGTTTGGGATTCAAGAATGGATTAAATAGTATGGTCTCGATTTTTGAAGAAGATTTTTCTTCACCTATAAGAATTTCAGAATTTTGTTCAAAACGCTTAGCTATTTTATTGCCCAAAATATCTAGAGTACGCTCGGCATCGTCTTTAATACCAAAATGGTGACCAAGTTCATGAGTTAAGATAGATATCATCGTAGAAAGCGAAAGAGAGTTAGTCATGGGGTCAATAATATCTGTATTGATATAGATGGTTGAACCAGGAGTACTTCCGGTTACGGCAAGGCGATGAGTTCCTGAGTTTAAGTCAAAAAAGCCGGGATTCTCTTTTCCTGATTTAAATTGAATTAATGCATTGCTGTTATTATTTTTGTGTTCAGTAGCTATTTTTGTGAGTAGGTTTTTTTCTTCATTTGTAATATAGCAGAGACTTTCTTGTTTTAAACAAGAATATATTACAGGTCCAAGAAGATCCCAGGCGAGGTGGATACGTTTTCTGGCAATGTTTTTTTCAGTTTCTGCTAGCTCTCGTGCATTAGCGAATGAAGTAGTGATAAGAAAAAGAAATAGAGTAAATTTTATTAGAATTTTAGTGAATGTCATAAAGGTGTAAAGTAGGAGAGGTTGATATGTTTAATCGATATTCACTTGGGTGATTTAAGAAATCATCAGCAGACCCTTTTTCAACTTTCGCCGGGAAAACGAGTTGAAACATCCCACGGTATTGCTTCTCTTCGCATGAGTAAGAAATATTACCATAGAGAGATAAATGAAGGGTATTTTCATCGAGCTTTTCAGGTTTTAACCAAGAAAAGCGAGTAAGGCTGAATAAAGTGGCCTGCGCATTCTTAAAGCACGAGAGCTGATGCCTTACTTTATCTGATAGATCGACAAAGCCCTCGCCTGTACCTAGAAAAAAAGTGTCATTCTTATCTAGAAAAACAAAGGCAGAAATTTCAGTGTGATCTATTTTTCGTAAATCGGCAGATTCGATTCGTGCTGACCAAAACTGGTCTAGACTATTTTGTACTTGCTTAAGCCCTTCGCTACCTAGTGAACCGTGGTGATGGGATAGGACTTTGAGTAAAAAATCTGCTGATGAGCCTAAAGATAGAAAGAGCTGATTTTTGTAAAGCGGAGCTGTGTTAATCGTAATTTCAGCTCCGATATTTGTGCCTGTAGTAAAGCTAATTTCAGAATCTTTGTTGAATAAAAATTTCAGGCGCTTTTCTTTTTCTTTGCTATGACTGTTTAGAATCTTTTCTAAAAAGGTTTTTCCTAAATTGGTTTTATAACAATTTTGATCTGCAATGCAGGGAGAAAGAAATGTTTCTAAATGATCCCAAGAATAGATTAAGGATTGCTCTATGCTGCCTCCACCGTTACCAATAATGGTGCCATCACCAGGATCACGATCAGCGAATGTTACTTGTGAGAGTGAACTAGCAAATAGAAATAAAAGGAAGATACGCATGGGGCGATCTTCTCTAAATATTAAGCGAATTTATCCTTTCAATTGCTGACAAAGTGAGATTAATTTTCCTATGCTGCTCGGCAATAGCCGATTTCGGTAGTGGCTATTTTTTGTACCTTGAAGTCAAGCATTGAATTGTTTGCAGAAAAAGCGTGCGACAACTTGCGGCACAATTTATTTGAGGTTTGCTAATACTAGAGTATGCGATAAATCAAAGCATTCGTACACGGAGGGGAAATGCACAAGTTTCTATTTTTATTTTTATTAATTGGTTTATCAGCAAATGCAACAACTAGCTCAGAAGTCAAAAAAGCAGCCTTAGCAGCTCAGGCTGATTGTGGAAGTCTTATTCGATTCAGTGACAAGTACTTGGCTATGGGATTCTCTCGTGGAAAATTTCGCATTGTTTCTTTAGAAAATAGTGAAACATTCGAATTACTAGCGAAAGCTCCTATTCGTGATATTGCTATTGAGAATGAAATAGCATTTGTTTTAACGCCTCAAGCAATAGAAGAATGGGATTTGAAAAGTAAGACGTTAAAAGCTGAATATCCTACTTATATTACTCCTAATATTCTGGAGAACAAACAACAAGCTGAAGCATTTGCACTGTATGGTGACACATTAGTGATTGCTCACGGGCGATTGGGTGTTTCTTTTTTTAATATAAAAACAAAGCGAATTGTAAACCAATTTCGATTAATAAAAAATCAGTTACCTTTAGAATCTGTTGCAACGGGAGTTACTGTTTCTGATGGTCTTGCCTATCTTGTTTTAGATAATTTTCATTTGGTGAAGCCACCTAGAAAACCTCCTTTTAGAGGGGTTGTCGTAGTAGATATCAAAACACAAAAAGTGATAAGAGCTTTGGATGGGATGGATCCTGGAGCAGATGGAATCAGTACGGATGGGAATAAAGTAGTCGTAAGTTTTATGGGAAATCCTATATGGAAATATAATATAAATAGTTTAATGGGCACATCTATGCCAGATCCTGAGCTTAGGTTATGGGATTTTCCTATAAAAGGGCATCCCACCGGTCATGCAACATTGGATAAAAAATATTATTACACCTGCTATTTAAGAGCTCCCTCTTTTCCTGGTGAAAATGGTGGTTATTATAAAAATATCGCTGTGGCATTAGATCGTAATGAGTGGAACTTAGAATAAGAAAAGAGCATTGTTATTAAGAAGTTTTTTAAAATACTTTCAATTTCTTTAGTAGTTTCCGCAATATTAGTTACTTGGGTGCTTTGGTTTGTATCAAAAGAATCTTCAGTAGGCGGAAACTTTTCTTTAACATATCGTGGGCAAAATTGGCTCTTCTCAGAGCAACCAAAACAGTTAAATCTCTTATATATTGGGTATGCAAAGTGTCCAGATGTTTGCCCGATGACATTAAGTGTAGTCGGGCATGCTTTTAGAGAGCTTTCTAATGAAGAAAAACAAAAGGTGAGACAGCTTTTCGTTAGCGTAGACCGAGATAATGATGATCCAAACGACGTTGCCCAATATGCTTCACAATTTTATCCAGATTTTTTAGGGTTGAGTGGGTCTAGGGAGCAAATAGATCAATTAGTTTCACAATTTCACGCGCGGTATGTTGTTGAAAAAAATCCAAATTCTTATTTAGGCTATTCTATCGCACATTCAGACAACCTTTTCTTTTTAGATAAAAATGGGCTCGTAAAAACAACAATTACTAGTCCTAGATCACCAGAGCTTGTTTTAAAAACGATTAAGGAGAATTTATGAAAAAAACACTATTGAACTTTCTAATAATTTTTATTTTTACCACCCATGCGCAAGCAAAAACAGAAATGACAATATCCGAAGGTATCATTTACAACCCTATGAAGGGCTCTATTGCTACAGCCGGGTATGGAGTACTGAAAAATGAATCTAACCAAGATGTTTTAGTTAAAATAATAAGTGCCGAAGGTTTTAAAACAGTAGAGCTTCACGAAACTAAAATGGCAGATGGAATGATGCAGATGAATAAGGTAGAGAGTTTTCGGATAGAAAAAAAATCTTCGTTCACCTTTGAGCAAGGCGGTAATCATATCATGTTGTTCAACGCGACTAAAGAGTTCAAGGAGAACGATCTTGTTCCCGTTACTTTTAAAATTAACGATAAGAAAGTAGTACTGACGTTTAAGATTAAGTCGAGAATGAGCGATTGATTATAACAGTAAAACTATCTGAGAAGATTGAATAGGGCCTTGTTCGACGGAGTTTGGTACTTGTTCTCGGGCTGCGTTTATTTCTTTTTAAGCAATGAGCGTAGATCTTTTAAGTCTGTTTCTATCTTTTCGATTAATGAATCTGGGTTTATGTTATCATCTCGCTTTTGCGGTTGAGGTATAGAAAGCTCTTGCATTGTAGATACGATAATACCAATAAAAAGATTTAAGATAGTGAATGTCGCGATGATAATAAATGGAACAAAAAATAGCCATGCCATGGGGTGTTTTTCCATTACCGGTCTAACAATGCCCATGGACCAGCTTTCTAATGTCATTACTTGAAATAATGTGTAAAGGCTTCTGCCCAGGCTGCCAAACCAATCGGGAAAATCTGTTCCAAAAAGACGTGTAGCAAGTACGGCAGCAGTATAGAAAAAGATAGCCATTACTGCACCCACCCCTGCAAGGCCAGGAATAGAGTGTAAAAATGCGGCAACAACCTTTCGTAAAGCAGGAATAACAGTAAGTAAGCGCAGCACTCTTAGAACTCTCAAAGTTCTTAAGACCGCCCATGGCCCGGCTCCGGGAACTATAGCAACTAAAATTACAGCTAGGTCGAAGATGTTCCATGAGCTACGCCAAAAGCGAAACTGGTACACTAATGCTTTGGCGAAGATTTCTATAATAAAAATTAGCAAACAGACCTTATCAAGGGTGACCAGAAGATTGCCCCATTTCGCCATTATTTCTGTTGAGGTTTCTAGTCCTAAAACAATAGCGTTGAGTAAAATAACAATTACGATTAGATACTGAATAATTTCGGATTCTATTTTTTCAGCCAGGCGGATACGCCAATAAGATACATTAGGAGTCTTTTTTAAATCTTGAATTTCATCCATGCCCATACAAATCATCTTCTGCTCAACGCTGTGGCTAAAGTCAAAAAATAAATGCTTACAAGAAAAGAGTGTCTTCTGTTATTATAACTGGGGCAATCTGGATTATGGGTAAATATGCGTATAGTTTTGCTCTCAACTTTTTTAAGCTTAATTCCAAACCAACCTGCCAAAGCTTGTAGAAATTCAATAGTATACGATTATCCTAGTTCTCAGCAGGCCCATGCAAAGGCAGATCTCATTTTATATGGTAAGTTTATTAATGTAGATAAGGATTCTAAAAACGCATTTTCTTATAAGTATAGAATGAAGATAGAGAAAGCGATAAAAGGCAAAATAGAAAAAAAAGATATATTTGAATTTACAGTAGATCATCACAGTTGTGCTAAATATAAAAATAAATTTTCCACAAATGATTTCATTCTTGTTTATTTAATTCGAAAAAATACTTTTTGGGATTTAATTAGAATTATTCCTGAAGATATTCAAGAAACTAATAGTATTGAGGAAGAATTGAGGTTTCTTAGAAAATTTGATTTGAAGTAGATGGCTTCAACCTTGAATTTTTAATTCGACGGTGGGGTATTCTTCTATGTAAGAATCACCCTCAATCCCAAAGTAAGCAACTTTGCGATTTACAAAATCTACTTCGTAGCTAACGATACCTGCTTTCCACGTTGAAAGAAGGAATTCAGCAAATGTGCTTCTTCCTTCTTGGTCTGTTCTAATTGCGGTAATTAAGGCCTCACGATCAAACTTAGGGATTTCGAGAGTTCCAGTAACAAGAGGGGTTCCTTGTTGGACTACAGAACCATCTTTCATGATGTATATTGACTGACAAGAGTGTAAGAACCAACGATTTAATGTTACCCCAGCTTGGCGAAGCACTTCTGCTAATACTGGAAATCCCCCTGCTCGAGGTCGAATAGACATTGCGTGTTTTTGTGCTAGAGTTAGGTTTTCAGTGAGCGTACTCATGGTTTTCTCCTATTTATCGCTTGCGAGTCAGAGTCCTATGCAGTTAAAAGCTTTTGTCTTATCAATTTTTAGGCTGCCCCTGTTAATGGGGAAGAGCCCGTACCTAAAGGTTCTTAGTTCTCAAAACGGATATCCAACTCCCAAAAATACAAAAGACCACAACCCTTCGGATTGTAGTCTTTTGATTTTGGAGCGGGATACCAGATTCGAACTGGCGACCTCGTCCTTGGCAAGGACGCGCTCTAGCCAACTGAGCTAATCCCGCAGTCGCAGCTGAGCTATCGTTCTAAGTCTTTCTAGAAAGAAGGTCAAGTACTTAAAGCGTGTGAGTTCGCTCTAACTTCAAACTAGATGAACAGGCAGGTGTTGTTAGTTTGAAATGACTTTATGCATAAAAATGACTATAGTGATCTCCCATCAAAGGTTTTGACTCTTAAGTCTTCTATATTTGTACCTTCAAGGCAACGAACGTTGATTGCCTTCATTTTTTGCCCATCAGGGGCTGTCCCTGATGAGAACGAACTGATCCCGCAATTTGAGCAAAACATATGGTCAATGCTCTTTTTGCCAAATTGGTAATTAACCAATGCATCAGCGCCTGAGATTAAGTGAAAATCTTTTTCTCCTACGAAAGCTAAGAGACTGCCTTTTTTCTGACAAATAGAGCAATTGCAGCTTATTACTTCTTCAAAGCTTCCTGAGGCCTCAAATTGCACTTTTCCGCAGTGACAACTGCCTTTTCTTTTTTCCATTAGTCCCCCTGTTTTTATTATGAAGAGTTTTTCGCTCTGAATTTTGCCTTAAGTTCGCGAAAAAAGTTCCACGCATACGAGAGAGCGCTGCTTAAAGACAGTGCCACAGAAATATACATTAATATCGTTCCTACTTGAGCTGAAGGTAAAAATCCCCATAATGTCTTATCTAAAATAAGAAAAGGGATTGCCACCATTTGAAGAGCGGCCTTCCATTTGCCTCCTGCTCCGGCAGCGATAATGACTCCTTCGGCACTCGCAAGGGCTCTCAATGAGGTGATTCCCATTTCTCGACAAATCAAAACCATTACCAAAAAAGGATGAATTCTCTCTAACTCTTGCAACATGATTAGTGTCACTACAACGAGAAATTTGTCTGCTAGAGGATCCATTAGTTTCCCGAAAATGGTGATTGCTTTATAGGCTCTAGCTAAGTATCCATCGAACCAATCCGTAATTGCGGCTAAGCAAAAAACTACACAGGCTACTATATCTCCTTGGAAGGTCTTCCAAGTTAGAAAATAAACCACTACAGGCACAGCAAGCATTCTTAAGACAGTCAGCCTATTTGGGGCGTTGTCAAAAGTAAGGGCATCGTTTTGTGGTAGTTTATTTGTTTCCATTCTTGCTCTAAGGATAGATTAGACCAAATCCTAAATAAAAAATATAAAACATCACAAGAGCTAAGCTAAGCTTCCCCCCGTTTTCTTTTTCAATTAAGAGTGTAGAGGCATAAACGCCGGTACAGATTAGTAATACAGGTAAATAAGTTGAAGTGAGTGAAATATTTAATGAATATGCGCCAAGAAAAGACGCGGCTGCGGGAAGAAGCAAAACATTCAATAGACAAGAATGGCTAATGGAACTCAGTGCCATTGCTCTTTTAGAGTCGCTTTCGCCTGAAGATAAAAATGATCGAGCAATCCAGGGAATCGAAAGAGCAAAACCTACAAGATGAGCTCCCAGCTTGAGTGCATCTCGTTGCCCTCGATCAACCATAGAATCAAGAGCGAAAACAAATTTATAAGAGCAGACAAGCGAGATAAAGAAGAACCCAACACCTAAACAAACAACTGCGAGCACGGGGAGAAATCCCTCAGAGGATTCCACTAAGGTGCGATCGGTAAAGGCTCTTTCATAGTACTTCCATTCACTCGAAAAGTTACGAAAGTAAAATCCATAGGCGACGAAAATAAGTAAAAGAATGCTACCTTCTATTGGTGTGATATTTTGGTCAAAGCAAGTGTGTGCAAAAACGATAGTGGCAATTAATAAAAAAACAGGGCTATTAATAGAACGGATTCGGAAAAATTTAATTTGTCCTGTGAGCAGAATAAATCCAAATGCGAGGGTTAGGCCGGCGATATTGCTACCCATCACAGCGCCTAAGATAATATTGGCCGATTCTTTGGGATCGGGTAAAAACAGATAACACGCTAAAGAGAATGAGAGTAGTGGGGCACTTACTCCAAGCGCCCAGACGAGGGCGGCGAGTTTTTCCCACCCTCCTATCCACGGAAATGGGTTAGTTTTGTCTTTTGTCTGGTTTAGTTGCGCATCTTTTCGTGAAAGATCCCAGGCCTCCAGCACAGGGGCTAGTCGCTTAAAATTTGCTGAGGCAAATTCAGCAAATAACAAAAGAAAAAATAGGCTCAATAAAGTTTCAATCATAACTCGGTGCGCGATATTCAGCTTAAGAATACTACGTGGATGGAAAACTTTCTGTTAAAATTTTTATATATGAAACAAATCGCCATTGATCAACGAACGGTTCCTCGTTTTCCCTTGCCTAAAGAAAAAATGAAATTCGTTTTTGAAGACTTTGAAAAAGTATTTGCTGTGCGTGATATTTCTCTCCATGGCTTGGGAATTAGCCTATTAGAGATGGGAGAATCACTCTTGTTTCCCATAGGCTACGAGTGCAAGGCAGAACTCTCTTTAGGCGGTGCACCCTTTTTGGTTGAACTTCGTGTGAGTCGCGTAAGTGCATGGTCGGTAGGCTTCATTTTTCAAAGCGTATCTGATGAAAGACAAGAAGAAATCCAAGAGTTTTTAGATCCTTTTCACATAGGTTCATCCATGAGGCTCGTGGATGAACGCGCAGCGCCTGAAGCTTTTTTTGAAGGATTGTCTTTTTGGTACCATGGTGATTCTGGGGCAGATCTCTTTTTGTGGAACAATAAACGCGGAGGAGTTGATCGAGCACTTTTTTGCCTAGGGCAAGACTTTTGGGAGTGGGAAGACCAAAAAGGTGTATCCACGGGAACCATGGATCGGCTTGGCGGAAGTAAAGTTGTCGTGAAGAAAGATCGTACCCCGGATCCTAAGATGGTAACAAAGTTTCGAAAAATACTTGAGCACATGGACTGTTTAGACTACCGTTTGGTGAGTTTTTTACGCGATCAGACATGAGGAAAAAAATGGACAGAAACTATGCATTAGAATTTGTAAGAGTTACAGAAATGGCTGCGCTAGCAAGTGCCCGTCTCATGGGTAGAGGCGATGAAAAAGAGGCTGACCAAGCAGCTGTCACAGCAATGAGAAAAATGTTCAACTCTATCGACTTTGATGGACGAGTAGTGATTGGAGAAGGTGAGCGAGACGAAGCTCCCATGCTTTATATAGGCGAAAAAGTGGGCTCAGGTAAGGGAGCAAAATTAGACCTCGCTCTCGATCCGCTTGAGGGAACAACCATTTGTGCAAAGGGTGGAGCCAATTCTATTTCTGTAATTGCTATTGCGGAAGAAGGTAACTTTTTGCATGCGCCAGATACGTATATGGAGAAAATCGCCGTTGGTCCTGATGCTGCCAATGCCATTGATCTCTCTATGTCGCCGACGCAAAATTTAATAGAAATCGCTAAAGCAAAGAAAACTTCAGTGGAAAATTTAACCGTAGTTATTTTAGATAGACCAAGACATGCAGACTTAATTTCTGAAGTGCGTAGATCGGGTGCTAGAATATGGTTGATTGGCGATGGAGATGTTTCTGCGGCAATTTCTGCAGCTATGCAGGGCTCTGGGGTAGATGTACTTATGGGAAGTGGCGGGGCACCAGAAGGAGTAATTGCAGCAGCTGCGATTCGCTGTATCGGGGGAAACTTCCAAGGTCGATTAAAGTTTCGTAATGATGAAGAAATAGCTAGAGCACAAAAGATGGGCATTAAAGATATTCATAAGGTTTGGGCCTTAGAAGAGTTAGCTAAGGGCAATGTGATGTTTTCAGCAACAGGTGTAACCCAAGGAAACTTTTTAGATGGAGTAAAATTCACAGCAAATGGTGCAACAACGCATTCAATTGTAATGAGATCTGAATCTGGGACTGTAAGAGAAATTCACGCGACACATAGGTTTGATATTAAGCCAAAGTTTTAGGGAGGATTAAATGGCTGGAGCAAAACACACGACAGTATTCGATGTTTCTATAGACGATCTGTGGGATGTAATTACGAATTACGAAGAATACCCTGAGTTTGTCGAAGGCTTAGAATCGATAGAAATCACTAAAAAATCAGGAAAAGACACATACGCTCAGTATGTAGTAAGTATGTTTGGCAAAAAAGTTACTTATACATTAAAGCACACAGAAAGCCCAAAAAAGAGCTTAAAGTGGACCATGGTAGAGGGAGAGTTCTTTAAATCAAACGACGGATCATGGGCACTAAAAGCTGTAGGAGATGACCAAGTTGAGGCTACGTATACTGTAGATGTGGGATTCCCTTTGTTAGTACCAAAAGCTATCGTGAATACTTTAACAGGAACGCAATTACCTTCTATGATGAAAGCATTTGAAGACAGAGTTAAAAAGAAGAAGAAAAAGAAAAAGCCAGCGAGTAAAAAATGAAAAAGAGAATTCAAAAAAGTGCGCAGGGTTTGTTAGGGGATGTTCTGAGAAAAGTGCCCATTGGTGGCGTGGGTGAAATCAAAGTCCCTTCGGATGTAAGACGAGTTCTCTTTGCAAATATAGAAAAAATGAGAGAAAGCGCATTGGATATTTTTGCTAAAGAAGTGGCAAGAGTTCTCTCGCAAATAGATTTTCAAAAAATTTTAAAGGATGCTTTTGATAATTATACTTTAAAAATAGAAGCGCGAGTTAAGCTAGAACCTAAAGGGTCTAAAGCTAGCAAGAAAGACAAAAAATAGTGGCCGATTTAGTAGAGTATCAAAATGGACTTTTATGGATGCGAAAAGAAGGAAACTTCTATATCTTGGGCTTTACCCAGCTAGCCATAGAATCTATTGGCTCTCCCGATGAATTAGAGCTGATTGAAGTCGATGATGAGGTGGAGTCTGGTGGCTGGATCGGTGAGCTAAAAAGTCGAAGCGCTTCGGTTGCTTTACTAGCCCCTGAAGGGGGAAAAATTGTCGAAATTAACGAAGATTTAATAGATCAAGTGCAGTTAGTAGAAGATGACCCAACGGGAGATGCGTGGGCCGTTCGAATGGAAATTGAAAATGTCTAAAAATCCATCATCGAAAAAAACAAAAACAAAGAAAGTAGTAAAAAAAGTAAATAAAGAAACGAAAGAAAACTCTCAAGAATTTGATCGTTATCGCTCTAATCTACTCTCGATTATTTCTCATGAACTAAATACTCCTCTTACGGGAATGATAAATGCGATCTCTATTTTAGAAGAGAGATATCCAAAGGAGAATGAATTTTTACCGATGCTTAAGAGAAATACGCATCGATTAAAACGTACTGTAGAAAACTTACTAGAAATTTCTAGAGCCGATGCAGGCACTATACGTGTTCGTCTAACTGAATTAGATCTAGATCATTTTGTTCGATCTCGCGAAGAAGTATTAAAGCCAGAAATTGAAAAACAAGATTTTGTTTTTTCTCTTGAGTTAGAAGAAGATTTGCCAAGGGTTTGCGGAGATGCTAGAAGATTAGCCCATGTGTTCGATGCTTTGGTTTATAATGCCTTGAAGTTTTCTCGTCTAGAGGGGTTAAATAAAACAAACCCTGGAAAAATACACATTAAATTATCTTTAGAAAGTGAATCTGAGATTCCTAGAGGAATTGTTTCTCTTCGAGAACAAAAAACGGGAATGTATTTAATTCTTAGCGTTCAATCTTCTCAATCCTCAGTGGGAGAAACGCCAGAAACATTTGAAGAGCTATTTGAGCCATTTTCTCCTTGGAGAGATGCAGACACTAGAGTGAAAGAGGGGCTTGGAGTAGAGCTTGCTATTGCTAAAGAAATTCTTATTGCTCACTATGGTTTTATTTGGGCTACGGATACGGATGGCGTAGATGGCGGGTGGAAGTTTTCTATCGCTTTACCTATTTTGTCTCGAGTAGATGAGTTAGATTTAGTGATTAATAACCGCCTTTTTTCTGCGATAGGTGCTTTATCAAAGATCTCTCTCGTTTTATTGCGAGCTGAGCCCGGGTATAAAGCCCTAGACGAAGATTATCCTAAAATTAACAAAGCACTGCAGAGAGTTCTTTTTCGAACAAGTGACTCTATTTTTTGGATTTCTGAAAGTGGAGAACTCGCTATCTTAATGGATGACTGTGGTCGTGAAGGGGCGCAAAGAGTTGTTGAGCGCTTAAAGAAAGTTCTAGCCGAGGAAATTTCTCATATTCGCTTTTTAGTTTCTTATGCCTGTGGACCAGAGGATGGCTCTAGTGCCTTGGAATTATTAGAGAAAGCCCGCAGCTCTTGGGAGCCCTTGGGGAGATAATTTTTAGTCTCTTTCTTTTTTATTTTTGAATTTTTGGTATAACGCATCCATGGAAAATACCCTCGCACAAGACACCAAAGGTAAATATTTTATTAAAACTTTTGGCTGTCAGATGAATATGCACGATACCGATCGTATGGCTTCTTTATTGGTTACCGAAGGCTATAACCCAGCAGAACAGATTGAAGATGCTGATCTTGTGATTTTTAATTCCTGTTCGATTCGAGATAAATCTGAGCAGAAGGCCTATTCGTCTATGGGGCTTTTAAAAAAAGACGGTAAAAAGAAAAATCCCAACCTAAAGATTGGCTTTGCTGGATGTGTAGCTCAGCAAGACAAAAAAGAAGTGTTTCAAGGAGCTCCTCATTTAGATTTTGTGATGGGCACTGATTCAATTGATCAACTGCCTGAAATTCTCTATCGCTTAAATCATGGGGAAGAAAAAATCATGCAAGTGGGATTCGATCCCTCTAATGACTACTCGATAGAAACAAAAGTGTTACCTGGAAAATCTACGGCTTTTGTAAATATTATGAAGGGTTGTGATAATTTTTGTACGTACTGTATTGTTCCATTTACGAGGGGTCGAGAAAAAAGTCGTAGGCTTGAAGAAATCGTTCAAGACGTAAAGCGCTTAGCGCTTTTAGGAATTGTAGAAATTACCCTTCTTGGTCAAAATGTAAACTCTTACGGAAAATCCCTTGGAGGAAAAAAAGTAGGGCAAACTTTTCCTGCGCTCTTGATAGCATTACAAAAAATGGCAGATGAAATGGAAGCGAATGGAACAACTCATCCTAGAGGTGAGGGTGGTCGACCTAAAGGTATTCAGCGTATTCGCTATACGACATCTCATCCGAAAGATTTTGACGAAGAAATGATTGATTGCCATGCAAATTTAAATCGCTTAGTGCCCCATCTTCATTTACCCGTACAGAGCGGTTCACCTACGGTTTTAAAGAAAATGAAAAGATATGTTCCTATAGAGCTTTATAAGGCACGTTTAGCTGAGCTAAGACGAAGAGTTCCTGGTATTGCCATTACCACAGATTTAATTGTGGGTTTTCCTACAGAAACAGAAGAAGACTTTGAGCAAACTTTAGATCTAGTCAAGCAAGTCGAATTCGACTCTCTTTATGCATATATGTATTCTGCGCGTCCTGGTACCGCGGCTTTATCATTGGGAGACCCAATTCTTGACCAAGAAAAGAAAAGGCGGCATGCGATTCTCTCTGAGGTTCAAGCAGAGATTCAAGCACGCAAAAATACCGAGCAAGTAGGTAAAGTAGAAGAAGTACTTTGTGAGGGAGAATCGAAAACGAATGCAAATCTTGCTACCGGAAGAACAGCTGGTTGGAGAATCGTAAACTTTTCACTAGAAGGTAGTGATTTAAAACCCTCTCAATTAGAAGGGCGTATTTTGCCAGTGAAAATTACAGATGCAAATACCTATGCACTGAAGGGAGAGTTATCTCTTTTATGATTGCGAATTGTTTTGGAAAAAAACCTAAGCTCGATGCTACGGCTTGGATTGCACCAACTGCTGATGTTCTTGGTGATGTGACGATGGGTGCACATTCTAGTATTTGGTTTCAAGCGGTGGCTCGTGGAGATGTTCATTGGATAAAAATAGGTGAGTATACCAATGTTCAAGATGGCAGTGTTCTGCATGTAACGAACGGGCGTTTTCCATTAACGATAGGTGATCGAGTAACTATAGGCCATAAGGCGCTATTGCATGGCTGTACGGTAGGGAATGATTGCTTAATTGGAATGGGTGCAATTCTTTTAGATGGTGTAGAGGTAGGAGATCACTGTGTGGTTGCAGCTGGAGCTTTGCTTCCTCCAGGTAAAAAGTATCCTTCTGGCCATTTGATTTTAGGTTCTCCGGCAAAAGCTGTTCGTGCATTAACGGAGAGTGAAAAAGAAGAAATGATCCAGCAAGGCTGGAAAAACTACCATTCGTATGTGGCGGAATATCGAAAATCTTTCGAGATACAGCAGTAACGTTTGCTGATCTGCGAAAAGCGCCTACGCTAGAGTGTAGGTGTTCGCTTGTGTTTAGTGTCTTTCTCATAACGCTTCTAAATTGAAACCACACCCTAACTTCAAAAGATGAAGTAAAGAATGAGATCTAAGGAAAATTTTAACCAAGCTTATAGTCGACTAGAACTATTTTGTTGTGCTAATGTAAGTCATGAACACCCAAGATAAGCCTACCTCTTTTCGTGAAACATTAACTTTTGATGATGTACTTCTTTTACCTGGGCCAAGCTCAGTATTGCCTAACGAAGTTAGTTTAAAAACAAAGCTTACAAAAAATCTTTCTCTTAGTGTTCCGATTCTTTCTGCAGCAATGGATACAGTGACTGAGTCTGCTACGGCTATTTCATTAGCTCAAGAAGGCGGACTAGGCGTGATTCATAAAAATATGACGATCGAAGAGCAGTCGTTCGAAGTTTCACGAGTGAAGAAAAGTGAGAGTGGGATGATTTTAGATCCGATCACTACTTCTCCTGATCAGCCGGTAAGAGATGCTCTCAAGTTAATGGCCACATATAAAATTTCTGGTGTGCCAGTGACCAAAGATGGCAAAGCTAACGGGACTCTTGTGGGAATAGTAACGAACCGAGATGTGCGATTTTTAGAAGATGAGTCAGCGCCTATCTCTGACTATATGACGAGTGAAAAGCTAGTAACTTGTCCTGTAGGTACAGATAGAGATGTAGCAAAAAAATTATTGCACAAACACCGCATTGAAAAACTTTTAGTAGTGGATGATAAAAACCGTCTTAAAGGATTAATCACTATTAAAGATATTGAGAAATCCATGAAATACCCAAATTCTAATAAAGACAAATTCGGGCGATTAGTGGTAGGTGCTGCGATTGGCGTTAGTGAAGATGTATTAGATCGCGCGAGTGCTTTAGCAGAAGCTGGCGTAGATGCACTTTTTGTCGATAGTGCGCATGGGCATTCTCAAGGGATTTTAAAGTTAGTAGAAAAATTAAAAAAACAATTTTCTCAAATCGATATTATTGCAGGAAACGTAGCTACAGCCGATGGAACAAAAGCACTAATTGATGCTGGTGCAGATGCAGTAAAGGTTGGCATTGGTCCTGGTTCGATTTGTACAACAAGAGTTGTTGCAGGGATTGGCGTTGCACAGTTGTCTGCAGTTATGGATGCGGTCTCTGTAGCTAGAAAAGCAAATATTCCTGTTATTGCAGATGGCGGAATCAAATTCTCAGGCGATGTAGTTAAAGCGTTAGCTGCTGGCGCCTCATGTGTGATGATAGGGAATTTATTTGCCGGTACAGATGAGTCTCCTGGTGAGTTGGTTCTATTTCAAGGCCGCTCGTATAAAGTTTATCGTGGAATGGGATCTTTAGCTGCAATGAGGCTCGGATCAAAAGATCGCTATGCGCAATCAAATACGGATGATTCTAAATTGGTTCCAGAGGGAATTGAGGGACGAGTTCCCTATAGAGGAACTATTTCAGCGGTAGTACACCAGCTTCTCGGAGGCTTGCGATCGGGAATGGGTTATGTTGGCGCTGAAACTATAGAGGCCTTGTACGAGAAAGCTAGATTTGTAAAAATATCTTCAGCGGGTTTACGAGAAAGCCATCCGCATAATGTTGATATTACAAAAGAAGCTCCAAATTATTGGATGGGATCATAAATAAAGTATTGGGTGTTGTATGCAGTTGAAGCCTTTTGAGTTAGGACAATACGATGACGAACATGTGGTTATCTATAATCCGGAAAATAGAAAACAAGAGCTATTAACCATAGAAGAATTTGAAGTAGTTAAGTTTTTAAAACAAAACGAATCAGAAACACTATTAGCGCTTTTGTTGCCAAATATAGGAATTGCCAAAAAATCTCATATAAAAATTTGTGTAGCAGTTTTAGCGAAATTAAAAAAACTACAGATTTTAGACGTGAACACGATTACCGGAAGAAAAATTGAATCCGATACTGCTACCTTGGAGTTAGAGTTAGATAAGAAAAAAATTGAAATTGCTGGTTTAGATGCATTTTCGGCTTTGTGCTTCGGTGTTTTTGCCAGGTTGATTCGATGGGGTGGCCCGGGTCTTATTATTTTTTTAGCTGCCATATTATCGACGGTAGGCTTACTGTATTTCCCCTACGAAGACCTCAATGAAGGGGCATTTATTGTTTTTTCTTATTCACATTTATTTATCTGTATCTATTTGGCGGCAACTGTTGCGATTTGGATGAGGTCTTTATTTCAAGGAGCATTAGTAGAGAGTCTGGGGCGATCTACCATAAAGCATCGATTTTCTTTTTACTGGGGTTTTGTTTTTCCGACGGCAGACTTTCGTGAAGTGCAATTAGAAGGGGTTCGCTCCAGAGTTTTATTGAGTCTTGTTGGGATACTAGCTTCTTTATCAACATTGGTTATCCCTGTGGGATTACTTCAGTTAGATGTTTTGAGTCTGCAAAATGTTTACTTTTGTGTAGCCGGGATTAGCTTTGCAACACTAATTTTTGCAGCTCCTTTTTTGCCTTTTGATGGGGCAACATTCATACACACGCTTTTTGTTCGCAATAAGTTATCAGAATCTATATCTTCTGGCCTTAGACAAATTTTTAAAACAAAAGGCAGCTTAAGCAAAGAGATGCTCATTGGTATTTTGGTTTCATTTATTTGGTTATTGGCATGGCTAGATTTTACGAGAATGTTTTGGGATGTATTGTCTGAAAAAGTCGTTACTGATTTAACAGGGCAAGAAGATCTTACGCTACAAGTAATGGCCTCAGTTGTAGTTTTTCTGCTCTTGAGTGCGTTGGTTTTTCCCGCAATGGTTTTCGTTGTTGGATTTCTCAGAGACCAAACGTTTTTTAGAAAAAATAAAGTTGTAGTAGAAAAAGGTAAAGAGAAAGATAGCCTTAGTTTTGAAGAAAGAATGTCTGCTTTAGAGAAAATCCCTCTTTTTTCTTATTTGAATGATCAAGAAAGATTAGCGCTCTTAAATGAGATGAACCCAAGATATTATGCGTCAGGCGAATACCTTGTGCATCAGGGAGAAGTTGGTAGCGAGTTTTATGTTCTAGTTAAAGGGATTGCAAATGCCTATTACGCAGAACCTGCTGGTAAGACGCATTTTCTTGCAGACTTAGGCGAAGGCGATGCGTTTGGCGAAATTGCATTAATTGATGATGTTCCAAGAACTGCTTCAATTATTTCAGATGGTGGTTGTATCGTATTGGTACTAAATAAAGACGGTTTTGATCGTTTCGCTGAGTCTATGGGTTCACCGGATAGAGTAAAGGCAATGATACGATTGACGAGTTTTTTCCGTAGACACCCACTTTTTTCTAAATTGCGAGCCATTGAGCAAGCGCAGTTGATTGATACCTTTCGCTTTCAGTTTTTTAAAGATGGTGAATATATTCAAGCTGCTGCGAATAGTGAAGAGTTTTTAGTGGTTTATTCTGGAGGCGTTAAAGTTGATTTAGGTGATGATGCTTCTGATACTACCTTAGAGGCTGATGATTGTTTTGGATACGCCAACGGTATGAATGCAAGCTTTCAATCTTCAGGTGGCACGGGTCTATTGGCCGTAGGAAAAGTAGATTTTCATAACCTCATATGGGAAAAACTAGTTTCGAGACCGGAACTATTTTTATAGATGCTACGCTATGTATTTTTAGTATTGGTCCTTTTGTGTTTAGGGGCCGAGATGACTTTAATCGGTCATTCTGTTTATAAAAATGCAGGCAAGGCACAAACAAAATTACAATTAAAAAGACTCTCTCTTTTAACTTTGCAGCTTTTTGAAGGAAAAAAACCACCCACATTAAAAGAATTCTACGATATTCTCGGTAGTAAAAATCGTTTCGTAGATGCCTGGGGAACAGAGTATCAAATTCAAGTGATTGATTTACCCTATTCGAAAGCATATTCCTGGGTGAGTGCTGGCCCGGATAAAGAGTTTTCTACAGAAGACGATTTAAAATATAGCATTCCTTATCAAAATGGCTTGGTGATTGATTTTACCAATACAGAGCAAGGTTTGATCGAAGAGGGTAGTGTTAGAGATGCTTTGTAGAATTTTTGTATCTTTGAGGTTTTAAAAATTAAAAAAAATTATTTTTTTCGTGTTCCAAAATATTAATGGAACAGTTTCAAGTCGAGTAGCTACCAGCAGTCTTGCGTAGATGCTTTTATTTTATTATTAAACAGCGCAACACAAACGAGAAGCGTTAGTATATGAGACGCTATTTAACTAAGGAGTTAAAATGAAACTATTACTTATTGCAGCCCTTTTTATTTCATCTATGCAGGCATTTGCATCAGAAGCTGAGCCAGGGTTGAACGTTAACCCAATCCCAAATCAAAGCGGTACAGTTGCTTGTAAAGAAGGCCACAAAATTACTGTTATCGAGCCTACATATAACGACAGCTCTGTAAGAGTAGAATACACATGTACAAACGGTAGATATGTACCTTCTAGTGCCACACAAACAGTTGTTTGCAATGAAGGGGAAGTGATCAACGTATTAGAGCCAGGCCAAAATGATGCTGCTCAATGGGTTAGATATGTATGTCGCGGTGGTAAGTTTGTAAGATAATTATAAATGAACTACTAAATAGACACCTAAGTGCACAAATCTCATCCGCTTGTACTTAGGTGTTTATTTATTGAATAAAATTTATTTCTTTTTTCCCAATTAATAAATCAAACTCATTTGCTCCATGGAGTTTAATAGCTTTTAAGTTACTTTCACCTATTGGGTAGCAAATACTTTTTTCATTGCAATGAAATGAAATCTCATTCTTTCTTAAGTTAGTTGAATTTTTAATCAGCGCTTTTATTTTATTGTCGATACTAAAAGTTAGCTCTTTTCTTTTTAAATTTTTTGAAATCAAATTAATCTCGAGCTTAGTGTTTTTATTTTTTTGAGTGCTTGAAAAAGTTCCTAGTTTAAGACTCTCAAAAGAATTAAATTCATAGCCAATCATTTGAATATGATCGTCTGGTTGCATTCGTTTCGATAATAAGGTCGCAACAGCAGCTCTTGCTTTCATTGATGTTACTGCTGCCTTACTTTCTTTAGAAAGCTTATATATAACCTCATGTAAGGCTAAAACACCTAATTGGGTACTAGATATTTTCGAGGCTATATCGCTATTAAAATAGATGGTTTGCCCTTCTCGAATAACCGCTTGAACTATACTACAGCCATTAGGTACCTTTACAAAAAGACCATGATCGGTGATGTACTCAAGTTGTGGCACTAGAATCCATTTGCTGGTGTCGCCTATTTCATACCAGGTTTTTTCAAGCTTCGAAGCGAAGTCTGAATTTCCTAATCTAGCGAGCGCAAATTGAAAAACTTCATCCTGACTCATTCCATCTAAGTGATTTAGTGATCCAGGGCTGAAATATTCTCGCTCGTGATAGTCAAGTGTAATTGGCGCTTGGCCAAGACAAGAGATTACGTGCCCTCCGTTACCTACTACATCGCCAGCTAGGACGATGATAGGAGTTAATAAAATAGTTATGGTCAGCGCTATTATTTTCATTTTATTTTTTTCCTCTCAGTGGAAAAAGCTGGATACTTAGTCGATATACATCTTTGACTTCGCCGTCTTCTAAAACACTGGACAGACGATCACGAAAAGCTCTGATCATTTGTTTAGCTTCTGGAATTTTTTTAGGATCAATCGCCATTGTAATACTAGTGAAATCTCTTTCATCTACAGGAAATGAAGTGACTGAGTCTCGCGCGATATCGCAAGTCTCTTGATGAGATTTTTGGATTGCCAAGTCTAAAGTGCCATCTGATGAGCTTATGGGATTTGATGTGCGCTCAAAATAATTAGGCCTGGTTTCGGCGATTAAATGCAATCTTATTAAGCGTTGAGTTGCTTCTCGGGCAAGTGTTTCAGAAATAGAAAGCTTTTCACTCATCCACTTTATAGATTTTTCAGGAGAATCGACCTTCAATAGAGATAAAATGGCAAAATGTACCCAAGAGGTAATCAGTTCAAACTGGTCTTTCTTAAGCTGAATATAACTTTGGTTAGATTTTTTAGGTAACCAAGAGCGTTTACCTATAGACTTGATAATTTTATGAGTCTTTTCGGAAGGAAGCTTCAAGCGCTCTGAAAGCTTTCTTGCCATCTTTGGTGAAACTTGTCTCTTACCCGCGATAATTTCTGAAAGTGAGGATGGAGAAAGTTCTAACCAGGCAGCAAATGCACGCAAAGAATAAGAAGTATTCTTTTGTCTTCTTATTTTTAACTCAGACAGCAAAATTTTCGCTAATTCGGGTTGAGTTCGCATGGTTCTTTTATAGCATGTAAAGACCTTAAATACAATACTATTTTAATCAGTTAATAATTGTAAGTATTTGATTATATTAAATTAATTTTATGAGATTTGGAGTGAATTTAAAAACGTCAGATATCTCGACAGCCAAGCGGAACATCCATTTTGCTAAAAATTATAGTTAACTAAAACTAGGATATTTAGGGATTTTGAAAGAAATTTAATGCTCTGCTCTTCGCGAGATATTTGGTTTTTTCTTACGAGCTTATGGTAATAATCTGCAGTGGATCGAATCATAATTTTAGACTTTGGCAGTCAGTTTACTCAGTTAATCGCAAGACGTGTGCGTGAGGTGGGGGTGTATACCGAAATTCTCCCTGCAAATGCTCCCTTTCATGAGATTAAAGCTCATAACCCTAAAGGAATTATTTTATCGGGTGGCCCTCATTCGGTTTTTGATTCTCAAGCACCTCAATGTGATCGTGCTGTTTTAAATTTAGGCGTACCACTATTGGGTGTTTGTTATGGAATGCAGTGGCTTGCTCAAAATCTTGGTGGCAAAGTGAGCCCCGCGAAAGTCCGAGAATATGGTCTTACTCCGATTCAAATTCTAGAAAGTTCAAGCCCGCTCTTTGCCCAGGTAAAAAAATCTCCATTAAATACTTGGATGAGTCACGGTGATGAAGTTGATCAGTTACCTGATGGTTTTAAGATTGTTGCTAAAAGTGAAAGTGGATCTTTAGCTTCTATGGAAAACCGTTCGAAGAATATTTATGCTCTTCAGTTTCATCCCGAAGTCTCTCATACAGAAGAAGGTGCTAAGTTATTAAATGCTTTTATTGAAATTTGTAATCCAAAAAAAGAATGGAACCTAAAAAACTTTGCACAAGAAAAAATTTCTGAAATCCAAAAGCAAGTAGGCACAACAGCGCATGCAATTTGTGCTTTATCTGGGGGGGTTGACTCAACAGTCGCCGCAACTTTAGTTGAAAAAGCAATTCCTGGTAGATTGCATTGTTTATATATAGATAGCGGATTACAGAGAAAAAATGAATCTCAAGAGGTGATGAAGAGTTTTGAAAACTCAGGGCTTAAGGTGTCTCTAATCGATGCACAAAAAGACTTTTTAACTGCTTTATCTGGCCTTACAGATCCAGAACAGAAGCGAAAGGCAATTGGTAAGACATTTATTGAGATTTTTCAAAGAGAAGAAAAACGCTTGGCAAAGGAAGTAGGAGAAAAAACCTTAGATTGGTTAGTGCAGGGAACTCTTTATCCGGATGTGATCGAATCTATGCCTCCTCCTGGCCGTGGTGGTTTTAGTGCAACAATTAAAAGCCATCATAATGTTGGTGGATTACCAGAAAATATGAAGCTTTCTTTAATTGAGCCCTTACGCGAACTATTTAAGGATGAGGTTAGAAAATTAGGCAAAGAATTAGGCGTATCTTCTGAGATTTTAGGTAGGCATCCTTTTCCTGGCCCTGGATTAGCTGTTCGTTGTTTGGGAGAGGTAACAAAAGAAAAGTTAGATATACTTCGCGAGGCAGATTCTATTTATATTTCAGAAATTCGCGCAGCAAAACTATACGATCAAATTTGGCAGGCCGGAACGATTCTAATTCCAATCTCTACGGTGGGAGTTATGGGTGATGGAAGAACCTATGAATATCCTGTGGCACTACGGGCAGTTGTTAGTCAAGATGGTATGACGGCGGATTGGTTTCGGTTTCCGCATGAGGTATTAGCGAAAATTTCTAACCGAATCGTAAACGAAGTCAGAGGCGTAAATCGAGTAGTTTACGATATTTCTACTAAACCACCGGCTACAATTGAGTGGGAGTAAGTAGGCAATGTCTTTTACTCATCTACATGTTCATACATCGTATTCTGCTTTAGAGAGTACAGTTCGTATCGATTATAATGATAATCCAAAAAAAGCAGTGCCCAATGTATTTAGTAAATGCTTGGAGTATGGAATGAGCGCACTTGCTATGACTGATCATGGCAATCTCTGTGGTGCTATAGATTTTTTTAATAATGCGAAAAAAGCGGGTGTAAAACCGATTTTTGGTTGTGACTTTTATCTTAAAGTTAGTGAAGGGTATGAAAACCATCGCTTTCCCTACTCAAGGTTAGTATTGCTAGCGAAAAATAAAGCTGGATTTCAAAATTTAGTATCATTAGTTTCGCGCTCATATTTAGAGGGGCGTAGTTCGAACAGGCCTTTGATTGATAAATCTTGGGTGCAAGATTCTTCTAGTGATTTAATTTGCTTAACGGGTGGCCTTAAAGGAGAAACGGGATATCATCTTTTGCAAGGGCGAGAAGATTTAGCTCAAAAAGAGCTAGAGTGGTTACAGTCTTGTTTTAAAGATAATCTTTTTTTAGAGCTTCAGGAAAATAATCTAGCTGAACAAGAACGATTAAATGAATGGCTTATGGCTCAAGGTAAGGCCATGAACATTCGTCCCGTTGCAACATCCGATGTACACTATTTAGAAAAAGAAGATGCAATGTCGCATGAGATTTTTGTTCTAACTCAGTTGGGACGAACTGTTTCTGACGAAAACAAAAGATCACTATGTACAGAGTTTTGGTTTAAAGACCCAGAGACAATGAAAGAGCAATTTGCTTTTTGCCCTGAGGCACTAGAAAATACCAATCTTATAGCTGAGCAGTGTTCTGTAGAATTTAAGTTCGTTGATGAAAAAGGCAGGCCTATATATCACTTACCTAAATTTGAAATTCCTAAAGAAGAGAGCGTAAAGACAGCTGAAGATTATCTTGCTCTTGAATCAGAGCGTGGGCTTGAATGGCGCTTTAATCAGCCAAGTTTTTTACCAACAAAGCAGTCTGAAGATTGGAAGCACTTAGAATTAAAATACAGAGATCGTTTACAAGATGAAGTGAAAATGATTCAAGCAACTGGCTTCTCTGGATATTTTTTAATCGTTTCTGATTTTATTAAATGGGCTAAAAAACAAGGTATACCTGTGGGTCCAGGGCGAGGATCAGGAGCTGGATCGTTAGTGGCTTGGGCTTTACAGATTATCGATATCGATCCAATTCCTTACAATTTGCTTTTTGAAAGATTTATCAATCCAGAACGAATAAGTATGCCTGACTTTGATGTCGACTTCTGTATGGATAAACGAGGTGAGGTGATTGATTACGTAAAAGATAAATACGGGCGTGATCAAGTTTCTCAAATTATTACCTTCGGTAGATTACAAACAAAGCAATGTATTCGAGACGTAGGGCGTGTTTTAGGTATGCCCTATGGAGAAGTTGATCAAATTGCCAAACTTGTTCCTGAACAACTAGGAATCTCTTTGAGAGAGGCTTTAGAAAAAGAACCTCGCTTCAATGAAATGCGAGATGAAAATCCCACAGTAGACAAACTTTTTAATCATGCATTAAAACTAGAAGGGCTTACTCGTTCATTTGGTAAGCACGCTGGTGGTGTAATTATCACAGATAAACCACTAACGAATTATGCTCCGCTTATGATGGATGAAGACGGAGCCGTAGTCATTCAATATGATAAAGATGCTGGGGAAAAAGTTGGACTAGTTAAATTTGACTTTCTAGGCTTAAAAACTCTCACTCATATTCAACGTGCTGTTGATCTTATAAATGGATTTAGAAAAAAAGAAGAGCCTGTATTTCGTATTGAAGATATTGGGGTATACGACGCTGAAGCCTATGCACTGATTGCAAAAGGGGATACGAACGGAGTGTTTCAGGTAGAGAGTTCTGGGATGTCAGAGCTATGTAAAAAGCTAGGACCATCGAACCTTGAAGAGCTAACTTGGATCAACGCACTTTATCGACCTGGGCCCTTAGAGAGTGGAATGGTTGATGACTTCGTTGAAAGAAAACACGGTCGAGTTACGATTGAATATCCAGTTCCTCAGCTAGAAGAAGTATTAAGAGAGTCTTTAGGTGTAATTATCTACCAAGAGCAGGTGATGCGAGCTGCACGAGTTCTGGCTGGTTATTCTCTTGGTGAAGCTGATTTGTTGCGTAGAGCGATGGGAAAGAAAAAACCCGAAGAAATGGCAAAGATGAAAAAGGGCTTTGTCGAGAGAGCAGAGAAAAATGGAATTCCTTCAGACAAAGCAACAGAGATTTTTGACTTAATCGAAAAATTTGCTGGATACGGCTTTAATAAATCTCATGCGACCGCTTATGCTTATGTTTCTTTTCAAACAGCGTATTTAAAGGCGCACTATCCAGCAGAGTTCTACGCAGCACTACTAACTACAGAAATGTCTGATACTGATCGCTTGGCTAAATATATTGGTGATGCTAAGGACCATCAAATTCAGGTATTAGGTCCAGATATCAATCAGTCTGTTGGTGAGTTTAACGTAGTAGAAGCAAATGGAACAAAAACGATACGCTTTGGTCTAGAGGCTATTAAAGGTTGTGGTGCTGCTGCTGTAGATGAAATTGTACAAGAGAGAAAAGAAAAAGGTGTATTTCGTTCATTCCCAGAATTCTGCAAGAGAATGGTTGGCAAAAAAGTTAATAAGAAAACGATAGAAGCTTTAATTAAAGCTGGTGCTTTTGATTCTGTATATGCTGACAACTCTCAAGTTACTCGACACGGTTTATTTAAGGCTATGGAGATGATTGGTGCTTGGGCCATTAAAGAAGCAGAAACTGAAAGCTTAGGTCAAGCCAATCTATTTGCAGCATCATTTGCTGATAGCGATGGACCAAATTTACTTTCTGCAGAACCGGCGATTTCTTTTCAACAAGAGTGGAACCAAATGGAAAGGTTAGAATCGGAAAGAGAACTTTTAGGTTTTTATGTTAGTGGACATCCTCTAGATCCATATACTTCACTACTGCGTGAGTGTGCTAGCTATACGATTTCTCGTATTTTCGAACTTTCTGCTGAAGGTAAGTTTGAGAAAAAACCAGACCAAGCAAAGGATTGGAAGGCAAGAAAAGCACAGCAGGCAAATGCGCCCAGAATAGGTGGCATGATTTCAGCGTCAAAAGAAATTATGACAAAAAAAGGTGATCGTATGGCTTTTGTCACCTTAGAAGATTTAAGTGGTAAAATTGAGGTTGTGTGTTTTCCTCGCGCTTATGAGAAGTGTAAGGATTATTTATTTGTTGGCAACGTAGTAGTTGTACAAGGAGATATTGAGGGGAGTGATGGAGGTGCCAAAATTTTGGCGATTCAAGTTGAACCTCTAGAGTTGGCTTCTCGTGAAAAAATTCAAAGTGTAAAATCTGTGGTTTTTCGTTTGAATCCAGAAAAAACATCGAAAAAACAATTAGAAGACTTAAAAGCGCTGTGTGTACGTAATAAAGGGGCGTGTAAAGGAGTTATAGAATATGTGTCAGATAGTGGTGTTCGCGCTCGCTTTCAGTTTCCAGATGATTTAAAATTTTCAGCAGACTATGGTTTTATCCAAGAGGTTAAGGAGATCTTCGGAAGTGATGTTCTTGGATTTCAATAAACGGTTTTTTTTAGGGCTATTAGCCTTAGGTCTTTTTTTGTCTTTAACTAAAGTTGAAGCTTCTACATCAGTAATAGGTTATGGCAAAGATACTAGTGAAGCTGTTTCGGCGGCTCTGCGACAGGGTGTGGTAAAAAATTTCACTAACAAGAAAGATAAAAATCTTAAAGAATTTTTAGCCGAAGAAATTTTACCTAAAGCATCTTCTTTTGTTCAGTCTTATAAAGTTTTAGAATCAAAAAAATCTTCGACGGTTGCCGTACAAGCTGAACTAGATTTAGAAATTGTAAAGCACTTACTAGCACTTAGCCCAGAAGCGATGGGTGAGAAAGAAAATAGTAAAGCAGTTATTTTATTGCGTCCCTTGGACTTATCAAATATTCAAACTTCTCAAGACAAAGAAAAATCCCTTAATGAGCTTTTTGAGCCCATTCGAAAGATGGCAGAGCAAAGATTAGAGAGAAGGGGATTCGCTGTAGACTTTATTGATAATTCAAACTCTCAAATTTTATCGAAAGAAAATTTGGCTTCAACAGAAGTATTAAAGGCGATTGGTAGTAAAGCTGGTGCTAGACTCGCACTGGGTATCACGATGGACTATATTGTAGTTGATATGGAAGAAGAAAAAGGCAAACAGCAGAAAATTGCTGTTTCAGCGACTATGATAGATGTCTCTAATGGGCAGGTTTTAACTAAGTCTACTATTAACTTTTCTGAGCCTAGAACAAGAAGAGACCAGTATATTTCGGATATGAAAAAACTTTTACCAGATGAAGTGGATTCTTTATTTCAAATTGCTTTTGTAGAGGCGGGTAAGGTTGTTGCTAATGCCTCTAGTACAGACCCATTTTTTGTTTTACGTGTAAAGAATCCAGATTCTCCTTTAGCACTTAATAAGTTTCGCGAGCTATTTTCTGCAGTTAAAGATATTAAATCTGTTCGAGACTATCGAATCCGTCGAGGAAAATTTGATTTTGCAGTAGAGCCTGTCATGGATAATAAAGCAGTTATTAAGGCACTACAATCGATTCCCAAGACTGAACTAGTAGTAGTGCCTATTGAAGAAATGCTTGATGATCCTTACGAAATTAAAAGCCCATTAATAACAGTTAGAATTGAAACGCCTAAAGTAGAAATCCAAGAAGGTGGAGTAAGTGATGAAATCAAATAGTTTAATTTATCTTTTGATCACTTTAGTTGTTGTTCTAAGTGGCTGTACAAGATCTACCGGATTTCGGAAAGAGAGTGGCGTATACAGTCAATCACCATCAGAACAAAGAAGAATAGAAAGCGCTGTTCAAAAATTTTCACCTCTAAGAAAGAGAGTTGTGGTTCTACCTTTTTGGAATGACACTCCTATTAAAGGACGATTCGAAGTTTATTCAAAAAATGTATTGCGAGAAATTTTACTAGAGCAAAATCGTTTAAATATTGTAGATGAGCGAGATGTAGCGCTTAGAAGCCAAGACTTTTATTTGGATTCAGAAAAAATTAATGTTCCTCATGTTTCTGAAAATGGAAAAAAGTGGGGTGTATCTCTAGTGATTCTTGGAAGAATTTCTAAAATTGTTTTCCGTAGAAAAGATGATGATGTCGGATTATTACGTCCTAGTGCTGCTAAGGCTTCAGTAACACTTGAGTTGAGATTGGTTGATGTTGAGCAGGCAAAAGAAGTGGCCATGGGAGAGGCTACAGGTCTTAGTGAGTCATCTAGTTTAAATCTTTTTGGGGTCGATCGTGAGGACAATGAAGAATATCGTAATGATGTAGTAACTATGGCAATTCACGATGCCGTATCAAAGGCAATGCCCTCTCTAAATAAAGAAATTGACCGTATTCAATGGAGAGGCAAAATAGCAAAAATTACTGGAGCAAAAATTTACATCAACGCAGGACGAGCGACGGGTTTAAATGTAGGCGATATTTTGAAAGTAAATAGCCAAGGGCAAGATATTTTTGATCCAGAAACGGGACTTTTTTTAGGAAGAACCGCAGGCGATTTAAAAGGTACTATTGAAATTTCTCAATATTTTGGTGAGGATGGATCGATTGGTAGGCTCCACTCTGGGGGAAACTTTTTAGAGGGAGATATCGTTCAATTATATTAGACCGATTCTAAGTAGTGGTGGGGGCAGATGAGTTTGATGATTAACCCAAGAAGAGAAATGACTGTGGTTCAACAAAGAATATTAGTGGCAGTAGCACTACTGTTTTTTATAAGTATTTACTTTCTTCGTTCTATTTATATTCCCATTTTTGTTTCGTATTTTTTCGCTTTTTTATTAAATCCTGTTGTTCGTATTGCTGAAAAAAGAGGGTTTGGTCGTCTTGGTCCGATTTTTCTTTTATTAATTTTAGTATTCAGTGCGATCATGGCATTTGTTTTAATGATGGTGCCTCGTGTATTTGTGCAGGTACGCGAGTTATTTGAAAAGCTACCATTGCTCATGGATTTTTTATCCGTTCGTGTTGGTCCAGTGTCAGAAAAGTATTTAGGGTATGATGTTTTTTCTCAGTGGAAAGATGTAATACCATCGATTTTTCCTGAGATCGGTAATTTTCCCGCTGCTGGAATTTTAGAGAGTGTAATGAGTGGAACGGTTAAGGCTCTAAGTACCTTACTCACTATTTTGCTAGTACCTATTCTCACGTTTTATATTTTGAAAGATTATTACTTACTGAATGAGCGACTGCTACAAATTGTTCCTCGGCGTTACGTTGAGGATGTGAAAGAAGTGATGAGGCGATTGTCTGTTGTTCTTGGTGGGTTAATCCGTGGGCAATTTTTAGTTTGTGCCATTTTGGCTGCCTACTACAGCATTGCCTTAGGTGCGATAGGTATGGAGATGGCACTTCTTTTAGGAATATTTAGTGGTTTTATGAATTTGGTTCCCTTTGTGGGTCCTCTTGTATCGCTAGCACTTTCGCTTTTTTTAGCTCTTATTGGAGGTGCGCAGTTAACCCAATGCATTGCTCTGGTTGGCGTGTATCTTACTGCGAATTTATTAGATAACACTGTGTTGACACCGAAAATCGTGGGAAAACAAATGGGGATATCTCCTCTAACAATAATTTTAGCTTTATTAGCTGGCGGAGAGCTGTTAGGTTTTTTAGGAGTGCTTTTGGCCCTGCCTATTATGGCGATGGTAAAAGTTCTAGGTGGTTATTTTACAGAACGATATTTAAGCTCAGCTTTTTATAAAGAAGCGCCATCTACTATTGATGGAAAACAGAGCATATCGGATAAAATTTAGGGGACTTTGTTTGAAACCTGCATTCTTTTCTTATCGATCAAACTATTCTTATGAGCGTGCCTTGCGGTTACAAGGGCTCTTGAGTGCTGAAAATTACTCGGGTCTTTTGGCATTTGAATCTCCTGAGACGATAACATTAGGTGCAGATTCTTGTGGTGTAGAAGATATAGCGGTTTCTAAAAATTTTATTGAAGATAGAGGCATTCAAATTCTAAAAACTGATCGCAGTGGTGGTGCGCTTTATCATGGACCAGGGCAAATTATTGGCTTTCCTATTTTAAAACTAAGTGATTTAGAAGGTATAGATCTCTTGCGTAGGTTCACTGACGAAATGCTTATGGGATTAGCTCATGCATTAGCTGTACTAGGAGTTCGCTCTGTACAGACAAAAGCGAACGAATCGAGTTTGTGGACGGCTAGAGGTAAGCTAGCAACTCTGGCGATTACAGTGAAAGATGGGTATGTATTCCACGGATTTTCTATCAATGTCACTCGAGCAAGTAGTTCAGGATTTGGTTTAATTAGTGCAGAACGCGCTTCTTGGACTTCATTAGAACAAGAAGGCGTTCGAGTAGAAAATAATAGAGACTTAATCACTAAAATTTTACCCTACCTAACTATCCTAGGTGGGGACAAAATCTTAGAAACATCAAAGACTGAACGATACGAGCATTCCTATACTAATTTGGTCTCCACCGTTTCTCGCAGTCAAATGGCGATAGATCACTTCAGGTCCAATATTGAGAGTTTCGGTAAGCGGGAATAAGAATCCTCCACCTAAACCAATATAAAAACTTTTTCCATCACCCATGCGAAAGCCTGTATTTGTGCCATCGTGATTTACGAATGCTAGACCAGCCAAGAGTTTTCCATAAAAACCAGCTTCAGAGGCTGCTTTCCAAAAAACACCCATATCATAAATTTTTAAGCCAGATGCCGCATTTCCATTAACATCTCCGAAAAATGCTGCCTTAAAGTGTCCACCGTAAGCTACGTTGCCTAAGTACCAGTATCCACCTTCTGCATTTACTGACCACCCACCTTCAGAATTTCCACTGGTGATATTTTCGTAGCTTGGGCCTACAGCAAACCATGATCCTTCGTGTGCCTGAGCAAAGGGGGTAAGAATTAGCATAAATAAACAAAGTAGTGTTTTCATTTTGTGTCCTCCAAGTGTTTCCATAATTGGCCCAAAGCTTTTTCTGTAGGCTTTGGTAGATGGATTCCTTCTAATTCTTGTAACCGAAACCAACGATAGCACTCAACAGGTGAGCTCACTTTTTTAATAATTTTTTCTTCTAGGTTTTGCGCGCTAGGCAGGGCATAGACAGAAAATGCAATTTTATGGTGGGTAATTGTGCGGTTTACAGTACACGATTTTTTTTCTTTTACTATTTTAGAAATTTCTTTTTGTGATTCTAAAGAAATATTCCAGGGGATATCCCACATTCCAGCAAGCCATTCTTTTTTTGCACGCTTAGCAAGTAGGATTTTTTGGTTGCGAACGAGAATAAAACCGTAGGCTTGTATCTCTACTTTTTCTTTTTTTATTTCTTTTATAGGAATAGTTTGTTGGATATTTTTTTGAAACCCTAAGCAGTATTTTTGTATGGGACAATCATTACAATTTGGATTTTTAGGCTTACAAATGGCTGAAGATAAATCCATAAATGCTTGGTTAATGCTACCAGGCTCACCTATGCTTACTAGGTTGTTTGCAAAATCTTGGATTATCTCTTTGCCTTCTTTTTTGGGATTCACTGTCAGAGAGAGTAATCGCGCTATTACTCTTTCTAGATTGCCGTCGATTGCACCTATTTTTTGCTCAAAACAAATACTCGCGATCGCGCTGGCCGTATAGGGACCAATACCTGGTAAAGAGAGTAGTTCGTCTTTTGTGTTTGGAAACTTCCCTTGAAATCTATCCATGACTTCTTTTGCACAAGAATGTAGGTTTCTAGCACGACTATAATAGCCAAGCCCCACCCAAAGGTTTGTGACTTGATCTTCTTGAGCATTTGCTAAGTCTTTTACGGTTGGAAAGTGTGAGAGAAATCTTTCGTAATAGGGTATTACTGCTTCTACTCTTGTTTGCTGAAGCATGATTTCTGAAATCCATACGCGGTAAGGGTCTTGAGATATTCTCCACGGTAATTCTCGCTTATGACTGAGATACCACTTGAGTAAATCTTTATGAATGGCTTTTAGATTCATTTTAAATGACAGAAAGCTTTTTCCCAATTTTGATAAAAGCTTGAAGTGCCTTTTCTATATCTTCGTTTGTATGTGAGGCCGAAAGTTGTACTCGAATTCGGGCTTTTCCTTTTGGCACCACGGGGAAGAAGAATCCGACTACATAAATACCTTCATTAAGCATTTCAGTAGCAAACTTTTGGCTTAGTTCAGCCTCCCCCAAAATTACAGGAACAACAGGATGTATTCCTTCATAAATATGAAAGCCGGCTTTCGTCATTTCGGTGCGAAATTTTTGCGTATTAGCTTTTAATTGCGCGCGAAGTTTGCCGCCGATATTTGAGTCAGAAACTAACTCTAGGGCTTTAATGGATGCATTCACCACTGGAGGTGTAAGTGTATTAGAAAATAAATAAGGGCGGGCTTTTTGTCTAAGCATATCGACCACAGTTTGCGAGCTGGCGACGAAGCCACCTGCAGAACCGCCTAAGGCCTTGCCTAGAGTAGAGGTGATGATGTCTACTCGATCTAGGCAGTTGTAATGTTCATGGCAACCACGGCCGTTTTCTCCCATAAAACCTGTAGCATGAGAATCGTCGACCATAACAAGAGCACCATATTTTTGTGCTAAATCACAAATTTTATCAATTGGAGCTAAGGTACCATCCATAGAAAATGCACCATCAGTTACAATTAATTTAAAACGAGCAGAAGAAGCGTCTTTAAGATTTTGCTCTAAGCTTTCTAAGTTTCGGTTGGTATAGCGAAAACGTTTTGCTTTGCAAAGGCGAATGCCGTCAATAATAGAAGCATGGTTTAGTTCATCAGAGATGATAGCATCCTCTTCTCCAAGAAGTGCCTCAAAGACCCCACCATTAGCATCGAAACAAGAAGAAAATAAAATGGCATCATCCATGCCTAAGAATTTAGCGATCGAGCTTTCTAGTTTTTTATGAATTGTTTGGGTTCCGCAAATGAATCGTACAGAACTCAATCCATAACCAAATTGGTCTAATCCCTCATGCGCTGCTTGGATAAGAGAGGGGTGAGAAGAGAGGCCTAAATAATTATTTGCACAAAAGTTTAAAACCTCAGTATTGTTCACTCGAATCTTATTTGATTGCGGACCTTCAATATAGCGTTCTTTCTTATAAAGACCTTGTTGCTCTAGGGTCGAAAGTGTTTGCTTTAAATGGATGGTAAATTCGGTATTCATAAGCAGTTTGTATCGTTTTTTGCAAAGACGGGCAAGCTGAGGTGCAGCTCAGAACTTTTATTATTTTTGCGTCTAGCAATATTTGGAATTCATTAAATGGGGTGTTAGTTTTTATAATGAAAGTGAGATTTTATTTATGTCTTCAGAAGTGTCTGCCTTTCCTGGTCTGATATATGGTACCGCCTGGAAAGAAGATTTAACTGAATCTTGTACGTATAATGCGATTAATGCAGGTTTTAGGGCTATAGACACCGCAAATCAAAGAAAGCATTACTACGAAGAAGGGGTAGGCAAAGCCTTAGTAAAGACGTATACCGATTTAAAAATTAAAAGAGAGGATCTCTTTCTCCAAACAAAATTTACCTATATTCGAGGACAGGATCATCGCTTACCCTATGATGAACAAGCTCCATTACAAGAGCAAGTGTTTCAAAGTTTTGAAAGTTCTCTTCATCACCTGCATACAGGATATATAGATTCTTATCTCTTGCATGGTCCTAGTAAACATACTGAACTTACTAAGGCAGATTGGAAAGTTTGGGAAGTTATGGAGGATTTAAAAAAGCAAGAGAAAGTCCGATTTATAGGTATTTCTAATGTAACTCTTGAACAATTGATGGAGCTTTATGAAGGCGCTAAAGTTAAACCCACTTTTGTGCAGAATCGTTGTTATGCAGATACAGCTTGGGATCAGGAGCTTCGTCACTTTTGTCATAAAAATCAAATTTACTACCAAGGATTTTCTTTATTAACAGCGAATTGGAAATTTATCGGTGGAGAAGTAGAGCGGCCGTCAAATAGGAATATTCCGCACTTAATATTTCAAGAGAAAATATCTACGACTAAAGTACATAAAAGTGTACAAGCTATTATAGAAGAAACAGGAAAATCTATTCAGCAGATTATTTTTCGATTTTGTCAGCAGCGAGGCATGATTCCTATTACCGGAACTCGATCAGAGTTTCATATGAAAGAAGATTTAGAGATTAGCGACTTTTCTCTTTCTGAAAACCAGCTAGATATTATTGAAAATATAGCATTTAAGATCGAGCTTGAAGCTTAGTAAATGATTAGAGGTTTTAAATCTTATTAATTTCTAATAGCAACTTAGGGTGTTCAAGAAGTGCGGTCTCGATTTTTTCTTTCGTAAATTCTTGAAAAGGTATGATGGTTCCCTTACCTGATTCTAAAACAGTTTTCCAAACCATTTCTTGAATGCCATTAGAGTGATCTTCTAGAAGTTTTTTTGTGATTTCCCAAGTAGAGAAAAGTCTTCGTCCAACAACAGAGTGAATTCGTTTCCCCGCAGTAATCACTTCTTCAAATTGTGGAATCGTAAGATCGCCACTAGAGAGGCCAAATAAAACAATATGTCCACCACGAGCGGCACCACGAACGGCTTGAATTACACTAGAAGGAAACCCGCTCATTTCTAAGCAATAATCTGCCCCGTAAGAAGAAAAATAATCTTGGATTTCTTTAGCTGAGTCTCCAGAAGGAGAAATCACATGATCTGCACCACAGGCGAGTGCTTTCTCGCGGTTTGTAGGGTTTGGTTCAATTCCAATAATCTTCTTCGCTCCCATGGCTTTTGCAATCATGATGGCAAACATTCCAATGGTTCCACAACCAAAAACAGCAATGTTTTTCCCTTTCATCTCAGCATTATTGAGGTCTGATCCTAGCATATTTGGTGTGCACACATGAACAGCATTACCAAAGGGCTCTTGGATGGCAGCAACCTCTGCGCGGATTCTTTCTAAAGAAGTAGGCCATAATACGTTTGTAGGCAGCTTTACTTTTTCGGCAAACCATCCCAATTTACACCAATGATTCTCTCGTTAGCGCAGAGACGTGCTGGTTGCCTGCAAACACATAGGGCAATGACCACAGAAAATATGAGATTCTGTGCTTACGATGTCTCCTACTTTTATATTGCGAGTATTCTGCCCAATCTCAACGACTCGTCCGAGCATTTCGTGTCCCATGACGTAGAAATTGCGCTTGTCTTTTTCTAAGTGTGAAAGAATGGATTCACGAAAAGCTTTTCGAAACCAAATGCCTTTATCTGTACCACACATTCCGGCAAAAAGAGGCTCAATGAGGGCCTGTTCACTAGAATCCAAGGTGGGGGTTGGTATGTCTTGTAATTCATAACCTGTGGTTTGTGTCCAAGTTGTTCTATCGACTTTTAGGGTGAGTGCCTTCATGAAAAATCCTTTAGGTATAATCGATGGCCTCTTTTGCGCTGCGACTGCCTCAGCCTCTCTGCGAAAATTCTCAATGTAGATAATACTACATTGAGAATTTTCTCGGTCGGCTTCTTTGTCTCGCACCAAATTAGGCTCATCTTAGATTTGTCCTTATTCATTACTTATCTATAAACGAATAATTACCTTTTACTGCTCGGATCTTATCTAATCGAAAACTCTTACGAATGCCATCCAAATGACAAGTTGCCTCAAGGTATTGTTGTGAGCCTTTAGCGTATACCATAAGGGGCGAAACCTCTCGAGGGCCGAATCCCCCATCATACTCTATCCATATGGAAGAGCGCTCTTTTAAGGCTTCAAATAATGGCAATAAATGCGATTTAGCCTCATTTTCTTCTAGAGGTCGACTGCCTTCATTGAAGGAATGGGTTTTCCCATGAACCTTAAGTAAATCTTCCCAGCTGGCATTGATTCCACAAGAGCGTCCTACTAGGATGCGAAAAAGCTCCATGCAGTGTTTGGTGTCTGCTAGAGCACGGTGAGAGGCCCCGGCAGCTGTAATTTGTAAAGAATTAACCAATGCCTCAAGGCCATGGCTTGGTTGCTCTGTAAGCACTCTTCTGGAAAACATACAGGAATCTAAAATCGGTTGCTCAGTGGGGATGATCTCGTGTCGCAAGCTATAGAGGCTAATAAAACCAATATCAAAACCTGCATTATGAGCTACGGGAATTGAGTTTCCTAAAAACTGAAAAAAAGGAGGTAAAACTTTTTCAATAGGAGGAGCCTCGAATACCATTTCGTTGGTGATCCCGTGAACTTTTGTTGCTTGCCAGGGAATTTCTTTTCCAGGATTCACTAGAGTTTGAAAATATTCTAGAGGGCCTTGGATTAGATTAAATCGCACAGCCGCGATTTCGACTAAAGACTCTGTAAATGGAGAAAGGCCAGTTGTTTCCGTATCAAAGGCAACAAATTCAAGATCAGCGATGTTGTTCGTCATAAAAATTTAGTACCCTGTGAAAGAAGGGATGTCTATGACAGAGGTGTTGATCACAGGAGGTAGCGGTTTTCTTGGGGGAAAACTCGCAAAAGCCATTCGTAACAAGGGGCATAAAGTTCGTTTACTCGTGAGAAGTGCGGAGCAGCAAAATAAGCTGGCAGATTTAGCCGATAGCTTCGCTATTGGTACGCTAGAAAATCAAGGCTCTCTTCAAAAAGCCTGTGAAGGCATTGATACAATTTTTCATTGTGCAGGAATGATTTCTTATAATCCAGAAAAGCGTTCACAAATGCATCAAGTGAATGTGGTGGGTACGAGAAATATTGCGCAGGCTGCACATGATCTTGGTGTTAAACGATTTATATTTACAAGCTCTACAGCGGCTATTGGAGTGAATGAAGATCCAGAAGAACTTTTAGATGAAACCACTGTCTTTAATGCAAAACCGCTTGGGCTTGCCTATTTCGATACTAAGTACGAAGCTGAACAAGAGCTTTTAAAATTTGTAGATAAAGGACTAGCTGCAACGATAGTGAATCCTGGAAGTTTATTAGGGCCGGGAGATACAAGAAGATATGAAAAGGGTTATGCTGGCTTAATTTATAAATATAATCCGCGAATCCTTTTTCATGGGGGAATCAATTTTGTAGATATTGATGATGTAGTGAATGGTCATCTTCTCGCATGGGAAAAAGGTAGAGTGGGAGAGCGATACCTCTTGGGTGGAGAAAATATCGGCTTTGGTGATTTAATTATTCGCATGAATATTCTTTTAGGAAGAAAGCCACCCAAGCAGTATGTTCCGCTTTGGGCGATGGGAGGGCTGGCTTTAGGGCTTAAAGGATTGAATGCTGTTGGCATTGATATTCATATGAGTCCTTTTTTGGTAAAGCAAGTTTGTCGTTGGTACCTTTATGTCAGTTCTGCAAAAGCGAAAAAAGAGCTAGGTTATCGTCCGAAAATTGTAGACACAGCTTTATTGAAATCGATTCAATGGCTGAAAGAAATCGGAAAGCTATAGATTTGATGGCAATAAATTGTTTCGTGATCGGATAGATTCTAAGATTCAGATTTTTCTATAAAGCATTTTTTACGATAGGAAAAATCTTTTTCCGAAGAGGGAGACCTACCTGAAGAGGTGTCTAC
Source organism: Oligoflexia bacterium (assembly GCA_023954355.1). Taxonomy (GTDB): domain Bacteria; phylum Bdellovibrionota; class UBA1018; order CAIPTA01; family CAIPTA01; genus JAMLID01. Next base: position 68,414 of record JAMLID010000005.1, on the reverse strand, counting down.
TTTCACTAAATAACATCCTTGGTAGAGTCCTTCTGATTTATCAATTGTTTGTAGGTCTTTAGAGCTAAAAAAAGTATTAAGGTCTTGGTCGCTTATGATTCGTTTTGTACTGGGCTCAGGAGAAGCAAGATAACCTAAATCCCAACGGTAGAGAGTGATTTCTACCTCTTGAGCATAGCTGATAGAAGAAAATGTAAGCACTAAAGTTAAGCAGAGAATATGTAAACCGATCTTCATAAATAGAAATCGGTAAGTTTTGGATTTTTATAAAGAAAAAACCGGTAACAATTTTATTTTGTTACCGGTTTATATAAAGTAGCGTGAATTTTAATTAGAGCTGACCTTCTACAAGGTTTCCTGCAAAATGATCAATTTCACTGAATAGAGACTGTATTTGCTCTAAAATCGCTTCATCTTTGTTTAACAATAGATCAAGAATTTCTTTAAGCCCCAGATTGTCTTCTTCGTAGCCTTTGTAGCTTGGATTGCTCTCAACCAATACATCAAAGTTCAAGCCTTGTCGTACATCTAGACCAACTGAAATGTTACCTGCCTTTACAGGAATTTCACTAGCGTCGATTTCTTCAGGGAGCTTTGTAAAATCTATAGAAAATACAATGTCTCCACTGATACTTACATAATTTCCATTTTCATCTTGGATTTTGTTTATGTTAACAAAAGAGAGATCAACAGCATCGCCATAAACTTCTAAATATTCTTTAGCTAAGCTTTGTAATAAATCTTCTACACCAGGAATTAATTCATTCAAATCTTCTTGAGGAACTAGCTTATTCAACTCGATTCCAAGATTACCTCTCACGTGAGTGGTTGGATTGACTCCGTCGTTATAGGAGTAAGAAATTTTATCAAGATTCACGAGTAGTGAGGTTAAGCTACCTACTTTTTGGTAGTAGGCGTTTAAGTCAAGATTTAAAGCGTGCTTGTCGCTAGTTTCAATTTTATTGAAAACCAGTCTTGCTTGTGTCTTTTCATTTTGAAAAGGGGCAAGCAAATTCACGATTTCTTGGTTGAGCTGCTCAATGGCGTTCGAAGCAAAAGCTGTCACGGCTACGGTTAAAAGCGCAATAGGTAGTAAGGCGATTTTTTTCATGGGTTTCTCCTTTATTGTTTGTTCATTTCATAGCTAGTTTGTAGAGCTCTGTCAATTCGCTGAAATTAGGTACTGTATACAAAAAAGCAGATTTTTGTCATTGGAGCTTTTGTTTTAAAGTAAAACCGTCAAGAATTAATAGGAGTAAGGCTGGTAAACAAAGGCATTAATGCTTTGGTCTTTGCCTTTGAGTCGGATGTCGACTTCCTTACGCAAGGGTTTTTCAATTTTTCCATTTACAAAAGAAAAAATAGATTCTGCCATCCATATTTCGCCAGAGCGAGCCTTCGACTCAAGTCGCTGTGCTGTGTTTACGGTATCACCAACAACGGTATAATTCATAAATCGACTTGATCCAAGGTTACCTACAATAGCCTGCCCTGCGTTTACTCCAATACCAATACCTACTTTTTCTACGCCACGTTTGGCCCATTCTGGTCGAACCGACTTCATCATTTCTTTTTGCATCTCTAAGGCTGCTTTCATCGCCATGAGTTCTGGGTCTGGCTGGTCGTAGGGAATATTCCAAACAGCCATAACAAGATCACCGACAATTTTATCTAGCGTACCTTCGTATTTTTCTATGACCTCGTGCATACGCTCAAAATAAAAATTAAGTAAACTGACTAAGTCTTGAGGAGAAATATCCTCTGAAATTGAAGTGTAGTTTCTAATATCAGAAAATAAACAAACAACTCGTTTTTCTGCACCTCCAAGAGCCAGAGAGTCTTTTTCAGACATTGAGCGTGCAACTTTATTCGAAAGATATTTGCCCAAATTGCCTGATGTTTTTTCAAACGATTGCATTCTTTGCTTTAAAAAAATTCTTTCTAAAATTCTTGCAGTAAGGTCAGCGAACTTTTTTGCAATAGTAATCTTTTCTTCAGTGAAATGACTACCTATAGAGTTTGAAAAATTGATAACCCCTACAAGAGTATCTGAAAAAATAAGGGGTATGCATAATAAGTTTCTTGGTAAAACGGAATTTTCTTTAGTTTTAAAGAAAGGATCTTTTGCTGGATTTTCAGATAGATATAGCTTTCTTTCTGCAGCGGTTTTTCCTGCTATAGTAGACATATCCATAGTCCACTCAGGTTGATTTTTTCCACCACCAACTCCCATTAGTCCTTCTAGTGTATAACCATCACGTATACCGAATATAGACGCTGACTCGACCCAAACATGTGATTGCGCTAATCTTAAGATTTCACGTAGGCAGTTTTCTAAATTATTATCAGATGATTCTGAGATCTCAGACAGATAAGAAATATCTTTTTTTAAAATTAATTCAGATTCTCTTTCTACAGAGATTTTTGCTAGTTCAATATTTTTTTCTAGGTCGAGTTTAATTACGTTAAGAAGCCAATCTAAATTAGTTGCTTCACATTCTAATACAGCTACAATTTGATTTTCTATTGTGATTTCTTTTCTCACAAAAACAGCTGAAGATGAAGATTTTTGCTCACTGATTACTTTAGAGAATGGATCCAAAAGCTTGTGAGAGAATTTTTCTAGTGTTGAAAAAATTGCTGGAGATATATGTTGAGTTGTTTGGAAAAAGTCTATTTTTAGTTCTTGACTCATGAGATTCCTTCCACTTGTTCTTCCCAGTAAGACCAGAAAAGTGTCCATAGCACAGGGTCGAAATCATCCTTGCGAGATTCCATGCTTTTTTTAACTCTGTCAAAGCGCGATCTTCTTGTGCCGGATGTATTAACTCTGTAATGGTCAAAAAGGTTAAATAAAGAAAATATACGAATAGCATACGGTACATCTTCTCCTTTTAAGTTTTTCGGTGATCCTTTTCCTGAATAGAGTTCATCTTGAATTTTGATCAGGTCTAAAACCTTTTTTGGCACAGAGTATTTCTTTTTTTCCATAATCTGAAGGGTCGTTTGTGAAGCGACTTTTTTAGAGGTTTCTTTTGGATCTCCCTCAAGCTCATGGATGATGCAAGAGTGGATGAGTTCTTCAAGAGCGTAATCAGTTTTGATACTGTTTATAAGGCAAAAGGTTGCAACACCAAATGTAACCCTAGCATTATGTTGAAATAAATCAGGTGGTTCGTGAAATTGATTAAAATACCAATCCAATAAAGGTGTTCGAATAACTTTTTCAATCGCATTTAGTGCATGGTCCATTTGCTGTTCTGTTCGAGAGGAAGAAGAGTCTCTAGGGTGAAGAGTTTTTCTTGCGTAACTTAGAAACTCTGCTCGTTTATTTCCAAAAAGAGAGTCTTCTTCTGTGTTTTTTTTAGATGCAGTATCTGAAGAGCTACTTGTGTTTTTTTTATATCTAGCGTCAATCCATTTTTTCCATTGTGGCCAGTCGCTTGGATTCACATAGAAAAAAGGTGATTTAGTAAGAAGAATTTTCTCAATAATTTTTGGCTCTAATGCTTCTTGAGCTTTTCGTAGAGGAGCATATTGCCCTCGGAAAAAAATAAACAAATCAGCGGGGCAGGCTTCATTTACGAGTAAATAATGAATATTGACGGGTATTTTTTGTTCAATTTTCATGGATATTTTTAGATTACGATTTAACCTAAGTTTTTTCCATGTATTTCCCTCTTGCCTAGGTTAGGATACCGCCATGGACAGAGCTAGAATGCAGAACCACTTAAATCGTGTGAGTCGATCGTTTGCTTTTTGCATCGAACGATTAGAGGGTGAGCTTCGTGATTGGGTCACGGTATCGTATTTGCTTTGCCGAGTTTTAGATACAGTTGAAGATAGTCCATGGCAATCAAGCGTATTAAGAGAAGCTGCCTTTACTGACTTTGAGGATTTTTTACATCGTTCACCTGATTCACCGTATGTTACGAAGTGGGCTAAACAGTTCCCGGATAATATACCAGCAGAAGAGAAAGATTTATTGCTAGATAGCAAAGCTGTCTTCGATGCATTTCACCAGTTTCCGCTAGAAGTACAAACAACGATTAAATCAACCGTACTTAGCATGTCGCGAGGTATGAGAGCTTTTTTAAAAGAAAAATCTGAAGGAAAAATATTTCGCTTACACTCTATAGCAGAGTTAAATCAGTATTGCTTCTTCGTTGCTGGGATCATAGGCGAGCTTTTGACAAATTTATTGAATCTTCACTTAAAAGGAGCAAAAACCGAATCTAGAGAAGATTATCGAAATGCCTTACACTTTGGTCTTTTTCTGCAAAAGGTAAATATTTTAAAAGATCAGTTAAAAGATGAGCAAGAAGGTCGCTACTTGGTTCCTTCTCGTAAGGCTGTTCTCACAAGCTTAGCTACCCATGCTGATGGAGCTATTAGATATATTCTATCGATTCCTGTGGCAGAAAGAGGGTATAGACTTTTTTGTGCTTGGTCTCTGTTTTTGGGCTTGTCGTCACTGACCTGGTTTGAAAAAGGAATGCGTCTCAATAAAGTAATGAAGTTGCCTAGATTAGTAACCAGTATGCTTTTAGGAAAAGTAGAGAGGTTAATTGATAGTAATGATGATCTCTATCACTATTTTCAAAAACTCAATTCATTGCAAAAATCTGAGCCCGTAGAATTAGGCGCGGGTGTTTCGTTCTCACTTACCAATTGTTATTTTGGAAATCTTTTAATAGAAGATAGACAATCTGTTGGAGTATTAGTTTAGAGAGCTACAAGGATTTCTGCATGGTCAAATTGGTAACATGATAGCCTAAAGACTCATATAGAGATCGGGCTACTTGATTGTGTCCAAATACATGTAGTCCAATTTTTTGAAAGCCCGCTTTTTTTACGTCTTCTTCTAAGAGAAGCATGGTCATTTTACCATAGCCTTTTGACCTAAACTCTGGGTTTAAAACTATATCATACACCCAGGGGAGTTTTTCTTTCCCAAGGTTTTGGAATCCCCACCAGAGGGTTCCCACTACGGCCTTTGTTTTGATTTCTATAATGGAATAAAGATATTGATTCTGGGTATTTTCTTCTTCAGGTAAAAGTCTCTTGAATGAATTTTCTGCTAACTCTTTGGCGTCTTCTTCAGAGTATCCCTCGCCATTCATTTTTTCTTTTGCATAATTTTCTACAGAGGATTTTTTCCAAGCTAAATACTCGTCTTTTGAGATTTTACGAATCGCTATTTTCATAGCGCGCACCGTATCTTAGAAAATAGCAAAGAGAAAGTGTAATCAGCTTTCTCTTTGCTAAAAATGGCTTAATTATCTATTTCTTCTTCAGGTAGAGGGGATGCAATTTTCTCTTTTACCTCTAGTTTTTTACCTTTTCTTGTTTGCTCTGCCAGAATGCGAAAGGCATCGTCTAGTGTTTTTTCAGACGCTCTGGTGACAATAAAGTTTCCCTGAGGTCCAAAGTATCCAATAGCTGGAAATCGCTCTGAAGGTAGCCCGTGTTGTACTCGAATATAACCTAACTCTCGATTACAGTTTTTGGCTGACTTTTCAATCACAGTTAGCAAGTTTTCTAGGGATTCTTTATAGCGAGTTTCTTTTTCCATTCTGTCGGTCAAAAATTCTTTTTTGACCACTTTTATTCGCCCTTTTTGAGTGATTCCTAGCTTCTGTTGAACTTTGCTTAAGTCTTCGCTGATTTGTAACTCTGGAATATCTTCTAATGTTTTGTTTCCGCCAAGTCTTGGATCGGCTAGCTCTGTTCTACAGTGGATGAGATCTTCACGCTCAGCTTTTAACTTTCTTTCTGTTTCGTAATTTTGCCAGCTCAAGCGACGAAGTTCATCTTCAACAGCAATACTTTCTTGTATAATCGCTTCTTCATTATCGTTCATACCGATTTCGGTATTGCCCATAGTTGCTTTAATGTCTAAAGTTTCATCTATTGGTTTTACTTTTTTGGAAGCACAACCAACGGATGCAACCACTAAAAAAATAAGGATAAGCTTTTTCATATTTGCCTCTCTTTCTGTCTCTTTTTGTTTTACGTCAAAATGAGTCGAGTGATCGAGAAGAAGGTGCTGTGTTGGAGCAAGATCGCAAGAATTAGCGCACGAGCTGTGCTGTGGGGCAAACAAAGAAAAACCCCTAAGAATTTAAATTCTCAGGGGTTTTCTTGTTTTAGCTATGATAGCGATTAGCGATAGCTAGAAAGTACTGAAGTAATGGTTAGGCCTTCGGTTTTGCTATAGCTTTCCATTTTTACGATTCCAAAAGGAACAGCGGTAATCCATGCGGTACCTCTTTCTTCTTGGTTGTCAAAAGGAACAGCGCAAGCATTGAATAAACCAGCAGGAGACTGAACTGTTTGTAATGTACCACCAGCTTGGGCACAGTTATTTAGAACAGCGTTAATGGTTGCATCTGATAAGAAATCATCAGCAGGCTTCCAGTCTTCGCTAACTTGTGACTGCCCACCAGAAATGGTGATCACTTGTTTTTGAAGGTATTGGTTGTTGCTTTGGTTGTAGTTTGTGATTGCTAGTTCGATAGTAAGGCCCATAGATTGACCATCTTTTTGAGCAACAGCATCAAACTTTGCGTAGTCACCTACTTTTGGGGTTGCCATAGCGTTTGCACTAATAAGGGTAGCTAGTAATACAGCTAATTTCATCATCGCGAATATCCTCCGGGTTTTGGTTTGCCGGCACAATACTCGCTTTCGCATAAAATACAAGAGGGACGCGCTATCAAAGTTATAAATCTAACGAAAGATCGATTCTTCGAAGTGTTTCTTTTTGTCCAATAAGTGGCATAACGAATTTAAGCTCTGGTCCGTGAAGCTTTCCAGTAACAGCTGCTCTCATAGGCATGAATAGGTTCTTCCCTTTTGTGCCTGTTTGTTCTTTCACAGCAGTTTGTACTTTTTGCAGATCAGACTCTGATTGGATTTCACCAATTTTTTCAATTTCTTGGCGAAAAACTTGGACTACTTTTTTTGCTTCACTTGCTTGCATCATGGTTTTAGCGTCTTGCTCGAAAGTAAATTTCGTATCGAAAAAAATGTCTACATGGGCATTGATATCGGCAAGTACTTTTAAATTGCCTTGGACGGCAGCAAGTACTTTTAGTAACCATTCTTTTGGCTTAGTAGCTACGTTATAGCCCGACTTTTCTAAGAAAGGCAGCACTCTAGGCAGTAAGTCTTCTGTACTCATGGCTCGAATATATTCACCATTCATCCAAAGGAGCTTTTCATCATCAAATACTGCTGGAGATTTATTTAATCTCTCCAGATCAAAGTCGTTTACAATTTCATCTAAAGGGCGAATTTCTTTGCCGTCTGAAGGAGACCAGCCCAGTAGTGCTAGGAAATTGATCAGTGCTTCTGGAAGAAAGCCTGCATTTAGATAGTCATGAACAGAAGAAGCCCCTTCTCGTTTAGAAAGCTTCTTTTTATCCATCCCAAGAATCATTGAGATATGGGCGAATTTAGGTATTTTCCAACCAAAAGCTTCGGTGATCATTAATTGCCTAATCATATTCGAAAGATGATCATCGCCTCGAATAACATGAGTGATGCGCATGAAATAGTCATCCACAACGACAGAGAAGTTGTATACAGGCATTCCATTAGAGCGAAGCACTACGAAGTCACCAACCATGCCAGGTTTAAAAGTGACTGTGCCCCTTAGCGCATCTTCAAAATGATAGTCTTTCTGAGGAGCGGTCATTCGTATAGAAAACTTTTCACCGGCTTCGGCTCTTTTTTGGCTTTGCTCTTCACTAATATGGGTGCAAGTACCGTCATAATGAGGGGGCTTGTTAGCTGCTTTTGCTGCTTTCGCTTTACTATCCAACTCTTCTTCTGTGCAAAAGCAACGATAAGCCTTTTTCTTAGCAAGAAGTGAGACCGCTAACATTTGAAAAATTTCTTGGCGTTCTGATTGGCGATAAGGACCATAGTCACCACCAAATCCAGGGCCTTCATCTGGATTAAGATCTAGCGAAGCGATATCCTTTAAAACCATTTCTTCGGATTCACGAGTTGAACGAACTTGGTCTGTGTCTTCTACTCGAAGAATGAGTTTGCCCTTTGTTTTACGTGCATAAAGCCAATTAAACAAATGAGTGCGTGCTCCACCTACATGCAAGTATCCTGTAGGGGAAGGAGCAAATCGAACTCTGGTTTCTGTTGGGTGTGGGCCTGCTTCTTTAGAAAGTATGGATTTTATGTCTAAGCTTGTCATAGGGCCTTGAGCTTAGTGTATTTTTTAAGCACTGCCAAGGGCTTTGGTAACAGCTTCTTCTACTTCTGCTTCACTAATGTCATTTGACATGGAGATTTCTTTAACTAGAAGATTTTTAGCTGTATCAAACATTTTCTTTTCACCAAAAGAAAGGTCTTTAGAATTTTTTAAAAGGTATAAGTTTCTTAAAACTTCAGCAATTTCGTGCACAGAGCCGGTTTTGATTTTTTCCATGTATTCTCTGTAGCGTCTATTCCAAGTGGTTCTATCAATTTTCACGCGCTTATTTCGTAAAATACCGTAAACTTCATCAACTTCGTCTTTAGAAACAAGGGCTCTTAATCCAACTCCAGCTGTATTGTCTGTCGGCACCATAATAGTCATGCCATTTTCTACAACCTGTAAAACGTAAAAACTTTTTTTATTTCCTGAGATAACTTTTTCTTCGATTCTTTGAATGATTCCCACTCCGTGAGATGGGTAGACAGCACTGTCTCCAACTTTGAATGTTAGATTTTCCATTATCTCGTATTTCCCTTAAATAGTAATTTGTGAACCGGCTGTATACTAACACTACGCGTTAGCTATGTCAAATCCTTTTACATGCTGAAATGCTTGCAAAGGCGAAAAGTCATGGATTAACCTTTTAAAATCATTAGTTTTTTTCAAGGAGGAGAAAAATGTTTAAAAAAGGTTTTTTTCTACTCTTTTTTTTCGCTCTTCTTGGCCTATTTTTAAGTGTCCAGCTGGGATATTGGCAAAAAAGAGGATCCGAAAAAGTCTTTATTATTCAAAAGGGAGATAACTATTCTTCTATTGCGAGAAAACTCGAGGACGAAAAGATCATTTATAGCGAGAGAGCGCTTCGCTGGTACGGCAGATACCTAAGGCCGGGAGCCAAGCTTCAAAGAGGCGAGTTTGGCTTATACGAAGGAATGTCTGTACCAGAGCTCTTTAGAGTGCTCTCTACCGGTAAGCCCTTAGAATATAAAGTTACTATCCCCGAGGGATATAATATTTTTCAAATTGCAGAGCTTCTGGAGTCCAAGGGTTTTGGAAAAAAAGAGCAATACTTGCGACTGATTCGAGACCCTCAGCTTATTGAGCAGCTCCCTCAAGAGTTTTTATTACCAACCAAGCCCAGTTCACTAGAGGGGTTTTTATTTCCGGACACCTATCATTTACAAAAGGTGCATACAGAAGAAGAAATTTTAGGATTCTTTATTCGGCACTTTACGCAGGTATGGTCAAGCCTTCAGAGTCAATTACGAACAGCTACGATATCAGTAGGAAAATCAATGACAGCTTATGAGATATTGATTTTAGCTAGTATTGTAGAAAAAGAAACCGGTGCAGGATTTGAGCGCCCACTGATTGCTAGTGTATTTGAAAATCGTCTAGTAAAACGAATGCGATTACAAACAGACCCTACAGTAATTTATGGGCGTTGGGTAAGTCAGGGTAGTTGGGATGGAAACATTCGATTCAAAGATTTAAAAGAAAACAATCCCTACAATACTTATACGAATTATGGATTACCTCCTGGGCCAATTGCGAGTCCGGGAAAAAACGCTGTGCTGGCCGTATTGAATCCGGCAGAATCGGATTATCTATATTTTGTTTCGAAAAATGATGGAACTCATATTTTTTCAAAAACTTATAAAGATCATTCAAGTGCTGTGCAAAAAACACAACTAAGCCCAGGTGCTAAAGAGGGTAAGAGTTGGAGAGATTTGCCTGAAGATCAAAAGGCAAGATGATTTTCGTAGCCGTGCAGCTTACTTATGCGAGTTTATCCAAGAGATCGATTCTTTTACTATGCGATCTCTGATGGAGGGCTCTTTTTCTAATTCGTGATAGCAGTGAGGAAACTCAATCACTTTATGTCTTGTTCCTATGTAAGCTTCAATGGCGAATGATCTAGATTGTGATAGGTTTGTTACTAATTCATGTCCAGCAAGTAAGAGCAAGGTAGGAGTCTTTTCTTGAAAAGATTTTGTCTGTTGATGAATTTCATGAATGGCTGTTTTCATAGAGCATAGCCATTGAGGTGTGGCAACTTTAGAGATTAAAGGGTCTTCGTTTCGAAGCGCTAAGTACTCTTCATCATGAGAAAGTGTTTTAGGTGATATATTATGAGCAACAGGCATTGTAGGAGTGATTTTCCCCATAAGTGGAGCCATATTGAATAAAAGTTTCTGAAATCCTTTAACTTCAGGGAATCCTAAAAACGGACTGGTAAGTACAGCAGCAGAAAACTTTCTCTCGATTTTTTCTCTACTGATGAGTTGTAAGCTGGCTAGGGCGCCCATACTATGGCCCCATAAAAACAGTGGATGATTTGGTATGCTTGTGGCCAGCCAAAGATTTAGGGCTGTCTCTAGATCTTCGGCATAGGTATTCGCGTGATCAGCATGCCCTCTTGGGCCTTCTGAAAGACCATGTCCCCTTAGGTCTATAAATAAAACTGAATAATGATTTTTAATAAAGTCATTCGCTAGGTTTGCATAATTTCCACTATGTTCACCAAAGCCATGAACACACACAATTGTTCCAAATGTATGAATCGGTGATAGATATAAAGAAAAAACGCTTACTCGGTCTTTTTTACCTTTGGTATCAATTTTTTTCCACTCATAGCGAATATCTGGAGGAACAGGAAATCCGTAAGATTTTAAATATTCTAAAATAGATGGGTCATTTACGTTCTGCTGAAGTGGTTGGCGAAAAGATTCTGCTGATGAGCTCAAGGCACAATCCTTCCCAATAAATCATAGGGAAGTGCTTCGGTGATTTCTACTTTTACCATTTCACCTACCTTGGCATCTCCATCGTTGATTAGAATTACGCCGTCGATTTCTTGTGCTTGGCCAGCCCAGCGTCCTTGAAGTAAGAGATCACTTTCTCTCGATAGTCCTTCTACTAGTACGTATATGGTTTTTCCTACCATGGCTTTATTTTTTTTCCACGAAATAGACTGTTGCAGCTCCATAAGTTCATTATATCTTTTTTGGCTTTGTTCTTCTGGAACAGAGCCAATTTTCTCAGCTAGTCTAAAAGACGGGGTACCTTCTTCTAAAGAATATTTAAAAACACCGACATGATCTAACTCAAGGTCAGCTAAAAATTGTTTCGTATTTTGGTAACTCTCTTCTGTTTCTCCAGGGTGACCAACAATAATATTTGTTCTAAACACCATTTCTGGACATTTTTTTCGAAGAGACTCAATACGTTCGCGAATTTGTTGAGTGGTGATTCTTCGATTCATCAGTTTTAATACTTTGTCGTCACCATATTGAATGGGCATATCTAAATATTTAACAATTTTTTCTTCTTTAGCGATAATGTCAATCACTTCGTCGGTGAAGTTATCTGGGTAAGCGTAGTGTAATCGAATCCAATGTAAATCTTTAATTTGTACCAGCGCTCTGAGTAAATCGGCTAATGTCTCATTATAATTATTGTCAATGCCATAGTGAGTGAGATCTTGCGCTACCAGATTCAGTTCTTTTACTCCATCTGATACTAGCTTTTTTGCTTCAGATACTAATGAGTCTACTGATCGAGAACGTACTTTGTGGCCACGTAATTCAGGAATAATACAAAAAGAGCAGTTACGTACACAACCCTCAGAAATTTTCAGAAATGCCGAGTGGTTAAGCCCTGTGTTGATTCTTGGAGTTTCGGCTGTATGGATGAAGGTAGGGATATCTACAAATGTTTTCGTTTTAAGTTTACCAAGAGCTTTTTTCTGTAAAAGCTCAACTACGCGGTGGTATTCACCTGTTCCAATAAAAAGGTCAACTTCAGGCATTTCAACTTCAAGCTCTTTAGCGTAACGCTGAACCATGCAGCCGCTCACGACTAAATTTTTTAGTGCTCCCTCTTCTCGAAAGCGAGACATTTCAAAAATGGTATCAATAGATTCTTTTTTAGCAGAATCGATAAAAGAGCAGGTGTTGATAATTATAGTATCAGCAGTTTCTGCTTCTTCTGTGATTTGAAACTTGTTTGACTTGAGCAATCCTAGCATTACTTGTGAATCGACAAGGTTTTTGGGGCAACCGAGCGAAACAAAGTACACACTAGATTGAAGCGTGTTTGAGTGATTTATTTTTTCTGGGTTAAGCTTGGTTGTCATGGATTAGTTTCGCATATTTACAAATTGTAGACCCAATTCAATATCAGCTGATTTTAACAAGCTAATAGTTGCTTGTAAGTCATCAATACTTTTTGAGCTAACACGAACTTGATCTTCCATAATTTGTGCTTGCACTTTTAATTTTGAATCTTTAATTTTTTGCGTGATTTTTTTTGAGGCTTCTTTATCAAGGCCTTGTTGAATCTCTATTGCTTGTCGAACTTGTCCACCCGTTGCTTGCTCAATTGTCTTATATTTAAGGTTTTTTAAAGGGATAGAGCGTTTCACAAGCTTAGACTGCAAAATATCAGTAGCCGCTGTAAGCTTATAATCATCATCGGCAACGATGATGATTTGCTTCTCTTTTGCTTTCCACTCTAAATTTGTTTTAGATCCTTTGAAATCGTAGCGCTGAGAAATTTCTTTATTGGTCTGGTTTACCGCATTGTCGATTTCTTGCAAATTCACTTCTGAAACAACGTCGAAAGATGGCATTGTTTACCTCATTTTTATTTAAGGAGCTCGGCTCCTTCTGGGGGTTTAAATTGGAACAAATTTTTTGGCAATTTATCCCCGAGCGTCATTTTTTGCAAGGTGATTCGTGTGCGGTTTCCCCCGGAATTCTCAGAAATTAGCTCATGTAGCTCATAATTTTTGAGAATTGTTAGCTGAATTTTCGCTAGGCCAGCTTCAGCCTTTTTGGGTTCTAGTTCTATCCAATAGGTCATTTCTTTAGAATTAGAGAGAAGAGGTTTTTCTTCCATTTTAAGCACTTTAAAATCAGCTTTAAGATCTACTTTACCAGTGAGAATGCGGTAGATAGGCTGGCGTTCGATTTCTTTAGCAGAACGTATAATGACCTGTCCTTTTCCTTCTACGCCGGCTTCGGGATTGTAGTAGTATAATTTTAGACCATCAGAGACCATTAGGTTTTTATCGGGCTCTATAATCTCCCACCGAATATAACCAGGCTTAGATAATAAAAGTGTTCCTTTTGAGCTTTTTGTTTGGGCGAGGGCTGCTTGATATACTTCTTGTTCAAAATGGGCATCTACAGAACCTGTATTCGCAAATTTTTTTTGGAACTTCGCGAAAGAAAAATTTACTTTTGTTGCAGAGGGAGATTTTTGTGCGCTGATTCCAGTGCTCGCGAATAAAAAGCTAATAGAGATTGTGAAAAATAATGATGCGCAACTTTTGTGTGTATTCTTTTTCATAACACTATCATAGCAAAATTTTTTCTTGTTGCCTTCAGGATTCACAGGGTAGAAGTGCCTATGAACAAAATTATCCGCACATTTTCTCTTCTTTATTTATTACAACCCATATGGTCTGCATCTGCTTTGCCTACGAAGGTATTTAATCTGAATGTTTTTGATCAGTTACAGGGAAAGTGGGAAAGTACTTTTCGAGAAAAGCGGATAAAAGAACTTTCTTCTTATATTCATGAGGTTCTGCCAGATGTGGTTGTTTTTCAAGAAGCCCAAGGGACCGAAAACTATACAAGCAGCAAAGATAGTTCGCATATCCTAAAGCTGTATCCTTATCAAAACTATCTGCACGAAATGACAGGGGCAGATGGCGAGTCTTATGGATACTGGATAGGTGCTAAAGAAAAGCCTCTTAAATGGATACACGAGAAATTTTTCTTCGACGGTGGAGTAGATCGCCGAGTGCAAGGTGCAATTTGGAAAACAGAGACGGACTGTTTAGGGCTTTTATCTCTTCATTTAAGCTATCAGAATTCTGCTGTGCGCGTAAAAGAAGCAGATTGGATCGTAAACTACCTAAGACAACAGCAATCTCTATGTAATCGCTGGTTGGTTTTGGGCGACTTTAATGCTGATGATGATACAGAAGAGATGAGAGTATTGTTTTCTCATGGATTAAAATCTTCTTTTAAGGTGAAAAAACCCACTGTTGGTGCGTTTAATCCGATTCGCAGAATTTATGGTGAAAATATACCGTCGAAAACAATTGATTGGGCCTTAGAGTTTGGAAGGCTTTCAGCAGAAGCAACTGTAGTGCTAGACCATGAGAGAAATGGTCTTTGGTTGTCTGATCACGCAGGAATTTTAGTAGAACTAAAGTAATAAGGGAGGAACCATGAAGTTATTTGCCATTGGAGCATTATTGTTAACTAGTTTTTTACCAGCATCTTTCGCAAACGCTGCGAATAAAGCTGATTTGTACGATTTATTGAACAGAATCGATCTCGAACTTAGATATTATGATCAAAATCCTGCGATTCTTGATTCTGTAAAATTTGATTTAGAGAAAGCTCTTTCTACTCTTAGAGGTGAGGTAGTGAACCCAAGAGAGTGCATGGATTTTGCTTATGAATCTTATAGAAAAGATGGTTACTCAAATTCATCTTCTTTAGAAAAAGCAAAAACCTATTGCTCACAAGCAAGATCATTAGGCGCTTCGATTGAGGTGATTAAGTATTTTTATGCTGGATTAACAAAAGACGGTTACTCGAATTCATCGTCACTTACAAAAGCTTTAGAAATGAGTCATAACTTAAGCGAGAGAGATTTAGGTTGTATTGATGAGGCTTACAATCGCTATAAAGCAGATGGATATAGCAATCGCTCAGCATTAGAGAAGTCAGCAGACTTTTGTCGTATTTAATTTTCTAAAAGAGCTCCAGTAATGCGTCGTTGCTGGGGCTTTTTTTTGCGCTTTATTTTGAGAGAAGCTTTTTAGACACCGCCACAACTTTTAGCGAGTGTTGCTTTTAGGACCTGAAGCTTTTCAGGTGCTTGCTTAAGTTCTATGCCAAAAGATTCTAGTTCTTTAGAGCATTTTTTTTCTGCTAAATCGATAAGGCGAGATTGAACAAAGGGAACCTGGATCACTAGTATTTTGTGAATTTTAGAAAAGCTTTCCATTCTAGGTTCGAGTGCTTTTAGTTCTTGCTTGGCTCCTGATAGAGTAGTGCTTTTATTTTCACAGCTACTGGCAAGGGAGTTTATTTTGGTTTCAATCTCCATCCAGTCCATATTGCGTCTACTAGAGAGTTCTAAGAGTACTTTTATAGATTCGATATTTTGTGCAAGAGGGGCGCAGACATTCAAGTCAGAGGCTGAGAGTGCTGTGCTGGGGAATACTACTAGCGTGATAGCTAGAGTGAATATTTGGCTAAGTTTAAGCAATCGGTTTTTCAAAAAATATTTTGCATGTCCGGCTTCATTGCTAGACATTCCCCCGTGGTACCGCTTCATCGACCATAGGGGAAAAAAGCTTGAATGAGTGGAAGAAAAAATAATAGAGGTTAAGTATTTGATTTTATTGATTAAAAAATATATGGAGGCTCTAAAAAACTCTTTAGCGCCTATAGGTTTTAAAAACTAGCACACCACTTCCTCTACTAAGTTGCTAGCAAAGTGTAATATGCGAGCAGAGCAATTAAACGTTTGCGCTCAACTGGATACTAACCATCTTAGAAATACCCGCGTCTTCCATGGTAACGCCATAGAGCTTATCGTTAAGCTCCATAGTGCGCTTATTGTGGGTAATGATGATGAACTGAGAGCGCTTCGACATTTCTCGTAAAAGAGCATTGAAGCGTCCGATGTTTGCATCATCAAGTGGTGCATCCACCTCGTCAAGTAGACAGAACGGACTTGGCTTAACCAAGAAAATAGAGAAGAGTAAGCTAATTGCGGTAAGCGTTTTTTCTCCTCCAGAGAGTAGGTTAATGTTTTGTGCTTTTTTACCTGGAGGCTGAGCCGTAATGTCTACGCCCGTTTCTAATAAGTCTTCAGGATTCGTCAAGGTCAAATGAGCATGACCTCCGCCAAAGATCACAGGGAAGACTTTCTTGAAGTGTGTGTTTACTTCAGTAAAGGCACGCTCAAAGCGCTCTTTAGACACAAAGTTTATTTTATCAACAGTGGTTTGTAGGTCGGCCATCGCCACTTCGAGGTCGGCTTTCTGCGTAGAAAGTAGATTATAGCGCTCTACGATAGCGTCGTATTCTTCTACTGCTGCATGATTTACTGGGCCAAGTTTTCGAATTTTTTCTCTAAGCAAGTGTACTTCGTTTTGCGTTTCTTGAATGGCGATCTCTCCAGAATCACGTAAGGCTTGGATGAGCTCTAAGACCTCAGGCATTACGCAGTACTCAGCAAGAACAAGCCCATAGCGTTCAAAGGTATTTTGATTAAGAGACTCTAACTCACCTTCAACTTTTTGTTGCTCAAGTCGTTTGTCTAACAAGCGATCTTTTAGGGCTCTTTCGTTAGAAGCAAAGCCTTGGGCAGCTGATCTAAGCTCTTCAACTTCGTGGTTGAGTAAGTCATATCGTTCTTTTGCTTGTCTGTAGGTAGATTCGCTATCGATTAGTGATGAGCGTAATGCATCAAGCTGGCCGCTAATTTCTTGGATTTTTTCTTCTGTTATTTTTTGTTCTTCTTGCTTTACTTGAATTTGATGGCGAGTGCTGTCTAAGCGATTACGGTTCTGGCGCAAATTTGTTTCGCTTTGAGAGAGTCGTCTGTCAATAGACAGCTTTTGGTCATTTAGGTTTTGAAATCGTACGCGAGAATCCACTGTTTCTTTAGAGAGAGTTTCAAGCTCTGTATTTCTTTCTTGCACGATTGCTTCAAGCCTTGTGACTTCTTGAATTAGTTCGCTTTCCGAAGAAATTAGCTTATCCAGTATAGAGTGAGCATCGGTTTCTTCTGTTCTAAAGCGATTTAAATCGTCATTCAGCTTTTGGCCTTCTTGAGCAATTTTATTTAGTGTTTTATCAAATTCATTTTTGCGAGCTTGAAGAGTGGCTTGCTTAGATGATGCATTCGTGAGTTCGCTTTGAGCGTTTTGCAGAGTGCCTGCATACTCATTATTTTGCTCGTTTAAAGCTAAAATCTGCATTTCTAGTTCTGTAATAAGTTCTTGTTTACTTAGAATTGAGTTTTCTAGTTCTTGCACTTGAGCTTGCAGTGACTCTATTTCGCGTACTCTGGTTACACTAGCACCAGAAATGGTTGATTGATCACCACCCTCTAAATACCAATTACCACGGCAAATTTCCCCTGTAGTAGAAACGAAAGTGGCTCTAGGATTAGTAGTCGCTAGTGCTTTAGCTGTTTCACTATTTTTTGTAACAAAAACGGGGCCTAATAAGTTTTGTAAATGCTCTTTTAAACCAGAAAGGCTGAGTTCAAACAGGTCATAAAATGATCCCATATAATCTGCTTGGTGTTCTTCTGGGCACTGAATAGAAGAGATCATCTCTGGTTGCGCCAGAGACTCTGATAGATTTAGAAAAGCAGCGCGACCTGAACTGTCTTCACGAAGCTTTGTACTGATAGTTTCTAGTGTATGAGAGTCAGTACCTACGACCAAGTCGACATATTTTCCTAAAATAGCTTCTACTGCGGTTTCTAAGCCATTTTGCACAGTAAGAAAGTCACTTACTGTTCCTTTGATTGAATTTGCTAGCTCGGGTTTTTCAGCTAAATATTTTTGGAAAATAGATTTTACCCCTTTAGAGGCACCATCATGTCGTCTTTTTTGCTCTTCAAGGGTCTCTAAAGTTGTCTTAGCTCTAGCAAGGTTAGAGTTAAGCTCATTTTTTTCTTTTCTTTCTTCTGAAAGCGTTTTGTTTTTTATAGCCAATTCTTCAGCTAGCTTTAATTGGTTTTCTTTGTTGTTTTGAATTTTAAGACGTACTTGTTCTACTTCGCTTGAGGCAGAGTTAAGTTCATTAGTTAAATCTTCGTAAGTAGCATCAATTTGCGCTTTTTCTGTTTCGAAAGAAGAAAGGCGTTCTAAAGCTATTTGTATACGTTCTTTAGCGAAATCGATTTTGTTTTTTGTTTTTTCTCTCTCAGATTCATTTTGATAAACGCTTTTTTTGGCAGCTTCTAATGATTTAAGCTCGCTATCTAATAGATGTTTTTTCTCTAGTAAAGATGTTTCTAGGGTAGACTTCTTTTCTTCAGCAGCTTGAAGGTCTTGGGTTAAGCTTTCTGTTTCTGCAAGGATTGCCTCGTGTAAAGCATTTACTTCAGCTACTAAGTTCTCTTCTTCGAGAAGATTTTTTTGTAATTGTTCTTGGGCGTTTTTACTATCATCTAGATTCTTCTGTGAATATTTTAAGTCGTTTTCTGCATCGTTAAGTTTTTTTCCAGCTTCCATCCAAGCTTTTTGAAATTCTTCAGATACGTTTGATGCCTGCGCTAGCTCAAGTCTTTTTTGTGAGATCTCTGTTTCAGCAGTTTCGCGAGCCGTTGTTAATGTGGCATCTTCGGCAGATAGAGCGGTGATCTCGTTATTGATGCTTCCTTGTTTTAAGGTTGCATCTTGCCATTTCAAAGCATTGAATTGAACTTCGATTTGTTGCAGCCTATCGTTCCACTCTTTATATTTTTTTGCTTTCTCAGCCTGACGTTCCATTTGCTTTTTCTGTATCTCAAGCTCATTGATAACATCAGTTACTCGTAAAAGATTTTGGTTTGTGTACTCAAGCTTGCGCATAGATTCTTTTCGGCGAGCTTTGTATTTTACGATTCCAGCAACTTCTTCGATCATTGTTCTTCGGTCTTCGGGTTTTGCTTGAACAATTTTTGCAATCATCCCTTGCTGGATAATACTATAGCCACGAGCACCTACTCCGGTATCCATAAACAACTCTTGGATATCTCTAAGGCGACATGGATTTTTATTAATAAAATAATCACTTTCACCAGTTCTATAGAGTCGTCTAGTGATTGCTACTTCTCTGGTAGGAAGTTTTCCATCTAAGCTGGGGTCAGCTAGGCTCGCACCTGCAGGAGCATTTGGACCACTTAAGTCTGATGGCATGTCTAAGACCATGGTTACTTCTGCCCAGCTCGCAGGAGGTGCTTTGTCTGCACCACTAAAGATCAAATCATCCATTGATTGCCCTCTAAGGTGACGGGCATTTTGTTCTCCCATAACCCAGAAAAAAGCATCGACTACGTTTGATTTTCCACAACCATTAGGTCCAACGATTCCTGTGATTCCATCTTCAAAATGGATGACTGTTTTGTCTTTAAATGATTTAAATCCTTGAAGCTCTAAACGTCGAACCTGCATTTTTCCCCACCTTCTTCTGCTCGCTGTGCTTGAAACAAGAATCAGTGTAATGGAGTGATTTAGTCTAGGCAAGCAAAAAGCCCTGAGGATAAAATGATTTAACTAATTGATTTTATGTGTTTTTTTATTGTGTCGCAGGGTTTAAAAAATTGCTATGACACTTAAGAAAATTGAAATGGAACAACTAAAGGTAAGTGGTCCGATAGCTGGCTCCAAGGTCTACCTTCTAGTATTTGTATTTGCTGGATATTTAGGTGGCGAAAGAGGCATCGATCTAGAGGGAAAGTAGGGAAGAACGAGGGAAAGCTGGGTTTTCTTTGTTCTCTTAATCCAATAGTTTTAAAAATCTCTAAGTCTTCATCAAAGACTTCATTGAAATCACCAACTATCAGCAGGGGATCTTCTTCAGGGAGAGTTTTTAAATATTCGAGAATCGCAAGGTATTGTTGATTTCTCGTGATGGGCAATAAGTCTAAGTGAGTTGTACATAAGTGAAAGTTATTTTCTTCTATAGGAATTACGGTATGCAAAAAACCTCTTTGTTCTAATGGATGCTGAGAGAGGTTTATGTTAGTTGACTCAGAAATTGGATAAGAAGAGAGAATTGCGTTTCCATGATGCCGGTTGGGAAAAACGGCATTTTTTCCATAGCTATGGTGAGTCCAGTATTTGTCGGCCAGCTCTTCAAGCTGCCTTTCTATTTTCGTTGAGCTTTTAATTTTTTCTCCTACGATTTCTTGTACGCACAAAAAATCAATCGGCAGCGTCTTAAGTGCTTGTTTAATTTTACTAATATCTGACTTAAGCCCAAAGGGAGGAACTCCTTTATGAATATTGTAGCTTAGTGCTTGATATGTCTTCATAACCAATACGATAACCAGCTTGCTAACCAAGAAGCAAAATTTTTCAAAAAAGAAGAGCTCTCTAGTTCTTTTCTGTTAACTTCTCTAGAGTGCTTCAGGTCAGATTCATATTGCTTAATAAAGCTAGATTCATTTCCATTGTCGGCAATCCACTCGACCTCTAAATCGTGCAAAAGGCTTCTAGAGTTGAGATTAGCTGATCCAGAAATTGCCATATCATCGATTACTAATAGCTTGCGATGGTATATTTTTTCACGATAGTAAAATAAGTGAACATTCCATTTAAGCAATTTTTTAAATAAACCCTCTGCGGCTAACTTACTAATAAGAACATCAGTGAGTTCTGTTGTTATAATTTTTACATCTATTCCTTTCTTGCTAGCTTTTCTAAGTGCAAATTGAAGTTGTGGTGTGGGCATTAAGTAGGGAGAAGATATCCAAATTCTTTTTTGTGCAGATTTGATTTTATCTCGAATAAACTTCCAGCGCTTACGCCGAAGCTGAAGAGAGTAATTGAAAAGTAAATTATCAATTGGAAGAGTTCGAAAAGGATAAAACCAAAAAATTTCGAAAATGGACTCACAGATCTTGCCTTTAAGTAGTATCGAGCTATCTTCCCATGCGGACTCTCCTGCAAATCGACTAAATGCTTGGTTGTGAATGTTGCGGCCACCGATGTAGGCAATATGATTGTCGATAAGGATAATTTTTCTGTGCGTTCTTCTGTTGAGAATTCGCCATCGATATAGAAAAATTTTCCAATAATAAAAAAGATTTTGTTTTTTTGTGTTTAGAGTAGCGAATGGAGACGGATGATAAACTTCTAAAGCAAGATTATGTTTTTTACAAAAAATCTTTAGCCTGATGCTACTTTGTAACGAGCCAATACCATCAATACGAATAAATATTCTTACGTCTCTTTTGTTAGCTGCCGATAATAATTGTAGAAGATATTTGCCTGCATCGTCCCACTCAAAAATATACATTTCAATATAGATAGAGTCTTGGGCAGATTGTATAGCCTGTTCAAGACTAGATAGATAGTCATCGCTTTTATGAAAGACTTCTACCGAGTCCATTAAGCTTATTTCAATGTAGCTTGAGCTGCTGCTAAACGAGCCACAGGCACACGAAATGGACTACAGCTTACATAGTCAAGTCCTATAGAGTGACAAAAGTGAATAGATTTAGGGTCACCACCTTGCTCGCCACAAATGCCTACTTTTAATTTGGGGCCACGTACTTTTCTGCCGTGGTCAGTAGCAATTTTCATCAATGTTCCTACTCCATCGGTATCAATGGATACAAATGGGTCAGTAGGGAAGACTTTTTTCTCTACATATGTTCCTAGGAACGAAGCAGAATCATCTCTTGATAATCCGTATGTCGTTTGCGTCAGATCGTTAGTTCCAAAAGAAAAGAATTCTGCATTCCCTAATGTTGGGTCAGTAATTTTATCTGCGGTTAGGGCAGCTCTTGGCAGCTCGATCATGGTTCCGATTGTATAGGGAACCTCAACTTTCATTTCTGAAAATACAGCTTTAATCTCTTCTTCACAGTAGTTTCGAATGTATTGAAGTTCTTTCCAGTCGCTGATTAGTGGAATCATAATTTCAGGTTCAGCCACTGCTGATGTTTTCTTTTTTAACTCACAAGCCGCTTCTACTATGGCCCGCACTTGCATTTTATAAATTTCTGGAAAAGAAACTCCTAAACGGCAGCCTCTGTGACCTAGCATAGGATTAAACTCATGCAACGATTCCGTTCTTCTTTGGAGTGCTTCTAGTGAAACATCCATCTCTTTAGCAAGTGAAGCCATATCTTCTTTTTTGTGAGGTAAGAATTCGTGAAGAGGTGGGTCTAAGAGTCTAATCGTTACAGGTAGTCCCTGCATTTCTTGAAAGAGTTGATAAAAATCTCCTCTTTGCATAGGTAGAAGTTTTTTAAGTGCATTTTCTCTTTCTTTAGTTGAATCTGCTAAAATCATATGACGAACAGCTTCGATACGTTCAGGGTCAAAGAACATATGTTCAGTACGACAGAGTCCAATCCCTTCAGCACCGAATTTTCTAGCGATTTTAGCGTCTGTTGGTGTATCCGCATTGGTTCTGACTTTTAGTTTACGAACCTCGTCGGCCCAAGTCATAAGCTCGTGAAAAGATCCTGTAAGCTCTGGTGTTACAGTTTCTACTTTGCCTGCGATAACTTCACCTTGTGTTCCATCTAGAGTGAACCATTCACCCTCTTGGTAGATTTTTCCACCTACGTCTAGTGTTTTCTTTTCATACGAAATTTTTAGAGCACCACATCCAGCTACACAGGTTTTACCCATTCCTCTGGCAACTACGGCCGCGTGAGATGTCATTCCTCCACGAGCAGTAAGAATGCCTTCAGCGACGTGCATTCCGTGAATATCTTCTGGAGAAGTTTCGATTCGAACAAGAATGACCTTTTCATTTTTTTCTTTAACCCATTTTTCGGCTACATCTGGATCAAAAACTATTTTTCCGCTAACGGCTCCTGGTGATGCTGGAAGCCCTTTAGCAATAATATCTTTTTTTGCTTTCGGGTCTAGGCGTGGATGTAAAAGCTGGTCTAGTTGAGAGGGGCTTACACGAGAAATTGCGGTTTTTTTATCGATTAGCTTTTCGTTTACCATGTCGACGGCAATTTTGATTGCTGCAGCAGCTGTGCGTTTTCCATTTCTTGTTTGCAACATAAAGAGTTTGCCTTTTTGAATAGTAAACTCGATATCTTGCATATCTTTGTAGTGTGATTCTAATTTTTGATACAGAGCTACTAGGTCTTTATAAGCCGAAGGCAGCGTTTTCTCTAAAGTTGGTAAATCTTTATTTGAGTCGTTAATACTTTCTTGGTTGATTGGCTGAGGTGTTCTGATTCCTGCTACTACGTCTTCACCCTGCGCGTTGATGAGAAATTCACCAAAAAACTTCTTTTCGCCCGTGGAGGGGTCTCTTGTGAAAGCAACACCGGTTGCGCAATCGTCTCCCATATTTCCATAAACCATGGCTTGTACGTTTACGGCAGTTCCGATTTCTTCAGATATTCCATTGATTCTTCTATAGGTGTTGGCACGAGGATTTTTCCATGAACCAAATACAGCTCCTACAGCGCCCCAGAGTTGATCCCAAGGATCTTCTGGAAAAACTTTTCCCGTATGTTCAAGAACAATGCTTTTAAATGTTTTTACAAGAGACTTTAAGCTATCGACATCGAGTTCAGTGTCTAACTCTACTCCCATGTCTAATTTCTTTTCTTCTAAAGCAGTTTCAAAAAATGAAGTGTTTACGCCTAATACAACGTCTGAATACATCATAATAAAGCGTCGGTAAGAATCATAAGAGAAACGTGGGTCTTTTGATTGCTCAATTAAGCCTTGAATAGATTGGTCGTTCAAGCCTAAATTCAATACAGTATCCATCATGCCTGGCATAGAAACCGGAGCACCTGAGCGAACAGAGACGAGCAAAGGATTTTTTGCATCAGAAAATTTCATTTTTGTTTCTGCTAGTTCTTCTTCCATTTGCTTTACAGCAGCTTTTACTTCTGTTGTAAGTGACTCAGGATATGATTTTTTATTCTGGTAGTAATGAGTGCAAACTTCGGTTGAGATGGTAAAGCCTGGAGGTACAGGCAATTTCATTTGCATCATTTCAGCTAGGTTTGCGCCCTTGCCTCCAAGAAGCATTTTTTGACTACCGTCGCCTTCGCATTTTCTTTGGCCAAAGGAATATACATATTTTTTGCTCATGATTTGCTCCAAATTTAGATAGGTTTCCAATGCGAAAAAGCATGGTTTACGTATTCAGATATTTTTTCCCAGGAGATACGTTCTTGTTTCATGGTGTCTCTATGACGAATGGTTACGCATTTATCAATCAGACTGTCGTAATCAACAGTAAGACAGAAAGGTGTTCCAATTTCTTCGTGTCTTCGGTAGCGTTTACCAATTGATCCAGAAACGTCAAAATCAGTTCTGAATTCTTTTCTTAAATCATTAAAAATTTTCTCTGACGGTGCCATAAGCTCATCTTTTTTCATTAAAGGAAATACGGCTAACTTATAAGGGGCGTATTTTGGCATAAATTGCATTACTACACGTTCATCATTAAACCGATAAGCATCACAAAGTAGAGAAAGTACAAAACGATCGCAGCCTACTGATGTCTCTATTACATAGGGAATATACTTATTATTTTTTTCATCTGTATACTGAAGGCTTTTACCAGAAAATTCAGTATGCCTTTTGAGGTCAAAGTCAGTTCTATTGTGAATGCCTTCTAGCTCTGACCAGCCGATAGGAAACTCGTACTCAATATCACCTGCTTGTTTTGCATAGTGAGCTAGTTCATTTTCTCCATGCGGATGAAAGCGAAGCTTTTCTTTTCTTAATCCATTATCTACATGCCACTGAATGCGCTCTTCTTTCCAGCGTTCAAAGTGTTCAGAGTCTGTGCCTGGGGCTACAAAGTATTGCATCTCCATTTGTTCAAACTCTCTTGTACGAAAGGTAAAGTTTCCTGGGGTGATTTCATTACGAAAGGCTTTTCCAATTTGCGCGATTCCAAAAGGAAGTTTTCTTCTCATTGTTTCTTGTACGTTTCTAAAGTTTACAAAAATGCCTTGTGCAGTTTCTGGTCGTAAATAAACAGTGTTTGCATCATCAGCAACTGGGCCCATATGAGTTTTAAACATCATATTAAAAAGTCTTGGAGCGGTAAGTGTATTAGCACTACCACAACTAGGGCAGTTTGCTGCACTTAGAACGCTAGCCATTTCTTCTAAGGTAGGTAAGTGTCCTAGTTTTGCTTCTAATTCTTTTACAGGCTTTAAGTGATCTGCCCTATGCCTTGCTTTACATTTTTTGCAATCTACTAGTGGGTCATTAAAGTTCTCTACATGCCCACTGGCTTCCCAAACTCTAGGATGCATGAGAATGGAGGCATCAATACCATCTACGTCGTCATGCTGGTGGGTCATAGAGCTCCACCATGCTTGTTTGGCAGCTAGCTTAATCTCAATACCTAGAGGGCCATAATCCCAGCAAGAATTGATTCCACCATAAACTTCCGATGAGGGAAAAATGAATCCTCTTCTTTTACAAAGGCTCACCAGAGTCGCCATATCTGGCAGATTTTTAAGTGGCTTATCGGATGCTTGTTCTTGCTCGTTTGTAGATGGAATATTCATAGCAAATATTTATCATTTTAACGCGCAGAATAGCAATTTCCCTTAAGGTAGATGCTGAGAATTTTCTTAAGAGAATCGGGCAGTATTCGGATCAAATTCGTTGCGGTACATATCATCACTAGAATCATTATCAGTACCAGGGATTCGAATTCTTGGAGCATCCTTCCATAACGACTCTAGGCTATAAAAGTCGCGCAGGCTGTCTTGAAAGACATGGACAATAACAGGCCCAAAGTCAATCAAGCTCCAGCGGCCTTCACTTATCCCCTCTTTAGAGATGGGGGTGTTTCCGCTTTCTTTTAGCTCTGAAGCTACATGTTCAGCGATAGCAGAAACCTGACGATCAGAGTATCCACTACAGATAACGAAATAGTCTGCTACAGAAGACTTATTCTCTAAGTCGAGAACAACTACGTTCTCTCCTTTTTTCTCTAAACACTTTTCTGCGCACAATAGTGCAATTGCCTTAACGTCCATTAGTTATCTTTAACATAAGGGTTTTGGCTCAGCAAAATAAGATTATGGATGTCTCTCTCTACGGGCTCTGGTAGAGCTTTTTCGGGGATTAACCCCTTTTTAAGGTCTAGGCGGATACTTGTTGAACTAAGAAAATTCTCAGGGATTTCGAGGATTTGGTCTTTAGGGGACTTTTTTTGCAGTTCGTAGCCTGGGCGATTCACGACAAGAAAACATGCTTTAGCGCGAAGCTCGGTATAGTTTTTCCAGCTCTCTAAGGAAGCATAGCTATCCGCTCCCACTAATACGGGCACATCCACTTGGGTGTGAGAATAAACCTCTTGCACAGTGTAAATACTGAAGCTTTCTTGAGCACGTTTTATTTCATAATCCCAAACTTCAAATCCTAGAGGGATTACCGCATCTTTAACCCATTTTAGTCTAAGACTTGCTGGAGCTAAGGGATTTTTTTTCCCCGGGCTTTGGTAGGCCGGGATAAAAATAACATTTTTATACTTTGTTTGTGATTTTATAGATTGAGCTAAAGCAATGTGTCCAAGATGTATGGGATCGAAACTTCCGCCAAAGAGAACCTTTTGCGAAAAATCGATCATGCCAGAGGCCTTTGTTTTTGAGTGTAGTTCTCGTACTTATCAGTATAGAGGTGGTCAGAGATTAACTGTAGCAACTCATCGAGTCCTTGCCTGGTGGCTACAGAAATTTTTCGAAATACTTTTTTTTCTTTCTCTAGTTGCGTGCAGAATTTATTGATTTCTTCATCTTCTTGGAGAGAGTCTATTTTATTGATCACAATGATTTCTTTTTTCGCTAGAAGCTCTGGATTATGCTGTTTTAATTCATTACGAATGATTTCATAATCACTAGAGGGGTCTCTTCCTGAAATGGCGTCGATAATGTGTAGATAAATTTTTGTTCTTTCTAGGTGTTTGAGAAAGCGAGTACCTAGACCGACCCCTTTATGGGCTCCCTCAATAAGACCAGGAACATCGGCGATTACAAAAGTTCTTCTATCATCCAAGCGCACGACACCAAGGTTAGGAACTAGGGTAGTAAAAGCATAGTCTGCAATCTTTGGTCTGGCAGCAGAGACAGAGGCGATGAAACTAGATTTGCCTACATTTGGGAATCCAACTAGACCTACATCGGCCAAGAGCTTTAGTTCGAGGGTGATTTCTTTTTCTTCTCCCTCTTCTCCGGGTTGAGCAAAACGAGGGGTTTGGTGTGTAGACGTGGCAAAGTGGGCATTGCCTTTGCCCCCGCGACCGCCTCGACAGAGTAGAATATTTTCTCCAGTAGCTTCGGTAAGCTCAAAAAGAATTTCTTCGGTCTGGGAATCTCGTACGATAGTTCCCACAGGAACTTTTAAAATCGTGTCGACTCCATCTTTGCCATTTCTTTTCTTTCCACTTCCTGGATCACCACTCTCAGCGACATATTTTTTCTTAAAACGAAAATCCATTAATGTAGCTAGATTTGTGTCTACATAGAGATAGATGTTTCCTCCGCGACCACCATCACCACCGTCAGGGCCGCCTCTGGGTTCCATGGTTTCTCGGCGAAAGTGTACTGAGCCAGGACCACCATGACCAGCTTTCACACTTATATTTGCTTCATCTACGAATCTCATTTTCTATCCATTGGCTAAAGCCATAAAAAAAGCACCTGACGTTAATACGCAGGTGCCTTCATTCTTTTCCTGGTCTGATGTTTAAATCGCAGCAGGATAAACAGAAACCTTTAAGCGTTTTCTGTCTTTGTTTTCGAATTTTACTACGCCGTCAATAAGAGCGAATAAGGTAAAATCTCTACCTAGGCCAACATTTTTACCAGCGTGAAAACGTGTTCCCACTTGTCTAACCAAAATGTTTCCAGAGCGAACGTTTTCACCACCGAAACGCTTAATGCCTCTCATTTTCGCATTACTATCTCGTCCGTTTTTAGTACTACCACCAGCTTTTTTCGATGCCATTGTTACTTCCTTCTTTCGTTAACTTTTTTTAGAAACTTTTTTTGCTGCAGGTTTTTTAGCAGCAGCTCTTTTTGCTGGAGCTTTCTTCTTAGCAGGAGCCGCCTTTTTCACTGGGGCTACTTTCTTCTTAGCAACTTTCTTTTCTGTTTTCTCTTCTGTTGCGCTTTCTTCTACTAATGCCCAAGCATCTTTTTTCGCAAAACCTGTATTCGCAAGAACCTGAGTTCTTTCGCTATCAGATAAGGTGTCGGTTTCACCAGCACCGTTGTCGATAGAGGTAATTAAAAGTCTTGTATAAGGCTGGCGATGGCCAGTTTTTTTGTCAGACTGTTTTCTTCTTTTCTTGTGATACACGATCACTTTAGGGCCCTTTTCAATCGCTACAACTTCTGCACTTACAGTCGCAGAAGAAACAAATGGCTGGCCGATTTTTACGGTAGCACCAGTGCCCACTAAAAGAATTTCTTTAAAATCTGTTTTTGATCCCATCTCTAAAGGAAGCAATTCAACTTGTAGAGTGTCTCCCTTTTTTACTTTATATTGTTTTCCACCGGTGTGAAATACTGCGTACATTGCTTGTTTCCTTTACTATAAAGGCCTAAAATTTCAATAATGAAAGGCCGTCTCCTCATTGGGAAATAAAGGCTTTTTTAGCTTTTCAGCGCCAGGGTGTCAAGTATAGTACACGTGTGAAAGAAGAAAAATTAGTTACAAGCCTGGCCTAGAGACTAGTAGTTTTGCCATCATTAGGGCTTTTCGCTTCTTTGGGTATAGAGATAAGAGCCTATACAGGCGTAACTATTGCCGATTTTGCTTCTATGCTGTCACTAATGCCTAGATCAACCCCTTTTTGTCATTAGGCATATAAAGAACGCCTTATCTGAAACAGGGTTAGATCTATTTTCGCTGCTTTGCAGGATACTTTTATTCGACTCTTTTTCCCTTACAGCTAAGAATGCCATTAGGGGTTCTCTTTTTAGTTTCTTTTCCAGGAATGATTTTGACTAAATTATCTTCAGGAGAAAGAAACATATGAACTAGTTCATATGTACCATCTGTCTTCTTTGTTACGGTAGTGCTGGCAGCCATAGTGATTGTCTCATCTTCGTATTCTGGGTGCGGAATCGCACTAAAAACGAGAATCCCTTCAGATGATCCTACTTGATCTGCTGTATTACCATTCACCATAATTTTAAAGGAGCCTTCTTCTTGGTTTTCCATTTTGCAGTCTGCGATATCGATATACAAAATGGTTGGTGCGGCAAGGGATGAGTAGGGTAAAAAGCTGAGCGCAAGTAAAAGCATTGAATATTTCATGAGTTTTCCTTTCGGTTAAAAATCAGGATGGAATATAGTAAATATATTGCTATGTGTCAATTTTCTTGTTTAGGCTCTCTCAGGGGCCTTATATTCTCTTTAAAAGGCGTTTTCTTTCGTTGGCGGCCCTTTGGTGAATCTCTTTTTCCCATTCGTCGGTAGCCTTTGATTTTTGGTATACGCATTGCCCTTCTACCCAAGTAGAGAGAACATTCTCACGATCAGCGGCATAAACAAGTGCTGAGAAAACAGAATCACTTTCTGATGAAGCGAGATCTATATTGGTATTGACTCTAGCAAGGTCGAGTTGAATGAGGTCTGCTTTTTTTCCTACGCTTAAAGAACCGATTTCATCTAACTTACCTAAGGCATTTGCTCCCTCTAGTGTAGCCATTTGATAAATTTCTTTTGCTGTCATAGACTTAGGTCCATGAATGGGCTTTTGTATTAAAGAAGCTAAACGCATTTCTTTAAACATATTTAAACTATTATTGCAGGGAGCTCCATCGGCACCAAGGCTTACGCAAATATCACGTGCTCTTAAATCTGGTACTGAGCATATTCCTGAAGCTAGTTTTAAGTTTGAGCTAGGGCAGTGGCTAATTTTTGTTTTTGTAGCTTTGAGAATATCTTTTTCTCTCTCGCTAAGCCAAATTCCGTGGGCAAGAATGAGTCTTTCATTTGTTAATCCAAGGTCGTGAAGTGCCTCGATATTTTCTTTTCCATAAATTCTTCGAACTGCTTCTATTTCTGCACGATTTTCACTGGAGTGAGTGTGAATTAAAAGTTTGTGCTCATTAGAAAAATCTCGGATTTCTTGTAGTAATTGATCGGTACATGAAAGTACAAAGCGAGGGGCGTTCGCATATTGGATTTTACCTTTATTTTTTCCATGCCAAGATTGAAAAAGTTTTTCATTCTCTCTCAGTGCATCGCGAGTTTTTTCTCGAAGCCCAGGATAGGTATGTTCTCTATCCATTAAACATTTTCCAATAAAAGCACGAATCCCCATTTCTTCAGCTTTTGCGAAAATTTCTTCTGTATAGCGAACGGTGCCCATATCGAGTATCGTGGTTGTGCCTGTAGAAAATAGCTCAAAAATACCAACTTCAGCTGAGGAGCGTAAACTTGCTCGGTTGTGAGCAGCTTCTAAGGGCCAAATTTTTTCAGAAAGCCAATCAAGAAGCTCTAATTCATCAGCTAAGTTTCGGAAAAGTGTTTGGCAAAGATGCAGGTGCGTTTGGATAAATCCTGGCCCTAGTAAGCTTCCTTTTAAATCAATAACTTTTGTGTTTTTAGTTTTAGAAATATTTTTTTTAACTTTTTGAATGCGCCCATCTTCGACAAGTAGATCAGAGCGTTCTATGCGAAGCTCAGCTTCATTACGAATCAAATATCCATTTGTAAAAAGAATTGAGCGCATCTTATCGTTTTAAGGGATTCGTTGAAGGAAAAGAAAGGGGGCTTTCTTTTGTAAGTTTAGGAATTACTTCAAGCATCCATGTAGTAAGCACTTGAATAATAGAGTTTGCCGTTTCTTGTACTTCTTTGTGATCAAGAGTTTTTTTCTCAATGCCAGCGGCCATATTAGTAATGCACGAAATACCCATCACTCGCATACCTAGGTGTTTTGCAGCGATTGACTCGGGGACGGTACTCATCCCAACCATGTCGCAACCAAGAGTTCTTAGCATTTTTACTTCGGCAGGTGTTTCATAGGTTGGACCACGTAAGCCACCATAAACACCCTTTTTATAGGGGATTTTTAATTTCTGCGCTGCCGTTTCTAAAATTTGAATACATTCGTGGCTGTAAGGTTCACTCATGTCGGGAAATCTTGGTCCAAAAAGAGGAGAATCTTTTCCTGTAAGGGGATTGTCTCCCATTAGATTTAGATGATCTTCAATAATGACTAGGTCTCCAGCTTGAAATTTAAGATTTATCCCGCCTGCTGCATTGGTGAGAAATAAAGTGTGAACCCCCAATGAGGCTAGTGCACGAGTAGGTAGCACTACGCTATCCATAGAGTGACCCTCGTAGTAGTGCCAGCGCCCTTGAAGAGCAGCTACTTTAATCCCATCTACTTTCCCAAAAAGAATTTTACCTTCATGGCCTTCTACAGAGGGAGAATGGAAGTGGGGAATTTCTTGATAAGGAATACTAAATTGTTCTTTTAAGGAAGAGGCAAACCCTCCAAGACCACTGCCGAGAATAATGGCAACTTCCGGACGAAAAGGAATCTTTTTATCTAAAAAATCTACAACTTCTTGAATTTCTTCTAACACCTTAGAGTTCACTTTGAAATTTTCTTTCTAATAAGAGGTTTCTTTTTAATAGGTTTTTTTCCTATTACGAGACATTGCTCTATCATCTCATGAGCAGTTGAGGCTTGCTTTTTGTCAGAGGCATAAATTGTAACAATAGACTCACCTTTGGTTAATTTGTCACCGACAAATTTATGAAACCAAAAACCTACAGCCGGATCTATAGAGTCAGATGTTTTTTTGCGACCTCCGCCAAGTTCGGTAAGGGCAAGGCCGATTTGCTCTGCATTCATTGATTGAAGGTAACCATTATTTTTGGCAAAAAGTTCAGCTTTATATTTTGCTAAAGGGAGGCCTTCATCTACTGCAGCAGTATCACCACCTTGAAGGCTTACGATTTCTAAAAACTTTGAATAGGCTTGACCACTTTGGATTACGTCATCTATGAGGCTTTTTGCTTTAGTTTTCGTATAGGGTTTTGCTTTTTTCGCTATTTGCGCAAGATTTAAAAGCTCGATAGCAAGCTCGATAGTGATTGTTTCTAAATTTTTGTGTGGTCTTGGATCTTGTGGTCCTCTACGTAAAAAGGCTACACATTCATTGATTTCAATTGCATTCCCCACAGCGTGCCCTAGTGGCTCTGACATATCAGTAACAAGAGCAGAGGCTGTTTTTTTAGAAGCTTTTGCCGTTGATACTAATGCCTTAGAGAGAGTTACGGCTTCTTTTTCTGTTTTCATAAAAGCGCCGCTGCCACATTTTACATCAAATAAAATTGCGTCGACACCTTCGGCGAGTTTTTTACTCATAATGCTCGCTACAATAAGAGGTACACTTTCTACAGTTCCTGTAACATCTCGTAATGCATAAATTCTTTTATCTGCAGGGCAAATCTTTTCAGACTGCCCCATAAAAGCAACGCCTACACTAGCAACAAGCTCTTGAAATCTCTCAAGAGTAGGAAAACAACTAAATCCAGGAATAGACTCAAACTTATCGATTGTACCGCCGGTATGGGCAAGACCTCTTCCAGCGATAGTAGGATAATAAACGCCTAAGCTAGCTAGTATGGGGCCAAGTAAGAAGGTAGTTTTATCACCGATTCCGCCTGTAGAGTGCTTATCAATTTTTGGTGCCTTTATTTTAGAGAAATCTAAACTATCTCCAGAGTTTTTCATGATAGTTACAAGTTGTGCAGTTTCTTTTGAGTTCATTCCTTGAAAATACACAGCCATGAGCAATGCGCTCATTTGATAATCGGGTATGTCTCCATTCAAATAAGATTGAATAAAATAAGAAATTTCTTCTTCGCTAAGAGAATCGCCGATTCTTTTTTTTCGGATAATGGTTTGAGCATTCATATAAGCTCCTGTAAAAAGCTTTTACCAATTTTTAATTTTTTCTTAGGAACAAAATTTTCTAAAATGGTTTGTCCGATATCTGCAAAAGATTGTCGAATACCTAGATTGCCCCCACCATCTTTTTGGCTTTTTATAGAGTAAGCTAAAAGAGGAACATACTCTCTAGTGTGGTCAGAGCCATGAAAGGTTGGATCGTTTCCATGGTCAGCAGTAAAAAGCAATAAATCATCTTCTTTTAGGTTTTGAAACAAAAGGGGAATATTTTGATCAAACCAAGCAAGCTCATCATAGTAACCTTGAATGTTTCTTCTGTGGCCATAAAGCATGTCAAAGTCGACTAGGTTGGCAAATACAAAACCAGAATCTAAGTTTTGGATTTGGGTAAGAATTGCAGAAAAAATTTCTCTATTATCTGAGGCTTTTATTTTTTCAGAAAATCCTTGCTCAGAATAAATGCTTGCCACTTTTCCGATACTGATGGTTTTAACAGAGGCCGATAGCAGGTGATCCATTAAGGTTGTGTCTGGCAATGCTACAGAGTAGTCTTTTCGATTTTTTGTTCGAGTGTATTTTCCGTTTGATCCAATAAATGGTCGAGCAATTACTCTAGCCACACCTAAATCATCACAGAGAGTTCTTGCCACCTTACAGATTTCATATAATCGATCTAGGCCAAAGTGTTCCTCGTGACAGGCAATTTGAAAAACCGAGTCAGCGCTCGTATATACGATAGGTTTTTTAGATAGAGTATGTTCATCACCAAATGTTTGTATAATTTCTGTTCCGCTAGCTGGAATATT
The DNA here is from genome assembly GCA_023954355.1 of Oligoflexia bacterium. GTDB lineage: Bacteria > Bdellovibrionota > UBA1018 > CAIPTA01 > CAIPTA01 > JAMLID01. The sequence continues at coordinate 34,722 of JAMLID010000005.1, read as the reverse complement.
TCCTAACACACCATCAACTTTCGCTTCAGCAATAAATTTTTGGATAAAATCTTCAGGAAAGCCGTCGTAAAATGTAGGAAAAGGCCTTGTTACTTCTAGGCCACTCATTTCCCAGTGACCAGTTGTTGTATCTTTTCCCTTCGCAAGTTCTGCGCATTTACCGTAGTAAGCTATGGTTTTTGTGGGGCAAGTGATTCCTTCAAGGGAGCGAATGCAACCTAAACCCATTTTTTCTAAATTAGGAAGACTAGGATTTTTTACATTACGTAAAATATTTCCTAAAGTATCGCCTCCTTTATCACCAAAATCAGCGGCATCAGGCATTTCTCCAATGCCTACACTATCCAATACGGTGAGAAAAATTCTTTTATAACGACTCATACCGCTTACTAGTATAGACTAGTCCCTTCTTTTCGATCAGCTTTTTTTGCTCCAATAAGTGCTGGTCCCGCTGAGGCACCGATGCGATTTGCTCCGGCGGCAAGCATAGTCAAAACATCTTTTGGTGTTCGTATGCCTCCACTTGCTTTTACACCCATAACGGGGCCGACTATAGATCGCATAAGAGTGATATCTTCTACTGTGGCTCCAGCGGTTGAGAATCCTGTAGATGTTTTTACAAAGGCTGCTCCTGCTGATTTTACGATAGCCGAAGCGGCTATTTTTTCTTCATTTGTGAGAGCGCATGTTTCTAGGATCACTTTTACGGGAGTTTTTTCAGCCGCAAGGACAACTTCAGCTATATCTTGAAATACATTTTTCCACTCATGGCTTTTGGTTTGACCTATAGAGATTACCATATCGATTTCTTTTGCTCCCAAAGAGAGTGCTTCGCGCGTTTCAAAAACTTTCTCTTTGGTGCTTTCTGCTCCTGTTGGAAACCCAACTACTGCTATGGGCTTAACAGATGAACCTTCTAAAAGATTAGCAGCCAATTTAAGATGAGCGAGGCGAACACAAACCGTGGCGAATCCATACTCTAGTGCTTCTTCGCATACTGCTTGTACTTGTGCTTTGGTAGTCTCTACTTTTAGGATAGTGTGATCGATAAGTGCAGCTGTCCAAGCTAAATTTTCTTTTTCGAAAGAATTTGATGCTAAAAGATCGATCGCTTTTTTTTGGATTTCGATAGGGGTCATAAGCTAGAATTACCAGCTGTAGCTGTAAAATTTAAGAAGAAAGTATAGTTTTTTACTGCTTTCGTGTGAAATAAAATAATTAATAATATCAATTAGTTAATTGCTCCTATTTCGATTATCTAAAGTGTCATTAAAGGGCTTGGATGAGTTTTGCGTTTTTATTCTTCTCTGGACTTTTGTTTTGTAAATACTCTTGCCGTGGAATCTGTTTGTTCCATACCTCAGCTAATGGTTCAATGTCATTTTTTAAGCTTATATTGATAAGTAGTGAATTAGGGATATTCTTAGCTTCAAGGTCTTCATAGGTGCGATGAATCTTTTGAGATAGATCTTCTCTTTGCCAGTACTTTCTATTGATTAAGATTACGTTTGTATTGAAATAAATTTCTGATGGTGAAATATCTTTCTTTTTCCAAACGGTTAAAAATTCTTTTGCGGCAGTCTGGTATTGGTCTTGTAAATTTCGTGCCATGGAAACTTTCTCGACAGTAAGACGCAAAACCTCATGGACGCTTGAGTGAAAATATAAAGATCCCTGTAGTACAAGTAGAGTTTCAATCTCTTTAGAAATAAGTATTTCTAGTTGAGATAATGCAGTAATTTTTAGGTCGTTTAAGAAAGAATGAGGAAAAACTTCTATCCACTCGACTTCAAGGCTAGAAGGGATTTGTGTTAACACCTGCTCTCTAAAAAAAAGAGAAATTTGCTTGTGGATTAAGAAAATTTTTAGATTTGTATGGTCTATAGTATTTTTCGCAATGGACTGTAAGCAATAAACAATTTCTTCTTCATCTTTTTCTCTGCAAAGATAGGCAATAGCTACGGTACTCATTTTTCTTGCAATAACTCTCTAAGAATTCGTCCTTGATTCGCGGATATATTTAATAAAAAACCAAGCCCCATTTTTCCTGTACGAAGGTCTTCTCTTAAGAATTTATTTCGGATGGCAATATCTAATTTACCATAAAGTTTTTGTAATTTTTCTTGGGTATTACTGTTTATTTCGTCTGCATTTATGCGCTTGTGGTAATTTGCCAAAGGCTCTTCAAGAAAAAATACGGGACCTTCGGAGAATAATCTAAGAGCAAATTCCCAGTCTTCTAGTGGGCCTAGTTTGTCATCAAACGCACCGATTATAGGTAGAATAGAGCGACGAAAAATCATGGCAATAGGAGGAAAAGTTAGGCTCTCAGCTAAGCGAAATAGTGAAATTTCATGCTGCTGCCAAGGTTCATAAATTTCTTTGCTTTTCTCTACGAGAGCATTCTCTAGCACTTCTTCTTTAATCAGATAAGATTGTGTTACTACAGCTGAATAACCTTCTATAGATTGAAGAGTCTTTTCAAGAAATCTTGTATCCCAGGTGTCGTCATCATCATGTATGGTTATATAATCAGAGTCTGTATGTTTGATTCCCAAATTCAAATGAAGCCCTGTGCCTCTACCGATGGTTTGGGGCAGGGTAAGTACAGTTGTTTTTTTTCGAAAATTTTCTGGATAAGTTTCTAATGTCGCATGAATACTTGCAGCATCTGGGCCGTCATTAATGATTGCAGCACACCAATCACGCATTGTTTGTTGAGCAAGATCGTCTAAAGTTCTTCTAAGAAAGTGCGGGCGATCTTTGGTTCGTATCAGTACTGCTACTTTAGCGGATAGTGCTTTTTTGAAGATCAAGGGTATACTCCACGCCAACTTCTTTATGCTTTTTAATGCGAAGGCTTTTTATATAAATGCGGCCTGTTCGACTAATTAATAGAGAAAACTCTTTTGCTTCTTTAATAGCATCGATGGCTTTTTGTGCGTTTTCTATATCTGTAATGCGAACATTATTTATGGCGAGGATTTCATCTCCAGGCGCTATAGCAGCCTGTTCAGCAGCAGAATTAGAGAGAACTTTATGTGCTCGTAATCCTTCTTTTTGCTGAAGTACGATTCCAGTAGAATGGAAAAAAAGATCTTTTACTGTTTCTTTTATTTCGACACCGAAGTATTTAGCTGCATTTTTCCAAGGAAGTGGTTTCTTAGCTGTTACCCAGTCTTCTACAAGAGACTTTTGTTTTATTTTTGTTTTGGCTTCGGCAAAAGACAAAAGCTGAGTTCTTGTAAATCCTGGTTGAGCTTTTTGCAAAGTCTCCGATTCGTCTACTCCGAATTCTTTCCAAATCTCTTTCATAAGTTTTTCAAGAGACCATTTTCTTTTGCTACTTTTTTGTAAGTGCGCATCCCAGCACCAACCCAAGAGTGCACCTTTAGAGTAATAGCTTACATCTGTATTGATGCTGTCTTCATCTGGGCGATAATAGCGAATCCAGGCATCAAAGCTCGTATCAGCAAGCGATCTCCTAGAGTGAGCAGGTAGTCCATCGGTTAGAAGATTTGCATCTTTGATTCTTGATTCCCAGTAAGCTTTAGAGTCTATGAATCCGCAAGCTAGAGGAATTAGATCATCAAAATAATCAGTAAGCCCTTCGGCAAACCAGATATCTTGCGTATAGTTTTCAGCAAAATAATTAAACGGGCCCAGAGCTTTGGGTCTAATAGATTTTACGTTCCAGGAATGAAAATACTCATGAGCAATAAGCCGCAAAAAGCCATCCCATAATTTTTTTTCATGAAGTAAAGAACCATCAAATTGACTCAACTGAGAGTTTCTATGCTCTAAACCACCATAATGCTTTTGACCAAAGTGCAGAAGAAACCAATACTCCTTAAAGGGAGCCCCACCAAACATTCGAATCGTCTGTTGAGCAATTTTTTTAAAGGCCTCTGTGATGTCTCCCATTGGTTTATTGCAGGCAGTACCGACCCAGGCGATGTGATGGGTAATACCGTGAATTTTAAATTTTTGAATTTCTCCATGGTCGGAGATTGCTGTTACGATAGGACAGTCTACCCACTGGTCATAGTCGCGTACATTTGCCGTCCATATATTTTTCTTTGTTTTTTTAAAATTTAAAGCAGATTGAACGAATTTTGTCTCTGGAGAGACCTTTAATGTAACTGTGAAACTCCCTGGTAAAAACGGAAGTAATGTAGCCCCTACGAGTACCGCATAGTTTTCTTCTATATAAGAGGTTCTCACTGTTTTTTCGTTACAATAAACCTCATAGGATACTTTTTTAGTATTCGTTCCTATATACCAACGATTTTTCTCTCGCTTTTCTCCAGGGTGTAAGAGCGTGATGTGGCGCGAATACTCTCTTACTAAGTAGCTTCCAGGTGTCCATACGGGAAAATCTAAAGAGGGAGGTAGTGGTATGTCTTTAGCATGAATGGTAACTTTTGCGCGTTTAGTCTCACCTTGGCTGATATCAATTTCGATCAAGTAATTATTTTTTTTCATATTGATAAGAATCTATTTTCAAATATTTTGCGTCTAACTTTTCTGGCGGTAATGTATCACTTTTTTGAAATTTCTGATAACCAAGGTGCGCTATAGAGCTTGCAGCAAGAGGGGTTTCAAGAACCTGTATTCCACTTGGCCACTTATCTTTATATAGGAGTGCTCCTTCTCCACAGGCGAGGTCACCCTCTTTCATTAGAGACGATAAGTCGTCGGGGAATCCTATTTTTTCATTAGAGTCATCTTGGTCTAAAGAGCTGCGATAATAAATTCTACCAGAGCGAGCATCTCCAATGGCCCAAACTCTTTGAGCAGAATCTAGATACGGGTACAGAAGGGCTTCAAGAGAAGACACGGGTACACAAGAAATCGTAATAGGTTCTGCGAGAAACTTAGCAGTAGTGATTCCGATACGAAGGCCGGTAAAAAGACCAGGGCCTATACCAACAGAGATAAAAGATAAGTCCTGTGGTCTAGTTTTTGTTTTTGAGAAAAGTGAATGTATGCCTTGTAATAGAGTTTCGTGATGCTTCATTCCCTCTTCGCCAGACCACTCTAGAAGAAGCTCAGATTTTTTTGCTATGCAGGCAATTGGTATAGAACTAGAAGTATCAAGAGCTAGATGTAGTTCTCCCATAAAACTTATGGGAGAACTCTAGTGACATCATTGTAGATGGCAAAAACCATAAGCACGAGAATCAAAGAAAGCCCAACTTTAAGAGCTGCTTGTTGTACACTTTGTGGAATCGGTTTGCCACGAATAGATTCTACTACAGCAAATACAATATGACCGCCATCCAAGATAGGGATAGGAATCAAATTAAATACACCAAGGCTAATGGATATGATCGCCATGATTCTTAAAAAATCTCTCCACCCGCGATGCGAGAACGTATCTCCAGCGATTTTCCCGATCATAATAGGCCCGCCAACTGTTTTTGCTGACACCTCTCCAAAGGCAAGTTTTTTTAATCCAACTACTGTCATTATAGTGTGATTAAGTGTCTCTGCTGAGCCGATCCAGAGCGCTTTGAAGGGGTTTAATGTTCTTTCAAAAAGAATATTCGAAGGCATTTTAGGTTTGCCATCAGAAGCTATTCCGATGGTATAGGTCACGATAGTATTACCTAAAAGATCTTTGCCAGTAGTAGATTTTAAAGAAGATTGAAGAGTGGTATTTTTCCCCTCCCTTTCAATAACGATAGGGAATGTTGCCTCTTTATTCGCAGTTTCTTTTCCTAAAAGAGATTCACCAGTGTTTTGAATTACTGTTCTTAGGTGTTCAAAACTAAAAACGTTTTTTCCGTTTGCGCTAACAATGCGATCACCTTTTTTTATTCCAGCAATCGCTGCAGGTGAGTCTGGCATGACTTCTTGAATGAAAAGCTCTGGATTATAGATTCCGTTTTTGTTTAGAAAATCAATAGCCGATGAATATTTCGCAGACGATTTAATTGAGCCTATTAACTCTAGTTTTTTTCCCGATCTTTCAACTTCAAAAACGACTTGAGTTGGGTGCGACTGTAGGTATTTCTCTAAAACTTTTTCTAAATCTTCCCACGAGCTAATTGCAGTACCCGAAACAGATAAAATTTTATCTCCGGATTCGAATCCCCAAGGTTGGCCCTTTACTGTTGTTGCCATAATTGGCTCACGAGCAAGCGGATCGATTCCTTCTAAGAGCCCTGCAATTGAAGGTTCACCATAGGGAGTTAGTGCATGTTCTTTTTGAACAGGAATATCAAGATTGACAGGTAATCCGTCACGCAAAATAGAAAAATTCAATGTCTTATCTGGGTTTTTAGCAATAAAGCTTAGGACCTCGTCGTAGGTTTTTGTTTTTTCACCATCAATGCTTAAAATAACATCGCCTGAGCGTAATCCAGCATCAAACGCTGGAGAAGAGGAGACAACTCTTGTAGCAACCGCAGGTAATTTTTGTACACCAGCTACAGCTAGGAGAGCGAAAATTGCTATAGCTAAGAGATAATTAAAAAGTGGTCCACCAAAAAGAACAGAAATTTTTTGTAATAAACTTTTTTTGACGAAGGCACGTTCTGGAGTAGGGTTTTCGTCTTTTTCTAATTCTTCTGGATCTTGTCCGTAAATTTTTACAAACCCACCTAAAGGAATCAGGGATAAGCAATACTCGGTTTCTCCAAATTTTTTTGCAAATAGTTTGGGGCCAAAGCCGATAGAGAAAGTATCGACTCTGATTCCACACCATTTTGCAAAAAGAAAGTGTCCTAACTCGTGGATGGCAATCACTCCTCCAAGTAGAGTTATGATGGCGAAAGCGTATTCTAAAGTACCTAAAATTGGTTGTATAAATGCTGGCATAGGAAAGAGTTTAGCACGATCTGCTTATAGGCTGAAAACCAAAAGAAAATAGAAGAAGGGAGCGGCCAAAATAAGGCTATCGAAACGGTCGAATACTCCACCATGCCCTGGAATAATACCTCCACTATCTTTGCGGCTGTGTGCCCTCTTCACAAAAGACTCTACTAGGTCTCCTAATTGAGCAACAGCAGAGGTAAGTATAGAAATAACAATCAGCGTTAGTGTGGGGATAGGGCTTAAACCGTAATGAGAAAAGCCTACAGCCAAGAATGCGCAAAACAAAAGTGCCGCAATCGAGCCTTCCCAGGTTTTACCCGGGCTAATAAAAGATGAGAGCTTATGTTTTCCTAAAAGTTTTCCCCCATAATAAGCGGCAGTGTCGCCTCCCCAAATGAGTAGAAGCAGAAAAAGAATTGCACTTGATCCGAAGGGAAGGGTGTGGATTTTTGGTACAAAAGAAGAAAAGAATACCAGGTAAACAAGACCAAAGGTGCGAAATTGTAGTGACTGGTATTCATGCGTAAGAATCTCTTGGGGCCCTTGGTGTGCTCTCGCCATAGAGACTAGTACGAGAGAAAAAATAGCCAAAAAAAGTGCTAGGGTTTCGCCTGGTAACGAAAAATTAAGCCAAGAAGATAAAAAAATCCCTGCAATTAAAGAAGAGAATTTTGGAAATTTTTTTAATTCTAGAAAACTAAGAAATTCCCAGTAGCCCACACAAGAAATTAAAATTGTTAATAGAATGAGTCCCAAATGGCCTAAAAAGTAATACGAACCAAATAAAAAACAAGCTCCTAAGACTGCGGCTATCCAACGTAATTTATGCTCTCGATTCATTGCCTACGTTTCCAAATCTTCTTTCTCTAGAGTCGAAAGAATCTATTGCTGATTTTAAGTCAGCGATTTCAAAATCTGGCCAGCATTTTTCTACAAAATAAAGCTCTGTATAGGCCATTTGCCAAAGTAAAAAATTAGAGATTCTTTGTTCTCCTCCAGTACGAATCAAGAGATCAGGGTCTGGGCATTCTCTTGTAAATAGGTGTTCTTCGATTTTTTGTTCTGTGATGTCCTGTAAAGACATTTCATTTGTTATTAATTTATGTGCCAATGCTTTAAATGCAGAGGTGAGTTCTTGGCGAGAGCCATAAGAGAGTGCAATATTTAATCTCATTCCTGTATTAGATGAAGTGGCTTGTTCGAGTCTGGACAATTCAGTTTGAATAGCTTTCGGTAGCATATTAAGAAAGCCGATGGCCTTGAATCGAAGATTATTTTCAATTAACTCTTGAGTTTCATGTTTGAGATATCGAAGTAGAAGCTTCATTAAAAAATTTACTTCTGTTTCTGGGCGGTTCCAATTTTCTGTAGAGAATGTGTATAGGGTAAGTGCCTCTATTCCTAGTTTTGCACACTCTCTGGTTACAGAGCGAGCACGCTCAACACCTCGAGAGTGCCCAAAAACGCGATTATGCTTTCGCCTTTTCGCCCAACGACCATTACCGTCCATAATGATCGCAATATGCTTAGGTAGTTGAGCTCCCATAGGCCTCTGTTATCAAATAGTAAGAATTTCTTTTTCTTTTTCAGCGAGAATCTTATCAACTTCAGTTACTGATAAGTCGGTGCGCTTCTGTATGTCATCTTGTACGCGTTTAGATTCATCTTCAGAAAGTCCACCATCTTTTTCTAGTTTTTTTAGGGCATCATTTGCATCTCTTCGATTGTTTCGAACAGATACTTTGGTTTCTTCTGCCATTTTTTTACATTGTTTAACTAAGTCTTTTCTTCTTTCTTCTGTAAGCGGTGGCACAGGAACTCGGATTAATTTTCCGTCATTCATAGGAGTAAGACCTATATTAGATCCGATAATCGCTTTTTCAATTGCAGGTAGCAATGAAGTCTCCCACGCTTGTACTTGGATGGTTCTTGCGTCTGGTGTAGATAAATTAGCTACTTGTTTAATCGGAGTCGGTGTTCCGTAATAGTCTACCATGATGCCATCAAGTAAGATCACATTCGCTCTACCTGTACGTACTTTTGATAGATGTTCTTTAAGAGCTTTTAGTGCTTGAGTATTTGCTTGTTCGAATTTTTCAATTATGTCCTTCAATGGCCGTCTCCTTATTTATTAGGTAAAATTAAAGTACCAACTTTTTTGCCTAGAATCACATCTTTCATTGCGCCACGGATATTCATATTAAACACAATGATTGGCATTTCGTTGTCCATACAAAGAGAAATTGCCGCAGAATCCATGACCTCTAAACCCTGGTTTAGTACATCAATATATTTTAGTTCTGAGAATTTCTTCGCATTTGGATTTTTTACAGGATCTGAATCATATACACCGTCTACCTTGGTAGCTTTTAGCAATACAGAAGCACCAATTTCACAGGCTCGCAAAGCAGCAGCTGTGTCTGTAGTAAAGAATGGGTTTCCCGTCCCTGCAGCGAAAATTACTACCCGTGCTTTTTCTAAATGCCTTTCAGCCCTTCTGCGAATATAAGGCTCAGCGATTTCTTGCATTTCAATAGCAGATTGTACTCGAGTGTATACGTTAATTTTTTCGAGGGCATCTTGAATAGCCAACGCATTCATTACAGTTGCTAGCATTCCCATATAGTCTGCAGAGGCTCTGTCCATTCCTGATTCAGATGCTTGCATTCCGCGAAAGAGGTTTCCTCCTCCAATGACGATGGCTATTTCAACACCTAGCTGATGAATTTCTCTAATATCTTCAGCTAGGGTTTTTAGAATGTTTAGATCTACGCCGAAACCACGGTTTCCAGCTAAAGCTTCTCCTGAGAGCTTTAATAGGATTCGTTTATAAGCTGGCTTACTCGTGTTTTCTGGCATTAGTTCTCCTGTTCTTGGGTCTCAGCGGCTTTGGTTGTTTCACCTAAAACAAAGCGTGAAAATCTTGTGATCAAAATATTCTCACCAATGGTTGCAATAGTTTGACTTAAATACTGAGCAATTGTTAGGTCAGGATTTTTTACAAATTTTTGACTCATTAGGCATTGTTCATCATAGATTTTTTGCACTTTACCTTCGATGATTTTATCCAATACAGCTTGTGGCTTACCGGCCATTTTAGGATCAGCTTTCATTTGAGCCATTGCGATTTCTTTTTCTTTTTCGATGAAATCCATTGGCATTTCTTCTGGAACTACACAAAGCGGAGCCGCAGCTGCGATATGCATAGCAATGTCTTTGGCAAAAATTTGAAAGCCTTCGTTTCTTGCTACGAAGTCTGTTTCACAATTGACCTCTACAAGAACGGCTACTTTTCCATTTGAGTGTACGTAGCTACCAATAATACCTTCTGAAGCAGCACGACCAGCTTTTTTCGCAGCTGATGATAAGCCTTTTTTTCGTAAATACTCGATAGCATCTTCGATATTTCCTTTGGTCTCTGTAAGAGCTCTCTTACAGTCCATCATTCCTGCACCTGTTCGTTCACGTAATTGCTTTACAGTGCCAGCATTAATTTCCATGACTAATCCTTTCTTAAAATTTAAAAATTACTTAGTTTCTTCACCTTCAGTAGAGGCATCTTGTTGCATAGCAAGTTCAGCTTCATCTGGAGTAATTAAGTCAACGTGACCTTCGAATCGAGAAACTGGAGCAACATTTTCTTCTACTTTTTCTTCTTGAATTTCATTTGCACGAAGTCTTTCTTGGTATTTATCGTTACCCTCAATACAAGCTTCTGCCATTAATCCGCAGAATAAGCGGATAGATTTAATCGCATCGTCGTTTCCAGGGATAACATAATCAATGCCTTCTGGATCACAGTTGGTATCAACGATAGCAATCACAGGAATCCCTAGGCGATTTGCTTCTAGAACAGCTGTTTTTTCTTTAGAAGGATCAATAATGAAAAGCGCACCAGGAAGCTTTCTCATTTCTGTGATACCACCTAGATTTTTTTCTAATTTCTCTCTGTGTTTGGTGATTCTAGCTAAGTGTTTTTTGTTGAGTTGTTGAAGTTCACCAGCTTCTTCCATCGCATTGTATTTTTTTAACTGATCAATAGAAGCTTTAATGGTGGTGTAATTTGTGAGTGTTCCACCTAACCATCTGTGGGTTACACAGAACTGGCCAGCTCTTTTAGCTTCGCTACTTACGATATCGCGAGATTGCTTTTTTGTTCCTACGAAAAGAATTTTTTTCCCTTCAGAAGCAACTTTTTTAGCAAAGTCGACACCGTCGCGAGCTAAATTTAAGGTTTTTTGTAGGTCTATAATATAGATCCCGTTTCGTGCCCCATAAACATAAGGCTTCATTTTTGGGTTCCATCTTTTTGTTTGGTGACCGAAGTGAACGCCTGCTTCGAGCAGGTCTTTCATGACGACGTTAGGCATTATAATCCCCTTTCAGTGGTTTAAGTTAAGCCTCCACTCTCTGAACTCAAATAATTTCAAGCACTTAAACAATTTTTTCCGCGGGGGCGGAAAAAAGAGGAGAGTGTGTGTATTGGAAATGGTCTTAGCATGAGGCCTTTTGCCTTGGCAATGGATAAAACACGAGAATTTTTAAGATCATTTCATGAGAAGCCGATAAGAATCTATAGAGGAGAACTGCCAAGAATGCCTGTTCCTGTTTTATCGAATTTAGAACAAATTGCTACACCTAACGAGTCTAAAAGCCATGAACTGACAGTGGTTTCGTCGAGTCATAAAATGAGTCTGAATACCTCTGGGATTGGTCATAAGAGAGGCCTTGCTCATATAGTAGACGTATCTATCGTATATGGGTTTAGTACGTTTTTAGCAAAAGGAATCATGATGGGGTTTATGGCGCTGCACTTAAATGGGAGCGTCGAGTTAAGCATGGACAATCAATTGTTTTGGAGTGAAGCAATGCAGTATGGCTATCAACAAATAGTCATTGGATCTTTCACTTCTTTGATAATGCTATATTTTATTGGGATGCCTTATTTTTTTGGTAGAACATTTGGTCTTGGACTTTTCGGATTAAGAGTTTGTGACGCAAAGGGGGATGAGGCGAATCTTTCAGCACTCTTGAGCCGCTTTAGTATGTGCCTGTTTTCTTATATGGCATTTGGCATTCCATTTTTCATGGGATTAAGTCGAAGAGATGGTCAGTATTTTCATGACCGTATTAGTGAAACCTTCGTGACTCGTATTTAGTATTCAAGAGTACTTTGAGTGAAAACTAGTTCTATAGGTCTTGTTTTGTTAAACAAACCATTTTGTCGTTAAGGTAATTATCGCCATTTTTAATCGATATCTGGGCTTCGAATCGATATCGTTTTTCGTTCTTCTGTTGACGAATGGGACGAACACTTTTAGGAAGTGCGTATAGTTTGACTTGAGTTGCAGCTAGGTTTTCGTCATCAAGTTCTTCAGAAACAAAAGAAAGAACACCATTATCTAAGTCTTCATTGATGCTAATGCGAGCATTCCGCTTTAAGGTTTCTGTCCATATTTCAGCATAATGTTTGATTTCTTGAGGTCTATTATTCTCTCTAAATTTTACACTCAAGTTGTATTCAGGATAAAACTCTCCGGGTATATCCCCAGCCACTCTTATAGTGGATCCGCGATTTTTGCATTCTAGAGAAATATTGGTGCCGGCATTGGCGTTTGTGGCAATGCTAGTAATAGCAAATAAGGTTATTATTAGAGTAAGAGGTAAAAGTTTCATTTCAATCCTAATAGCTTAATATTTAATGCAGTGCAATGTATTTTGCTGAGGTAAAAAAGTCAATAAATAATAGGCAAGCAAAAGACCTGAAAAAGACAAATAAATTTAATAAATTAAGGTCTAGGCCCGAGTATTGGACGTGGCTTCGATCCATCGGCGGGGCCAACAATGCCTTGTGCTTCCATCATTTCTACAAAACGAGCGGCTTTATTGTAGCCAATTCTTAGTCTTCTCTGCAGGTAAGAAGCACTAATGGCTCCAGAGGTATATGCGACATCCAAAGCTTGTTGGTAGAGAGGGTCATTTGCTTCTTTTTCGTCAAATCCACGGATCATCGATTCTTCTTCTGGATCAATTAAAATGTCTTCGCGATAAGTAGGTTGGCCTTGAGCTTTCCAGGCAGAGGTAATTTGATCTACTTCTTCTACAGAAATATAGGCCCCATGCATTCGTACTAAAGTAGAATCGCCTGGCGGCATAAAAAGCATATCGCCCATACCGATTAAGCGCTCTGCACCCATGGCATCGAACATCACACGTGAATCTACTTTAGAGCTAACCTTAAAACAAATTCTAGAAGGCAGATTTGCTTTAATTAAGCCAGTGATCACATCAGTTGAAGGTCTCTGTGTAGCGAGAACCAAATGAATCCCAGCAGCTCTTGCCTTTTGAGCTAGGCGGCAGATGTTATTTTCTACATCACTTTTGGCTGTCATCATAAGATCTGCTAATTCGTCGATGATGATCACTAGTTTTGGCATAGGCTCGGCTGTTAAATTGTCGTTACTATCAAGTTTATTTTTATCTAGAAGAGCGTTCATTTTCTCTTCTCCAAGCTGTTGAAGTTTTTTATTATAGCCCTCTTGATCTCTAGTGCCTGAAGCCGCAATTACTCTATATCTTCTTTCCATTTCAACAACAGACCATTGAAGAGCAAGGCTTGCTTTTTTTGGCTCTGTTACAACTGGGAGTAGTAAGTGTGGAATATGGTTGTAAGGTGCTAACTCTAGCTGTTTTGGGTCTACAAGAATTAACTTTAGCTCTTCGGGATTAAATTTATAAAGAATAGAGCAGATGAGTGTATTAATAAAAACAGATTTCCCAGATCCAGTGGTTCCCGCAACTAATAAGTGAGGCATTTTTTTTAGATCGGCAACTACGGGCGATCCCAAAATATCTTTTCCGATTGCGATCGGAATAGAGTGATTTTTAGATTGAAAAGTTTCAGCCACTAAAATCTCTTTGAGTAGAACCGATTGACGGTTGCGATTTGGAACTTCGATGCCCACGACATCTCTACCTGGGATAGGGGCCACAATACGAATGCTTTTTGCTGATAAGGCCAGTGCTAGGTCATCCGAAAGATTCGAAATAGCATTTACTTTTACTCCGGCAGCGGGCTTAAATTCAAACATGGTCACAACAGGGCCTGGCTTTACAGCAGAGACAGCGCCTTTAACATTAAAGTCTGCAAGCTTTTCTTCAACTAATTTTGATTGTTTTACGAGTTCATCTTTATCGATTTTAGACTCTTCATTGATTGGTGTGTGTAATAAGCTCATGGAAGGAATCTGATAGTTCACTTTTTTACCAAGAGCATTCTTTATGGTTCTCTCATGGTCTTTGCTCGCTTTTTTTACAAAGCCTAAAATCCCTGCACCTGCAAAACTTTTTTGTCCGTGTGACACTTGCATTTCTTCTGGAGCATCGAAGAAGTTTTCATGATTGGAGTCATAAATAATTTCTGGGTCGTTTGATGGAGATCTATTTTCATTAGATTCTTCATCTTCAATCTCTGATGAGTCGAGTTCGTTGTGCATCGAAGTACTGCCGGCAGTGCTATTTGTGGTTTCAATAATTGGTGCCTGCTTTATCTCAGGTTCAATAAGAATAGGTTTTCTCGAAAAGGTTTCTGCAATTGCATGTATTGCGTTTTTTAGTGTCTGTAAGAAAATACGGTTTGCTTCATTAAGTCTATTTTTGAGAATAGGTAGTGCTGACTCATAAGAGCGAGAAAGAAAATCCCATACAGCCAAAAAAATGTAGATCGTAAGCCCTGCTATCATAAGGCCAAGCTTCGAGATGCCTAACCAAGAGAATAGAAAAATTGTTCTCAAGCTGATTTTTGAAGAGAGACTAAAAGACAGTAGCAAGAAGCTTAAACAAAGAATTACTGCTCCAGGCGTATTTAGGTATGAGCGGAAAAAGCCGCCAGAAAGATTCCCTAGCATTCCTCCAGAGGGAATTCGGCTGCCACCCCAAAGAAAAAAAGGCTTTAGTAGGCTGAAGCAAGCAGTGGCCGAAATAAGAAATAGAAATAAACTGGGGATATTGATGAACCAAGCTTGTTTTGAAATTCTACGAAAGCAAGCTACCGAAGAGAATAGTAGTAGCAGAGAAAATAAAAAAGAGCCTAACCCTAGTGTCTGAAACAATAGAGACGCTAGATGACTACCGATTATCCCCGCTTTATTTTGGATCGTGCTAGATCCTGTAGCTGTAAAGTAGGATGGATCAGATGCGGTATAAGTTAATAGCGATAGTAGAACGACCACAGTGAATAGAAAGAAAAGAAAACCCATGAGGTCGAGCGCAAGGGAGTGGGTGTTTAGCGAATTTTTTTTTGTCGGCATCTTTATATTGTAAGAAAACTTTCTCGATTCTGCCTCATTTCTTTCGTGCAACGCACGAGTGCATACCTTTAACCGTGTATATATTGCGCTTAGCGTTTGGAAAATTGATAAAATTCTTTTAGTTGGTATTGACACAATCGTCTACCTGCTTAAATCTGTTAATGAAAGTTATGAAATGTTTAGAGCTTGCTGAAAATGCTGAAAAATTTTTTTCAGCATCTTCGTAGGCTCAAAATAGATCGCGGTTTGTTTTGGTGAGGGCTAGCAATAGTCGAGAGTGAAACAGGCAGTGGTTGAATGGCTTTCGAAGTTGAGAAGTTCAACGTAGTACGTTTGCAGAGCTCTACAGTAAAGTGGAGCAGATTTAAAATAGGAGTTAAGTGATGAAAAAACTAACAGTATTGGCAGTTGCGAGTTTATTTGCAACGACTGCATTTGCAGGTGATATGAAATGGTCTGGTCATGCGGGCTGGAGATATAGAATTATTAAAAATAACGAGGCGATGTCGTCTACCGCTGCGGCAGGTACAGCAGGACAAAAAGCGACAAACGAAATCACCACGAAACAACATCAGTATACCGCTGGTATCGGTGCTAATGGTGGATGGGAAAACGTAGAGTGGGGAGCTGGAATCAGAACAACAGGTTCTGCAACTTCTTCTTATACAACATTCACAGCTGGTGGAGATGCTACTATTGCATTAGAGCAAGCTTGGTTTCGCTATTTAAGAGATTTTGGTGATATTAACTTTAACGTAACAGTTGGTCGTCAAATGAACGCATTGGCTTATGATTCAGTTGGCCAAGGTTTATTCGACAAAGATGCTCGCTGGGACGGATTCGGTTGGCAGTGGAAAATGGGTATGTTCGGTTTGAACGCAGCGCAGTACATCACAGGTGCTAAATCTGGTGGTGCAAACGGTGCTTCTACCTATTCTACTAACGAAAACTTGAAAGCTACAGCAACCAGCTCTAGCCATATGAACACTTTAATGGCGTTCCAACCACATATGACTTGGAAGTTCACCGATGAAATCGAGACTTTCTTTGCTGTTGGTTATTATGTTTGGACTGATGACTCAAATACAAACCGTTCTCGTGGTGGTTTAACAACAACTATCGAAAACTTAAACACAGGTACAACACCAGCTGCTGATATCACAGCTTATGCATATAGAGTGCATAACCCAAGACAGTGGCACTTCTACAACAAGTGGTCACTTCCTTATAACTTGAAGTTATCTCTTGAGTACGTGATGAACAAGAAATCAATCTTGAACACAAACTCTGTAGCTGGTTACGGTGCTGCAACTGTAAGAGAGCCAGAAGTTAGCAAGTCAATGTTCTCTGGAAGCCTAGTATATGGCTCTTTAGAGAAAGCTCATGACTTCACAGTTGGCTATACCTACCAATCTAAAGGTATTGCTTCTGTAATCAATACATACACCAATAGCGATTTCTTGGCTGATAACAAAGGTCACGTATTCTCTGCTGGTTATGCTTTGGCTGATAACTTCCACTTGGGTTTCAAAGGTTTCTTCATGAAAGAAAAAGAGAAGCTACAAGTTACTGGAGCAGCTACCGACGGTCTAGCTTACCAATCACCAAACGGTGGTCAAGAAATGAAAACAACAGCCTTCCACTTTACTACAGGCGTGATGTTCTAATTTCTTAAGAAGCACTTAACTTCTTAACGCGCCCTTGCCAATACGAGGGCGTATTAGCGGGAGAGATCTCAACAAGATCTTTCCCGTTTTTTTTTGTCTCAAATTCTGATAGCTCTGTTGGGTGTGCTTTCCAATTAGTAGCTGTGAGAGGCACATCTTAGCGATTCGGGCATAGCTCAGCGGCAGAGCACTACCTTGACATGGTAGGGGTCCACAGTTCGATCCTGTGTGCCCGAACCAACTTCCCTAAAAACAGTTTTAAGCGGTGATACAAAGCGGTAGTTTAAAAAGTACCCTCGGTTGCGAGTGAAGTGAGCCATAAACCCTCCGTCAACCCCTAAAGAGAAACACCTAGACGGCGGGACGACTTCGGGTGCAATAAGCCATCAATAAAATTTTTTCTTTTAGCTTGGTAAGCGTCCATGGAGCACCAATATATAGGAAATTTAATGCAGCTTGGTTTCAAAAAGGATCTGACACCATCGTAAAAGACCTATACCCTTAGTTGTGATGTGATCAATGCAAACCCCAAGGAGGAATTATGCGAACTCTACTACTAGCTTTGACCCTTTGCCTCGCTCCGAGTTTTTCTCAGGCAGCGGATTACACTCCCTACGACGGATACTATAGCGCTACCATGGGAAACAACCGCCGTGCCAGCCTAGAAATGCGCGCAGAGAACCAAGGCCTTACCGCCACTTTTATTGAAGGTTGGCAGCCCTGGTTAACCGGCGCCACTTATCGCCTTTCCTGCTTCGGCTATAGCTGCCGGATTGTCACCCATGTCTGCACCGTGACTATAGACCTATTGCAGAACGGAAGTTTCAACTTCTACGATTGTGACGGAATTACTCGCTTTTACTTCACCAAGAGAGATTCCTCGGGTGGAGCAGCCTGGAAAGTGACCCAGACCGTGGATCCCAACGGAGTGCTAGTGGTTACAGCTGGAGTGATCAATAAGCAAAAGGAAGCGTCGCTCTTTTCGCAGTGTCGCGCCCCTCTAGCCGATTCCAGCTTTAGCCTAAAAGTGAATGAAGTTCTCTGGCGAGCAGCTGCTTATTCCGTCAGTGAGGGTGCAACGCTGAAGATCCTGATGGATGCCCACAACACTAGCCATGAATTCGCTGAACTGGAATTGCAATCGGGTGGATTAATTACCAGCTTGGATTTTCTTACGGAAGCTCAACTCGCGGCCTTGCAGAATGGGAATACGGCGAACGTGAAGCTCTTTGCTGTGGGTGGAAGCTCGGAGACTACTCCACTTGGAGAGTTTCAGTTTTCTCTCCGCGGCTCCAAGATGGCGTTGAAGAATATGCAAGATCGATGCATGGGCCGAGCCGTGATCAGCGGTACTTCTCTTTTAGATCTGGATTAAATTAATTTACGGTCGGGCTTCGGCGCTTTGCTGGAGCCCACTATTTTTTTGTCAAACACGAACGAAACCGGAATATCCTTTACACTTTTTACCAATCTACTAAGAACTAATTTAGTTAAAAAACTTTAGTAACTTGTTTGCAGGGGCTAGAAGGCAAGCGCGTGTCGTAGATCAGGAATTGCTTCATCAAATTGACATGGTAGGGTTCGATCCTGTGCGCCCGAGCCATCTTAAAACACAGTGTAGCTTTATAGCAAACTGTAGTTCAGACAGTGGGCTTATAAGTATTGCTAGATAATCAACAGCTGGCGAACTTTATTAAGGCCCTTCTCTTTTTTTCCGATAAGCATACATGAAATCATTTAATGGGCGCATCCATAGAGAAGAGAATCATCCTTTACCAAAAACAGAGATTTTATTATCTGCGGGGCAAATACTGCTTTTGTCCCAACGAGTAGGCGATAGCACAAGCTTTTACAGCCATCGTACGATAGAGCGATTACATTCTGAATGGGTGCATTTATTAGAAGAGCACTCTTACTTTCATCGTTCTACCCCCTCTGATTTGCGATGGACGCTGGCTTTTGTGAAAAGTAGTATTTACGAAATAGAATCCGGTATTCATCAATCCGGTGGGAAAATCTTAGCCACATATAAAAGAGAAAGAGATGCTAAGCTTTCTATTGATCCTATCGCTGGTGAGCTTAAGTTTTTAGATCCAGCACTATCTGCTGTAGTGACGGTAAAAAACAAATCTTGAGGCTTTCTAGAGATTAAGCCCTAATCAACTGTCAAAGTAATATACATTTATTTTACCTTCTCCTGCTGGTTTTCGGCCATTTCGCATATTGGTATGAATTCTGCTCTAAGGGCCGCGGACAAAGGAGTTAGTTATGAAGAAGTTGATTTATGCCCCATTGTTAATCGCTATTTTATTAGTAGGTTTTAGTTCTTGTGGAAAAAAAGATGAGGGAAGTACAGCAGCCGTAGCACCAGTTGCTCCAGCTCCAGGCCCAGTTACTCCCGGACCGGTTACACCAGGCCCTGGTGTTGATTTTTCTTATTGGTGCCAAAGTCAGTTAGGTACATTATCTTCAGATGGACAAAGATGTGCGATTAATCACAATATTCCAGTAGGCTTTACACTAGTGGGAATGTGGACAAGCACTGTTTATGTTTATACAGGTGACCTAGTAACTATAAGTGCATCTGGTAGCCCAAGAGTATATGTTGGTGGCTCTGATTACGGAAGAGTGGGTTCTTTCCAAGCTTCTAATCAAGGATACTTAGCTTTTAGCGACAGCTTTGCTACCGTAAATTATATTAGTATACGTCGATGCTATAATTCATATCAGCAAGCGATTTCTTGCTATTAATCAGGATTGTACTCTAAAAAGCGAAGTGCCTATATAGGTGCTTCGCTTTATTAACGACAGTTTTCTTGTGTTTTATATGAATCTTTCCACATAAAGCTAAAAGGAAAGGTGTGAATTTTCCCCATTGTTTTTAACTGAAACCAAGCACGGTATTTTTTTCCGTTCATGATAGAACGGTCAAAATGAACAAACTCCATCATTGGGTGTCCATCATGTTGCATTCCATGCAGATGGGCGAAATCTAAATCAGCTAAAGATTTTTCAGGCGAGTACTCTAAGAAAATTGCGTGTCCACCGACCATTCCTAGCCATGAGTCTAACTCGGTTAAGTCTGTGTATGCAGCTTTCGAGGAGTCCCACTTAGATGTTTTCAAGAAAAATTGAATAAGATTTCCGCCACAACCTTTAGTTGATTTAGAGGTGAGCTCAACACGATACATATCTCCATAGATACCAGGTTCAATGCTAAATTTTTCTGGAGTTCTCCATGGGCGATCTAAGTCAGGCATTCCTTTAACAGCAAAAAATTTCTCTATTCGAATGCTGCCTGGATTATGGTGTGGTGGGTGATCGTGCTCACTAGTACTTTGCTCGGAAGAGTCTATTTTAAAATCTTTATATTCTTCTTGTCCCTTGGCTGTGACCGTTTCGCGCACAATTTCTGTAATGGAATATCTTTGACGATCAAGAGGCGATACCTCAGATAAAACAAAGTATTCACCAGGACTAGTGATGGCATCAATTGCTTGTTGGTTGTCTGGATCGTGAGATTGTTGATTCAAAATTGTTGTAAATATTCCTGTTTTACCGATTAGATCTGCATGTACGTGGGTAAAAGTGGAGTAGTCTTTTTTGATCAACAATAAATGCATATCTCTTGTATGCCAGGGTCTAAAATCTGTGACCTTTTCTTCGGTGATCGTATCATGAAACTGAAATTTCCATTCAGCAGCTTCTGCTGGGTCAATGGTACTGGTTTTTTCACCATTGATATAAAGGTCAGAAGTTAATTTGCTATTGGCAAAAGATAGTGGTGATAGGAAAAGTGCAGCTAATAAGCCAATTAGAGTTTTCATTCTTATTCTCCTAAATTTGAATCTCAATAGGGCGAGTTTTCAATTTATAAACTACTGCAAAACTCTTAAAAAAAACACCTGAGCTGCTATTGCTCATCGTTGGAATAGAGTTCACTATTCCTCCTCTTCGCGCCTTGTCAGGTATTCATTAAGGGCTTCTTGCTACGATTCTAAATGGAAAACCCGCCCTAATCTGCTTAAAAAAGCCTATTCTTTTTTCTGCCCTGAGATAATAATTGTTATAACAAAAAACCCTACCCTAGGAGTAAAAAATGATGACGCACTTGCTGTTCTTTACCATTATGGCGTTCGCTGGTTTAGGAGTTCCTGAAAAATCGAATATAGCTTGTACCAGTGGCTTTGCAGAAGAGTATCCTTGTCAGCAGATGAACCTATTGTCTGTAATGGATTTAAGTAAGCAGGGGATTCCTGGCGCTTCTGTTGGGAACGACATCTGGGGATGGACAGACCCTGAATCAAAAAGAGAAATTGTTATTATGGGTCTCTCTAATAAAGCTGCGGTTGTGGATGTGACCAACCCTTTGTCTCCAAAGCACTTAGCAGACATACCCACAGCAACCTCTGCCATTTTATGGAGAGATATCAAAGTATACAAAAATCATGCTTTTATCGTAAGTGAGGCGATGGGGCATGGAATGCAGGTGGTAGATTTGAAGGCTATTTTAAATCGAAATAGTGCCGACACATTAGTTGTGCAGCCAGTGGCGCATTATCGGTTATTTGGTAGTGCACATAATATTGCAATTAACGAAGATAGTGGCTTTGCTTATGCGGTAGGTACTAATACCTGTGATGCTGGATTGCATGTGATAGACATTAGAAATCCTGCTAACCCTCAGTTTTCAACTTGCGTGGATCGAAATATTTTTGAAGGTGTTGAACGTAAAAAGCCTATAGCGGGCGGAGACACTTATACTCACGACGTACAATGTGTGATTTATCACGGTACAGATCTTAGATATAGTGGTCGTGAGATTTGTGTTGCTTCTAATGCAGATACTTTGAACATTGTAGATGTTACCGATAAGGCAAACCCAAGACAAATCTCTGTAATAGCTTACCAAGGCTATGGTTACGTTCATCAAGGCTGGTTAACAGAAAATCATCAGTATTACTTACAAGGTGATGAAATGGATGAGTTGAAATCGAGAGAAAATACGAAAACATTTATATTTGATCTAACTAATTTAGAGCAGCCACGTTTTATGAACGCATTTCATTATCCAACAAAGGCTGTTGACCATAATATTTATGTGAGAGGTAACCATGCGTTTGCAGCCAATTACTCTTCTGGCTTGCGAGTGCTAGACGTATCAAAAATTTCTTCAGGAAAACTTAGTGAAGTCGCTTATTTTGATATTGTTCCAGAAACTATGGGTAATGATGACCGTGAAATGTATGGTGCATGGAGTGTGTATCCGTACTTTGCTAGTAAAACAATTGCGATAAGTGGAATGGATAAAAAACTATATTTAGTTCGTTGGATAGGAGAGTAATTTTCTCTTAAATCTAAACAATATTGCCCAAAGTTTATACAATAGAAGCTTTTGAAGCTCATTATTGACTAAAGTTTGGGCATTTTTGTTTCTAAATCTTTCGCTAAAAAAACAAAAGCTTACATTTAGTAAGTTTCTAAATTTAGTCCCCCGATAGGTTTTAACTAGGGGGATTTATGATTTTATTTACTACACTGATCGCTTTGATATTTTCTACCCAACAAGTGCATGCTTTTGGTAGTAAACCTAGGGATCCAGTTCCAGCGCCTGCACCAAAGCCGACTCCAAAACCTACGCCCACTCCTAATCCTGGGAATTGCAGTAATTATATGAGTCGTACTGAATGGGAACGCTGGGCGAAAGATATACGTGATGCAGGAGGTAGAGTAAAAGACGAATCTGCTTATGCAAATACGGTTAGTGGATTTAAAGCCTATCTAAGAGATTCGGGCGCAAGCTCAGCTAGAGCAGATGAAATGTCTATTCCAGCAAATTCATCGGCTGCGAAAAAATGTGGAATTTCTAATATGCTTCCAGACAGATGTGCCTGGATTCGTGGGGCTGCCTTTGCTCTATGGGCTGATAAGCTAGCTAAGATAAGCGGTGGAGCAACAAAAATTCGCAATTGGTATCGACCTAAATGTTATAACTCAGCGGTAGGTGGTGCTTCTGGAAGCGACCATTTAACAGCAAGATCAATTGACTTATATTTCACTTCTTCTTCTAAACGACGAACGGCCCAGAATAACTTATGTTCGGTATGGAACAGTAGTAGAAATATACAAGTAGGGCTAGGAGGAACAATGCTTCACATAGGTTTTGAGTCTCCAAGAGGAAAACGTTTTTGGACTTATGCTTCGTGGGGAGATGGAAATATCTCTTCTACTTGTTACGGAAAAAGATAAAGACTTAAGTGTATTTGAGGTGGAATAAATAATGAATCCACCTCTTTTATTGCTCTGAGTAATACTTTTTTTTAAGGTGCTTTTTGGCTCCAGTATTCCTATTTTTAATCTATAAAATGATTTAGCTATTGTTTTTACAAGGAAATTCATTGGCATTGGAATTGCTCATGCGACTTCGATTCTATTTAATAATCGGGGGATGTTATGAGAAATTTTTTTGCGCTTGGAATTCTTTTTTTATTTTCGACAACAGCAAATGCTGATTTTGCCACGCTGCTTGCAGCTAAAGATTGGGAGTTTGTAGAAGAACTTGATCCTGCACTTCAAACAACTGTATGTCGTGCCTATACAAATAAAACAAATGGCGAAGAATCTATGCAGTTGTCAGTTGTTTTTCCTAAAAATCCAACACACCCACCATATATCAGTTTAAAGACGCAAAGAGAGAGCAGTAGAGTACTAAGAATTAAAATTTCTAGCAAAGAAAGCCAGGCATTGTTTTTGTGGAAGCAGCCTGTAGATAATCAAGATTCTTATCAATATTGGTATCCTCCAATTGATTTCATGGGTGTTTTAAAATTTATTAGAGCGAAAACAGACCTTGAATTAATTTCAGAAAATAATACAGCTGTTAAAATTTCTTTAAGAGGGTCAGCTAATACGATAGATGAAGCGCTAGCGTGCGCAAAGGCTGCAAAAGTGCCTGAAGCTTTTTTTAAGAAATTGAATATAGCTAGCGAACTAAACTTCAGTGAATTAGGTGACCGCTCTGTTGACACGATGATGGCAGCTGTTCAAACTGCATTCGTAGCCGATCTAGAAGAGATTGGGATTCAAAATGAATTAAAAGTAATTCGCAAACCTTATTCTTCTACCATTAAAAAAGAAGATTCTGCAAAGAAAACATTAACAAGCAAGCAAGCGGCTTTACAGAAGCAACAAACTAAATTTGATGAAGTGAAAAATAGTTTAGAGCAAGAAAAGTCAAGTTTAGAAAATGCAAAACAAGAACTGGTAAAAGCCACAGAGCAAAAAGTTACAGCTGAGAAAGATTTAGCAGAGAAAAAAGCAATTTATGAACCTTTGTTAAAACAAATGAAGCCTTACGATGATCAATTAAAAGCAGCTCAAAAAACTGTGAAAAAATATAAATCAGATATTAAGAGCCACGAAGATAATATCACTCAAAGCAATAGAAAAATTCGCAATTTACAAAGTGAGCTTTCAGATATTAATAGCAGTATCCCTGGTGCAAGAAGTCGCGTATCTGATGCTGAATATGATTATTCTAGAGCTGATAGAGAATATAATAATTTTAACTATCACAGTGAAATAGATAGTCGCTTACGAAACAATTGGTCTTACCAAAGAGCTGTATCTGACTTAGAGGATAAAAAGAGAGAGTTAAGTAGTGCTCAAAGTCGTTTATGGTCTGCCCAGAGCGACTTAAGTCGTGCACAAGGTGATTTACGCTCTTGTGAACAGAACCCTGGAAGTGACTGTTCTAGTCAACGCGCAAGTGTGAGTAGAGCAGAATCAGAAGTGAATTCAGCAAATCATGAAGTGTGGTCAATTCAATCAAGTATCTCTTCTTTAGAGTGGACAGTTGAGAGAGAAAGAGATTCTGTGGTTAGAGAGGTAGATTCGATCCGCAGTGACTTAGAGAGTAAGAGGTCAAGGGCCTATAGTGAATTATCTAGTGCGCAAAGTGCACTTCATAGTTTAGAGTCGCGCGCGTATGAAATTCAACAAGAGATTCCAAGGCTAAAAAGAAGTATTGCTAAATCGAAAGAGCTTCTTCCTGGTCTAAAAGAAAAGTTAGTGCAAGCTGAACAAGAAGAAGTAAGAGTGACTGAAGAGAGAAGAAAATTTGCTGACTCGATTGGTTTTACACAAGCGGAAGCAAATTATTTAGCTGCTCAGGCTTTACTTAAATCTATAGAAGAAAATATTGTAGCGCTAAATACTACAATTCGCCGTGCAACAAGAAATATTCCAAAACTAGAAAAATCTCTTGTTAGTGAGCAAAAGAAGCTTGATAAATCAATAAAAGATGTAACGAAGGCTAATCAAGACTTAGCGGCAATCTCTGAAAAACTAAAGCCGTTGAGAGAGCTTGAAGCGCCTGTTGTTGCAAAACTAGAATTAGTGCAAACAACTTTTGCTAATGCAAAGAAAACTTACCAAGACTTGTATAAGAGCTTTTTAGAGCAATTGGGTCTTATCTAGTATATTTCTTTAGGAGTAAGGAATTTTTTCCTTACTCCTATTTTAATTTTTTCTTTGTTTGAGTTTGTTTTTTCGAAAGTATTATTTCGATTTTATCTAAAATAGGGCTCGCTATATCTGCACCTAATGCAGTCGATGCTTGTGGATCAAGGTGGTAATCTAAAGGGTTACGAGTATATGTTTCAATAGTGCGCTGATTAAATTCTTTATAAATATCGATAATATTTAAATTAGGCTGGTTAGATAAATAGTTTGCGTAATCAGTAATATCGGTATTTCTAGGTAGATTAAATGGTTGAAGTAAATTTGAAACCATTCTTGTATTTCTTAAGTCAAATTGCTTTAGGGTTTGTTTGAAATTATTAAAACTGTAATTTGATTTATTTTTGTCTAAATTTAAGTTTTGTAAGAAAATAAATTTTGCACCTGCATCGATTGCTAATTTGTGTATTGAAGACAAATACGAAGTATATAAAAAATTGATGCAGCTTTCTTGCTCTTTATTTTTGCAGCGTTTTTCTAAACCAAAATATAGCTTATAGTTTTCTACTGCTTTTCTGAATCCTATGCTTACTCCTCTTACATGCTGATTCCATGGGTGATTCCAGATATAAGAATGATACTTTTCAGGTATGGGATATAATTGATTAAAATTTCCATAATTTTTTACTAATCCACTTTCTTCATATTCCTGGGCTGAAAAATGAAAAAACATAGAATCAACGACAAACCCTAAATATGAGTCCATGAATAAAACAATATCGGGATTGTATTCGCTTAATAGTTCAGGCAGTCGCAAGTATGTTTGGACAATATTATAACCCGATTCTCCTGCAGCGATAATTTCTACTTTTTTGTATTTTTTTCTCAATTTACTTTTTAATAGTAATTTGTTTATTTCTTTTTTTAGACCGGGAACGATTCCTTCATTATCATTATAGGGAACGGCCTCAGAAGCCCCTATGAACAAAATACGTAGACTATTTTTAGGTGCTTTTTTAGAGTATTCTTGGTCTCTTAGTCCCATACTGTTGTGTTTGAATTCTGTTTGTAGTCCGGTATTCATTATGTCTAGTCCGCTACAATTGGGAGTAAATCTGTGCCCTAGCTTGTAGTCTAAAGTTACACAATTGGCATGATATGAAGCGACGTTTATTGAAGTGATAAGTGTTAAGAATAAAATATTAAACATATCCTATTGTCTATAGCATGAATGAAAAAAGCAATATAAGAAGAGCGTTGCATACTTTCACTAATTGATAGATAAGAAAGATATGCCTGAACTACCCGAAGTAGAATCTGTACGATTAGGTCTCGAAAAGTATAGAAACCAAAGACTGAGTAAAATTCTCATTAGAGACAAATCTGTACTTTTCGAAGGACAGTTTTCAGAAAATAAACTTAATGGAAAAAAATTATCTTCTTTAAAAAGAAGAGGAAAGTATCTGATTTTTGTTTTTGATCATAAGTACCATCTTGTTGCTCATTTACGTATGACAGGTAAATTTTTGCCGCTTACATCTACAGTTATTCCTAAGGCGGTAAAAGATGAAACTTCAAAGAAGAGCCTGCAGTGTCGTGCCATTTTTACTTTTAAAGAAGATGTGGCATTTTACGACACAAGAAGGTTCGGTACGCTTACCACCGTAGAAGATTTAGAGTTATTTTTCAGTAAAAAGAAAATTGCTCCAGACCCAATTGAAAATCAAATACAAGCGCAGCAGCATTTTTTTGATAAAATTCAAGATAGAAAACAAAGTATCAAGGCTGTCTTGTTAGATCAATCGGTGGTAGCTGGGGTAGGAAACATCTATGCAGATGAGGCGCTTTTTCTAGCAAAAATTCATCCTAAGACTATGACGAAAAAAATTAGAAATCCTGAACATCTATGGGAGAAAATTATTGATGTTTTCAATTTAGCTCTAAGATATGGGGGTTCTAGCATTATAAATTATAGAGATGCCGATGGACGCTCAGGTACTTTTCAAGAAAAGTTAAATGTGTATGGACGAAATGGATTGGCGTGTAATATATGCAAAAGAAAAATTCAAATGATATATTTGGCAGGTCGTTCTACGCATTTTTGTAAATCGTGCCAAGGCAAAAATTGAGCACCTATTCATATTCTTTATTAAGAATGCTAATGCTTTGCCAAGGAGCAGATATCTTTGGGCAAGGTTCATGAACATCATCAATTAAAATTTCTGCAAATCCTACGGTACTATCTCGGTCGAAGCGAATGTCTCCAATGGTTTGTGTATTTCCAGAAAAAGTCCAAAAAGGAATTCTAGCAAATTTCATAAATTCTTTGCCCTGACATGTTTGCAGAATATTTTTATACTCACTGATTGATCCAGTATATCTTCCAAAGTGTAGTTTGCTTTCGGATTCTGGTTTTAAATTTACTTCTGGTATGGCGCTTGTTGAGCTTGAAGCTAAATTTCCACAGCGATCTACAGGAATTATTTTAGGCAATAGCGAAACTTGCCATACGTCTATTTGGTAAAGATCGTTATCTTTTTGTGCTTGAAAGACTTGCCAGCAAAAAGGGTTCGCAGGTAAAGGTGTCGCAGCCACTTGATGGTTAAATTGAGCCTTTACGGATTGTGAAATAAAATAAAAACTAAAAAGTAAAAGAGAAAAACTAAACACCCATGTTGATTTTCGGATCAATGTATTTTTTATTGCTAAATAACTTACTCCTATTATGCCAAGAATAATGAACATAAATAAGGGAATCTCTTTTGGCACCGCTTGATGAAAAATTGCGAGAATAAAAATGCCTATAAGGGGTATTGTTAATAGAGTTTTTACTCGAGTAGATGTAACTGAAAAAAATAAATAGGGAATCGTTAAAATCCATATCAATGGTTCGACGATAAAGACCATGTCTCCATAGAACCACTGATTGTTGAATGGCCAAAATGGATGAACTCCATATATGTTCCATGAATCACTTACGATATGGAATATGCACCCAAAGTAGGTGACGCCAATTAGCTTTTTCCATGGAAGGATTTCTTTTTTCCAGAGGAAGTAAAAAAGAATTAGCAATAAAGTTCCCATCAGAGGTGTTGCTAGTAATGTGTGAGTATGGCCACGGTGATGAATTAAATATCCTAATTTTCCTGGGCTAATAAATTTCGTAAAGAAAACATCAATATCCGGGATGTTGTTTGCTATGGCTGATGCAAGGTATAGAGCGCTTTTTGATTTAGGTTTCTCTTTAGGGTTTGAAATTGTTTCTGCAATAGCTAGTCCAATTAGGGAATGTGTAATATTATCCATAAATTAGATTAATTCGAATTTGTGTGCTTTGTCTACCTATGCTAACCCTTTCTATATGAGAAGTTTCATCTTTCTATTGTGTCTTTTTTTGGGATTTTATTTTCTCATTTTTTCTGTTTTTAAATTTTCTACCGATGTTAGCGAGTTAGAAAAATCGTACCCCCATGTAATTTATAATGCTAAAGAGAAAACTTCTCGCATTGAAATACAAAAAAATAGGCCTAAAAGTTGGGTAGGTCTTGGGTCTGTAAGCAAAATTGCAGTAGCTGCTATTGTCTTGAGTGAAGATTGGGCTTTCTATCAACATAATGGTTTTGATTGGCAACAAATTCGAGAATCCATGGAGACGAATTTAAAAAAAGGAAAATACGTTCGAGGTGGTAGCACAATTACTCAACAAGTTGTGAAGAATATCTACCTTTCAAATGAAAAAACAATAGTTAGAAAGTTAAAAGAAGCCGTGCTTGCAATGCGTATAGAGCGTCAGTTGACAAAAAAGAGAATTTTAGAGCTCTACCTAAATATTGCAGAGTTCGGAGAGGGGCTTTATGGAATCGGCTCTGCCTCATGGTTTTACTTTCAAAAACCTGCATCTAGTTTGAGTGCTAAAGAAGGGGCTTTTTTAGCAATGTTATTACCGAGTCCCAAAAAGTATAGTGTGTCTTTTCGAAAACAAGAACTCACTCCTTACGCATATTCTACGATTCGGTCTATTGTTGGTAAGTTAAGTGCAACTAAGAGACTTTCTCAAGAAGAAGCAAAATTCGAGCTAAGTGTTCCATTGTCATTTGAAAAAAATCTAGCTAGCTATGGGGTTGACGTTGAGCCTATTGATGAAGAGGTAATTGAGGATGAATTGTTGCCTCCTGGAGAGGCTTTATCGCCCACAGTAGAAGATGAGCCACGAGTAGAGTAGATCTTAAAAGTTTTACCCGAAAGCATGTAAATCCATGCTTTCAATCACTTACAGAATTTTATTTTCATTTCATCTTCATTTCATCAATTGGGCTTAGGATTTTCATAGCCAATTAAGGTGATTTTAGATGTAACGAAGGAGTACCAATGAAACTATTAACAGCATTACTTTTAGCTTTTTGCTTTACTGCAGCTACAACAACTTATGCAGACAACCATGACGATGAGGCAGTACAAGAAGAAATGGTTGATGAAACAGCAATGGAGCATGATGATATGGCTACTCATGAAGAGGCAGGTGAGGCGACTGCAAAAGCTCATGCAAAATCAGCGAAAAAAATGGCTGCTAAAGACGCTTGTAAGGGTTTAAAGGGTGCAAAGATGACGGCGTGCAAAAAGAAGCATTCTAAGCATAATTAATTCTATCTCTTGAAGTCTGTCATATGGGTATATAGCATTAAAGACCCATATGACAATTCTCCTTATCGAGTCTGACCCACGTACAAAATCTTATTTAGTTAATGCGCTTGCTGGAGCAGGGTTCAAAGTAGAATCCGTTTTAACTGAAGAAGAATTAGAGATGAGAATGTCCTTTGAAGATGGCATTTGCCCTAACTGTATCGTTCTTGATCAAGTCTTTAAAGGTAAAGACTCTGTTTGCTGGATTTCAAAGTTAAAAAACTATTGGCAGTGCCCTCTGTTAGTGGTTTCTCCCTACGATTCTTCTCATGAAAAAAGTGAAATTTTAGATAGCGGTGCTGACGATTGTATATCGCGACCATTTTCGCTTGAAGAATTGATCTCTAGAATTAGGGCGTTGATTCGTCGAAGTGCTAATCGCAAGGGAAACCATTGGATACTTGGTAATACAAAGATAGATGAAGATAGGCAGTCGGTATTAGTGAATAATACAAGAATAGATATTTCCCACAAAGAGTTTCAGTTATTAAGAAAGTTTGTAGAAAAACCAGGGAAGGTTTTTTCTCGTTATGTACTTTTAGATCAAGTTTGGGACATTCATAGAGATACCGAGTCCAATGTAGTAGAGGCCACAATTAAAAATCTACGTAAAAAACTCCATCTTAGTCAATCAACGATTCTAATAGAGAGCCGTAGAAATATTGGTTATTGGGTAGAGTCACAAAAAGAAAGTCCTTCTGTTACTTAGTAGTTTTCTCTTCTACAGTAATTTTATCAACTTTGACTAATCCGTCTATTGCTTTCCAGTCGCCACGATTTTCAGGTGGGTTCTTAATAGCTTTTCTGATTGGAAGCCTACCTTTAATACCATAAACACGATGAGGAGGATTTGCGTCTAGGTAGAAGTGAATAGATGGAGCTATTAGTGCAATAAAAAAACTAGAAGGCTTCATAATAACTTCTGAAACTTTTCTACCCTCCCACATCTTTTCTTCTTCAAGAAAAAATTTAAAACCGATAGATTCCATTCTTTCTAAAAGTAAAAAGCGGAATTTTATTGTTTCTCCCTTTTTAATTTCTTCGTAATGATCTGCTAAGAAAGAATGAATCATGTCAGGTACGATCATGTTTTCTTCATAATCTTCTGTTTCTGTTTTCCATTTTCCTTTATTAAAAAATTGGTAAATAACTTTATTTTCAGCAACACGAATACTCCCTTTTTCATTGACTTGATGTTGCTCGTATAGATATTCAACTAGTTTTCCGTTTTCAGTCGTTGTTCTTTCATCAACGAGAGGATTGTTATTTGTATCTAAAAACTGCGTATGAAATTGACTTTTTTTTGCTTCGTCTTTTCTTGTTGAGACAAGTTTATATTCAATTTTTTTAGGATCTTCTTCGGGAAGAACAATGCTTCCTTTGAGCTCATAGTTGAGCGAATATGAAATAGTGCAATGCAGAAGTGTGATTATGAACAGCATCACTTTCTAGAATAGTAGAGTGTTGAGCAAAGAACAATAGAGCAAAAGCCTTGCTATACTCTCTTAGCGTCGCGATGCTCCGACTGCGAATGATAGCAAATATTGAAAATGACTTGACGACATAGGTAGGTCTTGAAACCATTTCAGATATGAAGAAAATCTCAATTCTACCAGGTAGCAAGTCAGCTAAAATCACTCCTGAAATTTATCTAGATCAATATAATGCATCTATTACTGATCCAGAAAAATTTTGGGCGAAGATGGCTGAACGAATTGATTGGTTTCATCCATGGCAAAAAATAAAAGATTGTAGTTTTACGAGTCCTGTTCATATTTCTTGGTTCACAGGGGCAAAAACAAATGTCAGCTACAATTGTTTAGATAGGCACTTGGCAGCTCGAGGTGATCAAGTCGCTATTTTATTTGAACCTGATGATCCTAGTGCAGAGGCTCGCAAAATTACCTATCGTGAGCTTCACGATTCTGTATGTCGAATGGCAAATGTTTTAAAAGATCACGGCGTAAAAAAGGGAGATGTAGTAACAATCTATATGCCTATGATTGCTGAGGCTGCAATAGCAATGCTTGCGTGTACAAGAATAGGTGCCGTTCATTCCGTTGTGTTCGGTGGATTCAGTGCCGATGCTTTGGCAGATCGTATTATTGATTGTGAAAGCAAGTTCTTAATTACTTCTGATTTCAGCAGACGTGCTGGTAAAAAAATTCCATTAAAATCAAATGCAGACATCGCAGCTAAGAAAACTAATTGTTTAGAAAAAGTATTTGTTATCAAAAATACTGGTGACTCTATTGCGTTTCAGGAAGAGAAAGATATTTGGCTTTTGCATGAAATGAAAGAAGCTAGCAATCTTTGCGAGCCAGAATCTATGGATGCCGAAGACCCACTTTTTATTCTCTATACCTCAGGATCAACAAATAAGCCCAAGGGAGTGTTACATACGACTGGTGGGTATTTGGTTTATGCTTCAATGACTCATGAGTTAGTGTTTGACTATCGAGAGGGTGAAATATATTGGTGTACTGCCGATGTTGGGTGGGTGACTGGACATTCTTATATTGTCTACGGGCCGCTAGCTAATGGCGCTACAACTTTAATGTTTGAGGGAGTTCCAAACTATCCAGATAGTGGAAGGTTTTGGCAGATTATAGACAAGCATGAAGTAAATATTTTTTATACCGCACCTACTGCAATAAGAGCATTAATGAGAGAGGGAGAAGCTCCAGTAAAAAGAAGTTCTAGAAAATCTTTACGAATTCTTGGTAGCGTAGGTGAACCGATTAATCCCGAAGCCTGGCTTTGGTATTATCGAGTTGTTGGTGATGAAAGATGTCCAGTGGTAGATACTTGGTGGCAGACAGAAACTGGGGGAATTTTAATATCACCACTTCCTGGTGCGACTGAGTTAAAACCTGGCTCTGCGACCAAGCCGCTCTTTGGTGTACAGCCAGTAATTGTCGATGAGAAAGGCAAAATTTTGGATGGTGCTTGTGAGGGAAATCTTTGCATTCTCGATTCTTGGCCTGGCCAGATGAGAACCGTCTATAAAGATCATGCACGATTTGAGCAAACATATTTCTCAACATTCCCTGGAAAATACTTTACAGGTGATGGAGCCAAGCGTGACGAAGATGGTTATTATTGGATTACTGGCCGAGTAGATGATGTATTAAATGTCTCTGGCCACCGTTTGGGAACAGCAGAAATTGAAAGTGCATTGGTTGCTCATGAAAAAGTTGCAGAAGCGGCTGTGGTCGGTTTTTCTCACGATATAAAGGGGCAGGCAATTTACGCCTATGTCACATTGAATGCGAATGCAGAACCAACTGATATATTGAAAAAAGAGCTTATTGATTGGGTAAGAAAAGAGATAAGTCCAATCGCAACACCAGAGATTATTCAGTGGGCACCGGGGCTTCCAAAAACTCGATCGGGAAAAATCATGCGAAGGATCTTGCGTAAAATTGCAGAAAACCAGCTAGAAAATTTAGGTGACACATCAACTTTAGCGGACCCTTCTGTAGTAGAAAATTTAATAAAAAACCGAGCAAGTATCTGATAGATTTACTATTTTGTTAGCGTTTATTTTTCTATTTTTTCCAAATACCTGCAAATTTCTTCTTAACGTTGTCTAACTTTTTGACGAGTACCTTTTTACAAGGAGGTTCGTAAAATGGATTTTACGAGAATCAGGTATCGCCACTTACAGTTATGGAAAATCTTTTCTCTCTCTCTATTTTTATCGATATACAGCTGCGGAGTAAATCCAAAAACTGGCTTGGTGTCGCCTGTTGATGACACTACTGACTCAACTAGTTTTTCTAATTATATTGTGGTTTCTAGTCAATTAAATCAGTCTGTGGTGCTTTTAGATCCGAGTGGTAATTTTGTACGTGAACTATTAGTTCTTGATGGTGAAACAACCGATACTCCTTATGGAGTAGGTATTTATGATTCGAGCCATATTTTAGTTCCAGTAGATGGAGTAGATAGAGTTATGAAAATTGACCTCTCAGTGGGGAAAAGTTCGGCAGAGGTTTTTATATTAAATTCTAACTTAAGCGGTAATATTAGAAATCTTACTCGCTTAGTAAGCGGAGACATTCTTGTTGTAGAAACAAGCGCAATAGAAAAATTTAATGCGAATGGAGTAAGAATCACATCTGGAGGATGGCCTAAAACCCTACTTGCGACTAGCACTGGTTTGGAAAAATTGCCTGGTGAAGGTTTTGTATTATGTGCAACTGGAACAAAAGCAGTAAGAACCTATGACGATAGTGGCACTCAAATAGCGACTGCAAGTAATGGTGCATTGAACGTGAATGATTGTGCTGCAGCATCAGATGGAAGAATAGCAGCCGCCTATAATGGTGCTGGTGATACGGTAAGAATCTATACAGACTCTACCCTTGCTAGCGTTTCCTGTAATTATTTGGGATCAGCAGATCCCGATGTAGTAGCCTTTAGGCCCAACGGTAATTTGCTAATAGCCGATGGAACAGCAAATATAATCTACGAGATAGATGAGAATTGTAATTATATCGGCTCTATTTCTAGCCCATCATTAGCTACTCCCACAGGGATGAGGGTTCTGCCTTAATAGCGCTAGCGAGTTGTTTGCTGGAAAGGGCAAAAGATCTAGACAATTCTAATCCGCTAGCAGGTAAGATTCGTGTCGTTTAATTTTTCCTAAATCATTTTTGAATTAAGACCGACTAGTTTTTAGAGGTCGTAATATGGATTTTACGAAAATTAAACGCCACAGATGGCTAAGTATGATGATTTTAGGCTTAATTGCCTTTAGTTGTGGTACTAATCCAAAG
>JAMLID010000049.1 GCA_023954355.1 Oligoflexia bacterium | reverse complement strand
GAAAAGAGTTTCTTAAAAGAAAAAGTACTCCTATTAGAGCAATGAAAACAAAGGTGCCCTCTATCGCAGCGTGCTGCCAGCTTGATCCTTCCTTTATATCTGAGATAATGTCGATACTTACAAAGGCAGCTGTTATAAAAAGTATAGCAATTGCAATCGCCCGCTCGCGAGTATTCATTTTTGTCATCAAGACCCACCTTATTTTTTCTAGATAAGAAAGGCAAGTAAAGTAAGAGAGATGCTATTGCGGCAAAAAAGGAGAGGTCTATAGAATGAAAAGTCTTTAAGCTTTGCTTTTGAGTATTTAGAAAGGATGTTTTATGAAATGCCCAACTTGCAAAGAGCCGAATTTAGTAATCTCAGAGCGTCAAGGTATAGAAATTGATTATTGTCCTGATTGCCGAGGAATTTGGCTCGATAGAGGAGAGCTAGATAAAATTTTAGAGAGGTCTAGAGCCCCAGAGCCTGCAACAGTAAAGCAGCAAGACTCAGATTATCGTGATCGTTCAAATTATCGCGATAGAGAATCAGATAAGCATTATAAGTACAAGCGTAAGAAGTCGTTTTTTGAAGAGCTTTTTGATTAAGCTAGGACATTTTAAAAATAGCTTTATTTAAGCTGGGCTAAATTTTATAAGGCTTTTATGAAAAATTATCTTCATGAAGTCGAGACGGCTGCAAAAAATATAAAACCCACGATCAAGCCTTCACCTTGGCTTGCAGAAAATTATATTGGTTCGGGAGAATCAAAGCTTTCTTATCTAAATGTAAAGATACCTTTAGTAAGAGAGGTCTATAAACAAGGTTTTTCTTTTTCTCAATTTTCTTCAAAAGAGCAATGGAAAATTTGGGATTATATTTGGACGCACTCGACTATTTTTGAAGTCATGTTGTTTTCAAGCTATTGGGCATCAAGTAGGCCTATAGAAGAGTTATTTGCCAATCGAAAGAGTCTTATTCGTTGGCTTAATCGAGTAGATAATTGGGCCCATTCTGATGAAATGAGCTCTCATTTTTCTAAGCTATTTGAATATAATCCAAAAATCATGCTTCCAGTATTCAAAAAGTGGAGTGCCTCGAATAAGCCTTGGCTTAAGCGTCAATCGCTGGTGGGATTACTTTATTATTCACGTATGCGTACAAATGTTCCTGAGTTTTCAACTGTGCTCTCTTTTATTAAAGCACATATGGATGATAACCATTACTATGTGCAAAAGGGAGTGGGTTGGACTCTAAGAGAGCTTTGGAATATTTACCCAGAAAAAACCTATATATATCTTGAGCAAAATGCCCACAGGATTGCGCCAGCAGCGTGGACGGCTGCTACTGAAAAACTTACGAAAAAAGAGAAACAGCAATTGATAAAAAAACGCCGTTTAAAGCGAGCAAAGTGATTTTCGTGTTATTTTATCGTGCCTGACTTACTCTTGAATAAACGTTTTTAAGTTGTGTTTCACATTTTTTACAAAGAAAAATCTGCTGCGTATTGCTAGATTTAGTAGGAAAAAACCAATCTCCATTTTTTACAGTACAGTTTTCTTTACAAGCATTACATCTTATATGGCCTTTTTTTGTAGACACTATTTCTGACATTCTTACCTCGATTTTTAAATGTTTCTTTGACGATGAGTGATGAGACTTTGTGGTGGGTCATAGGAAGAGACAAAATAGTTTCTAATACGTATGGTGAAAGAAACTATTTTGCCAGCTTTAGTCAAATCAGAATTTGTTAAAATATCTTAGAAGCGACTTCTTCTGCCGCCACCAAAACCACCACCGCCACGATTCTCTCTTGGTGCCATTGGTTTCGCTATGCTTACTGCAAGAGCTCTGCCTTCAATATCTTTGCCATTGAGGCCATCAATTGCTTCACTTGCCTCAGTGCTAGATGACATTTCTACAAAACCAAAACCTTTGCTTCGACCAGAGTCACGGTCTGTAATTACTTTTGCAGATTCTACAGTACCAAAAGGTGAGAATATTTCAGATAGTGAGCTGTCGTTAATAGTAAAGTTTAGGTTTCCGATAAATAGTTTTTTCCCCATGATTTCTCCTTTAGGGCTTAGGCCACTCAGGAGGTAGGGGCACTATGCCCAGAGACTCGAAAGAAGCAGTACGTAAAGGCCTACACTAACATGCTTAGAGTGCAATAGACATAGATTAATTTTCAGTTAGATGAGGTTTCATAATCTTCAAGTAAAACAACAACTTTAGAGATAACTATTCTTATGTTAGTGGTAGTTAATTTCAATCAATAAACCTGGCCTCTTGATGTCTATACCCTCTGATTTCGTATCCAACAACAGTCACTAGTGGCACAAGAACAAGAAGTAATAAGCAGTAAGTCATGCTTAATCCCGAAATGGCAGCAAATAATGTAATGACTAGAAAAAGTAAAGTAAGGGTAAAAAGCAATAGATGAAATCGATCAAAGCTTTCAGCAAGTAAGTAGTAGAGATAATAAATTGTGCCAAGGAAAATAGACACCGGTATGGCTACGCTAAGAACAGTAGCTAGTGCGCTAATATGCGCCTTACCTTCTATAAAATAGGCAGCTACGTGTAGGCCAGTACCGACAGCCACTATAGATACAACTAAGATAATTTGAAATAAGCTCCATGATTGAGCGCACGATCTTTTCCTGTGTAAAACATGTGCTGAAGGTAACAAAAAATAAATCCACCAAAGCAGAAACGTAAGTGTGGCTCCGGCAATACCAATAAATACAGTATCCATACTCCAGCCTTGGCGGCCAATAATGGCAGATAGTGTAGAAGCGGTCCCGACAATGCCTTCACCCAGAGCTATAATGGCAAATAATCCATAGCGCTCTACTATATGGTGAGCGTGCCAAGGTGTTTCTTTTTTTTCTTTCTCGGCTATTCGTGGAATCATAAACTCAAAAACAAGCAGTAGTAGATAAGAAATCGTGCTGATTAGAGTGGGTAATTCTAAAACTAGTCGCAGTGTCCAAGCAAGCTGTGCTAAAAAAATCAATCCAGCATATCTTAAGCAGGTAGAGCGCCTGTTTTGATCTTCTTTTGCGGCTCTTAACCACTGAAAAATAAGTGCGACTCTCATGACGATATAACCACATACAATCACGGTACTATTTAAGTTCGAGTTTTCTTCTAAGGATGCAAATAGTCCAGGTAGTCCAATAGCAAGAATTAGAACACCAATCATTTGAGTCATCGTGCAGATTCGATATATCCAATCATCTATATCGTAGGCTGAGGCAAACCAAGTGAAGTTAGACCAAGCTAGGCAGATCGCATAGCTTGCAAAACCAAAACCTAAAAGCCCAGCTCGATAGTGAGCTTCAGCAATTGCGTGAGCGAATTGAGAGGCTGCGAAGCCAAAACTAATCACGAAAGTTAAATCAAGTAAAAGCTCTAGAGGAGTGGCTACTCGATGCGTTTCGTGTGGATCTCGGCCAGTCATTTTTCTTCGATGGTGATGAATTGCAGTGTTCATATTTATTACCTACTATTTTTAGAAGATTTTTAGCGTTACTATAGAAAAAAACAAACGCTATTTATATCGTGGGGGATTAATTCTATGACAAAGCAACCTGATCATACAGCCGTTCGCGTAGCACTTTGGAGGGCATTGCACATTCAATTGGATGATCGGCCGTACATTCTTAATGACGATCTCGCATTAAGGTTAGTGAATCCTGA
This sequence comes from Oligoflexia bacterium, assembly GCA_023954355.1. Classification (GTDB taxonomy): domain Bacteria; phylum Bdellovibrionota; class UBA1018; order CAIPTA01; family CAIPTA01; genus JAMLID01. The sequence goes on along the minus strand of JAMLID010000049.1, from coordinate 17,648 downwards.
GCAGGGTTGGCAAGAGCGACCAGATATGCACCCTGAAGGTACAAAACCCTATCGGGCTTCTATAGTAGCACGATCACGATTTATTGAGGATTATGTAGAAAGAGAATACGAAAAAGGTATTCGCCAATATGTCATGCTTGGATCTGGTTTAGATACTTTTGCGCAAAGATCTGAACTCGCAAATAAAATAGAAATTTTTGAAATAGAAAAAGCTGAAACTTTAGATTGGAAGAAAAAACGCTTAGAAGAGCTTTCGTATGACTTTTCATCTACTCTTCATTTCGTGGCAGTAGATTTCGAAGCAAAAGAGTCGTGGTGGAAAAAATTAATTTCTTCAGGATTCGATCCAGAAAACCCCTCTATCATCGCTTCACTAGGGCTGAGTATGTATTTAACCAGAGAAACAATTTTAGAAACCCTACAAATGATGGCAAAGCTGAAAAAAGGTTCAACTTTCATTATGACATTTTTATTACCTTTAGAAATGGTTAGGTCTGAAGATAGATTGGGGTATGAGCGCTCTATAAAGGGGGCTGAAAAGTCAGGTACGCCGTTCATAAGTTTTTTTACTCCAGAAGAAATGCTTGCAATGGCTAAGCAAGCGGGATTTACGAATGTCGAACATACGTCAACTTTAGCTATGGAGTATTTTGTAAACCGAAAAGATGCTCTAATGCCCTCAAGTGGTGAAGAGCTATTGATTGCGAGAGTGTAGTGTTATTTCGTAAAACACTGAACCCAATAGGTATTGCCTTGTGAATCTTTAGCCACGCCAATACCAATTTTTGCGCTTTTACGACTTAGAATTTGTGCACGGTGAGGCTTTGAATTTAGCCATAACTTTATGGCTCGTTCTGGGCTTGCTCCATGACTCGAACCCTGCCAAACCACATTTTCTGCTACGTATTTTCCACCCAATCCAGCGTTTTTCACGCGTTTATAAAAATTAGTGTGGCCTAATTTACCCCTTAAGGCATACTTTGCTCCGAAGTCGGCGTGCTTTTGAGCCATTTTTTTGCAGGCTCCAACATCGTATCTAAGAGGCGAGAGACCATTTCTTCTTCTAATTTTATTTGTTAGATAAAAAACTTCTCTCGCTTCTCTTTCGCCAATTCTTCGAGCGCTATCGTGAACTTCACAAGAACTACATCTGGCCGAGCTGTCTATGGGCAATAGTATTGAGAACGTAAAAACTAGAACAGTAGAAAGAATTGGAGTTAACGTCTTCATGCCTTACTAAAAGCAAGCTTGGGGCCAAGCTCTAAGCCACAATATTTACAGTCTTATTTGTATTGGATGTATAAACTTTCTACATTTTGCTTAAAAGTGACTAAAGTTTAGTCATAAAAACTGCATTCATATTAATGCTTAACGGATGTGAGTCGATAGTCGGTTAAGGCTTGTCTTAGCGTATTAAGCAATTAGTGAGGTTTAGTCTTCTGCTTCCATACAGTGAACACCAACACGCTCTACTTCAATGGTTATATGATATGTACCCATATGTGCGATATGTTCGCGAACTTGTGTTTTAATTTTTTCCATCTCTTTGAGATCGTCAATTTCATAAGGGATTTCAATATGAAGAGATAGAATATTTTTTACTCCATCCATGGTCCAAACATGTACATCGTGTACGTTAGAAATGTTTTTAATGGCTTTTAGCTCTTTTTCGAATTTTTCAATATCAAAACCTTCAGGAACTTTTTGCAAAAATAATTGAATTGTTTCCCATAAGTTTTTGATCACATTAAATCCAATAAAAAGAGCAATCGCAACGGCTAGAAGGGCATCGACCCAGGCCCAGCCGGTGAAATAAATCACAATCGAACCTATGAGTACGGCAACCCAGCCTAAAAAATCTTCTATTAAATGCCAAGTAAGCATTTTTTCATTTCTTGTATGGCCTTTGCTTAAGCGAAGGGCTGCAAATCCATTTACTGCTACACCAAATAGAGCAAATCCCATCATGCCTAATCCATGTGGCTTATGCTCTGTGTTCCATATTTGAGGAATCGCTTGAGAGATAATTAAAATAGAACCACCAAAAAGCACAAGGCCTGAGATTAAAGAGGAGAGAAGAGATAATCTACCATATCCATATGTAAAGGTAGTTGAGCGGCCCTTATTAGAAAGTTTTTGTAATCCCCAGGCTAAAGCCAGGGTAAAACTATCCCCTAAGTCATGTAGAGCATCAGCTAAAATAGCCACGCTTCCTGTAAGAATGCCTCCAACAATTTCAATGAGGGCAAAAGAAAAATTGAGTAAAAACGCAATCCCTATATTTCCACTAGCATGGTCGTGTCCATGGTGGTGGTGATGATGATGATGCCCTGAATGTGAACCCTTGCTCATATTTTGATCCTTTAATTCGCCTCAGGGGTTAGTGCATTCTTTATGGCCTCTACTAGAGGTTCATATCCAATCTCATGTAAAATTTGGCCATTTACAAAAAATGTAGGTGTAGCTCTTACTCCAACACTTTGTCCGTCAGCATAGTCTTGGTCTACTTTCCACTTATGCTTTGACAATAAATATTCTTCGTTCAATTTTTCTTTACTCAATCCTAGAGTTGCTAAGTAAGTATAGAGCAGCTCTGGTCTAGGATTGTGGTGATCTGCCCATTCAGGTTGTTTTTCAAAAAACAAATCTAGGGCTAACTAAATTTTTCAACTTCACGGGCTTCTTCTAAAGCAGAAGCTGCTAGATCAGAGTTGCCGTGAAAAGGCATATAGCGAATTACAAGCTTAACTCTTCCCTCGTATTCTTTTAAAATAGTTTGCACGATTGGATGCATGGCTCTGCAGGCCTCACACTCAGGATCTAAAAATTCTACTATAGTAATGGGGGCATTTTCAGAGCCTTTTATAGGGCTATGGGAGCGCACAAGTAGAGATTGATCCATTTTAGGCTCTGCTTTTTGCATGCTTGTTTCTTGTCTTTTTAGGTAGACTCCTAGAACAACAAAAACAAATATAGCAACTGCAATGCTCGCTAATAAAATAACTTTATTTTTTTTCATATGTTTTCTCCCTAAATAACTGATAGAAATCTATTGCTATCAGTAAAATAAAACTTACTAATGATAAAAGTGGAATCGTAATGAACCCTAAAAGTTCAATTTGTTTAGTTGTGCATGAAATTCCCTGAGTACATGGAGTTATGCTGTCTGGAATTAATTTATAGTAAAGCAAGTTGTGATAGATTGCGATAAGGCCACCTAGAATAGAAAGAGCAAGGGTGTATTTCTTATGTGATTTATCTTCTGTCCATAGGGCAATTCCAAAAAGTAATACTAATGGGTACATACATATTCTTTGATACCAGCATAAAACACAGGGTGGAAGCTTCATAACTTCACTAAAAAATAAGCTCCCCATAGTTGCTATAAGTGCGATGAAAAAACTGATATTAAGTATAGGTATACTCCTTTTGGTCTATATCTATATGCACGATAGACTAATATTTGAGACGTTTCGACTCAAATATTTCGAAGATCGTATTTTTTTAGTTCTAAGATTGACGATTTATATGTGTCGTAATAGATAACACGCTATGTTGATTCCGTTCGAAAGTGTTCAAGAAAATGATAAAAAATTTGGTGGTAAAGCGTGGGGACTAGCATTGCTGGCTCAAAAGGGTTTTCCTGTTCCTGCTGGCTTAGTAATTGATGAAGAACCCACAGAAGAAGAGTGGAATCAAATTTTAGAATGGTGGAAAAAAAATGAATCAACTCCTCTAGCTGTGCGAAGCAGTGCGGGGGCAGAAGATTCAGCCGAAAATTCATTTGCAGGACAAAATCGAAGTTTTTTAAATGTAAAAGAGCCCGAAGAATTGAAACAAGCGATTTTAGATTGTTTTGCTTCTTATTACCGAGACAATTCAAAAGCATACAGAAAGTTTTTTAAGGGCAATTCGGCAACAGGAAAAATGAACATAGTGATTCAAAAGATGGTTCAGCCCAAGTATGCCGGGGTTTTTTTTAGTGAAGACCCAATGGGAAAAAATCAAGGTTGGATATTAGAAGTTATTGAGGGCTTGGGGGAAGATCTTGTTTCTGGAAAAGTAACTCCAGGAAGAATGAATGCCTCAGGGAAAAACTCTGATTTACCTGCGGGTTTTTCAAAAGAACTAGCAGACGAAGTTTGTAGGGTTGGTGAAGGTGTATCAAAAGCATTAAATTTCCCTGTAGATATGGAGTGGGCTTTTGATGAAAAAAACATTTTTTATGTTCTTCAAGCACGTCCCATTACTACTTTGAGTTCTAAAACAGACTGGGTTAATCTAGAGCTAAAACGTTTAGAAAAAAAATATACAGATGGAACCACGTGGGACGGGCAAACCTTTGCCGAGTGGTCTGGCTTACCTAGTTATCTCACTTTTTCTATATGGAGGGGGGCTTTCTCTCCTCACCATGCATTTGGTAATGCCCTAAAAGAAGTGGGCTATAGAAGCTTTATTGATAGTGAGTGGCGAGAGAATGATTCTATTTTAGGTAGAGTATTTGGTCGTGCTTACGTAAACTTAGATAAAATGTCTGATCTCTATTATGGATCTATTCCTTACAAAATCGTTGCTAAGCCACGTCCACACACAAAATTTGATTTTTCAAAAATCACCATTAAAACGATATTGAATTTTCCTTCTGCTATACTAAGCATGCTAAGAGTTGCGTGGAATCTCTCGACAAAACGAACACACTTTTACAATCGTTGTAAGAGTGAATTACTTAAATTTCGATCAAAATTTTCACGGCCATTAGATAAAGAAGCAATTAAAAGTTATAGCACAGAGAGATTGTTTAAAATTCTCTCTGAAGAAGCTGAAGAGTTTGCAAAAGTGGACTTACATTGGCCTTTTGTTCTAGTAATTCTTACTGAATATACTATGCAAAACCTTCGTGTAGTAACAAAAGGGGTTTTCGCAGATAAGGCAGATCAAAAAATTAGAGAATGGATGGCTAAAGGGCTACATACTGTTACTTTGGATATGCAAAAAGAGTATTCAGAGGCTTGTATAGATAAAGAACTACAGCCACAATTTTTGGCACGTTATGGGCATCGTGGACCCGGAGAAATGGATTTGTCAAATCCGCGTTGGTTTGAAATGGGCGAGCAAGCGTTTGTGCAATATACCTCAAAAAGAGAATGGACAGATCACGCAACAGAAGTAGAAGACGAAATTAAGGCAATTGCTAGTTTTAAGCGCGACATGATTTTAGATGAGTGGCGTTGGCTAAAGAGGCTTTTAGAAACGAGAGAAATGTGGAAGATGCAACTACTAAAGCCCTATGCTCATATTCGCTTGGTAGTAGAAGAGCTAGGAATTCGTTTAGAAATAGGTTCATTGATTCATTGGCTACGGTTAAGTGAAATCCTAAATGCCGATAACTGGTCTAATGATACGAAACGAAAAGCATTGCTAGAGAAAATTAGAAGTCGACAAGAAAAATTTAAAGCATTTAGAAAATATTCATTCCCTGACATTATTACCCTTCAAGACATTCGTGAAATGACCCAAGGAAAAATTTCAGTAACCGGAAAACAACTTGATGGAGAGCCATTATCTCCTGGACTTGCCTATGGAGAAGTAAGATTTGTTGATGATCCACAAAAAGTCGATTTAAGCCAATGGCCAAAAGATACAATTATTGTTGCAGAGACAACTGATCCAGGTTGGACTGCCCTTTTCGTACAGGCCAAAGGTATAGTTGTAGAGCGAGGTGGAGTTCTTTCTCATTGCTCTATACTTTCTAGAGAGATGGGTTTGCCTGCGGTGGGTAATATTTTATCTATACGTAATAAATTAAAAGATGGAGATAAGATATGGGTTGATGGGAATTCAGGGAGAGTCAGTCGTGAATGAGCTTATTGTTTATCATGGATTGATTATTCCTAGCGTGGTGATTCCCTTTACCGCATTATTAGCAGCTTTAAGTGCGTTGGCTACGTTTATCGCTGGGCTTTTTGGTCTTCAATTAAAAGCAGAAGGTCCTAAAAAGTTATTAGAAGTATTATTAAAACCAAGAGTTTTAATTGTCGCTTTTCTAACAAATTTAATCTTTATTGGTGCCATTTGGGGATATCGATATTGGATTAATTACCCCTCTCTTGAATGGACCGTCGTTAGAAAGCAAAACAATTTAGCAAAAATCTCAGACCGAGCATATACGAACACTAGTTTGAAAAAAACAGAATATCCGACTACGAAAACAGGAAAAATCGAGCAAATTTGGGAGAAGAGCATTGATTCAGGTTCTTTTAGAGGAGTTACCATTTCTGGAGATTCGCTATTTATTGGTAATGATGCGGGCTATGTAGTTGAGCTAGATAAACATTCTGGAGAAAAACTTCGCTCTTTCTATGTGGGTACTAGTGTTTCTCCTGCGCCGATTATTTTTAATAACTATTTATATGCCGGAGAAGGAACACACGATACTCATCACGCCAGATTATATAAATTCAACTTAGCTACAGGAAAATATGAAGGAAGCTATCAAACAAAGGGCCATATTGAGGGCGGCTTAGTTGCTGCTACTTTGAATAATGAAAACACTATTTACGTTGTTTCTGGCTCTGATGGACTTCATGCAATAGAGCCAGAAACGTTAAAAGAAAAATGGAAAGCAAATGATGGTCATGTCGATTCTGCTGTATTTGTTGTGGGTGACCGAGTGTTCTCAGGCACTGGAATGGAAAAAGAAAAAGCCAGTGGAAATAGAATGTTTGCAGTTTCTTATGATTTTTTGAGTGGGCAAAAGATTTGGAAAAAAGAGATCCCCGCTTCTAGTTGGATGCAATCTATTGGAGTTGAAGATAAAATTTGTTTTGTTTTAGGTGAAGTATACTTTGCCTCTGATCTAGGTGGAGTGTATTGCTTTCTGCAAAAAGACGGAGTGCCTAGTATTTCCTATAATAACGATGCTCCAATTGCATCTTTGCCTATTCAAGTAGAGCAAGATTTAGTTGTTTCTGATTTAAAAGGAAAAATTTGCCGTGTTTCGCTTACAAATGGTTTGCCGAAATGGTGTACCGAGACAAAAAAATCAGAATTTGCCTTCTCTAACCCAGTTCTTGATGCTCGTAATGGTGTTCTTGTTTACGCATCAGAAAGTGATGGGGTTTATATTTTAGACCCTAAAACTGGTAAAGTTATAGAAAAATGGAAACCCACTAATTGGGTGGCTACTTATGCTTCTGCAGCAGTCGAAGAGGGTTCTTGGTATACGGTAGATATGAAGGGAATGGTTCGAAAATTACATTGGACCAATCAGAATTAATTTTTTATTTTTTTTCGATAAGAAAATCGTACTAATGCCCCTAGAAATACACCTAGAATTAAACCAGCTGTGTGCCCCCAAAAAGTAAGATTGCTACTTGGGCCAAAAAATAAATAACTTAAACAGAGCGCCAAAAGGAAAATCCAAACCGAAAATTGATTTGTGCTAATTAGTAAAAATCCTACTTGAAAAAATATTATAGCACTTAATCCTAAAATACGATCATGAGGCAGAGCAATTGGTGCAACAGGGAGAAGATACGTTAATGCAATAATAAGAGCGACAAGACCATAAACCATTAAAATGAGAATTTGCTTTAGAATAGTATGAGTTCGTAGAAATGAATTTATTTTGAAAGATAAAACCAGCCAAAAAAATACATTTACAAACCAGTGCTCTAACGAAATATGAATTAGAGGATAAGATAAAATACTCAGCCCCCAGTCGCGCCATGGGTTTTGTGGAGAAAATGATAAAAAGCTTTGCAACGGCTCATTTGGATTTAACCCATAAAGAGAGACAGTCCACTGTGACAGTATGAGCAAAATTAAGGTAAGAAAAAATATCCAGCTAGAGCATGAGAAGATAAATCGTTTTATGTAACTATAAGCTAATTTTTTTTGGTGCGACATTTTATAATTTTATGAATCCAGCTTCTATATACATAAAATTATAAGATTTATCTAGAGATGAAGAGAGGTAGTCGCAATATTCATTGCTACTACCTCATTAGTGTATAGATTTATTTCAGGTCGAATCGATCTAAATTCATTACTTTTGTCCATGCAGAAACGAAATCTTTTGCAAATTTTTCATTGGCATCGTCAGAGGCATATACTTCTGAAATCGCTCGTAGCTCAGAGTTTGATCCGAAAATTAGATCTGCTTTTGTGGCAGTCCATTTTGCTGTACCAGTAGAGCGATCTACTCCTTCATACTCACCATCAATATTTGTAGGTTTCCAAAGAATATTGATATCAAGTATATTAACGAAAAATTCATTTGTTAGTTTTTCGGTATCTGAAGTGAATACGCCATGTTTAGCGGATTTATAGTTAGCATTTAAAGATCTGAGCCCACCTACTAGAACAGTCATCTCTGGCGCGGTTAGTGTTAATAGTTGGGCTTTATCTATTAGTAATTCAGGAACATATTTTTCAAGACCTTTGCGAGCATAATTTCTAAATCCATCGGCCATTGGTTCTAGTACGGAAAATGCCTCTATATCAGTTTGTTCTTGAGAAGCATCTACTCTACCTGGCATAAACGGGGCTTGTATACTGTGCCCGGCTTTTTTTGCTGCCTCTTCAATTGCGCTATTGCCAGCAAGTACAATGAGATCAGCTAGTGAAATTTTTCTTTTGCTAGAACTTGTATTAAATTCGTTCTGAAGATATGCAAGATTTTGTAGTGTAAGAGAAATTTCTTTAGTTTGATTTACTTCCCAGTTTTTTTGTGGAGCCAAGCGAATGCGAGCTCCATTAGCGCCACCTCTCATATCGGATCCTCGAAAAGTAGAGGCAGTCGCCCATGCTGTTGACACTAGCTGTGAGGTCGATAAACCCAGTCCTAATATTTTATCTTTAAGATTTTTGATGTCATCGGCATTCACAAGTTCATGGTTTATTGTGGGTAGCGGATCTTGCCAAATAAGTTCTTCTTTAGGTACTTCTGGCCCAAGATACCTAGAGCGCGGCCCCATATCTCTATGAGTTAATTTAAACCAGGCTCTAGCAAATGCGTCGGCAAAAGCCTTTGGGTCTTTATGAAAGCGTCTAGAGATTGGTTCGTAAATAGGATCAAAGCGAAGGGATAAGTCTGCCGTTGTCATCATTGGCCGTGCTTTTTTAGACGGATCATGAGCGTCAGGAATCATGTCTTGCTCTTCAACATCTTTTGCGAGCCACTGGTGCGCACCTGCAGGGCTTTTCGTTAACTCCCATTCATATTTAAATAGCATTTCAAAATATCCATTATCCCATTTGGTTGGATTAGGCTTCCATGCGCCCTCAATACCACTTGTGGTTGTGTGAATTCCTTTTCCGGAGGCAAAAGAATTTTTCCATCCAAGGCCCATTTCTTCTATGCTAGCGCCTTCAGGCTCTGCTCCAACAAGTTTAGGGTCACCGGCTCCATGAGCTTTACCAAACGTATGACCACCGGCTACAAGAGCTACAGTTTCTTCGTCGTTCATTGCCATTCTCGCAAAAGTTTCGCGAACATCTCTGCCTGAAGCTATGGGGTCTGGATTTCCGTTTGGCCCTTCTGGATTTACATAGATAAGTCCCATTTGTACTGCAGCTAAAGGATTATCTAACTCTCGATTACCGCTATATCGTTTGTCTCCTAGCCATTCTACTTCAGAGCCCCAATAAATATCTTCTTCAGGCTCCCAGATATCTTCTCTTCCTCCAGCGAAGCCGAAAGTTTTAAACCCCATTGATTCTAATGCTACGTTTCCGGCCAAAATCATTAAGTCCGCCCACGAGATTTTTTTGCCGTATTTTTTCTTAATAGGCCATAGCAGTCTTCTTGCCTTATCTAAGTTTCCGTTATCAGGCCAGCTATTGATTGGTGCGAATCGTTGATTGCCTGTACCGCCACCACCTCGCCCGTCAAACGTTCTGTATGTGCCAGCGCTATGCCAAGCCATTCTAATAAATAAACCCCCGTAGTGACCCCAATCTGCTGGCCACCAATCTTGAGAGTCGGTCATTAAAGCATGTAGATCTTTTTTTAGAGCAGCATAATCTAGATGTTTAAATTCTTCTGTATAATTGAACGTTTTTTCCATCGGATTAGATTTCGTAGAATGTTGATGAAGAATTTTGAGATTTAGCTGTTTAGGCCACCAATTTTTATTGGATTGAGTTGCGTGTGTTACGTTTGAGCCGTGATTACCTGAAAATGGACATTTAGACATTTTTGATTCTCCTTGAATGAATATATAAAAACTTTAGATTGTGTTTTTTGCAAAGAGAAATTTTCAATACCTATCAGTTCATAGATAAATTCTATCGATTCAATTTTTTTATGCGTAAAAAGCTATTATGGGCAGAGTAGAAGATTTTTATAGACACAAAATGAAGCGGTGGCCCAGTTTGTTACTGGGCCAAATAAAATTACTGACAATATGCAGCCACTACACAGCTCTTTTGATCGAGAGTTTTCACACGATAGCCCCATTTATTTTGGCCTCTACCTGTGCATACGAGATTTCTCATTTCTGAAATTGGTTTCATGCCATAGATAGGAACAAGATCTTTATAATTTGCTACTACATAAATTCTTTTATATTTTTGATAAAATGCAATGGCTTGGTTGCATGTCATTGTATGTGCCGCAATAATAGGGGCACGTGACCCTGCAAAAGTTGAACCTGAGAATAAACTTAAGCATAAAAATAAAAAACCGAACACTAACTTCATAAACCACTCCTTTTTATATTGTGTTTTTAACTGAGCATATCAGAAACCAAATAAATCCAGGACTCAAGTTAGAACTTGGTTGATGTATTGTTAGGGTTTGATTAGGATTAAGAATGTCATTAGATTTAGCTACTCTTTTAGAATGGTTTTCCACCTATGCATATGAGCCCTGGCTCGTATACGGGATGATTATTCTACTTTTAACAGCGAGTTCTTTTGGATTACCTGTTCCTGAAGAGGTGACTCTTGTTAGTGTTGGCCTGTTGGCCTATTTAGCAAAAAATCCTGATCGCTTTCCACCCCCTTATCCTGGAGCTGAACCAGTCAGTTTAAAAGGATTAATGTTTATTGCTTTTATGTCTGTGGTGTTAAGTGATTTTCTGGTTTTTTTGATCGGTAAATATGGTGGTAAAAAATTAAAGAAAAAAAAGAAATGGGCAAAATTTTTTCGTTCAAAAGCGTTTAGAAAAGCAGAGGTATGGGTTAAGCGATATGGTTATTTAATGTCTGGAGTATTTCGATTTACTCCGGGGTTAAGGTTTCCAGGCCATATGATTTGCGGAATGATGGGAGTACCGATTTGGGCCTTTCTTGCTGTTGATGGTATGGCGGCTTTACTTAGTGTACCAACACAGATATGGCTAGTGGCTCAATATGGCGAAGAGATATTAGCGTTCATGAAGCAATTTAAAATTGCCCTCTTCATTGTGATTATTATTTCTCTCGCTATATTTTTTATTCGACGTCATTTTTTATCTAAAGCTGAAAATTCATAAAGCCAGGAGTGAATGCAATGAATATTTTAATCAATATAATCGTTTTTATAATTGCATTATTACATTTTTATTTTTTGATTTTAGAAATGTTTTTATGGACTAGCCCTATAGGATTAAAAATATTTGGTCAAACATTAGAACAAGCAAAACAATCAGCTAGATTAGCTGCTAACCAAGGATTATATAATGGATTTCTCGTAGCAGGCCTGATTTGGGGAATATTTTCATCAGCAGAAGAGCAGGCGAGAGAAATCAAAATATTTTTCTTATCTTGTGTGATAGTGGCAGGCCTATATGGGGCGTGGAGTGTGAATCGAAAAATATTTTTTATCCAAGCGCTACCCGCTATTGTGGCATTGTCTTTAATGCTTATAAGCTTTTAAAGAGTTTGTAAGAATTGAATTAAGTCTTTTTTATCTTCGGCACTTAAAATTTCTTGTCCATTTTTTAGAAAAATACCTTCATCATGACCCATGCGGCTTAGTCCAGATTTTCTGCTATCATAGAGATAGTCTGATTTTCTCCAATTTGAAGGTGGTTTTAGGGGGTACCCATTGCACTCTAGATCAAAATCAGTTTTAGGATTTCTTGCTTCTCCTGAGTAATAATAGAGAGGTCTCTTTTTTCCTGAAGTCAAAACCGCACAGAGCGAGGGCGCAGAGTTATTATGAAAATAGGGCCAGCGAGCCCAGATTCCCACTAGGGGAGGAGGAACATAACCTCTTTGTACTCGAATTTCTGTTTGATTTGCTTTAGAGATTGCTAAGTTGTTTAATTGCTTTAAAGATGCCATGGCCTTGGCTCTTAAAGAATCGGTGCCCACATCTATTACTTTTGTCTGTTCTGGATAGCGCACATTCGTAGTTTGCAAAATTTCATTTGCGCTAAGCTGATCAGCATTGCTTAAGTTCCATGCTTTATCGTAGGAGCCGTGGCAACCAGCACAGGTTTTAAGAAAAATTTTCTCTCCTCGTTTGGCGCGATCAAGATTGATTTTAGAAGCATCAAAAAAATCGGTGAACTTTGGTGCTTCTGAAGAAAAAACAGCTGTAGTTAGCTCATCAATGACTTTTTGATTTTTTTTCAACCATCCTTCAAGTTTGTGTAAATCTGTACCTCGGCCAATTTCATTCCAAAGAATGTTTGTAAAAATTGGATTGCCACTAACAACAGAACCATCAAGTAAAAAACGATTTTTATATTTTACGTTCCACCAGACGGCGGGTTTACTATCGGCACGAATTCTAGACAAAGGATCTCTTCTTGGCCAATTTTCATAGTGTGGTGAGGGAGTTGCATATTCATCTTTTTCTCTGTGAGCTAGAGAGAGAGCAACTTGTGCTAAAGAGGTGTCTAGGCCCATCGTTACTGGAGAAATTACTCCCACGCGTCGGATAGACTCTTTCATTTCGCGATACATTTCGCGTTCAGCATTGCTTGCATCCGAGATATTTTGAAAGACAGAAGGTGATGCGTAAGACTGTGCCTGTTTTCCATAAATAAAAAAATCATTTGCTCGTGGAAAGCGATTCGTCATACCTAGAACGGTTTTGCCGAAAAGCTCGGCAGAGTGGCAGGCGGCGCAACTAAAGGTGAACCCTCGGGCATTATTTCGATCGATAAATCCTAGCCCCATTAAATGGTCTGGGCGTTCTCCATTGGGATACGGTACTGAGTATATGCCTTGGTCGCTCTTTGAGGGGTAGGGGTGTAGTCCTAGCCATTTGGTAAGAGCACTAAAACTGCTAATATCAGTTACGCCAGCAAAAAGATTTCTCAAAAAAGCGATTAACGGATTTGGATTATTTGGTTTGAGTAAGCGTTTGGTGGGATAATAAGGGACAAGAATTCCCGTTATATCTACGGGATAGCTTTGAGCATGAATTTGTCCAGCCTCTTTATATTTAATAAAATCATGAGCAGAAAGATTTAATGGATTTGTTCGTCCATTGATGGGGATTGGAGTTGCCTCTTGCCAGGGGTTGGCCTGAGAAAGTTTTGGAACGATCAACAATACTAGAAGCAGCAATTTCATGCAGACAATTTGGTATAGAACAAGTTGGTTTTCAAACTCTTAATGCTTTGCTGCGGGGCGCGTTTACGAGATTTTCGTGATATAGCTTTTAAAAAATTTATTAGTAGGAAAAATCTTAGAGAACAATATTTCTTGCCTAATATAATAACGTCAGCAAATGATTCAGTGCCTGTAGGATTTACTGTCCTTTTGACTTTGCTTCATTAGGTCTAAAAAGAAATTATTATATGCTGGATGCGAGAATTCTTGTTTGCCGTAGTTTCCAGGATGATTAGGTGCAAAGCGACCTGGTTCACTGATGAAAAATTGTAGCTGATTGTCTGCACTCATTTTTTCAAGTTCAGATGCCCATTCTTTAACGCTCTTTGGATTTGTAAAAATTGGGTCGATCACCACCCAATTGCCAACTTTGTCTCTGACTATTGTTGCTACATGGTACTGCCAATCACCAATATCATTTTTCATATGTCCAACAGCCCAAATTTTTTTGATCATTTCTTTTTGGATGCCCATACGTAGTGCTTCGATGTGTACCGTAGTAGCTCTACCAAAGCAAAATCCTATATTGCCTTGTGGGTCGTATTTGCTTACGTGACAAATAGAGCTCACTGGATTTTGGTCAGTTCTTTGAAAAAGTTCATTTTGTTCCTTAACTGTAAAACCAGGTTTTCTCTTTTTTAATCCTCTGTCGCGAAAAGGAATACGATCTAAGTGACTAAAAACTGCTCGATTCCAGCCCTTAATATCGCCATTCCCTGCTTTCATATATAGATGGGTGTTAAGAAAATCATAAGAAAGAAACTGAAACCATTTTTCATTCATCTCTTTGCTTAGGTTAGGATCAAGCTCTTCTATAATTTGCGAATACATGATTTTACAATCATTTAGATTCGCCAATGCTTGTGGCGACAAACTAAGTAGTAGCAAAAATAGAACCATGCACTTACTTTTCGGTGCATTCAGAGATTTTGATTAGGTTATTACCTGTATTGAGGTATATTTTTTTAAAAATTTATCAAAGAAATTAGGGCTTTAAATTTTTAGGATCAAAATTGTTTAGCGAATCTAGAGCAAGCTCCCAGCGCCCTTCTGCACAAAGACCACTGATGCCACCTTCTTCATAGGCTTTTAGCATAAGGTTTTTACATTCTCTAATTGTAGCTTTAGAAATTTTTTCTATCCACTCATCACATCGAGTGCAATAGAGCTTTGTTCCTATGCGTGACAGACGACCTTCTGCCGTAGTAACCCACAGGCGCTCCATCCAGGGTGGGTCATGTCTCATATGTTGTCCATGACCACACTCAAGGTCAGCTACCCAATGATTTTCATGATCGAGATGAAAGTTTGTGATTAATTGTTCCATTATCGAATTATAGCGGATTTGTAAAAGAAATGGAGGCAATAATAAAAAAGCAAAAGCCAATTGAATGACTTTTGCTTTTCTTTTTTCAATGTTTTTAGAAAGAGATTCCTTCGCAAGAACTAACGTATGTTAGTGATCTTCCTTCTATATTGTAGATATAATTACCAGCGCAAAAAAGAGGATTTCTTTTACTGAAAACTACGGCTGAACAAGAACTAGTATAGGCTAAAGACTTGCCATCTGAATTGTATACGTAGTTACCAGCGCAAAAAAGCTTTGTTCTCTTATTAAAAACTACAGAAGAACATGAGCTTGTGTAGGCAAGAGATTTACCTTCTAGGTTGTAGACATAGTTTCCGGCACAATAAAGAGAAGCTCTTTCTCTTCTTTTATTATTTTCTCTGCTTCCATTCTCGGCATGAGCGAATAGTGAGTAAGAGCTTACGGTTAAAGCAATCAATGTAAGTGAAAGAAGTTTCTTCATATTATGGATATCCTTCTGGATGGGATTAAATTTACGAAATAGCGCAAAGCGTTATATTTTGGGTGCTTCCTTTTGTAAACCCCTCTAGCTGCCCCCTTTAATTGTTGATGAACTATTCGGGCACTCAGCTGCCACTCACACTTTGTGCCTCAGAATGAGCGGATAATAGTTAATTATTTGTTTTTATTAAAAAAAATCCAATCTAACAACATTTAAAGGGGTCAGCTGTAAAATGAAAAATAAGCAGTCAATGCAGTACTTGTTAAATAATGCTTTGCATTATATAAGCTCCTAAACAACAAAACCAGGAGATCTCAATGAAAGCCTCTTTATTACTTTTATTACTTACTGCAACTGTTCCCGCATTTGCCTTTGATGATGGACCAAGTGATGTAGGCAATCAAACCGTTCGCTATCTTTCTTGGTGTGAGCAAAATGCCGTTGTTCAAGAGGGCAGGGGTGGGCAGGTAGTTATAAAAGCGGATTGTAGTGCGAAAGGTCTTCGTTGCGTAGAAACTGAAAGGCCTATGGGTGGTGAGCGTGTTGTGTATGCAACTTGTAGTGCTCGTTAAAAAATAAGAATGAAAATTTTTCTATTATTTATTCTTTTTTCGAGTTCGTTTTCTGCCAACGCAACAAGTTTCAATAATAAGCTTCTTCGTCAGGCAGAGAATTTTGCGATTCGTGAAGAGAAGAAGGTTTTCTTAGCGGATGATGTGCAAGTCATTGATTCTTATTTTGAGAACAGAGTGGCTTATGTGACTATCGGGCCAGAGTGGCAAGGCAGGCCCGCTCGTGTTTATCATTGTTGGAAAACGATCTATAATAAAAATCTACAAGTTATTGCGAGAAGCCGCATGGAAGCACGTGTTTGTAGAGAACTATAATTCATAGTTTATGTAGAAAATTTATAAAACTATAAGAAAGCATTCGCTTCTGGACACTTATTTGTCTTTTTGCCAACATGAATAGGTGGATATTAAACAGGTTATTTCTTCAAATGTAGACGAAGTTTCAGAGATTATATACTGTAACGACCCCGTTTCAGTTTTTGAAGATTATGTAGATTTCAAGGTTTTACTCATTCGAAGAATTGAGCTGCAGGGATCAAAGCTAGATTTTAGAATTGAGTCTTTTATTTTAAAAAATGCCGAGGTTTACTATCTGGCTGATCAGACAAAAAAAGAGTTCTCAAGACTATCGCGTGATTATCGTGAGTTGAATGAGCTTCTTGATAAGTTTTATCGTAGTAATCAAAAAATATTACAGGCTTATTCAAATCAAATTGAGCAATTGGAGGATTATTTATTTGAGCGTAAGGTACCTGGTGTCTTTATGGATATTTGGTTTGATCTCAAAAAAGATTTGTCTAAATTAGAAAATTATTATTATAGAAACGGTATCGTTTATCACGAATTTTACAGAAAATGTGAATCACTTTTTGGTGAACTCAAAGATGAGTTTAAAGATATAGAAGAAACAATACAGTTTCATATAGCAAATATATCAGCCCTAAAAAGTAGGTTAGATGGATTACATCACTACTATGTTTCTATTAAGAATGATCGAGTAAATAAGATTCTTTTTTTTCTGACAGTTATCTCTGGAGTTTTTTTGCCTTTAAATTTAATTGTTGGATTCTTTGGGATGAATACCCAAGGCCTATTTTTCTCAGACAGTCCACACGCTACATGGAATGTTGTGGCTATACTTTTTCTAGTATTGATTATAAGTGTAATGGTGATTCCGGTTGTACATTTCATTGATCGATATATTTTACGTTTAATTCTAGGCAGGTATGATTTTTATCGTAATATATCAGCTCGTATAGATGAATTAGGAGACCGATTAAGAGGCAAATAGAATATGTCTTTTCAACCTAAAAACATTTCGATATTCTATACGTAGGGAGTACATATGTATCTTTTGTTTTTATCTTTATTAGTTTCAAATCAGGCACTTTCAAACGAAAGTAAAATTGCTAAAGATGTTTTTCTTAAAAAATTTCAAGAGCAATTTTCACAAAAATTCTGCGAAGAAAAATCGTATTTTCGCTCATGCTTTGAAGTAAATGCAGATCTATGTAAAGAGAGCGTAACTACTTTAACGAAGGATTGTATCTCGTCATTTGAAGCTAAAATTCCCGATACGCTACAGCAGCCAGTAGATGGCCAAACATGGGGTAAACAAATAGGAACCTGTGCCGGCGAGGCGTTTGAGAAAAAAATGGCTGACAAAAAATCTAGTACGAATAAAGACTGTGAAAACGCTGAAAAGTGGATG
>JAMLID010000048.1 GCA_023954355.1 Oligoflexia bacterium | reverse complement strand
CCACATTCGAGTGGGTATAGCGATATTCCGCAAAAAAAAGAAGTATACGGTTCTGGCAGTGGCAAAAAAGAAATTCGTGACGAAGCCGTAAAGCCTGAAGAAGTATATAAACACGGAGTGCAAGAGCTTTCGATTATCTTGACTGAAACAGGTTTTTTACCAAATAAAATTTATGTAAGAAAAAATATTCCTGTACGCCTTTTCTTAACAAGCGGCTCGCCAGAGTCTTTATGTTTTATAATGGATGATTTTTCTATTCGCGAAGGTGTGGGTAATCAACTTATTAAAGATATTCGTTTATTACCCAATAAGGCCGGTACCTATCGGTTTTATTGCCCTGTAAGAGAAATTGAAGGATCAATGATCGTCAGAGATTAATTGGAGTAGGTGCCGTGGGAGTATTTGACCAGAGTATTAAAACCTTTTTAGCTCCGATTAAGGAATATCTCGACGATGAGAGCGTTTCCGAGGTTCTCATTAATGGACCCACAGAAATTTGGGTAGAGCGAAAAGGTAAGTTAGAGCAAGTATCTGCTGCCTTTCATGATGAAACATCTCTACAAGCAGCGGTACGAAATATTGCACAGTTCGTAAAAAGAACGATCGATTCTGAAAATCCAACCCTTGATGCGCGTTTACCCGATGGATCAAGAATCCACGCCGTACTACCACCTTCAGCCAGAAAAGGCACAACCGTTGCCATTCGTAAATTCGCCAAAGCCGCAGAATTGAGCTTTGAAAAATTGATTAGTTTTAACTCGATCTCAAAAGACGGAGCAGATTTTTTAACTATTTGTGTTGGCTTAGCTAAAAATATTGTCGTATCTGGCGGTACAGGCTCTGGTAAAACTACTTTCTTAAATTTATTGGGTGGATTATTGCCTCACGACGAAAGACTAATGGTCGTAGAAGATGCCTCAGAATTACAGATTGTTGCTCCACACGTAGTATGCTTTGAAACAAAAGCCGCCAACCACGAGGGAAAAGGTGCTCTAACCATTCGTGACTTAGTACGATCTGCCATGCGACTTCGCCCTGATAGAATCATCGTGGGTGAGGTAAGAGGCCCTGAAGCATTAGATTTGATCACGGTAATGAACACTGGTCACGGCGGCTCAATGGGAACCACTCACGCCAATACACCAACCGATGCACTCGTGAGACTAGAAACACTTGCGATGATGAGTGATACGACGATTCCTCTAGCGGCTTTAAGAAGACAAATCGCAGGTGCTATTCACTTAGTTGTTCAAGCAAAAAGATTGCACGATGGTTCAAGAAAAATCAGCCATATTTCTGAAGTTATTGGCGTAGATGAAAACGGAAAATACGAAACAAAAGATATTTTTAAATTCGTTCAGACGGGAATAGCCCCTGATGGAAAAATTTTAGGGGAAATGCGTCCTTGTGGAAACATTCCAACTTTTTTTGATGAAATTAAAGTGAATGGATTCGATTTTGCGATTGAGCGATTTGGCACACCAGCCGTTGCGAAAACGATTAGCAGTGCTCCAACAGCACAGCCTAGTGCGGCTCCTGCGGCTGCGAAAAATCCTTTTGCGCACTTAAATGCAGCTCAAATGCAGCAAGTACAAGCGGCAGCTCAGAAAGCTGGAATGACTCTACAGCAATACCATCAGCACCTTGTAAAACAAAAGCAAGCCGCGCAGGCGAAAAAAAAGGCAGCGGGAGAAGCTGCCTAGTTTTAGAAATTATCTATTGTTTGAATAATATCTTTTTAGATTCTGTTAACCAACCACTGCCTTTAGATTTTAGGTCTTCTAAAGTGGTTTCGTATTTAACATCTGCTTGTGTAGGTTTGTTTTCACCAATCAAACCTTTATGGGCAGAGTAAAGTCCACGCTCAGGGTATCCCTCTTTATCTTGAAATCCGAACAAGAAGTTAGGAATCGAGAATCGGAAAAACTGATAGCTATCCGAAAAGAGAGCGCTTAATTCTCCTCGCCTACTGAATCCTGCGCCAGTACCATTTGAGTGCGTCCCAATGATGGTGCCTCTTTTATTCTGCTTAATCAAAGCCGACATCATATCGCATGCACTTATACAATCAGGAGTAAGCAATACAACTAGGTCTTGGTTAAAGCCTGAATCTAAAGCAGGCTCTATAGGATTTTCAAAAGAAATATCGGCATAGGCTTTTCCTGATTTCATGGCTTCTGCTAAATATTCTGCGTTCATAGAGAACAATTCGTTATTTAAGATTCTGGCACCTAAGTCTGTAGCGCTCTCTGCTTGAGACAATAACCATAGACTATGACGGTTTGCTCTATATGTGGTTACGATACCCAAAGACTTTTGGTCTTTTTTGGTTAAGATCTTCATCACCTCTGATGGGAAAGAGGCATTGCCTCCACCATTACTTCTTAAATCTAAAACCATAGGAAGTTCTTTTTTCTCACAGTTTTCTGCGAAATTTTTAATCTCATCTAAGAAATTTGTATCGCTCTTATCTGGAGCTTTCATGTAATAGGTACTAAAGGTAAGCAATTGCATATAGCAATAAGCTACTTTTCTACTTTCAAGTACCTCAGCGGTACGTAAAGCTACGCCGCCTTCTTCTTTATCGGTAAATTCTTGTAGCGTATTGTTCGATACTAAAGAGTCCCATGGGCGGTAGCCTTCAGAAGCAATAGAGCTGCCTTTCCATTTTCTGGTTTGCGAATCATACTCTAGAGCAATCTCTTCATGAGAAGGTATACCTTTATTTTTAAGATCTTGAGCAAAGTCTAATACGTTTTGCCCTTCTTTTGTGCTCGTCCAAGGTAGAAGAAGGTCTACGGTTTTTCCGTTAGATTTTTTAATCTTCAATTTGGCTAGGTTCTTTTTAGGGTATAAGAAGTTTCTTCTGGCTAAGTAGTAAGCCGCCATATCTAAGCGATACTCCAAGCTGCTGCCATCTACGTAATCAGACATACTTTCTAACCAAACTTGTGTATCGACTCCTTCGATTTGCACAATTTCATTTCCGATTTCTAACTCTTTGTCTAGGTTTGAGATTCCATCCCTTGCTTCGATCAATGAAATAAGTTTAGGTAATTTTCTGACGATAACTACTTTACCTTGCACTCGAGCCAAGAGGATTGGCAGAGTAACGGTCGGAACCTGCGTATAAAGGCCGATTCCAAAATGCGTATCTTGAAGTTTTGCAATACAAGAGCGAATGCGGTCAGAAAATTGTAAGCGACTTGATTTTGTGATTTTTGCTTCTTTAGCAACACAGCTATCTAAGTGCTTTTGCATATCTAAGCCAATTCGCTCTTGTTTAAGTCCAACTAAGGAATAGCGATTTAAAATGGCTTCACGAATTTGGCAGCTAATATCTAGACGTTCTTCTTGGCTAAGAGAAAAAAGATCTAAAATCTTTGGATCATTAAATCCAAGAGAGGCATTATGAACTAGAGGGTTTTTTGGTTCCGCAGAGCTAGTTCTAGCACATAGGCTTTGGGCATAAGTTGGCTGAGCAAGAAGAGTAGTAATAAAAAGCGATAAAATGAGCATGAGGTCTCCTTTAGTAGGGCAGACTTTATAATAAATGACTTATTAAGTCAAGTATTTAGGGCGGTTTTACTCGCTTATAACTAGCTGATTTTTAAGGTGTACTACTTATTTATGCACGTTAAGTGAGTTTGAACAGGACTTATCGTAAGTCTCTTACCGCGCTTATTGCTAAGCCTGTAGAGCTACGCAAATGCTTTTTAGGCAAACAGTAGCGAGGGTTTGATGATAATCGCTTACAACGGTCATAGAACCTTTCAGCAAAACCGTATGAATATTTCGCAATTTGCTGATTGCTTAGATTCTTCTCTATAGAGTTTATAACTATTGAGTTAGCAAGCTGTAGTAATGCACTTGCGCCATCTACGAAAAGCATATCTTCATTTGAGTATTTACCGTTTTTTAGAGCTTCAATAAATGTTCTATAATTGTTTAAATGCCTGTGTTCGGCATCAATAACTTCCTCAGCACCATTAAGCTCAACATTTGCTCGAACATAGTCAAAAATATCATCGTATTTAATCTTAAGGAGGTCTGAGATCGATTTATAGTCAACTGCTATAACTTCGTCTTGGATAAAGTGAAATAATTTAGCTTCTTCAAGCGGGAGATCTTTTTGAGATTTTTCTAAAAACTTTTGATCCCTACAACCGAAATTACGGAAATTTTCAGCTTGTTTTTTTTCATCTAAGGCAGAGCATATTTGGAGTCTGGCTTCATTAATTTTATTAATATATTTTGTCGTTTCACCAAATTCTAATGAGCTTGCGAATGCTTGTAGATTGGTCAGGGCTAATCCGAATATAAAAATGTGTTTGCTTAGTGAATTCATAATTACTTCTCCAAGGGCGATTTTTTTCGAAACCCTATGACTTCTCTATCATTTCAAATAGAAGTCAGAGCGGACTTTATAACGCATTTAGTCATTATTCAATCCTTAAAAAAATTACTTTTATAAAGTATCGAAATTAAAAGCTAATTCGAGGCTCTCTGAGATTAAAGGTCTGTGGTTATTAGGGTCTACGAAAGATTTGGTCCCAAAAATTACGAACGCGTCCCTGGTGGTTCTCGTTATTTCGCCCAAAGAGTTTTGGTCTTGGCTTTGGAATTCTAATGCCCGCGGGCGCAGGCGGAGGAGGAAACTCTCCTTCTAAAGTGCCACCGTTTTCCTCATTTTGAAGCGGTATGTTTTGGGAGAAAATAAGTTCACTTGGCCCTGGACGATTATTCAAGGCCGCCAACATATTTTGTGAGGCTAGGGCTTTTTCTTCATCACTAAGTTTTAGCTTTTTTAAGATTTTTTCTGCTGTTGCTAAAACCTTTTCTGATGAGTTTGGAGAGCCTACGATTTTTAATAAAGAATCTCGTACTCCTGTATCGGTATAGGCAGAGGCTTGGGCGTTTCTGGCCATAGAAATTAAAACATCTTCTTGTGGTTCAAGAGTTAACAGTAGGGGAAAAAAATCTATAGAAGAGATTCTATTTTTAATCAAAGACTGAACAATTGTGGCTCGGTAATTTGCGGCTAGCGTTCTTGTTCTATCACTACCCTCAGGCAGGGGCTTAGACAAAATATCGATCACTTTACTCTGAATAATTCTTTCTACTTTATCGTCTTTTTGATTCATTAAAGCTTTATAGAAAGCATAAAATTCCATTTTACGTAAAATACCCACTTGCTCTGAAGTGAATTTACTTTGCAATTGCGTTGCTAAAGTAGGGTGCAGCTTCATTCTCTCAATAATGATCTCAGCGGTAGCATCTTTTTTGGCCTTCGCCTCATTATGTAAATCTACAATTGAGTTAAACGAATAACGTAAAAAATCTGGTTGTGCCAATATAGTATCTAAGGCGTAGACGAGTTTATCTTTATCGTTCAGGCGAATGGCTTCTTTTAGCAAACAATCAATTTTTTTAGCTTCAAATAAGATTCGGTCACCAGAACTAGATAAAGGGGCGAATGCTTTTAGGTCGCTATTATCAAAGGTATATTTTTGCGAAACATTTACATGACCATGGTTAAGCCATGCATCGACTGAAAGCTCTTCACAACCTCTTTCATTTTGCTCATATTTTGATAGAGCCACTAATACGGCACTAGCGAATTGAGAAGCCGATTGGGTTGAAAGATTATCTGAAAGTGGCGATTCTTCAGGAAAAGATTTTTGCATCAAGCGAGCAATATGCGCCATATGATAAAGAAAAGAGCGCTCACTTTTTGTTTTTTCTCCGGGAGCAGATTTTGTCCAGCCAAAGACCTTAGAGTTAGGAAAAATTCTCATATAGCGAGTAGAAAGAGGGTTATCTTGGTCAAGAGTTGTAGAGAACTCCATATCTAAATCAGCAAAAGATTGTTCTAAGCCATCAGCTTCTAAATCGTTACCCACACGCTCGGTATGAAAATCTGCGCTGAATTGCTCCTGGTTTGGTTCGGTCTCAATGTCACCTACACCTAAAGTACGACAGCCTTGCAACCAAAGCGCATTGATTTGCTTAAACCAGGGAGCGTACTCTGGATTACAAGAAATTTTTTCTAAAAAATCTAAGGATAATTTTCCCTTGGCTCGTTTGCCGCCAAAGGCACCCGTATGGTGACCCGAAACTACGAGTCCATCACATTTTTCTCCAGATTTAATCATATTGGTAAAAGCTTTTTCTGGATTCGGCTCGGTCTCAGGAATTAAAAATTCTTTTACTGCAATTTTATGAGTAGAAACTTTATTCAATTGATTCATGAATTTTTTTGTTAAGCCGTATTCTTTTTCGTTATTCAAAGAAAAATAACAAATCGTAAAATCTTTAGCTTCTGCCATGGGTAGTAATAAAAAAGAAAGAGTAAATAATAATGTTTTCACATTTACCTCGAAATGGTTATTCCAATACTTTGTTTTTCTTTATCTTTGCCCAAGTCAGGCGCAGTTTTCTCTAGGGTTCGTAAACACGCCTGATAGCCAGGATCACTTTTTGTATGAACCATGCCTAAAGAATCTGTACACGAGGCAGATAGCTTGAGGTCTTTTTTATCTTTACCTAAGTTCGGATCAGCAACTTTATACAGCAGTGGCGTGGCACTACCTGGATCTTCTTTTTGCTCATAGCTTGGGCTTAGATTAATTTTTTTATTATTTTTTGCGTACAGTGGGCTTGCCGTGAGTAAACAGATAAATAAAAAATTCCATAATTTCATGATGTACCTATCGGCATTTTAAGCGATCAGATAAAGTATTCGGTCACTTTTCTAGAGAGTTTGTTGCTAACTTTTCTTAAAGATAGGTAGAGAGCGAAAATACAGGGCGGCACCGGCATAAGCACCTGCGGTATCGGCTAGCCAGTCAAGAAATGAGGTATCTCTACCAGGTATAAAATATTGGTGAACTTCATCACTAAAACCATAGAGAGAAGCTACAGTTAGGGCAACCCAAAAGCGTTTTTTGATTGTGCCAGATTGGTAGGCATTGGCGATAAGAAAACCTAAAATAAAGTAGGCAAAAAAATGCATTACCTTATCTTGGTGAGCGAATTTTTGTGGCAAGGGTATTGTTGGCTGGTGCGACCAATAAAAAATCACGCCCATATAGCCAAAAACTAGTAGCCAATAAAACGTGTACTTTAACTGCTTCAAATCGTTAGTTCTCCAAAGATTTTTGCTCGGTAGTATTACCCAGCTGACCACCGATTTCAGTAATCATAGTAAAGCGTTGCTCAAACTTTTCAATTTTTCGAGTGCTCTCATCATAAGAGCTAGAAGCGTTTTTGAGGTGCTTACCTAATACCACATAATCTGTTTTAAATTTTGTTAGATCAACCTCTACGCGCTGTAGATCAGCAATGATCTGCTTGGCATGTTCTTGTACTTTCATTCCTCTTAATCCAAGAATGATCACTTGCAGGTAGGCATAAAGTGAATTTGGTGAAACAGGGATCACTTTTTTATTTAAGAGATAAGAATAAAGCGAGCCACTCTCTTCTAATAAATCGTCTTTAATAATGGTTTCGTAATAGATGTTTTCTGCAGGGATATACATCAAAGCAAAATCAAAGGTGCCCTCATCGGGTAGAATATATTTTTTTGCAATCGCATCTGCATGCTTTTTGATGGCAGTTATAAATGCGCGTTTTTCTTTCTTCTTTAGCTCGCCTTGGTCTTCAGAAATCTGTATCAGGCGCACAAAACTTTCTAAGGGAAACTTTGAATCTACAGAAACCATTGAGCCACCAAGTTTAATAATCGCATCTACTTTCTCACCCGAGCGAAACGTATGCTGTAGGCTATAATGGTCTGGCGGAAGAATTTGCCTCAATAAATCTTCTAAGAAAAATTCTCCCATATTGCCTCTTAGTTTTGGGCTTTTGAGAATATCTTTTAAATCTTGTAATCCCTGGCCAAGGTCATAGATTTTTTTACTAGATTCTTCCATTTGGCCTAATTTTTTTTGTAACTCACCAACTACTTTTGCGGCATTATCAAGGCGAAGTCCTACAGATTCTTGTGTGCTATGTAGGGTGGTAGAAGTTTCTTTCATTCGCTCATTAAGTTGTTGAGAGAGATTTTTTAAATCTTCTTTACCGGCTTTTGTAGATTCAGCAAGATTACGAGAAATTTCTTCTCTTAAGCCTCTTAGCTCTTCTTGCATTTGTCCCTGCATCTGTTGCTGTAAGATAAGCGATGTATTGGGCTCGTCTTTTTTTCTAAGGCTTTTCAAAACCAAAAATAATCCACTAACGGTAACGATACTTAAAAAAAGTGAAAGATATATCAAAGCGTCATTCATGGGGGGCCCTCTCTTGAGTCTTTGCATTGTAGTCAAAAGGAACAATTTTTCCAGGGTTGAATATATTTTCTGGGTCAAAAAGCTCTTTTATTTGCTTAAAAATCGGCATTAATTTGGGAAACTGCCAGTGAAGATAAGGGGTACGCATCAAACCATCGCCATGCTCGCCACTAATGCTTCCCCCATATTTGATGGTGAGTTTATAGCTAGCTTCTGTTACGGCAAGAAATCGCTTATTTAAATCATCGTTTTCACGATGTTCACGTAAATCAATATGAACGGGATCGATATGTAAGTTTGAGGCAGCTGCATGGCCAAAAAAAGAACATTCGATACCAAACTCTTGAAATAATTTTTGCTGCTCTTGAACATAGGCGATTAAATTTTCAGGTGGCAGAGAAACATCTTCCATCGCCCAAAGTGGCTTGATGGCTAATTTTCCGTTTTTTAGTTTATTTAGAATGGGGGAGCTATGACGGCGCAAATCCCAAAATAAAGTTTTTTCTTTTTCATCTTTTGCTAAAAGAAACTGCGTGCAGTTTTTTATTTTTGCACAAGCTTCATTTAATTGCTGTTTAGCGCTTTCTTCCCCTTCTTCAGTGCTCCATTCGACAATCAGTAGAGCTTCTGCGTGGGTTTGAAAAAAAGTTTCTAAGTATTCATTTTTTTCTAAGTCTTTTGCATGTTCTAGATGGTTGTTTTCAGAATCGCTATGAAGTTTTAGTAAAGGTCTATCTATAAGTTCGCAAGCAGAAATATTATATGTTCGCAGATCCAAAGCCGCTTGCAAAGCATCTTCTAAGCTCGAAAAATAGCAGAGGGCTAGGGCGTTTTCTGGGCAAAGGGGGTTTGTGGCAAGACGTATTTTACTAATAAGACCAAGAGTGCCTTCACTACCCGTAAATAATTTGGCAAGATCGATTTTCTCGCTTTGTGTGAATACTCGATCAAGGGCATAGCCCGAAGAGTTTTTTTCTACTTTGGGGTAAGAGCTTTCAATTTCTGTCCGCTTTGGCAAAAGAATCTCGCTCAGTTTTTTCGAGAGACGATCTTCTTGGTCGCTAGAGTGAAGCTCACCATCAGAGCCTAAAAATTCTATCCCGCGAATTAAATCAATCGAACCACCCCAGCGAAGTGCGTGAATGCCAGAAGCATTATTGGCAATCATCCCACCGATTGTACAATGAGGGTAAGAGGGGTCAGGAGTGAAGGATCTTTTTTTATCTTTTAAGTAAGATTGTAGTTCTGAATACAAAACACCAGGCTCTACAGTGACTTCGTGAGAGGCTTCGTCATAGGAAAGAATTTTTTTCCAGTGTTTTCGAAAGTTCAGTATGAGACCGCTACCTAGGGGTTGCCCGCCGCGACTTGTGCCAACCCCCCATGGATGAATGGTAAGTTTATGTTCACGAGCAAAAGAAAGAATTTTTTTTAAGTCGTTGGTATTTTTTGGGTATAAAACCGCAGTTGGTGTTTGCTGAAAAATAGAAGCATCTTCTTGGTGTGCACGAATGTCTTTAGAGTCTAGACTAAGTTCACCTTCAAGCGATTGAGCAAGAGAATCCCAATCAATCATGAACAAGTGGTTCGCCTGGATTAATGGGGGTGCCGGGCTTTAAGCAGTAAGCATCTTTGATTTTATTATCTTTGCTGTCGTCATCGATTAAAACAACTTTTGGCCGATGTTCGCGAGCTTCTTCTTCGGTATATTGACCGTAAGAAATAATAATCACCTTATCGCCAGGAGAAACTAAGCGAGCCGCAGCACCGTTGAGGCAAATCACCCCAGAATTGGGTTTTCCTTCGATTACGTAAGTGACAAATCGTTCGCCGTTATCAATATTACAAATATGTACTTGCTCATGAGGGCGAATACCTGAGGCGGCTAGGATGTTTTGGTCAATAGTCACACTACCCTCGTAATTGAGGTTAGCCTCGGTAACACGGGCTCTATGAATCTTTGCTTTCAATAAGTTGAGCAGCATACGTTTCCTTGGTAAAAGGGCCATTAGCGCGGAGCTTCTTTATGAGAGAAATTACAGTAGTAGGTTACGGAAATCAAGGCAAGGCTTGGGCGAAAAACCTAAGAGATTCAGCCTGGAAGGTAAAAGTCTATGCTCGCCCTGAGGGCAGTGCCATAAAAGCGGCCTTAGCCGACGGTTTTTCTGTACTTTCTTACGTGCAACTACTTGAAACTACAGGGCCAATAGCTATTTTATTGCCCGATGAGCATGCTGCTCGCTTTCTAGAGCCGTTTCAGCAGTCTTCAAAAGAGGCGCGGCAATTTGTATTCGCCCATGGCTATGCACTCACCTATGGCAATCTACAGGTTGCACCTCAAGATGATTTATTGCTTGTTGCTCCTAAAGGGATTGGGCAAAAGTTAAGAGAAAATTATTTGGCGGGTTCTGGAGTGCTGGGAGTTTTAGCGGTTTCAAAAGACGCGACCACAACGGCTTGGAGTACGGCCGAAGAAATCGCTAAGGGCCTTGGGCTTGATCGCGTGGGGATCATTAAAACAACGGCAGAAAAAGAAACCTTTACCGATTTACTTTCAGAGCAGGTCGTACTTTGTGGAGCGGTTCCTCGTTTGGTAGAAGAGGGAGAGCGATTTTTGATAGAAAAGGGAATCCCAAAAGAAATTGCCCGCTATGAGTGCTTAAATGAACTAAAATTGATCGTAGATATGATGGTTGAGCATGGTGTAGAAGGGATGTACCAAAAGATTAGTACCGCAGCTCGCTTTGGTGGATTAAATGCAGCGGAGCGAATTTTACCAAAAGAACACTTACGTGAGGGAATGGATTATTTGTGGGAAAAAATAACCAATGGAGAGTTTGCAAAACAGTTAGAAGCAGAAATTGAGAGAAAAAAATGAGCACCTATAGCGAAATAAAACGACTGACCACAAAACAGCTTTTAAAAATGAAAGGCGTAGAGCGAGTTACCATGCTCACAGCCTACGATGCTGTAACAGCCCACTGCCTAGACGAAATAGGTATTGAGATGCTTTTAGTGGGCGACTCAATGGGAAACGTAGTTTACGGATTTGAAAATACCTTGCCGGTAACCATGGATATGATGTTAGCCCATACGGCTGCAGTCGTGAGAGGCTCAAAGCGTGCTTTGGTAATCGCTGATCTGCCTTTTATGACGTATCAGGCAAGTATCGAAGAGGCTCTTCGTAATGCTGGTCGATGTTTGCAAGAGGCTGGGGCACAAGCTGTTAAGTTAGAGGGAGCATCAGAATATAACTGCATACTAATTAAGCGATTGGTAGAAGTGGGGATACCTGTGGTTGGTCATATTGGACTTACACCACAAGCGGTTCACCAAATGGGTGGCTATTATACGCATGGAAAAACAGAAACCACTCGTGCGAGAATTTTAGAAGAAGCTAAAAAACTTTCTGAGGCAGGCTGCTTTGCCATTGTGCTTGAGTGTATTGAGCCAAGTCTTGCCCAAGAGATTACTAAAACCATAAAAGCCTTAACGATCGGAATCGGCTCAAGTGATGTAAGTGATGGTGAGGTTTTAGTGATTAATGATTTACTGGGACTTACTTTGGGAAAATCTCCAAGCTTTGTAAAACCTCTGGTTGATTTAAAAACAACGATCAAAGCCGTGGGTAGAGAATATATAGAATCGACAAAAGGTAAAAAGGAGACGACACTCGTTGATACTTGCAATTGATATCGGTAATACCAGAATCAAATGGGGAAAATTTTCTCTTTCTCAAGGGATGGTTTCGTCTGGTTTTTTCTCAACAAAAGAATTTACAAAACTTTCTGATCTTCAGGCAGTCGAACTAGCTGTGGTTTCTTCTGTAGTGCCTTCTTTAACCGAAAAAGTACTTTCTCAATTAGAAAATATTCGCACCCATCTTGTTGATGCTCAATCGCCTTGGAGTTTTTCTCTTGCTGTAGAGAATCCTGAAACTCTAGGGTCAGATCGTTTATGTAATTTACAAGCTCTTACGAATCTACCAGGGGCGGTATTGGTAATCGATATGGGAACAGCCATAAAGCTTGATCTTTTAGAAGGGCGAGAAAGAAAAGTTTTCGTCGGGGGATGCATTGCTCCAGGACTCAGTAGTAGTTTTCAAAATCTTTTGGCAAAAACCGAAAAACTAAAAGACGTAGACCTAAGTGTTCGCTCTCCTGTGGTTGGCTACAATACAGAAACGGCTATTCGTTCAGGAGTTGTGCAGGGATTTGCTAGTCTCGTAGATGGTATGATTGCAAAATTTGTAGAAGAAAGAAAAATAGAAAAAGTAGTGCAAACCGTACTTACAGGAGGCGATGCAAAGCTAGTAAAAAATTCGCTTCGTTTTGTATCTCAGGTTCGTGAACATTTATCTTTAGAGGGACTCTATGAGCTCGGTAAAAAGTTATAAAATTGTTTTAGGCATTAGTGGCGGGATTGCCGCCTATAAAGCTTGTGAGCTTGTTCGCCTTTTTGTAAAAAATGGCCACGAAGTTCGTATCGTGATGACGAAAAAAGCTTCGGATTTTGTTAGCCCACTTACACTGGCTACCCTTTCTGGTAACCAAGTGCTTACTGAGCTTGGAGATAAGAATTATGATCTTTCTGCCACAAGCCATATTGATCTTGCTCAGTGGGGAGATCTTTTTCTAATCGCTCCTTGTACGGCAAATACTATGGCGAAAATTGCTCTTGGTTTGGCCGATGAATCTTTGAGTACAGAAGCATTAGCATTTCAGAATTCTTTTTTAGTGGCTCCTGCGATGAATACTAGAATGTGGGTGGCTGAACCCACGCAGAGTCATTATAAAACTTTGCAAAAAAGAGGCTTTCACTTTATTGGCCCTGTTTCAGGCGATCTTGCCTGTGGAGAAGTGGGTTTGGGTAAAATGGCTGAGCCAAAAGAAATTTATGAAGCAGCCTTAGGTATTTTATCGCAAGAAGAAAAACCCCTTTTAGGAAAAACTGTTTTAATCACCAGCGGCCCCACTCGCTCTTATATTGACTCTGTTCGCTTTATTACCAATCGCTCTAGTGGAAAAATGGGGCATGCTTTAGCCGTTGAGGCAGAGCGCTTAGGTGCTAATGTTATTTTAGTTACTGGCCCTGTTGAGCCACGTTATGCCGAGCTTGCTAAGGGAAAAGTAGTACAAATAGAAACTGGGCAAGAAATGCTCGACTCTTGTTTAAGCGTGATCGACTCAGTAGATTTAGTTTTTGCAACCGCTGCAGTTTCTGACTTTGATGCAAAATCTGTTTTTCAAGGAAAAATAAAGCGTGACGGTGTTTTATCTTTAGACCTAACATCATCGGTTGATGTTTTAGCCGAGCTAGGAAAAAGAAAAAAACAAAACCAGATTTTCTTTGGCTTTGCTGCTGAGGCAGGAGAAGGGGAAGAAGAATTTGCAAAAGCTAAGAATAAAATTCTTCGTAAAAATTTAGATTTTTTAGCCCTAAATAATATTTCTAGAAAAGACATTGGTTTTGATGTGAATGAAAACGAGGTCTATCTTTTTGATAAAAACGGCTTAGTGAAGAAAATTGATAAGCAGTCAAAACAAAATTTAGCGAATCAATTAATTCAGTCTATAAAATTTTGATATGCAAATCTTAAAGTCAGAAGCTGAACTAAAACGTGCTTTAGAAAATAAAAAAACCTCTCTTGGATTTGTTCCTACGATGGGGGCGTTACACCAAGGGCATCTATCTCTTGTAGAGAAGGCCCAACAAAGCACAGATCAAGTGATTGTATCTATTTTTGTAAACCCTCTTCAGTTTGGGCCTAAGGAAGATTTTCAAAAATACCCTCGTGTTTTAGAAAAAGATTTCGCTCTTTTAGAAAAGCAAAAAACAGATTTTGTTTTTGTCCCAAGAGTAGAAGACGTTTACCCTCAAGGTTGGAAAACAAAAATCAATGTTCATGATTTAGCAAATGTACTCTGTGGAAAATTTCGGCCTGGCCACTTTGAGGGGGTTTGTACCGTAGTAGCACGATTTTTTCAGCTGATTGAACCAAGCCACGCCTATTTTGGCCTTAAAGACTTACAGCAGTTTTTAGTTTTACAGCAAATGGCGAGAGATTTGTTTCCTCGACTGAAAGTGATTGGATGCGAAACTTTTCGAGAAGTAGAGGGTCTAGCGATGAGTTCTCGAAATCAGTATTTAGATGCTAAACAAAAAGAAGAATCCCTTGCTATATTTCGTGGACTAAATAAAGCAGAGCAAATCTATAAGCAAGGAACCCTAGACTCTAGTGAGCTTATAAAAGTGTTTCTTCAAGAAATAGAAAAGGTTCAAAGCATAGAAGTACAGTATGCAGAAATACGAGAGTTAGAGAATTTAGAACTCATAGAACAGGTAAATCTACCATCAGCGCTCTTTTTTGCCGGGTTTTTAGGCAGTACAAGGCTTATTGATAACCGCATTTTACACGCTAGCGAAAAACTTCTCTAAATCATTAAAACTATAGAGAGAAATCAAAATATACCGATAGGTTATTAGGTTTTATATTTATGTTTTTTAAAGTTTTTTGGTTCTTAACGTTCTTTTTATCTTTTTCGGTTTTTGCTGCCAGCAATACTGTTGTTGATTGTCCAAAAAATTATTCTCTTCTGGAAGGTTCTACAAAAGTTGGACGACCCCAAATTCAGTTTGCTCGCTCTGCTGCGAATCCTAAAGAAGTAGATTTAGCAGCATCTCTTGGTGATTTAGAAGGTCGAGTTTTTATAGGCATAGAAAATTGGGGGCACACCTTTTTGCAAGTGGGTGATGCTCGATTTGATGGACACGTACTAAAACCGACCATAGTGAAAAAAAATCATGTGACGATGCGAGATGGCCACGTAATTGAGCTAGAAGGGCTAGATCCACAGGTTTATAAAAAAATTCAGAGCTTAATTGCAGAAAGAAATGAAAAGCCTTCGCTTTCTTGTGTTCGAGAAATTTTAAATATTTTAGAAAGTAGCGCCGGATTTTCACTAAAAGGAGAAAATAAAAATACTATTTGGCTAACAGATATCGCAGATTCGTTAATCAAAGGCGATTTCGATAAGGGTAGTGTTCGTTCTGTTTCGATTGCCTCTAGCTCTGGTACAGAAGATATCGAACTTTTACGAAGAGTAAAGAAGAGCGAAGAGCGTTGGAGAAACGAAACGATTGCTAGAGCCCTGGGGCTTAAGGTAGGAGAATTTGACCTCGCAAATTCGACTTTTCCAAAAGATGCGATTGTCAAACTCTCTGAAGAATCAGGGGTTAAGGTAGAAGAAGTTGAATATCTTGCCGCGCAGATTCTTGGAAAAGTAAAATCTGGACTTCATAGCACAAAAGCTAATTTAACAAATGTTGCTGAGCTACCACTAGAAAAAGTACAAGCCTATTTAGATGAAGATGCTCGGCATACATTTCTATGGGATAGCCAAAATAGCGACGCAATCTTGGCCAAAATGCCTAAAGATTTGAGCGGTACAGACAAAGCATTATTTGAAAAGCTAATTGAAGAATACAAAACCGGAATGGATTTTGACAGATTAATTCAGATTGCAGAAAAGATAGAAAGCGAAGATTTTCTGAAAAAAATGATCGTTGATGTTTTGAAAAAACTTTCTTATCGAAGAATTGCAAAGGTAAATTTTAGAAATTTAGATGCTAAAGCAGTTCGTGATTTAGTGATTAAAGAATTAAAAAGAATTCAAAGAAAAGAACAATTTTTAGAAAACTTATTGAAATCAAATAAAGTTCCAAATGTTAGTGCTCGTGAATTACTAGTAAGCACAGGCGGCTTACCTCTAGAGCAAGACGAAATTTCAAAAGTGCTTAGGCTCTATAAAAAAGAAATGAAGCCTGAAGACAATCACTCTGAACTGCTTTCTAAGAGATTTCTAGATGCATCTAAGCCTAATGAAATAAACTTAGAAAGTCTTAGTGGTTTAAAAAGATCAGATCTTAAAAGTTTTGCTATTAGTGAGCTAAAGCCCATTCAAAATGTTTTAGATCGATTAAATAGTGGAACTAAGCATACGCTAGATGTCGATGGATATATTGAAAGACACTTAAGCAAGCCTTTAATAAAATTAATAGAAGAATCAAATATGCCAATAAAGGTAATTGCAGCACCTGTAGAAGAGGCATCTCAGTTTCTTAAAAAAAGCGGTTTTAGTAAAATTCAAGTATTACCAAATAATGGAAGTACTGATTTTGAAAAATGGATTGCAGTAAATCCAACTACAGGAGAAAGCGAATTTATTATTCGTACACTGAATGGGCGTTCATCCTCTCAGGAAGCCTTAGCTCACCTGATGTTACACAGTCGATTTAGAGCCAAGCCCATCTCTAGTCGCATAGAGCTTTTGCGGAGCTCTAGGTCTGTAGAAGAAGAGTTCGCAGAAATATTAAAGAGAAATGATTTAGACGCAGATATAATCAGCTTTGGTTCTGTTTCTGCTATGGACCGCATCATTCGATCAAAAAAAGGATCTTTTATAAAACTTATAGATGAAGATGGCTTTAGAGGAATGTTATTCGAATTAAACCATAAAAAAGTTTTACTATTACCGATTGAACCGAATTTCTTTGGAGATCGAGCAGGTGCCTTCGTGAGTGCTGTTGTTAATTCGAGCCATAAAAAGCCCAAAGTCTTATTTTCTGGAACAGCAGGGTCATTAGTTGATGAACTAAAAATTCATGATTTAGTTTTTCCAAAGAATTTTTCACATGCTAATGATTTAGATTCACCTGCTATTACAGAGATTAATAACCTAGCCCTGAAAGCACTTGATACTCAGATAGATTCAAAAAACTTAAAAAAGGATGCTAATCCATTGCACGTCGCCGTTGACTCTATTTTATTTGAAGATAGTGCTTGGTTAAAAACCAGAGTTGATAAAGAGGGTAAAATAATTGTTGAACAAGAACTAGCTGATATCGCTAAAGTGGTGAAAGAGAATGATCTTGAGTTTTATGGTGTTATACGAATATCCGATGAACTAGCTACGGGCATAGATTTTTCAAAGGTTGAGTTGAATGGGGTAGATGCATCGAGCCCGGATATGTATCCATCAGAAGCGCTAGGAAAATCTTTGGATGAGGCAATTAAATGAGTACTTCTGCTAAATATTT
The DNA here is from genome assembly GCA_023954355.1 of Oligoflexia bacterium. GTDB lineage: Bacteria > Bdellovibrionota > UBA1018 > CAIPTA01 > CAIPTA01 > JAMLID01. Next base: position 4,481 of record JAMLID010000048.1, on the reverse strand, counting down.
AGACTGGCAAAATCTATTTGCTCTTAAAGAAAGAAGCGCGCGAGTTCATTTCGAAGAGTTGATTTTGAGCGTTCATGCTAGTTATGAGACAGTAGATTTTTTGTTTCGAGTAGATTTTTCACAAACTAAGAATTTTTTAGAAGAAGAAGAGTGGACTATTTGGATCATGGAAGAATTTCGTAAAGCAAAAGAATTTGTATATCGTCATTTGAACGAAGAGGGTCCAGCAGAGTCAGAATATTTTGTTTCGGATAAAAATATTTTAATTTCTATTGTGTGCGATAGTGAGTAATCTACCAAAACTTCCATCTAGGTCGTAGGCCAAGCTCTTTTAAAATGGTTCTGGCAAATTTCTTTGGAATTTCTTCGTGTATACTATGACCAGCTTTATAGAATGGAATAATTTTCGTAAAGCCTTTTCTTTTTTGTAACTCTTCAACTTTATCCATGGGACAAAATCGACTTACTTTAGGGTTTGCTTTTAATAAGTATATTGGACCATTATACTGGTGGATAGTAGAGCTAAGGTCTTCCCATTTAGTGAGTAGATCTATGAATTTGTGAGAGGCGGCATTTCCGATTTTTACAGAGCCATTAGGACCGTTATTTCCCATAACGGTTGCAAATCTCTTGGCTTCATCTCGAGAGAAAAATTTTTCTAAATGTGCCTGGAGTTCTTCACGATTATCATAGTGATTTTTGAGATTTTTGAATTTTTCTGCAACCTCATAACATTCAAGCACTGTTTTAAATGAGGTAGTTGGCTTATAAGAATGCATAAGCATATCTTCTAAAAATAAAGCTTTTATTTTTTCAGGGATCTTTGCGGCCAATTTTAAAGCGATTCGCGCTCCAAGGGAGTGTCCAACAAGAACAACTGAATTTATTTTTTTATGATCTAAAAGTAGCTTTAGGTCTTGGGCAAAGGTTTCAAGGGTAACTATACTCCCTATATTAGAGCTTTTACCATGCAGTCGTAAATCGGGCGCAAGGATTCTTGCTTTATTGCTAAAATAGGGGATCGCTTGCTGGTAGGATGCTGAGTCTGTATTTAAGCCATGTATTAATAGAATTGTAGTGCCTTTTTCTGACCATAGATCTAGGTAAAATTGTTGAGATTCTGTTAACGGTGAGTCCCAAGCGCGGGCTAAAAAATTTTCTACTGTGCCGGCAGCCTCAATGCTTTTATTAAGCTGAGATTTTGAAAAATTCATTTCATTTGAGTATATCCAATGGAAAAAAAATTAAAAATATACTTATTTCGCTTTAGGTTGTTCAGTTCGAGTTTAATAGGCTTAAGTTAATCTTACTAGGTGCTTAGAGAAACGAAATAAGTCTAATAGAATCAAATATATAGGCCTGTTTTTGACTTGCTCTCAGAGCTAAAGATGAGCACACGTTTAGTCGATAAGTTAAGAGTGTATATACTAAGAGCATTTATAATTTTTTGTGCTTTATGTTTCTCATTTGAGGCAATCGCGGATGTTCCTAAGTGTTCATCATCAGGTCATGTGCCGGGAGCATATAAAAAAATAAACCCAAAAATGCAACAAACTGACGAAGGTTTCAGTGCTTGCATGAGTAAAGCTGGAACCATGGATTTTAATGAGAAGCTAAAGATATGTAATGATATCAAAATTACTCTTAAAGCAGCAAATGATAACTATAAAACAAGAATTCGAGAAGCTGGCGATAGTAGGTGTATCAGCGCGGGTTCGACAGGTCTACTGGGAGCTAATACTCATGAAGCAAAAGAGCCTCCTAGACAGGAGACTCCAAAGCAAAAACCTGGTAGCCAAACTACGACTATTGATGATGCCACCACTGTTGATACCGATGCGAGCGATGTATATGGAAAAGAAATAAAATCTGCAGACAAATATCGATCAGCTATTTCAGAAGAAAGAGGTTCTTGGTTAGATCTAAGTAAAGATGCGTATGCTGGTGCTTCTCGTAGCCCTAACGCTAGTGATTATAATTTATCAAGAGACCAGCAACTCATTCAGCAAGCTGAAAATAATTACAGAAATTCTAGAAAGTATTCTTTCAATGAAGATGATGCCAATAAAGCAAGTCACCCTTTGGTCAAAGAAACATTAAGTCAGTATGCAAGAAGCGGTGAAAGAGAGATGGCTGCAAATGAAGATTACAAATACAATTTAGATTCTTTAAATTCACTGAATGGGTTAGCTAATAAAAATAAAGCAAATGTAAAAGGCTTTAATTCATTGGGTGAATCTGAAAATGGTTTAGTAAGTAAAGCTAACGAAAGCGCATATGGTGGCGGAGATATAAATAACAAAAAAATAAACTCCAGCGTTGATGACGATGTTTTGGTGGGTGTAGATTCTGATACAGAGAGCACAGGCTCAGAATTAGAGCAGTTAAATGCAACAAAAGTGGCAGAAGATAAGTTGCAAAAAGAAGCACTTGCTCGATCAAATCTAAAAGATAAAATTCGCGATGCATTGGCGCGAAAATTAGCTTCGGTTAAAGGTAAAGAAAATGAATTAAGTGATAGTTTAGATTCTTTCTCAGGTGAATTAGCCGCTTCTGAAAATAGCGCAGATTTTAAAGATTCAAGCAATAAGCTTATTAATGACTTCTTTAACGGAGAAAAGGTCATGGGATTTACTCTACCTCACTCTGGAACAGATGCTTATATTAATGACACCATTCAAGAGTTTGGAGATTCACAAGTGGGAATCTTGGGAACAGAGAGTGAAACGCTCTTTGTGAGAGTAAAAAAATACCACGACCATTGCGTAGAGACGAAATGTGTCTCTACGCAGGAAACAATCTAGAGCTGTTAGCCACGCTCTTATTATTCTGACTTAGTGCGCTTACGTATGACTTCACTTTCTACTGTAAAGCCAGATTGATTTCTTGCTACTAACTTAAAGAAATAATCTGTATTAGCACTTAGCCCAGCTACACCGACAAGATGACTTTCTTTATAGTCACTTACTTCAATCACTCTATAGGTTAGATCATCTGCTGATAATCCAACATAGAGAGTAGCCACTGTAGGTACACCTGGGGTCTGCCATATAAGAGAGGCAGCGTTTACCGTGGTTGTTCCATCAAAGCCTTTGATTTCAAAGGGTGGGGCTACTACATCGGGTAGTGTTTGAACAGTGTATACAATACTGGTTTCTGTTCGGTTGATTCTATCTATTGCTTCTACTTGAAGGTAGTAGAGAGTATCTGGCTGTAGGCCAGCAATCATTACACCATGTTCAGTAGCAAAGTCGTTTACCGCAATGGTATTGTTAAGATTATTTTCATCTAGCCCCCAACGCACAAGCCCTTTTGCTTGCTCACTACCGGTATTCCAATTTACCTGAATGCTATTCTTGCTAGCATTTGTTTGGATATGCTCAATAGTCCAATCACTAAGAGTTTTGACTTCTATAACTTGAGAGCTTCTAGAGGTGCCGGCACGATTTTTAGCAATGACTTGAAGATAGTAAGTCGTATTTGGGTTTAAGCCTTCTACTAGATAGGTGTGATTCTTTTTGAAGTCAATCACTTGTCCAACATGAAAGCTTAAATCGTCTGGACTGAGGCCAACAAGCACAGTTGCGTTTGTTTCTGCATCACCGGTGTTCCAGCTTAAAGAGATTTCTCTTTCAGTTGCTTGAGCATCTAAGCCTTGAATGACGAAGGCTGGATCATCTGGATCAAGCAAAGTACGAACAGCGATTACATTGGTGCGTTTTGTTCTACCATTAGCATCTTGTGCTTCGGCTTGAAGATAGTACACGGTATTAGCGTTCAATCCATTTAGATGCACGATATGTTGGTTTGCACTACCGTTCTCGGATATCGTAGAGTTTTCTAAATTTGTCTCACTTTCTCCCCAACGAAGAGTTCCCACAGTGATTTCATCGCCACTATTCCAATTAATGGTAAGCGAGTGGATATCTGGTTGTGCCTCAAAGCCACCAAGTTGCCAGTCAGCAAGAGTCTGAATCTGAATGATCTCAGACGTTCTCTCTCTGCCAAACTCATCTCGAGAAAACGCCTGTAGATAGATAATTGTGCTCGGATTTAGCTCATCCACAAAGAAGGTGTGTTCTGTTGATGGATTTGGGTTGGTCTTTGTGCGGTCTAAGTTAGATCGCTCAAAGCCCCATCTTAGCTCAGAAGATGTTGGATAATCTGGTGTAGACCATTTTATCTCTACGCTAAATCGATTTGCTTGCGTTGTTAGCCCTAAGAGATCCCAATCTGGTTTGGTTCTAATAGATTGGATTTCTGAGCGTCGCTCTAATCCGTATTCATCTGAGGCAATAATTTGAAAAAAGTAAGTTTGGTTGTCTTCAATATTATCTACCGTAACAGAGTGATTGTTTTGTGTTCTGCCAGAATTTACTTCTTGGTTAAGATCGTTTTGGCTGGTTCCCCAAAGTATTTTACCAGTGGTTGCGTATTGAGGTGTAGACCACTGTACTTGAAAGCTATGCAATGAAGCGCTT
>JAMLID010000047.1 GCA_023954355.1 Oligoflexia bacterium | reverse complement strand
AACAACAGGTTTACTGTTTGCTTTAAATATTAAAGTTAAAACAAGGTCAACTTTTATACAAACCGTAAGCAGTTCTAACTATGAGAGTTGGCATCCGGCTGGCAAAAACTATAATAGAGGATTATTTCGTGAGATTCGTCTGAAGCATGCTTTTCGAAATTTAAGCACAAGAGGAGTCTATCAATGGAGAATGCAATCTCAACGTGGATGCTTACAGAATGGAGAAGCTAGCACCAATAAAGAACAATGTTGTAGTTTAGCTCTGGTAGGTGGTGTGTGTGGTCACTGTATTCCTTCGGGCGAGTCAGGTACAGCTGCCAATTGTTGTTCTGAAAAGGTTGCAGCAGGAGTTTGCCAATGAAAAAATCGAAAGAAAGCGGACAAGGTTTGCTGTTTTTGGTTTTGATCATGGGGTCTATTATGGCCTTCATTATTATTTTTGGAGCAAAAAGGCAGGCCGATGTTTCAACTTTAGTGGAGAGACTCGAAACTAGCCAGGCTGCTTCGGAGGCCTTATCGGCTGCAGCTAAAAGAATTCAGCATATATATGCAAATGAATCTGGTTGTGATCCAGACTTATTAGAAAAAAGACTTAATCGAATGGAGTCATTGCCTGATTCACCTACAGCCCTGGGGCTCGGTACTGGTTATACCTACGCAATAGCTCAGCCAAATGTTTCTGATTCAAAAGAAAGAGAAGGACGTTGTAATTTAGGTTTGGGATGTAGAGAGCTAGCGATCCCTATAGATGGGCGAATCTATGTAGTTCGTGCCGGCTATATAGCCACACCGAATTATGCTGGTGCTGCTAATGATTGCCCAAGAGACGCTACAGTTCGATTGTCTGTTGCCGTTAAAGGTAGTTTATATAAAATGCGAGCAACTCTTATTAATATTTGCACTCTTCAAAGTTGCACTGGTTCTGATTCGTTTAATGCTCCTACTATTACTGCGAGCTCCGCTCAGGGCTGGACCGCTACAATGGCATGTACAGGCGCTTTTGCGGGAACGGGCGCTAGGTATAGAGGTAGTATGGTAAGTGCTACCAATACAGTTATAAACGTAGACGACTTAAGACTAGCTAGAAGATATTTAGAAACTGGTGGAGGTGAAGACGGCGAAACTACATATATGTATGTAGGTGCAGTAAATGGAAATAATGCATGTACACCAGCTACTAGCAATAATCAATGTGTAGATAGGCCTTGTATACCAGCTCTAGACTTAAATAGAGATAAAAGAAATACAGACGTAGATTTAGCCATCCTAGAGTACACCTTACGAGGCTATATGACATCTTTACCAGTAACTAGGTTGCTTTAACTTGGAGAAAAATTGATTTCATTGAAATCAAAAATTTTATTCGGCTTTATCTCTCTTATTTTATTTGTTTCTGCGGCACTTTTTTATGGAGCAAGCACCTTTGGCGAATTAGAGAAAAAAATGGAACTCACAAACTCTTATTTTGTTCCTGGACTTAAAGCGCTTAATCAAATTGAAAATGCTTTTTTCTTATTAGAGTCTGACTTGGACAAAAGCTTACACGAAGGTATTTTCAGGCCGAAAGATTCAATAGAATCTGTGATTAAATCGAGAATAGAGAGCCTTCGGTCAATCACTGAAACAATGCCATCAAAAGAAAATCAATTAGTTGGTGGTATAGATAATTTAAATAAAGCGTTTCTTGAAATGTCTGAAATTTTGAATAGGCTGGCCTTAGATTGGCCTAATCGACAAGGCTATGTTTTTGCTATAAATAAAACTAGAAATACATTTCGAGCAGCACTTAAATCATCAATTAGAAATGTCGATCATGAGATACGTTTAACATCAGCTAGTATTCAAAATGATATAAATTCTTTAGGTGTGTTTCTTAGTATCTCAATGTTTGCTTGTCTTATTTTTTCTATATTATTTGTTTTTATATTAACGCTATCATTAAAGCCGCTAATATCACTTGCTGAGATTATGCGTGAGATTTCAAAGAAAGGGTTATCACAGTCTATCGTAAAAAAGCTGGCGTTGATACGTGATGGTAGTGATGAGATTGGAACTTTATCTAAGGAAACTAAGAAAATGGCTACAATTCTCTTAGATAATGAAAAAATTCTCTTAGAGCAAAAAAGAAATTTAGAAAATGCACATACAGAGTTAGCTCAGCAAAACTTAGCTCTAAAAAATACGAAATCTAAGTTATTACAAACAGAAAAATTGGGTTTAATTGGGCGGATGTCAGCTCAAATGGCACATGAAATTCGAAATCCACTAAATGCCTTAGGTTTACATTTAGAGATTTTAGAATCAGAGATTAAAAATCAAACACCGCTAATGGATATGATAGTGCCGATAAAAAATGAAGTTAATCGGCTAATAGGCGTAACAGAGTCTTATCTAGATCTGGCAAGGGGACCCAAGTTGAGTAGAACTAAAACAGACATAAATAAGTTACTAGAAGAGTCTTATGATCTATATCAACCACTTTTAAAAGAAAAAGGAATCTCGTTTACTTGTGATTTAGCTCATATTCCCAATACTCTTTTGGACAAAGGGCAAATAGCGCAAGTTTTTGGTAATATTATAAAAAATGCGGTCGAATCATTCTCATCTGATTTACATCGAGAAAGAAAATTTATTCGGTTAGTTAGTTCATTCTCTCATGACGATAAAATGATAGAAGTTACGATTTTAGATAATGGTGTTGGTATTAGTAGAGAAGATAGAGAAAGTATCTTTAATCCTTTTTATACCAACAAAGCTAAGGGTAATGGTCTAGGGCTAGTTAACTCTCGACAAATAGTAGAGGCTCACGGAGGAGTGATTTCGTTTGACTCGGCAGCAGGTCAAGGTTCAAAATTTACTATAAGGCTACCTTTTGTTGAAATTAGTATGAATAAAGGAGATCTATCGTGGAAAGATTCCGTGCAAGAGTATTAGTAGTAGACGATGAAGAAGGAAATTTATTAGCTATGCAGCGAATACTAGAAGCTGAAGCTTTTCATGTGGTTTGTGCAAAGCAGCCGGGTCTAGCTCTATCTATGTTTAAAAAAAATAATTTTGATCTGGTCTTATCAGATTTAAGAATGCCCGGCTTAAATGGCTTGGAATTACTTCGAGCCATTAGAAAAATAAATGATCGTATTCCTGTTTTAATACTTACTGCTTTTGGTACGGTGGATGATGCTGTAGAGGCAATGAAGCTAGGTGCTGTTGATTTTTTATCTAAGCCAATCAAGAAAGATGTTTTACTTAAAGTGGTGCAAGATCTTTTATCTAAAAAATCGCTCGACGGCGATTCTAGTGATGTTGACTTTATTGGTGACTCTTCGTCAATTTCTGAAATTAAAAAATCTATTCGTATTTTGTCTAAAACCTCAGCCTCGGTTTTAATTGAGGGTGAGAGTGGTGTTGGTAAAGAAGTTGTAGCTAAAGCAATTCATCGTGAAAGCGGTCGCAAAGGACCATTGGTGAGTATTAATTGTAGTGCGATTCCTGAACAGCTATTAGAAAGTGAATTATTCGGATATGAAAAAGGGGCATTTACTGGAGCAATTCATGCTAAGGAAGGTCTATTTTCTGCGGCAAACCACGGGACGCTGTTTTTAGACGAAATTGGTGATATGTCGCTGAATCTACAAGCAAAAATGTTGAGAGTTTTGCAAGAGGGTGTATTTCATAAAATAGGATCTACTACACCGACTAAAGTAGATGTACGAATAGTGGCTGCTACTAATGCATCTTTGAAAAATAAAATTTTGCGAGGAGAGTTTAGAGAAGACCTCTATTATCGTCTAAATGTAGTGGCTATAGTTGTACCTCCTCTAAGAGATCGACAGTCTGATATAGGTTTGCTATCTGAGTATTTCTTAACGATGGCTTGTAAAAAATTTAATAAAGATAGAATGACCCTAACATCAGCGGCAAAAGACACACTTCGTTCTTATACTTGGCCTGGTAATGTTCGTGAGTTACGAAATATAATTGAGAGAGCTGTAGTACTAAGTGAGACAAAAGAAATAACATCAGATAGTTTGAATATAACGAACTTGTCAAACAAAGAAAAAGCTCAAGAAAGTAGACCTGCAGAAGAGATAGTATTTCCGATTGGAACAAGCCTTAAAGAAATTGAATTATTGATGATCAAAAAAACATTAGAGTATACTAACGGAGACAAGCAAAAAGCCGCTGATCTTTTAGGTATAAATCAAAGAACAATTTACCGAAAAATTCCTGAGCTTGGAGAATAAATACTCTCCACGACTTAAAACTTGGTAAATTTAGAGGGTAGATTTATTTGGTTGGTTGTTTTATTTATTTCTTTTAATAGAGAATGTACCCATTTTTCATTCGTTATAGACTGTTTGAATATTTTTATTAAATACTGATCAGAAATTTTATTTCTAAGAAAAAGTTCAAATGTTCGTTCAGCTCTTATTTGAGCGATCATTTTAACAGCTTCAATAGTTTCTGGTTTTATAGGGCCATTAAAAATATAGTTTTTAAAATATGTTTTGGCGAGAAGAGCCGCAGATTTGTTTTTTTTTGATTTTGAATTTTTTATTATTTTAGTTATGTCATTTACTTCAGAAACCTTTCTCTTTGGGTTTATAATTTTTGAACCAAGATAACCAACGAAAAAAATATAAAAGTAATGATTTAAAGTGATTTTTTTAATTTTTGGTTTTTGAGATTGATTTGATCTCCAAGTAAGTATTGCAGCGGCTTCTGAGAGTGAATTTAAGCTAGGCTTGGATATGTATATGATATCGTTTTGAATGTCATATATCGTATTATAAAAATACTTTTTGTAATCTTTTAAAGCCTTGTCAGTTTTTAAATGGACTTTCAGTTTTGTTACTATTTCTGTGGTTGTGCTAACTTTAATTTTTAATTTTAAAAAATCACTAAGTTGATTTGCAAATTGCGATGTTTCTTCTAGCCAGTCAATTTGATCAATTTTGTTTTTATACTCATCACCTTCAATCCACTCTAGGTAAGATAGATGCTTTGTCCACGGAGTGGCGTTATATATGCAAAATTCATCGTGGTTTAATCGGGTTACTTCTTTGGCTAATCCGTTTTTTTCTTTTGGAGCATTCCAATATAGTTGTTCTAAATTTTGATGAATAATTGTTTTTTTGACTTTGTGAAGATTTACATATTTTAGTAAGTGCGATTTCGCCAAGTGATATTCACCGACTAGTATATAAATTTTTTTATAATTATTGATTTCTGCGTTAATTTTTATTGATGCCGATATATCTCGTTCTATAAGGCTGGTATTGAGTTGATTGTTCGGTTCTAAATTTGAAATGTCTATTTTTTTTTCTTTTGCAAGTTGTAATAAATCTTTATAGCTAATGAAGTCAAAAGGCCAATTTTCTTGTTCGTTTAGTGTTTCAATTAGTTCATTTAAGGTAATCTTATTTTCTCTATAATTCTTGTATGCGTTGGCCCCTATTTGGCTAAAAGACTCTAAAAAAACACAAACTTTTTTATGGGAACTGACACTTCTGATGATTCTAAATAATGTTTTTTGAGATTGTGAAAAGGGATGAAAGTCGCCCACTAAAATGAGTTTACTATTTTTGATTTTTTGTAAAAGAACTTTTCTATTTGAGGCGTGTTGTTTTTTTGGTAAATCAGCCAAAAATTTTTTTTTATATTTATTCACTTCATTAGTATTTTCTAATGAAAAAGAGTGGATTTTTTTTTTGACAGACGAGTATAACGATTTTTGTTTTTTATTAATTAGCGTTTGCTTGGACATTTTTTTCAGAGCTCATGAAGTGAATTAATCCAAAGCGATCACCTTTTTCTATCGACGATGAAGTGATTAAATGCGTATTTGGGGCTAAAACATCTAGTATGCCTTGAATCCACTTAGTTTTTACTTCGTATAAAAACAATGGGTCAGCATTGGCTTTCTGCCAGTGTCGTAAATGCGGTGACTGAGAGTAGTGAACAGAGGTAGAGCCAAACTGTCGGTAGCTAATAAAGTAATATCTTGTATCAACAGGGCCGTTATATGTGAGTAGCATGACAACTTTAGTTAATTCAGGAATATTTTTAGGTCTAGCAAACTCAGATGATAGACCCATTACTGATCTTGCAGCTTCTTGTCCGGCAATGGATGCACCAAACAGTACTTGGTCTCTAACATGCGATTGGTAGGGAGAGGCATGTTCACAGAGTGCAGAAATTACTTTTGCTTCATATATTTCAATTTTTTCAGAGAGATCTCGTATAAAGTCTGATAAATCTTTTTCATCCAAAACGTCTTCTAAATCAGATGAAAAATTTAAAGGTGCTTTGCCAAGAGAGGTGATGATTTTTTGAACTTTTTCTTTACCAAAGTGACTTTGAGATGCAGCAACGATTTTTTCAATGCGAAATGAAATCCATTTTAGTTGGTTGAAAATGCGAATAGCACTAATGGTAGTAATCATCACCACTATGTTAATTGATTTTAATTGATTTTAAAGTAGAAGATTCGCTTTTATTGAAATAATAAAGTTTATCTAGTAGATAACCGATTAAACTGTATGAGCTACTATTTTCCTTATTTTGTATTTCTAATTGGTGGATACCTACATTTCGTATGCTCAAATGAGCATATGGCAGAGGGTTTTGAAAAATTGAATCCATTGCCGAATAGTTTAAAAAGAGTGCGCAGAGCTTCAAAGGTTTTTCTTATTGTAGGAGGCCTTTGGTCAGTCCAAAACTTGCTGGTGTAGCAGTAAATTCATTTTCAAATGAGTTTCTTGTAAAACTATGCACATCAGTTGGGTTTAAGTGCTTTTTAATTCCTTCTAAGACTTTTTGATCTTCAAACGACGAGCTCATATTGAAGAGTACTAGAAAAATCTGGTCTATAGTTTCTGCAAGGTCTCGAGTTCTTTTGATTTGATCTGCGGCGTAATTTATTACTTCTCTAAGTTGTATTTGAAATAAAGCAGAATCTGTTGGTAGAGAAATTAACTTCGCGGTTTCTAACCATGGGCGACCTAATCTTGTGTCTACGATTTTTTTTGTTGCTGTCAGATAAAAGCTAGGCCCAATGATTTTTAAATAGGCATCTTTGCCGTGATAAATAATCAACTCACTTACAGAAGAAATTGATAAAGGGCTGAGCTCTACATCAGTAATTTTAAAGTCATGGTTAGGCCGTATCTTTTGTATCTGAATGCTTGGATGCTGTAATATATTTCTTTGATCTAGATGAGAGAATACGCTGAGAGCAATTGAAGGACAGATTTCAGGTAGTGATTCAGGTAGATATAGTCTACTTAACTTCAACTCAGGAAAAATATGTCTTGTTAGTTCTTTAGCTTGAGCTAGGTTTTGATTCAATGATGATTCTAAGTTTAAGATTGTCCAGTAAAGCTCTGTTCTTTCTCTATCACCAAAGTTTGCTGGTTTAAGGCTGTGGGAGAGTCTCGCTTTAAGTTCTTTTATAGATGAATAGGAGATACTATTTTGAGTGGGCAGAAGTGTATTAGGACTAAAAAGTCGTACTAAAGGCATGAGCTTTAATCTTTGCTCACTTTGTCTGTGTTTAGATTTTATCGATTGTTTTTCTATATGTTCAGATTCTAGTGCGTACCAAAACTGGATTGGGGCAGAATTAATTTGCGAATAAAAGTACTGAATGTTTTCTGAAACGCTTTGTTCAGGCATGAATAAGAACGTTTGGTCATCTTCATTTTTTTCACTTGGTTTAGTGTCTGCGTATAAGCCGTTTTGATCTTCGCTTAAGTATAAATAATTTTCAGATTGGAGTTTTATGTTTTTACTCCATTTTAATATAGACGAAAATGAAAATGCTTTGGATGGCGAGCGGCGAATTTTTGCAGATGCTTCATAGAATATTGGGTCAGACAAGGTAATCCACGGGCTGGTTTTCAATTGACCTTGGTTTGCGGCAGCCATCATACTTTCGATCTTAAGTCGCTGTCCGTTGATGGAGTCGAGTTCGAATGTATTTATTTCTCCTGGGCTTTTCTCATTCTGGATAATTCTTTTAAATAAATCAGAGAACTTTTCTAGTATGTCTGACTCAAGAGATCCACGTGCTCTGATGATAAGAGGGCGGTTAGAGTCGCGAATTTCTTTTGAAGAGCATTTTTCTAGAAAAACAATAGATCGGCTAGGGAGGTTTTGAGGAGATGTCACTTGTCGTAAATCTAAAATAATTTTCACGGTTGATTTTTTTAAAACTTGATCGCGAATCTTAACGAATTGATCTGAATTCTCTGTGCACCAAAATGAGCTTCTTGAAGAAATCAGTATGGGAGATCCTCGTTTGTGATGTCTAGTACTATTTGAAATGTCTTCAAGTTCTCGGCCCATTTTTGTATGAAAGCATGCTCCGACCTCTGAGGACATGCTGCTTTTTTTACTGTAAGGAAAAAGATTTTGAGATTTAGTTTTTTTAGAGTCGAGCTCTTGAGCGAGGTCGTTAGACAAAAAACTAATTTTTGTTTGATAATCTGCATGATCCCACAGAACCATAAGCTCAGATAGATAGCGATCAAATACATTTTCTCCAAAAGCTAAGATATCATCTGGACTCGAAGACCCAAATACAGACTTTAATCCTGCGACTGTTTTACCGCTTTGCAAACCACTAAGAACCATAGAGCTTATTGACTGCGGGTGTGACCCAAGGCCATTTATGGACATGCTTTCATTTAAAAATGTTCTGAGTAGGTTCCACTGCAATTCAATGAACTCAGGTGGTGATTCAAGTCCTAAATTTGAAAATCGACTAGCAGAGCGAATTTGGCTAATAATTAAAAAGGGAAAATCAGCACTTAAGTTGGCAAAATTATCGCTACCTAAAATCAAGCTCACTCTACTTCTTGTTTCTAGAGAGGGAGAAAACCAAGAAAAAATATTTTGCTTTAAAAAAGACCACTCATGTTTTGCAAGTAAGCCTTTTGGGTTTTTAGTTTTTAAATAAGAAGTAATTAGCCAATTTACAGAGTATTGTTCTGAATCGATGGGCTTGTATTGAATAAGTCCTTTATCGGTAAGTCTTTTAACTACTAAATATTGTAGTAAATGAAATAGTGATGTTTGTGTAGCAAATGATAGTAGCGCCTCGTTTTCTAACGAACCTTGTCTAGAGCTTACGGCTTTTTCGATTTCAAATTTTGGTAGCGATTCAGAAGTCAGATGCGATTCGATTTGGGCTTTTCTTGCTCGATTGAGTTTTAGTAGTTCGGACTTTCTTGAAAGAAAGTCGTCTCTTAAAATATCCAGACAGTGTTCCCATCTTGAAGAACTCTCTGAAATTACTTGATTAGCAGTACTGTTTTCTGTGGTTATTTTATTTGTAGCCGACGAATGAGTTTTAGCTCCAAGAAGTTGTTTAATATCTTCTCTAGCGGCGCTATTCCCTGTTTGCGCTCTGGTATTCATGCTTGCGTGTAAGGTGCTTACGCAAATTAATGAAGATAAATCGTATGACGACTTTTCCTTAGACAATGAAACTTCCTCCGAAGGGAATTTATACCAGAGTGTAGGATGAGATGGCCAAGAAAAAGAAAAAGAATGCATTGCATTGTAACAGGTAAAAACAGGTTAAAAATTAAAAAAATCTTTAGAAAAATTTATGGTTTGACGAAAAGCATAATAGAAGACAATTGATGAAGGAGTGTTTCTATGGCGGATAAAGATCTAGATAAAGAAATGGAAGAAGAGTTAGATCAAATTATTGAAGACATAGCTTCTGAAGAAGACACCGAGCAGCAATCTGCGCCTTTAAAATTAGTAAAAGGAACAAAAGAAGAATCTATTTCTGAACACTCAGATCAGGTTTTATCTATGCAGTTAACTGGTCCTATCAATTTACGTTTGAGTTTTTCTAATGGCGACCGAGCCATTGAAATTGAATGTTCTGAAGACGGTCTTCTTTGTCGAATGGCTGATGGAACAGAGTTTAAAATTCCAACAACGGCTGTTAGAAAAGCTGCGTAAAAAATGATTTCCCTTTCTGGTGGAAAGTGGAAGGGGCGCAAAATACGAGCCTTAGATCAAGAAGGATTGCGACCAAGTTCAAGTAGAGTTAAAGAGTCAATTTTTCATATATTAGAGTCGATGAGAATGAAGCGAGGGCTTGATCGAAGCTTTGAAGGTTGGCGCGTTTTAGATCTATTTGCAGGTGTCGGTGGTCTAGGTATTGAGGCATTAAGTAGGGGTGCTGACTTCTGCCTATTCGTAGAGAAAAATAAAAGAACATTTCGTACATTAAAAGAAAACCTTAACACTCTTGCTGTGATGCCTAATCAAGCTTTAGCTATTTGTGAAGACGCTTTTGATTCTCTGGCTTGGTCAATGGGGAAGAAATATCATTTGATTCTCTTAGATCCGCCATATGTGATTAAAGAAGAATTTTCACTAGAGTTTCTTTTAAAAAGTGACGCGCTTGAACCGGGAGCAATTATACTTTGGGAGCACGATACAAAGTGGGAGCCAAAAGCGTCTGCTCCTTTTAGGCTGTTGTCGCACAGAAAAATAGGTCCGGCTGGAGTAAGTTTGTTTGAGTTTTCTCCAAATTAAGGTTTGCTTTCAAAATTAAAAATTACTCTGAAGTTTTAAAAAGTGTTTGAACTACCGCTCATTATTGAAATAGAACTCAGCTATTCTGTCTCGCGCCTTGTCAGGTATTTTTTATAACCTCTTGCTACGATTCTAGCTTTACAAGCGTACTCCAATAAAAGAAGTCTAATTTTCTTTGTCTTGTGCTTTGGGGTTGCTATGCTGAGCGCATGAAAAAAGTTGCAATTTATCCTGGTTCTTTTGATCCCATAACAAACGGCCACATAGATATTATTGAAAGAAGTTTGCGTATTTTCGATGAAGTCATTGTCGTTGTTGCCATAAACTTAAGAAAAATGAATCAGAAGAATTGGTGGTTTCACCCAACAGAGCGTTTAGATTTAATTCGTGATGTTTTTAAAGATGAAAAAAGAGTCAAAGTAGATATCTGTGATGGATTAATAATGGATTATGCTAAAAAAAAGAATGTCCAAGCAGTGCTTAGAGGTCTAAGAGCCGCTGGAGATTTTGAAACAGAATTTATGATGGCTGCAATCAATAGAGAATTAAATGAAGAGGTCGAAACCGTATTTATGACAACGGGAAAAAATCTTTTCTTTGTTAGTTCTACAGTATTAAAAGAAGTGGCAGCTTTTGGTGGTAGTATAAGTTCATATGTGCCTAAGCAGGTTAGTCGTGCAGTACAAAAGAAGCTAAAGACGGAAGGTGAGCAGATATGAAATTAGATTTGTCGTATCGGATGCAAAACATTAAGCCATCGCCTACTGTTCGATTAAATAGTTTGGCGCAAGAGTTGGCTGCTCAAGGTAAGGATGTAATTAACCTAACTGCCGGCGAAACAGATTTCGACACTCCAGATGAAGTAGTGCTAGCTGCGCAAAAAGCAATTTCTAGTGGAAAAACTAGATATACGTCTCCAAGTGGAACACAAGAATTAAGAGATTCGTGTGCATTATGGTTAAATAGTGAGTTCGGACTAAGGTATGACAGTAAAAATATTACCTTTAGTTGCGGCGTAAAGCAGGGCTTATTTCATTTAATGCTTTCGTATCTTAACGAAGGCGATGAGGTTATTATTCTGAGCCCTTATTGGGTTTCGTATCCGGAGATGGTTCAAATAGCTGGAGCTGTTCCTAAAATAATCGATTACGATGGTGAAGAATTTTGTCTTCCGCTAGAAAAAATTAAAAAACAGATAAATCCAAAAACAAAAATGATTATTTTGAATTCGCCAAATAATCCTTGCGGAGGAATGTATTCAAAAAAAGAATTACTTGAGTTAGCTAACTTATTAGAAAAAACAGATGTGCTGGTGGCCTCAGATGAGATTTATGCAAAACTTGTTTATGGAGAGGTAGAGTTTGTTTCCTTTGCTACTCTAAGCGACGATGCTTTTTCAAGAACAGTGACGTTTAACGGACTTTCGAAATCGCATGCCATGACAGGCTGGCGTGTAGGCTTTGCGGCAGGTCCGGAAAAAATCATTAAAGCGATGACTGTCTTACAGGGGCAGAGTTCTACGCATATACCTACTTTTGTTCAATATGCCGCTCAGGCGGCGTTTTCTGTTTCTGGTCAAATCTTATGTCAAAGGTTTGACGATTTGCGATCTCGTCGAGATTATTTTGTTCGCGAATTGCAGCAAATTAAAGGGTTTTCCGTAAAGACCCCACCAGGCGCTTTTTATGTTTTTCCCGACTGTGCTAGCTTGGTTTCAAGATTTGGGGGTAGTGATAAGCTATCGGAGTTTTTACTAGAAAAGGCTGGGGTCGTAGTTGTTCCTGGAAATGTCTTTGGTAACGATAAAAGAATTCGACTCAGTTATTCTAAAAGCTTGAATTTATTAGAGCAGGCGGTAGACCGGATAAAACGATCTTTGCAAAACATCTAGTTGTATCTTAAAATTAACTGTAGGAGGACGACATGGAAGTTTCCCTCTCCAGGACACGGATTGGTCTATTTTTATTTCTATTTCTCGTTGCTTGTGGAAACCGCTTTGATTTAAGTACAGAGCGCGGACGGCAAGCTCGTATTGATGATGCAAACTTTCATTTGAGCAAAGGTGAGTGCGATTTAGCACTTAATGCTATTAATCCTATTTATAATTCTCCTCATGTTGATGATGAAGTTCGGTTGGTTACTGCGTCTGCGTATGCATGTCGTGCAAAGTTTAATTTTCTAGCCTTGATGGGAAATCTCACAGGGGCTTCGAATTACTTCAATGCGATTGCCAAAAGTTTAGGAAACTCTGCGGGTGATGGGGCCGCTACAGATATCTATCGGGCAATCGACGCTTTATCTGAGAATAGCTCTAAAATGAGCGGCAGTCAGAGATCAAATAGTATTAATAATTATATGGTTTTTATTCAAATGGCAGTAGTGGGCATCATGCAAAGAAATTATGGAAGCCCTGGAGCTGATGGGTCACAAGGGACAAATCTAGTATATACAACAGGAAGCAATCCCGCGGATGAGATGTCGAACTTAGATGCCTGTGCTTTAAGTGCTAGCATTTCTATTCTAGTTGATAGCTTTAACAATTCGAGTCTTTCAGATTCAAGCACTCAAGGATTGGTAACTTCACTGAATAATATGTGCACAAGCGCTGGTTTGAGCTCGTGTGTGGATATTCCGAGAGATCGCACTGCTTGTGATGGAACAAATGCAAATAGCATAACGGCACAGGCTGTAATTTCAGAGTTTAATAATGCTTGGTAAAAATATACAAATTTTATTTATTTTATTTTTTGTATCCAATAATGCATCCGCAAGAGAGCTTTATGGTCCAGATGCTGGTGTTGTTCCTTTCGGTATGGGTAGAGCATATTCAGCTATTGCCGATGATTGGTTGGCATTGCATTATAATCCGGCAGGACTTGCTCTTGTAAGAAAGGTTGATTTTCAAGTTTTTGACATTAAGGTCTCGTCAAATCAAGATGTGATAGGTGATTACAAAAATATTAGTGATTTAGATTCGAGTGGATCAACAGCTTCTACCTTAGATAAATATGCGGGTAAGCATGTGGCCGCACAAATTAGTAATCATACACAAATCACAGTGCCTTATGTTGCGCTTGGTTTTAGTTATGATGTGCGAGCAGAAATTGATACGCAGAACAAATCATTACCGGTTACCAATATGCGATTCACTAGAGATTTTAAAGTTTCTGTTGGTGGTGCAGCTTCGATTGGAAAACAAAAAGATTTACGTTTTGGTGCGCGCTTTGATTGGATTAAGAGAAAAGGTGGATATCGTAAACTTCGTATAGATGAGATCTCTGGTAGTACTAGTGCGTTGGTTGATTTTTTTAACAACTACGGTGACGGAATCGCTGGGACTTTCGGTATGCAGTATAAATTGCCGTTACAAGGACGAACAGAGGTGATTACATCGTTTGTTTGGCATGATATCGGAAAGACATCTTATGGAAGTCATACGATGGCTAATCGACCAACAAGAACAGATGATAATATTACTGTAGGGGCCGCCATAAGATTGCCTATAGGAGGCCGCAAGAATAGGCGTCTAGAGAGACGGTATGGCCCTACAAGATCTACCAATCACTTAACTTTTGCCTTTGATTATTCACATCTAAACTACAGTTTAGATGAAGAACATTTTCCTAAACACATTCACCTAGGAATGAATTTGGATTTGCCTATTCTTTCCATTCAACTAGGATTGAATCAAACATCTTTTACGATGGGAACATCTTTTGATATAGGTATCATTCGAGTGGCAGTTGCCACATATGCAGAAGAATTGGGTTCTTATGCAGGACAAAGACGAGATCGCAGGTATCTACTATCAATCGGCAGTGGCTTAGGGTTTAAGGGATTTTAGATATATCTATACGTTCGCACGAGCACAGCGCGAAGGGTTTTTCATTTTTAAATAATCTAATTCGTCTTCCCAGATTTCATCTTCAAATGGCCAGTGAAGTTTATCGTCTTGGATTAGATCTTGAGATAGGGGTTTAACAGGAAAGTTTAAGGCACTTTGGAGGTTAAAGTTTTTTGCTGCAGATGTATCAATATCAAGCGCGATAAGCTCTAATTGTCCAAAAGTGTGTCTTAAGCGTTTACTTAAATACTCCACGTCTTTTCTTGCTTTTTCGGCAAGAGCGATTTTTCTAGTTTCAGAGCGTTTTTCCCATTTAGTTCTTTGATCTAAGGCGAATGCTTCCCAGTTTTCTGGGCGTTCTTGCTGTTGTGATCTCTTGGTTCCATAGGTTTCAATGGACTCTAATTCTTTTTCAGATCTATTAAATAGTTTTTGATTTTCCATTGTATAGCTTGCATTGAGTAAGTATCTTTCAAATTTTTTTGGAGAATCGCTTTTGTAGGCTTGAATTATTGTCTTATAAAATTCTAATGGTTTTTCCTTTTTTTCCAATAAAGATTCCATGGCGATTAGCTCAGGAACGTAACGATCCCTTAGTCGTTTTACTCCAGCTTCTGCACCACCAAAATCACAAGTCGCTTTTCTGCCTAGTATCTCTACAATATGGATATCTGGTGCAAAGCCAAATTTAAAATAAGGACTTTGTAGCCCAACGCTTTTACCAAGGCTATCTGCATACATACCTAACTTATGCTCTACATATGCCTGCTCAGACATAACGATAAGTCGATTTTTTCCATTTTTTTCTATATTTGTGTAGTGCTTATAAGCAGCCTCGTAGTCTGCACGCTTTACAAGCGTTCTCGCAAGAGCAAGATGAGCATCTTGCTGAGTTTCAAATTGGACATCATCTTTGATAAGCTCTTCTAACTTAATGAGTTGAATATTGGCTGCCTTTG
This sequence comes from Oligoflexia bacterium, assembly GCA_023954355.1. Taxonomy (GTDB): domain Bacteria; phylum Bdellovibrionota; class UBA1018; order CAIPTA01; family CAIPTA01; genus JAMLID01. The sequence goes on along the minus strand of JAMLID010000047.1, from coordinate 6,597 downwards.
AGTCTTTTGCATTTGCAAGTTCGTGGAGCGTCGACATGAGCTGCAGTTTGTCGATAGGAGCCTTTTTTTGTAGTGCAGCTGAATATTTTGCAAAATATGGCTTTTCATTTTTTGTAGCCTTTAGAAAGCGCTTCGCCATTGCAAAATTTAATTTATCCCCCTGAGGGTTTGATTTTTTTATTTCTTCAACATCTATTTTATGGGCAATCTCATCAACTAGTGCTGTTTGTTGGATTTCTTCCACTGCATTCCACAAGATCTGTTGATACCGCTCTTCCTTGGTGATACCTTTCGTGATGGCTTCTAAATAAAATTGACTAGACGGGGCCTCCCAAGAAAGCCTCTGACTCATTAATCCTGCAAATAGAGAATCTCTTGCTTGTAGGTTTTTACCATTTGTTTTGTTTTGTGATAGCTCCCAAAGACCGATGATTCCCTGGGCATATTGTGATTCTACACCCTTAAATAGAGAATCTATTCTTTTCACCATATTTTCGTAATGAGTGATAGATGGTGGATTTTCAATTTTAGCTATACTACGAATGTTTATTTTATATGCTGTTCGTATAGGCTTGTGTTCTGTAAGTTGAAAGGCAGATATATATTTGGTTTCAATATCTTTTGAACGAACCTCACTAGTATATTCTTTTTGAGGAACAGGCATTAAACGCGCATTTTTTGAAAAGTTATGTATCTGCACTCTATTTTTTGTTTTTAAGTCTAAAGATTCTTGAGGTTTCTTAAATTCGAATCCAGCGGAATGATTAGGAATTTGAATTTTAGGAATTTCAACTTTATTCAAGTCTGGATTGTTTGCGGCTCTTGGTATGAGGTGATCCATTAAAGATCGGATCATATTTTTTTGAGGCTCTTTTGTTTTGGCTTTTAGAGCCTCTGCTTTTGTGGCTTTTTCTTGATTTACTTCTTTCGTTGTAGCTGGTTGTGCAAAAAATATTTTGATAGGTGTTCTTTCAATTTGACGTGAACTTTCTGTATGTTCACTACTAGGATCTTTAAAGCGAGCCTCAGACTGAGGTGAGTAAATAATGCTTAATATGGCTAGATTAAAAATTATTGTTTTCATCAGAACATCCATCCAAGACCGAAAATTATATTGTGAGTTGTTTGCTGGCTATCAATATATCCAGGACCACCGTTAGCCAATGAGGTGGCACCTTGAGTGGTTGTAACTCTGTCGGTATATCTAGACATACGCCAGTCGATTCTAAATAATACATGTTCTGTAACAAAAAATTTCTGGCCGATAGTAAAGTGGCCGCTTACATTGCTTTTTGCCGTTTTTGTTATTCCAATACCTGGAGCAAAAAACATTTCAAAGTGGCTAATTTTTTTTCCAAGAAGGCTGAATTTTGCATAGATAGGAACCCATGCTGTGCTTAGTACAGTTTGATTTTTCTCTCTATTGAATTCAGGAGCGGTTCCGAATCTAGCTTGGAAAGATTTTAATAAATCGTTTTCTTCATTCGATATATTGTGTCTTGATACCTCTACAAAAAATTCATCAGTAATATTGTAGCCCAAAGAAAGGCCAACAGATTTAGAGTTTACGTAATCTTTACCTTGGTAAATGCCGTAGTGTACAGCTAGCTCAATTCGATTGGCTTTTGTATATCTTCTGTTTTGTACTACTTCTAGCTCATCCTTATTTGGCCTCCAGTAGTCTTCTTCTAGTCCAGAAATGTCTACTTTTTCAGACTTTTCTGCTGATTCGGCCGGCGCAGTGGAGGGTTGATTACTATTCTCTTCTGCATAGGAGAATGAGCTATTTAATACGATCAGCAAGCTTACAGTTAAATAGATTCTCTTCACAACTTCTCCTAATTCAATGCTTTAAATAGGAACGGATAACTGACGATTACTTGTCCTCCGCCCTTTGGTTTTGGGAACGTCCAATTTTTAATTTTTCCTGTAATACAATTTTCAACAGCTGAATTATTCATGGTTGTCTTCTTCACAGAAGAGGTAGAAACTTTCCCTTCAGCATTGATAGTCCAGTGAGCTACAACTTTACCAAAAATATTTGGATTAATAATGAGCTGACGCTCATAGCAGTGTTTGATTTGTCCTAAGTTGGCTTGAACGACTGCGGCTATTAGTGCTTTATCTAACCCACCAATTGCTTCTGCCTCATCACCACCGAGTAGCATATCAAAACCTTTTCCTCCAAAGCCAGAACCGGTTCCAATGGATGTGCCTTTTCCGTTTCCAAAACCTTTAAGATTACCGACACCATTGCCTCCGCCACCTGCAAGTCCTTTGCTGATTGCGTTTACATTATTTGCGCCCCCTCCAAGTGATCCACCAGAAATTTCTTCAGCTTTCATATTATTAGAGGCTAGGTTATTTAAACGAGTGGTTGCTTCACCATTTCTTGCAACGTTCTGTGCGATATTGTCTACAACATTAGATTTTTTAGATAAAAGTTTACTAATAGAATTCGAGATGCTGGTTGCCTTTGATGGTGTTGCCACTTCTTTTTCATTATTATTACTAGCCTCATTGTTAGAGGCGGCCGCTGGTGCAGATGCTGGGGCAGAATCCATACTTAAACGAAAATAAGATGATTTTGGTGCGAGGGCTTCGGGTTGTACTTCTTCTTTGAATGGTACGTAGCTGAAGATGGCTAAAATTATAGAGGCAATTGAAAAACAGATGAGCATTGCCTTTTGGAGGTATGGGCTTTCTGCATCGTGAGTTTTTCGGCCGGTGCGGAGCCCTTTAGCACGCCAGAAAATAAAAATTTCTTTATTGCCTTCTAAAGAGTAGAGGCGAATTTTCTCTTGAGGAACAAATTGAAATTTTTCTGTTTCAGCGCGTATAAGATCGTTTTGTCCATTATAGATTTCGGCTGCATACCCAGTAGGAATAATGCACTCTACATTGTTTGAATTAGCGCTATCACTTCTTTTTAAGAATATTTTGCCTTTATCTTCTTCGTTAAAAAGGATTTCATTTTTTCTTCTGCCGAAAATTATTTTTCCATTGCGAGCTGCCGTACGTTCATCTTGAACGATTCCGTTTTCAACACGGACAATCTCTAATAGGTCGTTGCCACCATCGCAAGGCGATGAATAAAAGAGTGCGCGTTCTGAGTTGTGGTTTCCATTGAGATTTTCTACAAGATTAACTTTTACCTTATGTTCTCCAATTTCAAAAAACTCACCAGGAACGAGCTTTCTTTCTACGATTCTTTTTCCTGAAACGAAGGTGCCTGCTTCTGATCCTAAATCGTATAGAAGTAGATCGGTTTCATTCATTAGCCGTAGCATCGCATGGATTTTTGAGACTGATTGATGGGGTACAACTAGATCGGCGCGTTTTGAGCTACCAATAATCACGCTATCTTCTGTTTCTGTTACAAACGAGCCAAGACTTATCCCAGAAGATTCAAAAAGTTCAGCTTGAATCCGGATTTTAGCTTTTTCTTCAACTGTGGGTAGTATGTTCGCTTGGTTCATAGTTTTTGCTCTAAAGTGTCTAATCGATCAGAGGCATTTTTATCGATATCAGGTTCCCAATTATGTAGATCTGAAAATGCAGCATCTTTTTGCTGAGTTAGATAGGTAGAGTAAGGTTTTCGGCTTTTTCCTTCGACGAGCGCACCTTCAAAGTCGACCACGGTTCGGCTTTTATACTTTGGCGACTTGGCTTGTACTTCTGTAATGCTAGCAGATGCTAAGAATACAAAAAGAATAAGCAGGCTTTGCTGTGCAAATAGAGAATGAGCGATTTGCCTTAAAAAGTTAAACATAATTAACAATTTTAAGTTATCATTGTAAATTAGTCAACTACTAATAAAATATCCAAAATGTATGAAATTTTAAGGGTTTAGGCTAGGCTTTAAACTATGTCGGTCGAAAATTCGCAGACGAGAAGGCGTTTTTATGGGGCCACAGGCTTAATTGCCTTAGGAACCTTTAGTTCGCGAATTTTGGGATTAGTTCGCGAACAGGTTTTTGCCTATTTTTTTGGGGCTGGTTTTGCCACTGATGCCTTTCAAATCGCATTTCGTATCCCCAATTTGTTAAGAGACTTATTTGCTGAAGGGGCTATGAGTTCAGCCCTTGTCCCAGTTTATGCTCAAGCAAAGAAGAAAAAGGGTGAAGAGTATGGATGGGAACTTGTTCGCTCTGCAATTACTTTATTAGTATTAGTTTTATCCGTTATTTGCTTATTGGGAATTCTGGGCTCTGATTTATTAGTTTCGTTGATCGCGCCGGCATTTAAGAGTGTGGAAGGCAAACATGAGTTGGCTGTATTAATGACGAAAATTTTATGGCCTTTTTTACTTTTGGTAGTTCTGGCAGCCATATGGATGGGAATTCTAAACGCTAGAGATCGTTACGGACCTCCCGCATTTGCTCCACTTTTATTTAATGTTGTTAGCATTATTTCAGCCTTCACTTTTTGTCCCTTAGGTGTATGGCTTTTTGGTTGGCATCCCATAGTAGGGATGGCTGTTGGAGCAACCTTAGGCGGATGTATGCAGTGGTTAATACAGGTGCCTGCTCTCCAAAAAGAAGGATTTCGGTTTAAACCTTCCTTTGATTTTAAAAATCCTGAACTAAAAAAAATCATTATCCTTATGGGGGCCGGTACTTTTGGTTTGGCGGCAACGCAGATCAATGTTTTGGTCAATTCTATTTTAGCTTCGGGGCAAGGGGATGGAGCTATTTCATGGTTAAACTATGCCTTTCGGTTAATGCAGTTCCCGATAGGTGTTTTCGGAGTTGCCATTGCTACAGCAAATTTAACAAGGGTTTCGAATAATGTGGCAGATGGTGATTTTGATTCTGTTAGAGCTTCTATAAAAGATGCATTGCAAATGGTTTTTGTTTTAACTATTCCAAGTGCTGTTGGGCTAGCTGTTATGGGTACTCCCATTATTAGTGTGATATATGAACACGGTAGATTTTCGGCGGAGGATACCTTTAATAGTGCTCTCGCACTGGCGGGTTATTCGCTAGGACTAACTGCTTACTCAGCGATTAAGGTTTTGGTACCCGTTTTATATAGTCTGGGCAAAGCAAAAGCAGCTATCTTATCCAGTGGTTTGAGTGTTGCCCTAAATATTGTTCTCAGTATTTTATTGGTTCAGAGTTTAGGTTTTTACGGTTTGGCGCTAGCCACCTCAGTGGCTGCTTTTTTGAACTTCTTCGTTCTTTTATATTTAATGCAAAAGTATATTAAACAAATTGACTTTATGAGTTTGGGACTTTGTTTTTCTAAAGTCATGATTTCTTCTCTTGGTATGGCTATAATTGTCTATATCGGAATGCAATTTGTGGGGATTCGCCCTATGCATGCAATTTCCTTGACGAGCTACTGGGTTAACGCTACCTTTCTGGTGCGTATTTCCTTTTTGTTGGTGTGTATAATGGCCGGAGTGCTTTGCTACGGTATTATTGCCCATTACTTAGGAATTAAAGAAGTAAATAAAGTGAGAGAGTTATTATGGAAACGTATAATGAAAGTACGCGGGGAGGGCAGATGAAACAGCCTAGTAAGGGAACGAATTTTGAGACGATTAAGTTATTGTCTCAAAGCCTGATCCGTAAATTGGAGTCCCAAAAGATGATCGCAATCATTCGAGAAAATCGAAACGATCTTGTGGACGACTTAGCAAATTTTTTAGTGCCGTTCGTATACACTCAAGAAGACATGGAGAACTCTGTGCTTGAGTCTATAGGTGAAAAGAATGAAATGTTAGACGAGCTAAGGCTTTCTGGTGGAGAGGCTTACCGAACACTTAAGCAAACATGGTTGTCTAAACATGGTGAAAATGAAGTAGATGGTTTGTACTTTCAAGAACCAGTTAAGTACACAGCAATGCGAGTGATTCAGTATCTATTTAAGGCAGACTTTGTAGATGAGGTTTTTGCTGATGATAAAACTTTAGAGAAGGCGTTGGTTAGCACAATTGCTGGCTTTAGAAGATCTAAACTACACTAATTTTAAGTTTATAAATAAAAAAAGGTTGCCACCCATATAAGTGCGGCAACCTTTTTTTTGGCCTCATGAGAGAAGCCAGAATCGAGCTTTTTACTCGATTCCCACTTCGCTATATGCAGCAGCTACTGCTTGGCATTCTTGGCTGCTTCCACCTCTGAATAGGCGCTTACAAGCTTCTACTGTTTGAGCTCTAGCTTCTTTGAAATCAGAGTTGGTACGTAACATTTGTGTTAAAACCATATAGTAAAGTTTGCCTATTTTCTCTTCACCTAATGAGTTTGTGATTAACACAGCAACTTTATTTGGAATTCCTGAGTTTGTATGAACACCGCAGAAGTCGTTCATACGGTTACAGAACTGACCTTTATATTTAAAGTCTCTTACGTGTCCTACTTCAGGGTTTTCCATATCTCGGATAAAGCGTTTGCCATCTTTAAATAGCTCTTTTCCAAGCTTCCAGTCTTTTTGAGGGTTGCCATATTTGAAGGCTACCAATTTACCAAAAATATCAGAGTAACTTTCGTTCAAGGCACCTGATTCGCTAACGTATTGTAGGTTAGAAGTTGAAGATGTTAGTGCGTGAGTAAGTTCGTGTGCAACTACATCCAATGAAGATGCGAAGTC
>JAMLID010000046.1 GCA_023954355.1 Oligoflexia bacterium | reverse complement strand
CTATCAAGCTGGAGTGCTAAAGTATATTGGAGAAAATTTTCCCCAAGCGCATTTCAGTATTTTAACAGGATCATCATCTGGCGCTATAAATGTTGCAGGCTTAGCATCTTTAAAAGGTGAATTGAGTATAGCAGGACCTAAAATAGCTGAACTTTGGTCGAGCTTAGAAACGCAACAGGTATTTAGAACTGATATAGCTTCGTTATCTAAAATAGGTAGCAAGTGGTTGTATGATCTTATGCTCGGCGGGGTGAGGGGTAAGCCCAAAGGAAACTCTCTATTAGACACTTCGCCATTAAAAAAATTACTAGATCAAATTTTTGATAAAGATGCCATACAAGAAGCATTAGATGAAAAATATCTAAAACATGTGGCTGTGAGTGCAACAGAAGTAAACACAGGGTCACTTGTAACTTTTGTTCAGTCAAACGATGTAAAGCTTTGGACTCGAGCAAGAAGAAGATCGATCGCAACCGATATGAAGGTTGATCACATCATGGCATCAGCAGCTATACCGTTGCTGTTCCCTTCGGTATTAATCAATAAAAGACAATATGTAGATGGTTGTATTCGTTCTACCTCTCCTCTTGGAGTGGCCACTCGTCTAGGCGCTTTAAAGATTATGGCAATAGGCGTTCGAAGGCATTATTCGCAGAGGGTGATAGAAGAGCCCAGTAGAAATGAGCCTGTTCCAACACCTGCAGAGCTTGCGGCATTAATTATGAACTCGATGTTTGCTGAAGCACTAGACTCTGATGTAGAGCATTTAGAGCGATTGAACTCGTTTCTTCCAGACAAGCAACAAGGCTCATTTAGTCTTAAAAAAATTGAACTCTTGGCTATACGACCTTCAGAAGATGTAGGAAAGCTAGCAAATAAATTTGAAAAAGAAGCACCTACATTGATTCGATTTTTGCTCAGAGGCATAGGCAGTGAGAAAGGTGATTCGAGCGACATTTTATCGTATTTATTATTTGAACCAAAGTTTCTATCAGCTCTAGTTGAGCTTGGCTATAAAGATGCCAAAGAAAAACATGAAGAAATAGAAAAATTTTTCTCTGAATAGATTTACTATTTCGCCTCCACTCGACTTTTTTGGTACTTTTAGTGTCTTTCTCATAGCGCTTCTAAATATGAAAACACATCCTATTTATTCTATAGAATCAAGCTCTGTGTCTGCACCTGTTCCTTCAGCTAACTGATCTTCTTTATCACGCCAGTAGTCTCTTCTAGCGTCCATGATTCTCGATAGCGCAGTGGCAACAGAAGGGTGTGCTTTTTCGAGTTGAACAAATTGAGGATGTCTTGAAGCATCAAAGCTATCTTTTTGGTCTACAAAGTCAGCCATAATGGATTGAATAATTTCTACGTTACCATCAAAAGCTGATTTAAACATTTTTCTGAAAATAGGATCTTTCACCGGGTCGGTATTAGCTAGAACGTTTTTTCCTCCAACGGTTAGTTCGATAAAGTCTTCATCCTTAGCTGCTTTAGAAACCTTCATCATATATTCTTCATTATAAGGCGAGTTATAAGCAATTTTACTCCCAGCCTGTCGAATAGCCTCTAAGCGTAGCTCTCTAGCTGTTTCGATCATCATCTGTTGTTCCCATTCCTTTAAGAATTCTTCATAGTGCGGTTTAAATTTTGCTCTGAAATTTCCTTTTCCGTCGGTATATGGATCGTTAGCGGTCAATTCTGCTTCTGTTTTTTCGCCAGGGAATTTCAGCTCCAAATAATCCATAAAACATTGATTTAAACCATCTAAACTACTTTCCTTAGAACACTCAGCTTTTTTAACTTTTTCCCACATTACAAAATTGTATGCAGTGCCATATAGGTAGGGTAGGCTGTACCCGCCAGTTGGACCAGCGAAGGTTCCTAAAGCGATAGCTATATAAGGATGATTTTTAGCCAATCCAATAGTCTTTCTAATAAAACCAGGATTTTGTGAGGCGTTACCTCTATAACCGAGAGCTTGTAGTTCATCTGGTGTAAGTTCAGTCGCAGCTCGTACCACAGTATGATCACTAAGTTTACGAACACCGTCTTCTACCTCATCAGAAACTCGAATCATATCTCGAACAAATGTGGCTTTCATTTCACCCCAGAACTGCTTCCATCTAAGAGAGTTCCATGCCCAGTTAGGAAGGCGATATTCAGACTTCAACTGATTCTCAGTTGCGTCTTCAAAAATGCTCATCATTTTTCCTCTAATTTCGGCTACGTTTTCTGGAACATCTCCAACGAACTTTTTATCATCAATAATTTTATTCAGCTCAGCTAAATAGGTTTCCATTTTCTTAATATTAACAGCTTGCTTTAAGGCGATTTGATCGAAAATTTCAGTGTCTTGAATTGCTTCTACTTGACCTCTAAGCTGGCGAAGATCTTTTGACTCTTGTCTACCAACCATTAGCCAAGGGAAAGATTTATTATTGAAATCAAAAGTTAAGCGAAATTTACCCATTCTATTTTTAATTTCACTTTTCTTTTTACTCAAATTTATTAGCATTGATTCGCGATTTCCAACAGGCTGCCCTGTTAGGCTCTTACTCACATCATAACCTTTAAAAAAGTCATTTAGGTGCTTCTTAACTTCAGCCACCTTGATACCGTCTTTTTTCATAAGATCATCAAGACCAGGAACAATAATATTATTCTGTTCAAGAAAATCGACTAACTCAGACATCTTAGCATTAGGATTATCACCTAAGTATCCTTTAAGTTTTAAAATTCCAATTTCATCATTTGATAGATATTTTTTTAGAATAGGGATCTCAATTTTTTCAGGTGTAGTTATATATACTTTATGGGTTGGTTTTTTAGTTTTACTAAGGTCTAAAAGTGCTTGCTCAAGTTGTGCGGTTTCTAGCCGCATCTCTAAAGTATCTTTTACGAAGGCTTCGTAGCGCTTAGGGTAGGTCGTTACTTGTTCTACTAGCTTTATTACTTCTTCATCTAACTCTTCAATTCCTTGCCTGTATGCATTTGTCGCAACATCATCTCCATAGCGCTTGATCAACTCGTCTTGTTTATCTTTAGGCAGAGTTTCAAAAAAATCACGACTTAGATCATCGGATTGTTTTCCTAAATCACCTACATGCATTCTAGCCCAAAAATTTGCCTTTAGAGTTGTTCCGTCATCAAGAGCCATTACGGGATATTCTCTTCCACGCTTTCTTTGAATCCATTTTCTAAAATTATCTCTTTGTTGACGCCCAAAATTTAAAAGGAAGTTAGGTTTACTAAAATCTCTATAATAAGCATTTACAGCTTGGTAGGCCGGATCAAGAGTGCTTGCAATATAGGCATCGTGAAGACCGGCGTAGGCAACTTCACACCCTTTTGCATCATCTAACATCACATCAAATTTTGTTCGTGCGTGTGTTCCTTGTTTTTTTAATCTAGCTAGACGTTCGGAAGGAGTTTCAACTTTACCTTTTTTGCCGTCAATATCTGTATCACTGTTATGAACTCCACCATCATCGTGTGGGTTAGGAGGCAATCGATCATCATTTGGCAAAGGTTTTGGGTTCGTATCTGAATCTGGAATCGGTTTTGGAGCAGGTCTTACGCGGTCTCTTCTTGGCTTTCGAGTTGGTTTATCTTTATCTGAGCCAGGAGGAATTATACCCCCATTTGGGTTATCAATTGGGTCAGCTAATGCAGCATTCAGCCCACTAAAACAAAAAAACAATCCAGCTATAATTAAAAGTCTTAAGATTCTCATTCATTGAAATATCGGAAGTACTTGCTTTATTATTTAGAGGTAATGAAGATCTATTTTATTCGACACGGTATCGCTGAAGACTCTCTACTAGCACAAGAGAGTGGTAGAGATGATCGAGCTCGGCACTTAACCGACGAAGGGGTAGAAAAAGCAAATAAAATCGCTAGGTTTTTATATAGCTTAGATTCTGATTTAGAGAAGATTTACTCTAGTGAATATGTGAGAGCAGAAGAGACGGCGCGAATTTTTGCCAAGGAGTATGATTTTCAAGAGATAGAAATTTTAACAGGTATGGGACCATTCGATGGACCCAAGAGAATTATTGAGTTGGTTAGAGATTGCCAATACCAAAAGATTGCCATTTTTGGTCACGAACCATCTATGTCTAAGTCTATTTCTACTTTATTGAACTGCACCGGACAGAGCATTCATAAGTTAAAAAAATGTGGAATCGTATGTGTTGAAAAAAAGGGGCAAGAATATTTTTTACAATTTATTCTGACCCCAAAAATTATTTTAAAACTAGAAGCACCCTAGGGTTGTCTCCTTATAAAGGTGATTTCGTGTTCTTCTAGCTACAACCCATTGAGTTGCCACAGTTTAAGCAACGATAGCACGACCCATTTCTTACTGTAGTATGTCCACATGATGAGCAAGCAGGGGAGTCTCCCATTAAGTTAGAGAACAACTGGTTGGCTCCATCTGTATTTTGTGTAGAATTTTCTTCTTTGAAAAATTTTATTTCTTTAGCCTCAGTAGACGAAATCTCAAGACCAGGTAAGGTCGGCTGCGGCCCTCTTTCTATTTTTGTAGGCTTTACATGTACAAAGTCTGTTCTGCCTAGATATTCCATACCAAGAAGTCTGAAAACAAAATCTACAACAGATGTCGCCGTCTTTATATTCTCGTGCTCTACCATTCCATTAGGTTCAAATCGTGTAAACGTAAAGGTATTTACAAATTCTTCAAGAGGAACCCCGTACTGAAGACCTTTAGAAACAGCAATAGCCAAGCAATTTAAAAGTGATCTAAATGCAGCGCCTTCTTTGTGCATATCAATAAAAATTTCACCCAAGCTGCCATCTTCATATTCGCCGGTGCGAATATAAATTTTTTGCCCGCCAATTTTTGCTTCTACAGTAAAACCATTACGTTTTTTAGGAAGAGGTCTTCTCTTTGGTGGAGTTGTTAAGTTTAATTCATCGGCACGTTTGAGAGCTTTTTCTAGAATCGTAGAAAGTTCTTCTGACTCTAAAGACTCAATATTTTTTGCTTCTTGTTTTTCTTTTGTTGAAGAGGATAGTGGCTGGCTGATTTTTGATCCATCTCGATAAATAGCAATAGCTTTTAGCCCTAAACGCCAACCTTCTCTATAAATATCTTCAATGTCTTCTATGGTAGATTCATTAGGAATATTTACTGTTTTTGAAATAGCTCCAGATAAAAATGGTTGTGCCGCTGCCATCATTCGAATGTGACTCATGGGGGACAGAAAGCGGATTCCGTTTTTTCCGTTTTTATTTGCACAATCAAATACTGAAAGATGTTCTGTTTTTAGTAGAGAGCAACCTTCTATTGTCATCTGTCCACAAATCATCTCATTAGCAAGCTCAATTTCTTTTTTGCTAAATCCAATGGATTTTAAAAGAGAGAAGCTTGCATCATCGAATGCAGTTTTTTCAATCTTTAATTTTTTCAGTGTAGATTCGCTAATATTGTATCGATTAAACGCGCTAGAAAATTCAAAAATAGAAGGCAAGCTTGCCTCTATTCGTGAAAGGTCTTCTTTGCTAAATCCTTTTTCTAACAAACGATCCCATTGAATAGGTGAGTCGGGTGTATGAAGCGACATCGTGCCTACGATATGTTCGATTATTTTTTTTGTATCTTCTTTTGAGTAGCCTAAATGTTTAAGTGCGAGCGGTACAGATTGGTTTACGATTTTGAAATATCCACCGCCAGCTAATTTTTTGAACTTCACTAAGGCAAAGTCTGGCTCAATTCCTGTTGTATCGCAGTCCATGAGTAATCCGATAGTGCCTGTAGGTGCTAGAACCGTGGCTTGAGCATTTCTGTATCCATATTTTTTGCCTTCAGTAAGCGCGCGTTCGAGACATTCCTTTGCGCCCTTAAGTAAGTACTCGGGACATGAATGAGGAATTGCATCAGCAGCCTCTCGATGTTTTTTCATGACTTTTAACATCGGCTCTTTGTTTTCTGTATAGCCAGCAAAGGGGCCTTTTACTTTAGCCATTTCAGCACTCGTGGCAAAAGCTTCGCCATGCATAATTGCTGTAAGGGCCGAACACCACGATCTACCTTCGTCGCTATCATACGAGATCCCTTGAACCATAAGTAAAGTTCCTAGATTCGCATATCCTAAGCCTAGGGGCCTGTATCTATATGAATTTTCAGCAATTTTTGCTGTAGGGTAAGAAGATAGGTTTACAAGAATCTCTTGAGCTATAAAGAAAACTCTGCAGGCATGTTTATATTTTTCTACATCAAAAGCTCCATTAGGCTCTAAAAATTTTAATAAATTGATAGAAGCAAGATTACAAGCAGAGTCGTCTAAAAACATATACTCAGAGCAAGGGTTTGATCCATGGATCTTGTCCGTGTTTGAGCAGGTATGCCACTCATTGATTGTAGTGTCGAATTGTACACCAGGGTCTGCACACGCCCAGGCAGCAGAAGATATTTTTTTAAATAAATCTTTTGCTGTATAGGTTTTGTAGGTTTCACCTGTAGTTCGTAACTTAGTAGACCATTCTTTATTATCGATAACAGCTTTCATGAACTCATCTGAGAGACGAACAGAGTTATTTGAATTTTGACCTGAAACAGTTTTATAAGCCTCACCATTAAAGTCTGAAGAATAACCGGCTGCAACTAAGGCAGCTACTTTACGCTCTTCTTTTGCTTTCCAATCAATAAATTCTTCAATTTCTGGATGATCAATATCCAAAGAAACCATTTTGGCTGCTCTTCTTGTGGTACCCCCACTTTTTGTTGCGCCTGCACCGCGATCTAGCACCTCTAAAAAGCTCATAAGTCCCGAGCTAGTGCCTCCTCCTGCGAGTTTCTCCATGGGGCCACGTATTTTAGAAAAGTTTGTTCCTGTTCCAGAGCCGTATTTGAAAATTCTAGCTTCATTTTTAGAGAGATCAAAAATACTCATCAGGTCGTCATTTACACTTTGAATAAAGCAGGCAGAACTTTGCGGGCGGCTATAAGAGTCAGAAGTAGATTCAATTTGTTGCGTTTTTTCATCAAAATAAAAATTGCCACCCGAGCCTAAAATTCCGTAGCGATGGTAAAGACCAACGTTAAACCATACAGGAGAATTAAAAGCCCCTCTTTGCGTAACTAAAAGATAAGATAATTCTGCCTCAAAATTATCTGCAGCTTCTTGGGTAGAAAAATATCCTTCTTTTTCTCCGTGCTCTCTAATTGTTCTTGCGATTCTGTATACGACTTGGCGAACACTTGTTTCACAGCCAGATCCAGGTACGCCGGCTTTACGAAAATATTTTGAAATTACAATATCACTCGCTAGTTGACTCCAATTTTTAGGAATTTCTGCGTCCTTGGTTTCAAAAACTGTAGAGCCATCAGGATTTGAAATTTTAGATCCTCTTTTTTCCCATTCGATTTCTTCTAGGGGGTTCAGTCCCTTTTTTGTAAATTTTCTTGAAATCTCTAGTCCATCGATTGGTGTGGCTGTTGGATTTTTCTTCTTATTACCTTCTACGGTAATTTTCTTTTTTTTCTTGTTGCCAAAATTTTCTAAGCGAGCGTCCATAAAAAACCTCTAGTTCTAAATGAATGGATATATCTTTTTAATTGGATAAGCAGGGTAAGTGTCTCAAGACTTTACGTCAAGCGATCGAAAAAATTGTCTCAATAAAGAGAGTGAAAAAAATTCATAGTGCCTGTTCTTAGGTTTTAATTGTAGTAAGAAATAGCAGTACAAATACTGACTAGGCGCGAGAGAAAGCCGTTCTGTTTCGAAGAAAAAACTTTTATTTTAATTGAGCTCTACCTTTATTTACGGTCTCAGAAAAATCATGATAGATATCAGTTGTTCTTAAGACGATAGGAAGATGATCTTCTGCAATGGCACGATAAAACACAAATATCATCGTCGCCATATAGCGGCTAATGCGAAACCCCATAAACAAATAAATAACCATGGCCATTCCAGTCATAAAAAAGGTTGCATCATCGAGCACTTCTTGCTGCGCAATGAAATAATGCTGTAGGGAAGCATTTTTTTGCGGAATCAATTGCAGAGCTAAGTTAACAATTTTGCCATAGACTTCATTTAATAAGATGCCAAGCACATAACCAATTGTTAGCGAGAGAATACCGTAAGTAGCAATAAATTTTAGGAAAAAGAAAGGGTTAATGCCAACGATGGAGTTAGAGCTTTGCTTTTCAAAAGGTTGTTTAGTTTTGATTCTTAAACAAAAATTCCAGATCAGCTGATCAAAGCTTGGGCTTTCTGACAAAAATCGTAATGGAGGCTTAAGGCGTTCTGGGTCTTTCATCGCCGTTTCTATGGTTTTTTTTGCTTGAGAAAAGGGAGCTGTAGACCATCTCATAACAACGAAAGAAACAAAGATTGTGGCAACAAGTTGTAAAATGAAAAAGCCAATTACGCTGAATACTTCCATTATTACATTACTATAATAAGCATCACGAACAGCATCGTTTAGCAATAAACCATTCGATTCTAAGTAGTATAAATTTAGCTTTGAAAATACAAAGAGTAGAATGATTAATATGGTTCCACAAAATAGAGGTACGCAAGTCAATAGAATTGTATTGCTAACTAGGTAGCGAGAGACAGAATTCATTGGAGGAAATATAATTTTACCGTACCAATTACTTTGTGCTTTTTCTTGCATCAGCTCTCCACTTTGTATTTACATTTTTTCTGGAACTTTCATGCAAAGCAGATGGAGTGTTTTTTCAAGCACTATTCTATAAGCAGATACTAATCCCAACTTTTGTTCAGTATCCTCTTTAGAAGCGTTTGTTTCAAGTATTCTTATTTGCTGATAGAAGCTGCTAAATCTATGGGCAAGATCAATTGCGTAATTTGCGACGATAGATGGTTTATTTAAACGGACAGAGGCACTTAGGTTCGATTCTAAAAATGCAATTTGCTTAATGAGTTCATGAGTAGCTTTTTCATGTATCCAAGTGCTTTCGGGTTTAGGTGATTTACTCACATATCCGTGTACTTTATCTGACTGTAAGATTGAGGTTGCTCTCGCATAGCTATATTGCAAGTAGGGTCCTGTGTCGCCTTCAAAGTCTAGTATGCGATTCCAGTCGAACTCTACATCTTTTGCTCTTTCAGTGGATAAGTCGTTAAACACCACTGCTCCGACTCCTACAATTTCTGCTACTTTGGCTTTGTCCGCTAGCTGAGGATTTTTTTCCTCTATAATTTGCTTTGCCTTATCAACTGCCTCGTTTAAAACTTCTTCAGCAAGAATCACGCGTCCTTTTCTTGTACTAAATTTTCCGTCTTTAAATCGGTAAAGTCCGTAGGCAATATGTTCAAGTTGGCTTGACCAGTCGTATTTCATTTTTTCTAAAACTTGAAATACTTGTGATAGGTGTAGCTTTTGCTCACTACCTACAACATATAAACATCTATTAAATTGAAACTCTTGCTTTCTCCAAATGGCAGCAGCTAAGTCTCTTGTTGCGTATAGGCTTGTGCCCTCTCTTGTTAGAATTAAACAAGGCGGATCACCTTCTTTAAGAAATACAACTTGAGCACCATCGCTTTCTTCTAGAAGGTTTTTTTCTTTTAAGCTCTGGATAAGCGAGTCGACTTTATCCATATAAAAGCTCTCACCTATATAGTGATCAAAGTACACGCCTAATCTTTCATATACTAATTTCAATCCATTAATGCTCAATTCGCAAAAACGCTTCCATAGCTTAATTAGTTCGGGATCTTTTTCTTCAATTTTCTTAGATAGGTTCTTAGACTCTATTTCGACTTGAGGGTTTGATTCTGCCTCTGCGCTAACTTTTATATACAAAGACATTAAGTAAGAGAGAGGACTTTTTTTAAGCTCTTCTTCATTTCCATAATGTAAATAGCCATAAGCAACTTTGCCAAATTGGGCACCCCAGTCTCCTAAGTGATTTAGAGATATTACTTCGTATCCTTGTGAGCGATAAATATTGGTTAAAGACTGTCCAAGAATGGTATTTCGGAAATGACCAATATGAAGTTCTTTGGCAACATTCGGGCTAGAGTATTCTATGAGAATTTTTTGGCTCTGCCCAATGGTAGAGTTACCAAAAGAATCTTTCTCAATCAGTACTTGATTAACTATTTTACAAAGTGCTTTAGGGCTAAGCTTAAAATTTAAGTAGGGGCCTGTGGCTAAGCATGAGGCAAGGTCTTCTGTTGAGCTTATTGAGCTCACTAATTTTTGTTCTAATTCTTTAGCAATTTGGACAGGGGCTTTTTTCAGTTTTTTTGCTAATACGAAACACGGGAACGCTATATCACCATGGTCTGCATTTTGAGGTCTTTCAAGAGACGATTGAATCTCAGATTCTGAAAACAGGTCTGGATCTATATTGTTAAGTATAATTCTGCTTACAGTAGTAAAAAACTCTTTCATTTCAACTTTACACACTAAATCAATTAGGTATTAGAAAGCAAAGAAAAAGCGAGTTTAGATCTTAAGAAACTAACAAAAACTCCCGATAAGTTTTTGATGGGACGCTTGCAATTACTTCTTTCTTTACGACTTAGATTTTTATCAACTACTTCAGTTTTGGTTATATGCCTAGCTGTTTTAAGCGCCTGCTCGAAAAGTCCGTTGTCTCAGTGGAAGAGTGCGAATAAAAAAGCAAAGCATCTTATGAGCTTGGAAGCCAAATATGTTGCTTTAGAGCATGAGCATGAGCGGCTAAAAAAAGATTATTTTAAATTAGAAAAAGAATACGCATCTCTACTTGCAGAAACGCGCTCTAAAGAAACTGCAACACAAAATTTTGCATTAACAGGTGATAAAGAGGGTCGATCTTTAGCTTCGATTGCTTATGAAGTTCCAGATAATTTAGATGAAAAAAATCTAGTATCTTTAGCGTTTGAGCACATGAGAAGTGAGCGTTTTGGAGAAGCGGCCTCAGTCTGGGAGAAGGTTTTAGCACAGCCTGAATATGCAGCTAGTAGAGATGCGCAAATGATGTTCAATGCTGGAGTTTCGTGGTTTAACGTTAAAAATTATCGTAAAGCGAAAGAAAATTTTGAAGCAGCTAGAGCGAACGCTTCAGGGGAAGAAAAAGAAAAAATTCGAAAAAAATCTGAGCTTTGGATTCGAGTAATTGAGAGCAAGAAAGAAGTAAATAATTCCCATCACGGAGGATGAGAAATGAAAATTAAAAATAAAACATTTTTTTTAACAATTGCCATATTTGCAATTTTAACGAGCAAACAAGCAGCTTCTTCTGAAACAAATAAAGAGGTATTTGCTGTTTATGAAGAAAGTGGCGATCCAATTTTTGCTAGCCAATTGGTTCAGTCAAGAGGCAAAACCGTAGTTATTCAAACAAGAAATAAAGATAAAATTAAGTTGGCTCCTCAATCAGTGGCCGAGTTTGTAGAAGATGGAAGATTAAGAATTCTTAGAGGGTCTGCAATTATAAACTCTAATCAGGTGTCGAAAGTTTATGGCAATGGATTCGAGCTTAATTTTCAGGGAAGCGCAGTTGTCTCTTATGATTATAAAGAAAGAAGCACAAGCGTGTTTATGGTAGAGGGTGAGGGTAGTGTGAAGAACCCAGCTCTACCTGAAAATACTGTGCATCTAGATCGATTTCGTGGGGCCACTCTAGAGGTTGGTCAAGTATTCCCAAAATTAGTTAGGCAGTTAGATTTTGCCTCGTTAGATGAATGGCTTAAAGGATACTCTTGGAGCAAAGGTGTAAGAGATGATTTGTTAGCGTTTATGCCGAAGAAAGTACCCGATGAGGCACCTAAGGTTGCTCAGTACTTACAAGAGCAGAAATTAGAAGATTACTATTCATCTTTTGAGTCTTTAGAAGATGGTGATAAGCCAGATTATTACAGAAAAAAATTCGCTGATCCAGACGTGATCATGGCAGAGAATAAAGCAAATGCAGCTCAAAAAGAAGTGAGCCCAGAAGAGGCTGCTATGATCAAGCTACCTGCTGTGACAATTGATCTGGGGTTTGATTTACCACCAAGAGTTGTAACAAAAGAAGAAAAGGCAACAGAGTTACGTGAGCTTTCTAAACGTGAACCCCAAAGAAAAATAGCTTCGATTGAAGCGCAAAAGGTGACGGTAAAAGTTCACAAAGAAAAGAAAAAGACAGAGCAAACAGCTTCAGATGGTCATGATCCTGAGGTTCGTCAAATACTAGAGCGATTAAGAGAGATTAAGAAGAAAGAGCCTGTTGTTTCAGGACAAACTCAAATCCCAGTTCGTGGCCCTGCTTCTATTAGCGTGGTACCCGATCCCGTATATAATTACTCAGAAAATTTCTAGATTGCGTCTCTAGGAGGAACCTTTTATCCTATAAGAGAGGATGGTTTTTCCATGGAAGGAATCAAAGTCCGTAATCTTATCCTTTTATTGATCCCATTTATTTGGGCAATAGATTCTAGGGCTGCGGTAATCGAAATTTCGGCAATGTTAGCTTATGGGAAAAGTGATTTTTCTGATGGCTATAAAAGCGTGCAAAGAAGATATACGGGTTCTATTGATTTTAAGTTTACCCCCGTAAGTGCACTGCAATTTGAATATACAGATTCAAGAACTAAAGTTTCTTATCTTACAAACGTGGGTACTTTATTGCCATACTACACACGTGAAGCAGTCACCATAGAGGATAAAATATATTCGTTTAATTGGGTGCAAAATTTAGTTTCTAGCAAATGGGTTGTTCAGCCTTATCTTGTATTCGGTGGTGGCAAAATGATTCGAAAGTATCGCAAAGAATACCCAGAATTTGGTCTTTCAGAGCAAGCCTCACAAAATGTCGTCACTGGTGTGGGCGGTGCTGGGTTGAGAGTTTTCTTAACAAAAAATATGGCAGTTAAAGGCGAGATGAAGACATATGTCCCTGATTTTCATTTTAAAAAATGGAAAGAAAATCAGATGATGTCTGTTGGTGTTTCGTGGTTGTTTTAACTTATTCTCACGAAGATCGATAAGAAAGCTCGGGGCTCTAGTAGAAGTATGGCGTACTGGTTGTTGATGTGTTTATTGTTATCTGGTTGTAGCTCTGTTTCTTATTTGCTGGGAAACGGCATAGACCAATGGAAATTATTTAACCGTGCGATACCAATTACTACGGTTAAAGATAGTCCCAGTAGCAGTCCAGAGCTATTGGCCAAAATTAAAACCGTAGCTGAAGCTAAATCATTTGCGGTGAATGATCTTGGATTAAGAGCAACCAGTAATTATGAAAAGTATGTATCTCTAGATGGGCCTTGTTTGCTTTGGGCTGTTTCTGCTTCACATGAAGTTCGTTTAGAAGAAAAGAAATGGCACTTTCCTATTGTTGGTAGTGTGCCGTATTTAGGGTTTTTTCAAAAAAATAAAGCTGAGGCAGAAGTTGTAAAAATACAAAAAGAGAGCCCTGACTATGACTCATGGGTACGCTGTGTACCTGCTTTTAGTAGCTTAGGGTATTTTCCTGATCCTCTATACAGCAGCATGATTCGTGGTAGCGAGCGCGACATAGTAGAACTTATTATTCATGAGAGCCTACATTCTACGGTCTGGGTGGGCAATAGTGTAGATTTTAATGAAAAACTAGCAAGCTTTGTTGGGTTAGAGGGAAGCATGAATTTTCTCAATAAAAAATATGGAGAAAATGCTGTTAAAGACGCGAGGTTAGAAGTGAAGGGAGAAAAGTTTTTTGGAGAGTTTATGGATGAGATGAAATCTCTTTATTTAGAGAAGGTTCAAACCATAGAGCAAAAGAAAATTTTTTATCAGCAAATATTAGTGAGATATAAAGAGTTTATTGTTAAGAAGCAAAAAACCGCAGCCTTTAAGCCATTAGATGTTAAGTTTGAAAACTGGAACAACGCTGCTTTTATGGCGTATTTAAATTATTACTCAGATTATTCTATTTTCGAGAGTGCTCTTAAGCATTGTGATGGAAGCGTGAAGAAATTTGTTGGATGGATTCAGAGACTACAAAAAGAATCGGGGCGTTTTTTAGACGCCCCGGAAGAACATTTGATGGAAGTTTTGAAAGGTTCTTCTTGTGATCCTATCTAGATAGAGCTTGTCGCACTAGTTTGTACGTACAATACTCCACCCCATTTATGTGTACTGTGAACCGCTTTTCTACAACCAGGGTACTGGTTATATAGTGAGTTTACAGGCTGGTATGAGTAAGTTCCATAATCATAGTAGTAGAATGGATTCGGTGCATATGTGCAGTAGAAGTCATTCTTAGGATTCTTCACTACGATATTTACAGGTACACCCGGGGTAATATAGTTAGAAAGATCTATTACCTGTGATGTTTCGCCTACGTAACCAAACTCGCATCCTTGGCTTGGGCAGCCTGATGCTGCATATTTAGGGGTAACTTCTGTTCCGCCAATTGCGATTGTTACTTTTAACTCAGTAGCTTGGTGGTAGCTATTGCCTTGCTCGGCAGTTACTCTAAACTTTACTTTTAAAACGTTATCTGTAGCAATATTTGATGTAGCCACTGCTTCGTTACCCATTTTGGTAAATTCAAAGCTATAAGGAGGCTGTCCGCCAGAGGTGTTTGTGCTAGTACTAGTATTGGTACTTGTAAATGTGCTGGTAAAAGTAGGCGGTGGGGTTACAACAGATGAGCCACCTGCGCTATCTAATGAGGTGTCTGCTCTTTTGGTTTTTCCACAAGCATTAAATAATACTGCGGAAGCGAATATCATAATTGTCACTATTGGTAGTTTTGTTGTTTTCATGTTCTTCTCCTAGTATCCTTTCAATTCTCTGTAGAGCTTCTTTTTGAATGCTTACAGAGTTTCCACTACCCAGAGCATCGCAACCCCCGTGCCAGAATCTCGCAAAGGGCACTATATGGTAAAAGTCCTTTAAAAACAGTATTTTACGGCATTTTCAAGGGCTTGCTTTTGCCTGTCTAAGACTTAGACAGCTGTTTTTTGCGTGATGGATTTTTACAACTATCAAATCTTTAGACAGCATGAGCAGAGAAAATTTGTTATGCATGACAAACAAATTTAGGGGGGATAATGGCAGAATCTGGCTTTAAGCAGCGGGGTCTAAAAAGGGGTCTAATTATAGGTGTAAGCCTCATAGGTGCCTTTGTAGGGGCTATAGCGTGGACCTATCAATACCCTAATACCATATTAGAGCTAGTTGAGCTTTCATCCCCTAAATATGAGGGTAGAGGAGTCGGTACTCAAGGGTTAAACCTAGCCAGAGACTTTCTCATAGAGCGCTTAAGACAGTCACAGCGACCACCAGCTTTTGTGAGCTCTGATGGTCATCCAAGCTATAGGCAAGACTTTCGCCTATTTATAGGTAACGAACTTGGAGGTGGTAATTCCTTTGAAGATACCTCTCAGCCTGATTTTTACCCTTATGCCTTTTCTCGTTCTGGGCAGGTGAATGCCCCTGTTGTTTTTGCTGGCTTTGGCATCAGTGTTCGTGGTGATAGTGATTTTGTCTATGATGATTATGAGGGACTTGATGTAGAGGGAAAAATTGTAGTTGTTCTGCATGGTGATCCAGGGACAGGTAACTCACAGTCTAGATTTCGTAATCCTGCTTATTATCACTACTCTTCGCCTATTTATAAGGCGATCAATGCCGAACGACATGGAGCAAAGGCTATTGTCTTTGTAAGAGATCCCATTTCGGTAGATTATCCAGGTCAGGAAGAGCCAGATCTTAAATTTTCTCCAAGGCAAGGCGGTGGCGTTGTAAATCCGATTTTAGCTGGGCAGTTAAAATTAAAATATGCCGAAGATTTTTTACAGATCAATTTATTGCATTGGCAAAAAGAAGTGGCACGTACACAAAGACCAAAATCAATTTCTGTATCGAAAAATGCTGAGCTAAAAGTATCGTTAGTTCGTAGATTGGGAGACGCCTCAAATATTGGCGCTATAATTGAAGGCAGTGATCCAGAGTTAAAAAAAGAGGTCGTCGTGATAGGCGCTCACTACGATCACTTAGGTTACGGTGGTGATTCTTCATTGGATAATCAAGAAAATGTGATTCACCCTGGTGCTGATGATAACGCCTCTGGTGTTCAGGCTGTATTAAATCTAGCGAGAAGAATTAAAAACAACCAAAGAACAGTATTGATTCTATTTTTCTCTGCAGAAGAAGTAGGGCTCTTAGGATCCAAAGCGTTTACAGAGTCTATGCCGTTAACAGAAGGTAGTAAAATTGTTGCCATGCTAAATCTAGATATGGTGGGCAGAATGAGGGGGCAAGACTTGAGTGTTCTTGCTCTTCGTTCGGGTAAAGAGTTTCCAAAAATTATCTCCCAGGTGAACGAAAAGTTTGGCTTGCATTTAATATTAGGTGATAGCGGCTTTGGAAGCTCTGACCACGCCTCATTTTTGAGCCTAAAAATACCCTCTATCTTTTTTACTACAGGAGCTCACGAAGATTATCACCGTGCCTCTGATACAGCTGAAAAAATTAATGCCGAGGGTTTAAGCATGGTGGAAGATTTTGTGAAAGATGTTTTTTACACCTTAGATGACTCATCCAAAGCGCCCACCTACGACTCAAGTATTGAAGAAGGTGAAACTCCCCCAAGAGAAGGTAGAGGGTATGGAGTGTATTTTGGCTCTATTCCTGAATTTGAAGATAGTGCAAATCAGGGCGTATTGCTTAAAGGAGTAAAGGTGAACTCACCAGCTGAAAAGGCAGGATTAAGAGGTGGGGATTTATTGGTTGGTCTTGGTGAGATTGAGATTCGTAATTTACAAGACTTCGTTTTTGCTTTACGGTTTTATCGTCCAAAAGAAGAGGTTGAAGTGCGTTGGTTGAGGGGTAGTTCTCTACACAAGGCAAAGGCGTTATTAGAGGCTAGAAATTAAGTCGGAGGCTGCATATGAGTAAAATGAAAGTACGAGTAAAAACTCTAGAAAATTTTAAAGGGCTTTTGCCTGCTTATGAGAGTGTTGGTGCAAGTGGTTTAGATGTGAGGGCACAGTTAAGTCAGGCGTTAGTGATTCAGCCTGGAGACCGAGCCATGGTACCAACGGGTATATCTGTAGAGATTCCCTTAGGCTTTGAAATCCAGGTGCGACCAAGATCTGGCTGGGCGGCTAAAAAGGGTATTTCGGTAATTAATAGTCCGGGTACTATAGATGCTGACTACAGGGGCGAGATTAAAGTAGCTTTAATTAATTTAGGGACAGAGGCTGTAGAGGTTCTTGACCAAGATAGGGTTGCTCAATTGGTGTTAACACCAGTTATTCAATTAGAGTGGGATCAGGTAGAGCAATTAGAAGAGACGGCTAGGGGGGCTGGGGGGTTTGGAAGCACCGGTTTTAAGGGAGCTTCTCCTCAGTAATTGTTAAGACCTGGGTCAATTCTTAAGTTTTCTTAAAAAACCAAGGGTTAAAAAAAATAAAAACCAATAATATTAGATATTTAAATCTGTTGATCGCTTATATCCCACTTGCTACAGTAATACTTGATAGTAATTATAAGGTATTGAGGGCTGGAAAAAGAGGGAGATTATGGGACTTCGAATATCAACAAATAGCGCATCATTGATTACCCAGAGAAATATTGAAAAGGTCAATGAAGAGGTAAAGAAGTCGTTTGCGCGTTTGTCTTCAGGAGAAAAAATAGTTAACGCAAGCGATGATGCTGCAGGTTTAGCTATTAGCAAGAACCTTGAAGCCGAAGTTCGTGGCTTACGTCAGGCCCAGAGAAACGCCAATGATGGTGTTTCGTTTGTACAAACTGCTGAAGGGGCTCTCAATGAAGTGTCCAATATTTTGATTCGCTTAAGAGAGCTCGGGGTGCAGGCATCTTCTGATACTGTTGGTGATGGCGAGCGATCGATGATTGATCGCGAGTATCAGGTGTTGAAGTCAGAGATTGATCGAATTTCGCAAGTGACAAATTATAATGGGAGAAATTTGCTTGACGGATCAGGCAAGGACTTAAGTTTTCACGTAGGTACGAGAGCTGGCGAAGAAAACGTAATAAAGTTTTCTCCCCAAGAAAATAATGTAAGCACTTCAAGTCTTGGAATTTCTTCTGCGGGCGTAGTTGATAGAGGATCAGCTATGGACAGCTTAGAATCTGTCGATAAAGCATTAGAGCAAGTTAGTCTATTTCGCTCAGATTTGGGTGCCGTTCAAAATCGTTTACATGCTGCAAGCAATAACTTAGGGGTCTATGTAGAAAACGTATCAGAAGCTCGATCAAGGATAGCAGATACTGACATTGCTGTTGAGGCTTCGAACTTAGCTAAGCAATCTATTATTCAATCAGCAGGTATTTCTGTTCTCGCTCAGGCAAATGCTAGTGCTTCTAATGCACTGAAGTTAGTTTAGATTTTTTAAAGAGCCCAGGGATGAGGGCTCGCTTATTCCCAACCCACCGGGGGCGTGTAATCGCCCCCTTTTTTTATCCGGTATTTTCTAAAAGTATTTTTTCATAAAGATTTCGAAAGTCTATGTCGAAAGGCTTCAGAGAATAATTTTCTTTGAGGATATTAGATATGAAGACATTGAAACTTGCACTTATCACAGCATTAAGCTTGCCTGCAGTTGTAGTGGCAGCAGAAGATCCACTTAAGGGATTGAAAGTTGAAACTTCTCCCTACGAGTCGTGCCAAGATGTCTCATTATTATCGAGTTCAATTTATAATAAGGATAAAGAGTACTGGGATGATGCGATAGCAGAGTGCGGAATCGATGTTCAGGTGATTCCTGATCCTGGTTTTTTTAAATCGTTTGTTACGGCTATTGGTGAAGGTGAAAAAGGAAAAGAAAAAACAATCAATTTTTTATCTGCTGTTGGTCAAAAAGCGATTCAATACACACAAGACAATTTAAAAATTAACGAAGTTTTTGTGAACTGTGCAAAGGGCAATCAGTCGTGGTTTGCAGAACAAGCAAAGAAAGATCCTAAAAATGCTGAATCGCTTTACGACTTTAATAAGTGTGAGGCTTTACTTTCTAATGTGAGAGAGATGGTAAAAGAAAAAGGACCACAGCTTCGTTTAGAGCGAGAAGTGATGCAGAAAAATCGTAATCGTTGGGAAGGATTCAAAAGTTTCATGACAAATGTCGGAGAAACTGTAGGGCTAGATTTAAAAGCTCCTTCTGACCGAATTCCTGCAGAACCTGAAGTTTTAAAGCAATCTGAAGAAATACACGCTCAAGAGATGAAAGTGATAGAAGACGGCTTTCAAGAAGAAATTACAAAAAATATGGCAATAGTAGAAGCCAATAGAAAAAAGCTTGGTGCCAATGCTGATATGATTGCAATGAGACAAGAAAGAATGGAAGGAACACCTACTTGGTTTCAGGGATGGTACACTGAAACAGAAGGTGGAAAAAGACCAAACTCTAGAACAGCCAGACCGTATAAAGACATGGTTACAGTGAACAAGATTCAAGAAAACCATATGGGTCACGTAGCAAAATATATGGGCATTATTCAAGAGGCACCAGTACTTGCTTATTTATCATCTGATAATCCTTCAAATGAAGATCTAGCAACTGCCGGTGAGGAAATAGCTCGAAACGCGCGAGATGAAATTAAAAAAATCCAAGAAACCATTTCTGCCGTTCGTGATGGAAAAAACTATATGACAGACGCAAATGGAAAAAAAGTTGCGGTTGGAGACATGAGCGAATCAGAAAAAAGCGACTTGATGCTAGATTTCGTTCGTTACGGATCAGTGATTCGAGAGATGTTAAAAGAAAATCCTGGATATTGCGGTCCAGCTACAGGATTAGCGAATTATTTAGTTAACTCTGACTTACGTCGCTATTCATACTTAGCACCAGCAATGGTTGCGGGGGGTATTATTGGTTGGGGAGCAAGAGGATTGGCTGCGGCTGGGTTTGCGATCTCTACGGTAGCAACAGATGCTCTAGTGGCTGGTGTGTTTGCAGTACCACTTGTGCCGATTTACAAAAATGACTATGAGAAATACCAAAGCTTAAAACAAAAAACATTTTCTCTAATTGATACAAGCAATCAGTATGAAATCGATGGCCGCCTAACAACTGGGATGAGCGTAGCTGAAGTAAAAGAATATACAGAAGCAAGAGATCAGTTTGCTATGACTCTAGCACTATTGCCATTGGATGCCATTGGGTTTGGAGCCTATAAAGGCACAGCAAGTATGCTTACAAGGGCTTTAGATAAGAGAGGATTTTTAAAGGCATTGCAAAAATCTGGTTTTTCTCAAGCTGAAGTTCAGGCGTTGAAGGCTCAAATTAAATCTGAAAATCCTGGAGTGGTTCGTAGAGCACTTATGAGAATTAAGAGTCAGCTAGGAATCCCTGATGATATGTTGAATTTCTTAAAAGTAGCTAGCGATAAGAATCTAGTTAAACTAGAAGATCAGGCATCACTTGATAGAATCGTAAAGGTTCTTGGAGATGTGCCTCGTAAAGATAGAACTGCGTTTATGGGCAACTTTGGTAGATTACTAAAAGAGCTTAATACAGCAAAAGTAAATACTGGTAATAGGTCACAAATTATCGATCTATTCGCTAATGCTTCTAAAGTAGGGGTATCAGATCCAAAGAGAATCGCGGCAATTGCTGTGGATTGGGATGAAGGTCTTGATGGCTTAAGCAGAGTTTTTGATTTGGCAGCAAAGAGAATGGATGACCCATCTATTCGAACAATTGCAAGCGTTACCCAGCGACAAGAGCAAGCATTTAAGTCTGCTCTATACGATTCATTACCAGAAGACATGCCACCAGCGCAAAGAAACAAGCTCGTAGGAGAAATGTGCTCTTGTCCTGGGATGTGTCCAGTTAAATAAATTAGAAAAGGAGTTCCAACATGCAAGGACGTATGTGGTTTTTACTTGGTTCATTACTAATATTAAGTTCATGTGCTTCAAAATCATTATTAACAGCTGATTGTCATTCTTGTACGATTGAAAATCAGACATGGAGTGATTTAGAATGGAAAGATCTTCACGGAAAGTGGAGTGGGTCACTAGACACAGCAACAAGATCAGTAGCTGAGCAAAAAAACAGTAAACCGAAGAAAGCTAGTATTCCCGTTAGTTTGGAATTTGTAGAAGGTAAAGAGTTTTTAGCGAAAAACCAAATAGCGAAGTGTTCTGGGCTTAATGATGATTTTGTTGTTTTAAATGGAACTTTTTTAAATGAGCGAAATAGCGAAAATGAATTTGATGTGTTTGCCAAAGATAAAGACGGGGACGTAGGATACGGGAAAATTTCTTTTAAAAAACTAAATGGAGATCTTTTTTGTGATTTTGAGCGTATTGGCGGAAAAATGAAAAAGAATCGCTTAGACTTGCCTTCACTTTCGTTTCAGTGGGGAAATCCAGCACAAATAGGTCGCTCAATTGCTTCTGTTGATCAAGGGGCAACATACAGTATTGAAATTCTTCGAATGAAAAAAGAAGAATTCAAAAATATTAAATTTGATGAAAAGTCTCGTAAACCGGCTTCTTCAATAATCGCTGAGAAACCTACATTAATCTTTAGGGTAGTTAAGAATATGGTTTCAAGAGAAGAGGGCAGCGATCGCTGGACTGGAGCCACTGAGCAGTTGTATCGCTTGTGGCCTAAGCCATAGGGTAGATTTTAGAGCTCTACACAGGGTGACTCTAAAATTTTTAGATTTCCATTTTTTTGAATAGACGCGCGAACTCCCAATGGTAGGGGTTCGTTATATTTTCCATGACCTACGGGAAGCTTTTCTAAAATAGGTATGTTCAGATCTAAAAACCGCTCTCTTAGAGTGGGCTTCCAGTAAGATTTTTCTGCTTTAGGGTCAGTGTAAACTACATCAGCCTCAAAATCGCCCAAGAGTACTCCTTGTAATTTTTGTAAAATTCCTGCTGAAGCTAATTGTGTTAACATTCGATCAACTCTATAAGGTGGTTCGCCGCAGTCTTCGAGAAAAAGAATGGCATCGGTGAAGTCTGGTAAATAAGGTGTGCCTAGTAGACTTAGAATAATCGAAAGATTACCACCCAAAATAATACCTTCTC
>JAMLID010000045.1 GCA_023954355.1 Oligoflexia bacterium | reverse complement strand
TACGTTTTGCAACCACCAGACAATAGGGTTCCAATGACCATTAGAGCAAATATTGCGGAAAGAATACATTCTGGTGCTATTAGTCCTCAACTCGTCTATTCAGGTTTTGCAGATAAGGATACGAGCATTGATAAAGAAAAAAATCAAAAGTCTAGCTACAACACTAATTTTTCAATGACAGTCCCAGAAGAAGCTCAAAATACTAGTGCTGACGATCAGGAAACAGAAGAAAGTTCTGGACCAGTTCTGCATACTATAAGCAATAATACCAATGAGAATAAAAACTCTAATGAGTGGGATCCAGAAGGAAAAACCGAGGCAAAGCACACATACGAAGAAATTAAAGCTGCGTGTGATGGATCTGCTAGATTAGGAAAATGGCCACTGCCATCTTGGGTAAATCGACCCTCTAGCGAATCCGTCGCATGTACATCGAAAGACGTAGATGAAGAAATTAGGCGCGCTTCATTTGATATATGCTCTACAGACAAGCAAACAGCCCAAGGCATTAAAAACCTAGGCGGTACTAAGAAAATTTGGGCGACGGATGTGCAAGAGGCAGTTATAGAAAACAAAAAAGCGAGTATTGGTCAAGGAGTAATTCTCTGCAATAATTCTATGGATTCTTATCGAGCAATATTTGTTTTTAGAGAACTAAAAAATCAGTGTTGGGTATGTAGTTTTCTATCTACAGTTCAATCAGCTAGTCAACAATCTGAGCTAAATTGGAATGAGGCAAAAAAAGTTTTGCATGAAGTAGATTACTTCAAAGGGCCTCGTACCTCTCCGCACGAATCAGAAGCACCAGCTCGTGAGAAGTATTGGAGCCCGTAGGCTTTTTACCAAAATAAGCTTTTGCTTAATGATTATAAATACTTAAATTTCACACAAAAATATTTCTATAGATTTGAACCTTTTTCTCACCAAATTCGTCTAAACTTTAACAACGTAAAATAAAGGAGATATATGAAAAACTATATGCATTCAATAATTGGTACTTTAGTCGTTGCAGCTCTTTTGCTTCCTGCGGGTGAGGCATTAGCGAAAAGAGGCGGCAAGTGGGATCGCGGAAAGATGATGAGCGAGCTCAATCTAACATCTGAACAAAAAGATAAGATGAAAGAAATTCGTTCAAAAAATAAAGATGCAATAAAGGCGCAAAGAGAAGAAATGAAATCTGCTCGAGAGGCATTAGAAGAGGCAATGAAGGGAAATGCATCTGATGGTGATATCAGAAGTAAGTTCGAAAAAGTACAAGCGGTTCAGCAAAAACTAGCAAAAGATCGCTTTGAAAATGTATTAGCTATTCGTGCGATTTTAACACCTGAGCAAAGAGCGAAGTTTCGTGACATTGGTATAGGTGGGGGCGGAGAACCTCGAGGCAAAGGTCGTAGAGGCAAGATGCGTGATCGTCATAATGGGCCTGACCACGATGAGTTTGATGAGGAATAAGTCATTAGTAAACTAGTGAATAGTAAAACAGCATTTTTTGAATTCTACCGTGCGCACGTAGGAATCGTGCGTGCGGTGATTTATCAAATTGCTGGTGCTTCATCTCTTGATGATTTAACGCAAGAAACTTTTGTTCGTTTGTGGAAAGGTCTGAAAGATTTTAGAGGTGATTCCAAAATAAAGTCTTGGGTATATCGAGTGTCTTCAAATGTGGCTTTAGATTTTCTAAGATCACAAAAAAGAGATAAAGAAGAATTTGGCATTGATCTTTCTTATTTGCCAACATCTTTGCAAAATGCCGATAAACTTATAGAAAATCATCAGTTGGTAACAGAGGGCTTGAAAAGCTTAAGCCCTGATCATAGAGCAGTTGTGGTATTGGCTTTGATTCATGAGCTGAACTTAAACGAGATAGCTGATGTTTTAGGCATCTCAGAAGGAACCGTAAAATCAAGGCTACATTACGGTAAAGAGCACTTTCGTAAAATTTTACAAAAAGAAGGAGAAATCTTATGGGCGAAGGCATGAGTGATAAAGAATTGAAAAGATTTCTACAGCAAAATAGTCAGCCTCCTTTAGCAAAAGACAATGAGGCAGAAAAAATCTTTGCTCGTATTCAGCTTGATTCTACGAATACAAAGCAACCTATTTATTTGCAGCCTTGGTCAGTAGGTTTGTCGTTTGCTGCTGCGGCGGTCTTTGTTTTTGTTCTCATGGGCGGAGAATTTACAAATAATATAAATACGGTAGATTCAGAGCCTACAGTTAACTCAGAAAGTGTAGTAGAGATCTTTTCAGTAGATAATTTTTATACACAAGATGAAATAGGTGAAGAATACCTACAGTTGGCAGGATTAGAATAGTCTTTCGAAGGGACATTGGCCTTAAATTTTTTTTCTTTTCAAGAAAATCCATTTGGGTTTCTAAAAATCCCGAATAGAATAGCTCAACAGAACAGATAAAAAGCTAAGTTCTACATTTCATGGAGGGGCCAGAATGCAAGCTTTTCTTATTGCTATTATAGTTTCACTTACAACTTATGCGGGAGTTTCACCAATAAACTCTAAGGTATTGAGTTCTTTTGAAGATCAAGACAAGGTAGATGTTTTGGTGATTTTAAAGAACCAAGCAGATCTTACTAAAGCCAGAGAAATTAAAGATCGAAATACTAGACTTCAATTCGTATACGATCAGTTACGCAATATAGCCTTAGACACCCAGATTGATCTTTTAGAATTTTTAGAGGAAGAAAATTTATCCTATCAGTCTTTTCATATTGTTAACGCGATAGCAGTAAATAAGATTAACAAAGACCAATTAGATAAGCTTGTGCAATTGGATACCGTTGGTTCGGTTGAGGCGAATCCCGAAGTGTCTCTACAGACAATAGTAGAAAAAGAAAGCTTGGTTCCTCAAACAGTTTTTACTATTACAGAAAATCTTAGACAAATAGGAGTAGAAAAAGTTTGGCAGATGGGATTTCGTGGTCAGGGAATCGTAGTGGCAGGTCAAGATACAGGCTACGATTGGCAGCATCCTGCTCTTATCGCTCAGTATAGAGGTTCAAACGCAATGACTGTTTCTCATAAGTACAATTGGCATGATGCAATTCATGCACCGCTGAGAAATAAGGCAGCTTCAGATTGTGGATATAATAGCGAAGTGCCCTGTGATGACGATACTCATGGCACCCATACTATGGGCACTATGGTAGGGCTTGAAAAAGCAACTCAAGCAAATCCCATTGGTGCAGCACCTGATGCACAATGGATCGGTTGCCGTAATATGGATAGAGGTGATGGAAGGCCATCAACATATTTAGAATGCTTTGAATTTTTTCTTGCGCCTTACGGATACGGAGAAAATCCAAAACTAGATGGTAAGCCTGAGTATGCTCCTCACATTATTAATAACTCGTGGGGTTGTCCTAGGAGCGAAGGTTGCACAGGAGATGAATTTATTCAGGCTATAGAAAACCTGCATGCGGCAGGAGTTTTGGTGGTAGTTTCTGCTGGTAACGATGGCTCTCGTTGCGGATCATTAACTACAGCGCCGGGCTTCTATTCTGGTAGATTAATTTCTGTAGCGGCCTATGATCATCGAAATATGAATATTGCGTATTTTTCTAGCCGTGGCCCTTCTAGCTGGAACGGAGGCGTAGGAGCCAATATCACAGCCCCAGGCAGTGGTATTCGCTCATCAGTTCCTAATGGCAGATATAGCTCTATGAGTGGAACCTCTATGTCTGGCCCTCACGTGGCTGGAGCCATCGCTCTTCTTTGGTCAGCGCGCCCAAGTTTAATCGGCCAAATCGAAGAGACAAGAAGTTTAATCGAGAGAACGGCTATGCCAAAAACAAGTTCTCAATCTTGCGGTGATTATCCAGGCCTATCAATACCGAACGCGGTTTTTGGCTACGGAATCATCGATGTAAGCGAAGCAGTCAAAGCTGTTCAAGAGTAAGGTTCGATTTTTTATTCTGCTATTTGGTCTCTGTTCTTTAAATTCAGAGATTGAATAGCAGAAATTTCAGATCTGAATGGGTATTTACTCTTTTTAAGCATAGGGCTTATGAATGAATTGTAAAATACAAGCCCGTTTTTAATGGTTGAAACAAAGTTTTGTCTTTTGATGTTGTAGAGAATTCTTCTCGGCCTTAACCAGAATCGCAAATAAGCTTTGTTTTGCAGAGAGATCAAAGTCTTTGTATCTAAGTCGTTAACTTCCATAACTACACTCTGGCTTTGTCTTTTTAGTAGACTATATTCTTTAGAGAGCAATCGAATGCCTTCCATAGAGTTCAGAGCTAAATTTCTCATTTCTGTTCCCGGATAAGGGGAAGCTATATTGAAATAGCAGTGATCTAAATCTTTTAAAGAAGTTACGAATTTTATGGTTCTCTCAACGGATTCTTTGGTGTCTCCTGGTAGGCCAAGAATAACAGAGCCTCTTGTTTCTACACCAGCGGCTTTCGCGCATCGGTAGGCTGCTCTCAAGCGTTCTACCGTAGTGCCTTTTCGTAATTTTTTTAGCACTTCAGGGGCACCACTCTCGATTCCAAAAGACAATCTCACAAGACCTGCTTTTCGCATTTTTAAAGCTAATTCTTCTGTCATTGTGTTAGCGTGAGTCCAGCCTTCCCAGGTGATATCGAGATCACGACGAATGAGCTCATCACAAAGCTGATAAATATTTTCTTTACGAAGTGTAAGAGTGTCATCAAGAAAAACAAAATGTTTAATGCCATACTTTTTGTGTGTCTCTTCTATTTCATCTACAACTTTGATCGGATCTCGAAATCGCGCTCTTCTGCCAAACATCATGGGCTCAAAGCAGAACGTACAATTAAATGGACAACCTCTTGAGGTTAAAACAGTAGATTTTCTAAAAAACCAAGAGGTTTTGTGAAAAGAATTTTTTCTTCCTCTTTATAGTAGAGATTAGCTACTTCTTGAAAAGGGATTTTCTTTTCTAAAGCATGAACTAGTTGGCAAATGGTAAATTCTGCCTCATTGATAATGGCATAATCGGCATTTGGAATATGCGCAAATACTTCTTCTTTAACAGCGCTTACATGAGGCCCACCAAGAACGATGGGTGAAGGAGAAATAGATTTCACTTCGTCACATAATTGTTTAACTACATCTACTAGAGGAGAAAGCACCTGAATTCCCACAAGGTCAGGCTTATACGAACTAAGAACTTCTTTTAAATCGTCTAAGCGAACAGCTTCGGTTTCGCAATCTATGATTTTTACGTCGTGACCATCTTTTAGTAGATGTGAGCCAAGGTAGCACAGCCCAAGAGGTGGATAGGGAAAGCCAAGCTTAGCCGCGGCTTTATAGTTTCCGTATAATGATCCCCAAGGTGGAGCTAATAATAAAATTTTCTTTCAAAAGCCTAGCCCGAAAAGCTTGAGCAGTAAAATTTTTAAGTGAAAGAGGTATCGATAACGCCAGTGGCCATTTCTGTAAATCTGATTGTGTGCGAGTAGACCGTCTAAGAGCGTTTTGGTATAGAACTTTTATGAAGCCCAAAACACTTGGCTACCAGTCTGAACTAATTTTTTCTAATTTTGATGGTAAAGTAGACGATCGAGGTGAATATACGGTTGTTCGTACGTTGACGAATCCCAATTTTTTTTGGGGCAACCTTTTAATTTTTCCAAGAGCACCTAAGAACGAAGACTTTGAAAAATGGAAAATGATTTTTAAAAAAGAGTTCACTGATCCATCAATTTACCATATGACATTTGCCTGGGACTCAGAAGAGTCAGATGAGAGCCGGTTTTCGCATTTCATAGAAAACGGTTTTGATTTTCAAAAACAAGTCATTTTAGCTACAAATAAAGTGAATGCACCGCCTTATCCGAATAACGAAATCGAGATTAAGCCCGTAAAAAGTTTAGGTGAGTGGGAAGAAGTAGTGGCTATTCAGGTAGCATCTTCTCACGATCACTTGCCCAAAGAAGAGTGGAGAAAGTTTTATTTATCTCAAAGAGAGCGCTATAAAAAAATGATAGAAGCAGGCATTGGAGAATGGTTTGGTGCTTTTTTACACAAAAGACTAGTAGCGAGCTTAGGAATTTTTCATAACCACAAAATAGGTCGTTACCAAATAGTTTCCACACATCCAGAACATACTAGAAAGGGTATTTGTGGAACTTTGGTTTATGAAACTGCCAAATATGCTTTAAAAAATTGGAAGCTTACGAACTTGGTTATGTGTGCAGATCAAGAGTATCATGCTGCTAGAATCTATGAATCTGTAGGGTTTCGCCCAGTAAATAAAGAATATGGCCTCTGTTGGTGGGATAAAACCAAAGCTTAGCTCTTTTACTTAACTTTTAGTTTTTTCGATCTTGTAGTGGCAATCGTACGATCGGCTTTATTTAAATCAAGAGCAAGCTCTACGGCCTTAAAGGCATTAATTCTACCGGCGGTAGAAACTTTTCCCTTAAGATCATCGAATTTATCTACAGAAGAGAGAATAATTTTTTTCACTTCTTCGGCTTTAAGGCCAGGTCGTGCACTAAGTACTAGGGCTGCTTGACCAGATACAAAGGCTGCGGCTTGACTTGTTCCTGTTAAGTAACCGTAAGCACCTTTTTGCAGAGTAGAAAAAATATTTTCACCAGGAGCCGCTACGTGTACATGTTGTGTACCAAAGTTAGACGTGGGTAAAAGCTTATTTTGAATATTAGTAGCAGCTACAGAAATGATATTGGGTAAGTCATAAGATGCAGGATACGAAGCCGTTGTTTTGTTGTCGTTGCTTTCACTTTTATTGCCGGCTGCAGTTACTACTAAAATTCCTTTTTTAGCAGCTCGTTCAATAGCTCTGTACTCAGAGATATTGAAGCCAACGCCTTCACTAGAGATATTAATAATATCAGCATTATTATCTACAGCATAATCGATTGCTTTTACGATATTATTTAATATTTGAGTACTAGTAAGATGATCAGCATAATAACGAATTGCCATAATACTTATGTCGGGTGCTACACCGGCTGCACCATTGTGAGATTTAAGAGAAGCACCAATAATACCTGAAACATGAGTGCCGTGTCCGTTATTATCGTTAGGATTTTTTTTGTTTAATACGAAATCGTATCCGTATTCGTCTGTTCCCGCTTTATGCCAAAGATTGTCTTTTAAGTCAGGATGATTAGGGTCAATACCTGTATCGATAACGGCAACGACTACTTTATGAGTGCCTTTTGTTAGCTTCCAGGCCTTTACAGCCTCGATATGTGACGAAAAGCTAGAATTGTCTAAACCCCAGTTACGTAGGTGTAGAGCCTCCGTAGCTTGCTGAATAGAAGCAAAACTAGCTTGAACAGAATAAACAAATAATAGGGCTAAAAAACTATTTCGCCGAATCCACAACAACACTCGCACAACTGCCTCCGCGATTCACATCAACTGCAACACAACAATTCGTCGATTGCCCAAGAGCAATCTTCATGCCTGCTGGTTCTAGCTTATATTCGAGATGGCGAGATTTATCTGTATAGGTATTTTCAGGTTGTATAATGTTTAGACAATTCTAGAGTAACAAGCTAAGCCCCTATATTCATGGAGAAAATAGGGGGTCGTTTAATGATTTTTATTTTAAACGTGCATCTAAATTTAAGCGAATAATATGAGCGATCCCACCGTTATCTTCTGATCCTGCACCAGCTTGAAAGCTTCCCATAAGCATTTCTGAAAGGGGCTTATATTCTCGGTTATCTAAGCTCATAGTAACTTTCTCGTTTTTCAGCCGTATCCAAAAATCTCTTTTAATACGTATATACGAACTGCCTTCTCTAGAGGTTTCTAAAAGATCTCCTGAAGCATAAAAACTTACAGGCAATTCATCTCCCTGGCGAAACTCTACGGTGATCTCTTCAGAACCATAGGAGTTGATTTTGTCCCAAATATTGTTACTGAGTTCTGTAGCCCTGATAGTCTTTGCTTCCACAGAGAAGCAAAAAATAGAGCTGAGTAGCATGGTTATTGTGATGATAGTTTTCATTTTACCCTTTCTACTACATATGTAGTATTTTTGTTGTTAAAAAAATCTTAAGGTGCAGCCAGGCCCCAGCTTTCTAGAACTTGGTCTACCCACTTAGGATTTTTAAATTGTTCAGCACGATGGTTCCCACCAAGTGTGGCTGATAGTACGGCGGTGCTAATCCAAAAACCTACGAAAAGTCGCACCCATTTGTTTTGCCAACCAAATCTTGCCTTAGGCTCTTTTTCAGGAGAGAGCAGTTTTTCAATTCTTGTTTTGAGTAGAGACTTTTCTCTAAAGAAGGCCGAGTATAAAATAAATTCTTTAGGGCTTGGGATTTCTTTTAGCTTTAATAAAGAAGAGGCTAGGTGCTCTGGTTGTGCTCCAGATCTTACAGCCCACTGGTCAGCCACTAGTTCTCGAATTCGGTCAATTTTTCTGCTAAGCCATCGATAGGTTGGGATAAACCAAAAAAAGTCACCTAATGTTTTTATGATTAAAGTACCAAATACATCGAAATGCCGAATGTGTCCTATTTCATGGGCAATCACGGCATTTAACTCATCAGTTGAAAGTTTTTCATAGGCATCAAAAGGAATACAAATATAGGGATACAAAATTCCACCGGTAAATGGGCTGCCTGAGTAAAAACGAGAAAGGTAAATATCAATTGTTCGATTCCCAATTTTTTTTGTATTCAGTAAAAGATCTTGTTTTCGATTTTCTTTTCTTACCCTTTCAAAGTGTAATCCATAATAGAAACGGCGAATCACAAGAATGACAGAAATAAAAATTACTAAAGCCAAAATAAGTACAGGAATTGTTTGTCCGAAAGATTTTTGTAACCATAGTGCTAGGTAGTCACCAATACTTTCAGAATAGAAGTTTCCATTAATGTCTTTTACTTTAAATTGTAACATAAATGTTGGACCCCAAGTGCTCAATCCAGCGCCAGCTTCTAAATAGTGATGTCTCGGAGGCATAGAAAAAGTATCGATATTTGAATAGAGAATAGAGTTATGAGGAACACCTCTAGAGAAATCGTAAATGATTTTCAAAAATGGCAAAGAAAGTAAAAAGAGCTTCCATCCTCCGGTTTGAATTCGAAAAAGCCATAGAAAAAATAAAACTACTATTGTTCCTGCAATCAGTGAAAAAATAGCGTTTACTAGTAGGTTAAAAAAAACCGTCGTCATTTTTTTCCTTGTTGTTTTAATCGAGTATCAATGGCTTGCTTGAGAGTTTCTAAATCGTCACGGCTCAATTCGTCATCAGATTCTAATAAACTAAGAATTGGTTTTAATTTCTCACTACGAAATAAAGAATTTTTTACGCGCTCAAAAAGTTTTAAAGGTGAAGAATCTTTTTTGTCGGTAGCAGAATATAAAAATTGCCTGCTTTGTTTCTCACGAACTACAAGTCTTTTCTTATAGAGACGAACAAGAACCGTCATCACTGTAGTGTAGGCGAGTTTATGCCCTGAGTTTTTTAAAGAGGCTTGAATTTCTGATACGGAAAGTCTTGGCGCTCCGTTCAAGATTCCTAAAACTTCTAACTCTAACGGCCCGACATCTAATAATTTATTTCCCATGGGATTAAAATACTACAGTAGTAGTATTTGTCAACTACAGACGTAGTAATTAAAAAAACCTAAGAAATTCTAATAATTAAGGCCTGTTTTAATTTAAACAGGCCCTTGAGATTATAAATTTATTTTTTGCGCATTGATTCACAAGTGTAGGCGATTTGCCATTCTCGTATTTGTTCGGTCTGAGAAACAGAGTTCGTATTCATTCCAGGCTGTTGTGATCCGCCGATACGTAAACCACCTAAGCGAAATCCTCCGCTATCTTGCATTCTATTTGAGCTATTTGAATTGGTGTTCGAGCGTTCACCTACTACCACTTCACCCTCTTCTAAAATTTTTACCATTCTATCGTTTCCACAGTTTGCTGCCATCATGGCTTGCGCCTTTTGTTGATCCTCTGGTCTATGATCAGATTTAAGAGAGATCACACCACCTTCTCTTGGTTTTTTCTTAGACTCTCTTGCATAAGGAACATAAGCACAGCCATTTAAAATTAGGGCAAGACAAAGTGCTGCCGCTGATAGATTTTTCATAAATCCTCCAAATTAGTTATGTAAAGTTGAACTATAAGAGTCTAATAGAGAGTTATTTGAGCGCACAACTCGGCAAGTAGAGCGTAGGTACGCACAGAGGGCTACTGAATTTTTTGCTCTAACTCAGACCATCTTTGGTAGAGTTTATCGATTTCTCCCTGAAGAGAAGACATTTTTTGAGAAAGTTCAGTTAATTTCGAAGCATTGCTAGCGTATTCGGGCAAAGTACTTTCGAGCTGTACTTTCGATAGTGCCTCTTCTAACTCAGAGATCTTACCTTCCATTTGTGATAACTCACGATCTTCCATATAGCTGAGCTTTTTTTTAGCAGAACTAGAAGTATTTTTTACTGTCTTATCTGTTTTAGACGTTTTATTTTTGGCTATCGCTTTTTCTTCTTTA
This sequence comes from Oligoflexia bacterium, assembly GCA_023954355.1. Taxonomy (GTDB): domain Bacteria; phylum Bdellovibrionota; class UBA1018; order CAIPTA01; family CAIPTA01; genus JAMLID01. The sequence goes on along the minus strand of JAMLID010000045.1, from coordinate 13,383 downwards.
TGCCAATCTTCCCACTGTGAAAGATCAGCAAAAGAAACTAACTCGCGTTTTTCTTCGCTTTCGGGAAAAGCAAGAATCTGATTCGCCACTTGATCTAAAAAGAATCGATCGTGAGTAACTAAAACAATGGCCCCTTTAAAGTTAGACAAACAATCTTCTAATACTGAAAGAGTTGCTAAGTCTAAATCATTCGTTGGTTCATCTAGCACTAAGAGGTTGGCTTTTTTTAGCATCAATTGTGCAATTAAGAGTCGACTTTTTTCTCCTCCCGATAAGTTAGCGACAGGCATATCCATCTGACTTTGCGTGAACAAAAAATTATCTAGATATGAGCGAATATGCATTTTTTGGTCTTGAAAATCTACATACTCACCCACAGGGCAAAGGGTCTTTAAAACCGTTAAATCTTCATCTAAAGCCGTACGTGTTTGATCAAAGTAAACAACTTCTAGGCGATCAGATAGTTTAACACTTCCACTATCTGCTGTTTCAAGTCCTAATAAGGTGCGAACAAGAGTTGATTTACCTGCTCCGTTTTTACCAAGAATGCCAATTCTAGAATTTGCGGCGATTGTCAGAGTAAAATTAGAGAAGATTTTTTTCGAGCCATAAGATTTTGTTATGCTTTTGGCCTCTACCAAAATTTTTGGATTTCTATCAGCAGATTGAAATTGAATTTTTGCGACCTTATTTTGATTACGTTCTTCTAAATTCTTTGTCTCTTCTTCTAATTTTCCTGCACGATCGATTCTTGCTCGCTGCTTAGTGGTTCTAGCCTTGGCTCCTTGACGTAGCCACTCTGTTTCTCTTCGTAAGGTATTTTTTAAAACAATTTCTCGTTTTTCTTGCGATTCTATTAACTGTTCTCGTACTTCTAAATATTGCAAATAGCTGCCACGTATATCTAATAGGCCATTTTCATGTCGCTTATCAAGTTCAATGATTCTGTTCGATACATTTTGTAAAAATGTTCGATCGTGAGTAATCGTGATCGAGGCAATATTTTCTTTCGCTAAATATTCTTCAAGCCATTCTACACCTTGTATGTCTAAATGGTTGGTAGGTTCGTCTAGCAATAAAAGATCAGGCTTTTTCATCAGTTCTCTTGCTAGCGCTACTCTCTTTTGCCATCCACCTGATAAAGATTCTACTAAAGTACTTTCTGAAAATAGATCGAGTTCAAATTTCGATATAAGCTCTTGAGCTAGGGCAATTTGTTCCCAATCTTCTTGAGAGTTTTGCTTACCTAAAATGGCCTGTAGAATATTAGCGTTAGAAGAAAATTGAGGGCTTTGTACCAAAAAACCAATACGAAGGCCTTTGATTGAAGAAATTTCTCCTGCACTAACAGAGATTTCTCCAGAAAGCGCACGCAAAAGCGTAGACTTACCAGCACCATTTGGGCCAATTAAGCCAATACGATCGCCTGAAGAAACCACTAGTGATAAATCAGTAAAAAGCGTTTTTGCTCCATGGGAGATGGATATTTTTTGTGCAGAAAGTAAAATCGCCATAACAAACTCATACCAAAGCTTAAGTATTTTGGGAAAAATTATCCGATCTTGTTTCCAGATTCATATCTTCTGAGCCCACGATAAAAGATAAACTGAGCAAGTGCTAGGTAAAAGGCACAGGCTGCCACTAATCCAAAAATCCATAGATAATTTTTTGACTTAAGAATCTCTATAGGCAAATAGCTGATAAAACCTGCAGGCAAAATAGTGAATAAGATCACTTTAAAGCCAGCAGGGAAAATATTTTGTGGATACACACTAAACGTAATCACAAACTCTAAAATTTGTCTTGCAAGTTGATCAACATGACCAAGCCAAAAAGCCAGAGAATTTGCAATAATAGCCGTTGCTAGAAAAAAACTAGCTCCACAAAATACAAACAATAAAAGCATGGGTATATTCACTAAGGTACCGTATCCAGACATATAAAGTAAAACCGTAGCGGTGATCATATCACCCCAACCAGATGGCTGAGATAAAGAACCTACTTGATGCAATAAGGGATTTTTTGGTTGTACTAAGTATGTGTCTAGTTCTCCATGCACAATCTTTAAAGCAATTTGCCGGGCCCCGGCTCCAAAGACAAGCGCAGTACCAAATGAAGCTGCAGTTAGAGCATACATAGCTTCAATTTCAGCTAGACCCCAACCGTTAATTTCTTTAAAGCGAGTGAAGAAAATCCACCAAACAGTAAAATAAACTAAATTATTTAATAGCATGAAGATCACTTGCATAAGAAAAGATGTTCTTAGTGCCATAGGTGCTTGAATATTGAGCGATACTAATTTTGCAAAAAAGAGGAAGCTTCCTTTTATTGTATTTTGCAATTTAACCTCCATTTAAAACTAGAGAGCGTCTAGCAAATAAAAATAAAATTGTGGCGAGCATAGATCCAACAACAAACCACGCTGCCATTGCTAAAAGACAAGAGAGTGCTTTTTGTATATCACCTTCAAGAGATGCCATAACGGGCATATTCAATAGATACGGAAAAGGTGAATACCAAGCAATTGTCTTTAGCCATTCAGGATAAATCTCAAAAGGTAGAATCAGTCCTCCAAGAATAAACATTAATTTTTGCCAAACCCAATAAATAGGATTTGAGTCTTGTATCCAAAAAGAGCAAATTCCAACGGAGATGTGAAAAATGATTCCCACTGATAAAGAAGCAAAAGCCAGTGGAAAAAATAATAATAACCCAAGCGGATTCTCTGGCCAGCCACCACCGAAAAGAAGTGGGAAAATAAGTCCTCCTACTAACAAGATAAAAAATCTAGCCAATACTGATCCGAATCCTCGAAAGTATCTAGACCAAAGATAAGAAGCTGGTCGAAGTAGCGAATAAGCTAGATTTCCAGAGCGCACATCTTCATCAATTTCTGTATGAAGATAAGGGTAAGAAAGAACCAAAAGTTCTGTAAGAGCTAAATACCAGACGAGTGTGTTTGGACTAAGACCAAGGTTTTCGGTTTTTCCTGTAACTTCCCAAAGTTTAGAGAAGACATAGAGAATAATTCCATAGAAAAATATCTTACCAAGAGATGCCGAGCGATATTGTAGTGCCTGCCAAAAATCAATTTTAAAAAATTCCCAATATTTTCTCATTTTTTTAAAGCTCCTAATTGTTCTTGGTAAATTCTTTGGATTACTTCTTCCATTGGTGGGTCTTCGATTGTAATGTCACGAATTTTGCTCGCTCGAAAAGATTGTTGAATAACTTCTTCAACAGAAACTGTATCTGATAAAAATTCAATTCTCTTACGATGTGGCTCTGTATTTGTAATAGACACTCCAGCAATAGATAAATCCCATTCTTCTTCTTCAGAAAGAATAGTTATAGATTTTCTCCGCAAAAAAAGCCTTCTTAGTTGATTTACCGGTTTGTCCAATAAAAGTTCGCCCTGATTGATAATCAATACTCGGTTACAAACAGCTTCCATGTCCATAGTGTCGTGCGAAGTTAGTAGAATGGTTGTACCGTCTTTTTCAGACATCTTTTTAACCAAATCTCTAATACTAGCTTTTGCACTTACATCTAAGCCAATAGTAGGTTCGTCTAGAAATAAAACCTCTGGACGATGTAATAGGCTCGCAACAAGCTCACAGCGCATTCTCTGTCCAAGAGAAAGTTTTCTCACTGGTTGATGAATAAATGGTTCTATCTCAAAAGTTTTCACTAAGTCATTAAGTCTCGTAGAAAAATCATTTTTAGGAATTTCATAGATTTTTCCTAAAAGCTCATAGGTATTTTTAGGAGCTAAATGGTACCAAAGCTGACTTTTTTGCCCAAAAACAGTACCAATACGAAACGCTAATTTTTCTCTATCTGTCCAAGGAACCAAATCGGCAACGGTGATTTTTCCTGCATCGGGATATAAAATTCCCGAAAGCATTTTAATTGTAGTTGATTTACCTGCACCGTTTGGGCCTATAAATGCCACACGCTCGCCCCTTTGAATGGAGAAGTTTATATTCTTAACGGCTTGTACATTTATTCGAATGGGCTTGAAAAGTCCTCTTAAAGACGAAAAAGCGCCATCAGGATTTTTTCTTACTACGAAAGATTTTTCTAAACCTTCTACATTAATCATTTTTTTCATAGATAACTCACTCTTTTAGGGAAAAAAAAAAGACCCTTTTAGGGTCCTCTTTTTCAAAATCATTTATCGACGACCCTAGATAAAATGACCCCCTTGTAGCTCAATAATGGCCACATATAGGGAATTCATAAATTCTGGGCATCCAAAATGTTTCATATAACTTCTATTCTTTCTTAGCTTGTACATGTTCGTCAAGAAGAGAAATAAATATTTTATTTCTTGCTCATGCTAATCGTACTTTATAAAAATTGGCGTATGCTATCGTAAAGGAATTTCTTTACAGCAATTACACTACATGAAACCTTAGTTTTGTATGCAAGCAATAGAATTGACTAGAGTTTTTAAACATAGCGCTCAAGCTCTTTTTGATATTCAAAAGGCTATGGAGCATTCTGATTCTTACTTTTTGCTCGTAGCGGGGCAAAAAGCAGAAAAAAACGAAGCTGAAGAGGCACTACAAGCCCTTCCTGAGGGAATAAAGCCCGAGGATAAGTTTTTTTATGCAGTTTATATGAATGGTGACTGTATAGGCTGTGTTGACTTAATTAGGTCGTACCCAAAAAAAGACACAGTTTTTTTAGGTCTTCTTTTAATATCCGATAATCATCATCGGCAAGGATTCGGCTCAAGAATATTCGCACTTATAATGGAAGAGATTAAGAAAATGGCTTTTGTAGCTAAAATTCGTTTAGGTGTTTTAGAAAATAATCATAAAGCCATTCAATTTTGGAAAAAAATGAAATTTCAACCAACAGGAGAAGAAAAACCCTTTCAGAACAAGAAGATTCAGTCTCGAGTTGTTCTTTTTGAAAAAGAATTGTGATAGGGCATAGCAATGCAAATTTCTAAAACCGCTTTGTTGAATAGGGTAAAAGAGTCTCTTGAAGAGAGTTTAGAGGTCATTAGACGTTCTTCGGACGTGGCTAAAGCCGCTGCGACACACGAAGAAAATAAAGCAGAAGATCAGTATGATACAAGAGGTCTAGAAGCTTCTTATTTAGCAGGGGCTCAAGAAGCTCGTGCTAATGAAATGTTGTCTTTGGTAAAAGTGTTAGATGAGCTTTTTTTAAAAATTGAAGATAAAAGTGAATTTATTAAAGTAGGCTCATTGGTTCTTGCCGAAGAAGATGGGCAAAAAAAATGGTACTTTCTTTTACCGGTTAGTTTGGGAAAATCTTTATTATTTCAGAACCAAGAAATTTTTGTAATTAGCTTTCAATCACCATTGGCTAAAGTGTTGTTAGGAAAAAAAGTAAACGATGATTTTATTTTTGAAACAAAAAAAGAAGAAAAAGAATTTTCTATATTAGAGATTTATTAAATGGAGCAAAGATTTAAAAAAATCTATTTAGAGATTGGAAATATTTGCAACCTACAGTGTAGTTTTTGCCCAGTGGTTGAGAGAGAAAAATTTCAACTTAACTCTAGCCAGTTAGAGCAAATTTTAATGAAAATATCTGGATATTCTGAGAGAGTTTGTTTTCACTTGATGGGAGAGCCTTTAGCGCATAAGTCTTTTGCTGACTTTGTCAAAATTGCTGAAGACTTAAACGTTTCTTTAGAAATTACAACGAATGGAACTCTTTTAAATGAACAAAATAAAAATGCGCTTAAAAGCAAAGCTATAGTTCAGATTAATTTTTCATTGCAAAGTTTTCCAGACAATTTTCCAAGTGCGAATGCTAATCAGTATTATCAAAATATTTTTCTTTTTTCAGATGAAATCAATCGTGAAAATTCTGAACTATTTATTAATTTTCGTTTGTGGAACTTAAGCCATGTCGAAGATAATTTTAAAAACTTAGATTTGCTCAAAAAAATCGGAGAATTTTTCAAGCAAGATCTATCTTCTGAAGTAAATACCGCTTTAATAAAAAGCAAAAAAATTCGAAAGGGCTTGTATATTCATTTTGATACAAGATTTTTGTGGCCAAATCTAAATAGCCAAGTAGAGCAGCGAGAAAGTGGTACATGTCATGGGGGAACTCATCAGATTGGTATTCATGCTGACGGTACTGTTGTGCCTTGCTGTTTAGATAAAGAAGCAAAAATTAACTTAGGTAATATTCATGCCGAGTCATTAGAACAAATTTTACATAAAGATCGCTACTTAAGGCTTGTTCATGGATTTAAAGTGGGAAAATTAGTAGAGCCACTTTGTCGTACATGTGATTTTGCTAAAAGGTTCGATCGAAAGTTAATGAAGTCAAATGAAGCTCATACGTTTTGATAGGAAACACCTTTTTCAGATAATTTAAGTATTAACTGAAATTCTTTTGTCCACTCTCTAGCTTGAGGCGATTGCATTTTTGTTGGCACTTTTGACTGAAGTTTTTGGTTAAACAAGCGAATCCAGAGTGGTGGTAGAGTTTCTGGTACTACTAGTCCCGAAAATTTTTTTGCTTCTGACAGATTATTGGTCCATTGAATACTCTTATCTAGTTCGGCTAAGAAGTCTTTTGAAAAATTATTTTTATCACCGTAGATTAAAATTTCTTTCGGTCTAGGTTCGTTTTTAAAGGTTTTTATTCTGTTATTCATGCATTTAGGGTGCTTACCCAAATATGCTAGTAGTATTTCGCCTTTTTCACGCTTTTGGTCTTTTTTAGACATGTTTTTCATTTCTTCGTCACTATGCCACCATCGATGAAAGTCTTGCTTTTTTTTCTCGTAAGCATTGGCTTCACGAACATGTCCATAGTGATAGATATGAGCATCACTATAATATGTTTTTTTTGCTCCAGAAAATCCTTGGGCATCTCCATGACTCTTTATTTTTGAATCTAATCTTACAGCACGAATCTCTTGGGGATACCAACGTCTGCTGATTGCGATTTGATCGTAGGACTGCCAAAAATGTAAATAGCGAAATGAAACAGAATCGCAACCTTCGACATTCGCTCTTTGTAGGTCGCGAGAAATTATTTCATATTCATCTTCTAATAATACTTCATCTGCCTGAAGGTAAAAGGCCCAGCCGCTTGCGTATTGTTTTTTAGCGTGCTCAAGCGCAATATTAGTTTGTTGCGAAAGTATGAGGCCGGATTTTCGTAAATTTTCATCCCATATGGTTGGTATGATTTGTATGCCCTCTATTTTTTTTACTTCTTCTTCTGTTGCGTCAGATGAATTGCCTAAAGCTAAAAAGGTGTTTGCACATAAACCGGTGAGGCTCTTTAAGGATTCGCGAAAAGGATAATCATAGGTAACGCCATTACGAAGAATCGTAAAGCCAATGACTTTTTCTGTTTGAGATGAACTGGGCATGATATTCTTACCTCTGTGAGACAGTACAATAATTTTTCAGAAAATTTCATAAAAAAATTTATTTTACTTTCTACTACCGGTATTTTTCTCTTTTTTTGTCTTTATTCTTTAAATTTTCCGGCACCACATTTCGATGAAATCTTTTTTTATTCAGCGTCTACTCAAAGTAATCCTCTTTGTTGTATAGACCAAAAGCTATGGGGCATACCAATTCGATTGTTGCCACACCTGGGAGCATTAAAGGCCTGGATTTATGCGCCTCTTTTATCGATTACACAAAATCTTTGGATGATAAGATTGCCAATGATTTTTTTGGCATTGTTTTCGACTCTAATTTTGCAAGCTTGTTATTTACTGCCTAGAAAAAAGTATTTAAGCGCTATGCTTATTGGATATTCTAGTTTTCCTATTCTTTTCTCAAAACTAGATGTCGGCGAGCTTTCGTTGTTTTATTTTTTTACTGTTTGTTTATGGCTATTTATAAATAATGAAAAGTTTTTTCATTACTCACTATTCATTGCAGTGCTCGGTATTTTTCATCGGATTAATTTTTTATCTTATTGTGTGCCTATATATTTATTTGGATTTGTTTTTCTATGCAAAAAAAGAAAAGAAATCGTATTGCATTTTTCTCTGATTGTTTTTTTCTCTCTTATATTGATTTTTTATTCAGATATTTCATTTTCGTCTAAGCCAATGGGGTTTTCTTATTATTCATTTCGTTTTAGAGAGATTTTGTCTACATTTAACGGAGTTTTAGATGGTTCTGGTATTATAAATTATTTGTTTTTTGGATTTCCTAAGCATTATTTTGAAAATTCTTTTATCACTTTATTTTCGTTATTTTTGATTGTACTTTTTTGCTTCTTGAAAAAATTTTCGCATAGAAAAGAACATTTATTTCTTTTGGGTGGATTCTTTCTATCGACATTTTTTACTTTTTTTATATTTGCAGCTAATAAGTATTGGCACTTTCTTTCAACTTGGTTTTTTTTCATGCTCTGTTTAGGTTTTTGTTTGGATCACTTTTATCAAGCAGAACAGAAAATATTGAAATATCTTTCTCTACTCGTATTCTGTATTTTTATAGGGCTAAATTTCGGTTCGTTATTTATTTATATAAAGCATAAGCAAGAGATCGTTGTACGTTCCGAATTTACCAATGCTATTTACGCACTTGCTGATTATTGTGATCATCGCTCGAATTGTGTAATAGTCGCACCATTCGCATTTAATCAAGTGCAGTGGGCGGCAAAAGAGAAAAAGAAGATAAGCTATCTTTCGATCACAATGCATACAAAAGTAGAAGAGGTTGAGACAGAGATACAGTCGCTAGATAAACAACTAAAGTCTGATTTTATTATCTATCACCCGGCAGCATTAGAAGCGTATCCAAGTGAATCAAATCATTTTTTAGATTTGATAGAGTCTTCTAAGTATTCAGTCTATACACAGCAAAATATCTATGACTCATATGGAATGCCAATATTTATAGCACTAAGATTACGCTAATTATTCACGGTCAGCAGTGACTGTACTTGTAGATGTGCTCGTAGACGTATTCGACTCTGTTCTCGTTTGTGTAACCGTATTGGTTTGTGTCTGCGTAACTGTTGTGGTCGAGGTACCGACGGCTGAACGTTTAGCTAGAAATGCTTTTAGGGCAGCATTTTCGATTTTAAGTCTTTTCTCGTCATCATCGCTACAAGATAAGGCTGTGCATAGTATTGATACCGCAAATAAGGGGAATATTATTTTTTTCATCACGGTTATCTCCTTTTAATTCCTATAGGCTCTATCGGACATATAGAAACTTCTCTTTACCTGCTGATAGATAGAAGAGGTGAATCGGTTTAAGTATTTGATATTATTGATTATTTCTATAATTAACTGACTGACTGAATCCAAGTGCTTAAAATTTTGGGCTTTTTTTCTCAATTCACAACATTTTTTATTTAGTTATCTCGAGATGTATCCGAAGAGATTCATAGATGAAAACGGTTTTGCCAATAGCGTTATTTTTACTATTCCTACTAAGTCCGGTAGGGATTTTATTACTCGCAGTAGAGCGAGATGGCATTTTACACCCTCAATTTCGCGAAGAACCGGTATCTACTAGAGCTATTTCATCGAACCAAGAGTTACGAACTATTGATACTGTATTTCAGCTAATTGATTGCGCGCGTGCAGAAAGCCACTGTGTGGCAAACCATTCAAATTTTACGGTTCATGGAGAAGATTTATTATCCGAGTTGGATAAAGAAATTTTACACATGAGAAAAAATCCCTCAAGTTATAGTGAAGAAGAATGGAACAAAGTTATTTCGTCTCTTTTACAAATTAAAGATGAAAGAATCATTCTACAAGTTGTATCAATAATTAAAGCAAATAGATATTTCGATAAATACTTAAAGCTACTCTTAGAAAGAATGGATGGAGCTGTAGATCCAAGGATTTTATCTGAGGCAACTCCTATTTTTGAAAGAAATATAAGCGATGTAGAAAGTCAGCGTTTAATATATTCTTTTCTTGAAAAACAAATCTTTCATGGAACTTTTTACGGAAGTCGCGAAGTTGCTATCTCGATACGACATCTGATTCGCGCAGATAATATTGTCATTTTCCAAGCGTGGTTAGATAAGTTACCGAAAAAAACAGCGACTTATACTCTACTCAAAAAGTCATTAGATGAGTCTACAGTTCGCGAGCCATCTAGCATTTCTAATAAGAGCATGAGCAACTAGGTTTACCAAAGGCAGAATTACAACCAAATCTTTTTTGGCTTCCAGAAATTTCGATAATTTTTACTGAATCATTTTCTTTTTCTATTTTAATTACTCGTCCATCACTTAGGTGTGACGATTCAGATATAAGTTGTGTTTGAATTTTCTTATCTTGTAAGTAGTTATTTAGGTCTTCTTCTTTAGGATCAAATTGTAGGCTCTCAGGAGTTTTAGCTAAATCTGGTAGCCCTTCTTTATCAATAGAATAAAGCTTTGTTTGGTATGTGAATTTTTTTGATGGGCTTGGGTCTTTCTCAATAACTAATCGATATTCTTTTTGTTGAGAGTCAAAAAATTGCACATTTCTAAATTCTAGGCTCGTCTTTTGCACTTGGTTAGATGAAAGAATTTTGGCTTCTAGATCATTTAAGTTTTTTGCTGAAATTCCAAGGCAGTCGAAGATAACAGCAGATGTTTTTTCATCAAGCTCGGTGCTGTTGTTATTGTCTATTGCAGTCTTTTGTAGATCTCCATTAGCAAAAATAACATCTTCATCTATAGAATCTTCAGTGCTTAATTCGCCTTGAGTATTGGTGGTTGAATTAGTGCTTATAGATGCTTCGTTCTTTATTTCGAATAGTTTGGGATAAATGACAATTGCTACTAGCCCTAAAACGACTGGTAGCAATATCCAAAAAATACTCTTCTTCATGTTGAGCGTTACTCTACTATAGGAATCCTAATATTAATAGGATGGGCAACGAAGTGCTTTTTCGCTTGGCCCTGGAGCTTCGCCCCAACGTACCCAAATACTATCGTTCGGGTTTGACGATAGGTAGCCATTGAAAAGCCTTCTTCTAACTTCACCAAGAGAAATCACTCCACCTTTAACAAACTCTACAGGGCAATATTGTGCACCTTTTTCTTTTCGAGAAGAAGAGGCGTAAATATTAGCGATTTGAGTAGCTAATTTAGTAGAAATTCCTTCACGCTTTTTTATTACTCTAGCTTGATATTCGCGGCCTAGATCATTGAAGGCTTCTTTTGTTTGGCCATCACGGCTAGGAGTAGATAAATCGTCGTATTCAGAGGCAGATAAACAGCGGTCTCCAATGCTTCTGTTAAAACGCTCTGCTTTATTAACAAGTTGTACTCTTGTTGTTACTAGCTGGCAAACGTCAGCCATTAATCGAGTAAGAGATTCTTCTGCTGACTCTTGTCTTCTTGCTAATTTATTTTGAATAGAGGGAGTCCATCTAGATGCTGAATATTGGTACTGCTCTGAACTATAGCCAGAAACCTCCCAAACAGGTTTTAAAAGATCATCTATGCTTCTGAAGTCGCGAATGCCACTGGGCTCCATTACGCCTTCAGAAAAGAGATATTTTGTACTTGGCCAAGAGCGTACCTTTAGGTTTCCGTCGTTACCTTGTGTAGAATAATAAAGAACTGGTACTCCTGTTTCTTTTAAGCTTTTGAAGAAATATGAGTGCTTGCTTTCTTTAGCAAGTATCATTGCTCCAGGTCTAACAGTTGAACGGCTAATGGATACAGGATAAGTATCGTTTTCCACAGATTTTGTACTTAGGATATCATACATCCATGCCATAAAAGCTTTTACTCGCTGTGGTCCAGCAGGAATATGGTCAAATTTTGAGATTTCATTCGTGATTAAACTTCTTCTAGAAACAGGATTTAGCACAGCAAACGGTAATCCATTCTCGTAAGCAAAGATAATTCTCATTGAGTAAACTGCGTCAGCACAATCGGGAAGTAGTCCTTTATAGGGGCTTGTAGATTTTGTAAAAATATCTGTCTTAACGGTTTTTTGAATCCACCTAGAGTATTCGTTTTCCATACTCTGGCTCCATCGATTAGTGGTTTGCCAAACGGCTGCGCTAGCAAGGTTTGGAATCAGAAGAGCTGATAGTAGAGTTACTTTAAGAAGCATCATAAAAACCTTTCGATCATAGGGTCAAAACTTTTGGATATTTCCGCTGCCTAATATATGACAAAACGCGTCAGAAATCCACAAATAAAGAGGGTTTAATTATAAGTATTTGATTTTATTGAATTAAATTAATTTTTAGTCGTTTATTGACTGTCCATTCAGTGGCTATTGTGGCGCCTATGGTATAAGGGCTTTATGCAATTAACCAAAGAAGAAGCTAGGACCCTTATTTTAAAGGCGCAATTTTCTCATCCAGAAAACTCAATCACTTCTGTCTTTCAAAATATTGGGTATGTGCAAATTGATAGCATCAATGTTGTAGAAAGAGCGCATCACCATATTCTTTGGTCGCGAAACTCTAATTATCGTCCCAATCAATTGAACGATCTCTTTAAAAAGAAAGCAATCTTTGAGTATTGGTCTCATGCAGCTTCTATTTTACCTATGAGAGATTTTCGATTTTCTCTATTACGAAAAAAAGACTATCAAAGTGGTAAAAAACATTTTCACAACCAAAGCTTAGAAGTTAAGCAATGGAAAAAAAAGATCCTAAAAAAATTCTCTGGCAGTGGTCCTTTAAGTACTAGAGATTTTATAGAAGAGCGAAAAACTAAAGGTGGTTGGTTTGAGTGGAAGCCTAGTAAAATCGCTCTTGAGCAATTGTTCATGGAGGGGCATCTCATGGTTTCTCATCGTGAGGGAATAGAAAAATACTATGATCTGAGTGATCGGATTGTTGGTAAAGACTTTATGGCAGAGGTTCCTACAAAAGAAGAATATGCTGATTATTTAATAGAAACTTGCTTAAAGGCCAGCGCCATAGCTAGCCTTCATGAAATTGCCTATCTACGAAAAAAAGATATGCGTGATTTGATAGAAAAAAGAATTAAAAGATTTATCAAAGAAGATTTTGTTAAAACCGTAAAAATTAAGGGATTGCCACAAACATATTTTATGTTTTCAAATCTGAACATTGATCTAACTCCAGTAAATACTACTAGGCTTTTATCTCCCTTTGATAATTTAGTGATTCAGCGAAAACGTTTACAGGATTTATTTGATTTTGACTTCTTCTTAGAATGCTACGTTCCAAAAGCAAAGCGAAAGTATGGCTATTTTTGCCTACCGATTTTAAGCGGAAACAGTTTTTTAGGCCGAATCGACCTAAAGTTTGATCGACAAGAATCAAAATTAAAAATCCAAAATTTAACTTGGGAAAAAAAAGTAAAAATAAAAAAAGCGAAAGAAAATTTAGACTTAGCTCTTAGAGAGTATGCAGATTTTCTTTCTTGTGAGTCTGTAGATTCTATTTATTAATTTCTGCGCTG
>JAMLID010000044.1 GCA_023954355.1 Oligoflexia bacterium | reverse complement strand
GCACTATAAATATACGAAGGTGTATGAGGCGGCAGAGGGGGAGTCTGTTGATTCAAAACCAGCTATAAATTTTCAAAGAGATGTAGTTTTTTACAGCAAGGCTGCGAATGGTGTTGAAAGTATATTAATCAAACCAAGAAACTCAGACGGAACTTATGGAAATGCAATTACAGTAGCAACGAACAATCCAAATGATCCAGATCCAGAAAGAAATGGGTTGAGCTTCGATTTTTTTGCAAATGGGTTAGCGCTGGAAGACGCAGAATTAGCAAAAAAATTAATGCCAAATGAATCTATTACTGAGCTGACGGGGAGATCAGAGCCAGTAATTACCGATAGAATTGGAGATGAAGTTTATGTAGTTTACTATGAGGGTGGTGCGGCTAACCCTAATCAACCTGCAATACCAGAAAATTGTGGTGTACCCTCATATGATATTTCAACCTTGATGAGATTTAATCTTTATAGAGCTAGAGTTAACTTAGCTAATCAACAAGTAACAAAAACTCTAATTTTAGGAACTGGCAAATCATATTGCTCAAATCTATCGGCTGGCCCACGTTTTGATGTCATGGCAATTCAAGCTCCATTTTCAATCAATTCTTCTGGTCAAGTGGCAATCTCAGCTTTTGTTTTTTCAAGCGAGGCTCTTGAGCCAAGAAGACATATTTTAGTTTCAAGCCCAAGCGATTCTAATGGAGTCACTGGAATACCAAAGCCTCGAATAGTCGCAGAAAGACATACAACCGTTGATCAAGGAGGACTAGTTTTTCACTCGTCTCTAGGTTCGCCTCAAATTAATGATGCAGGAGATATTGCATTATTAGCAACCTCTTATGATCCAGAAATTGAACCAATTGAGTACAGAAAATTTCTTTACTTTATACCAAGTAATACAAGTACTTTGAGAAGATTGGTGGAGCAGTCAGATGGAGGGGGAGTAAATCAGTATTCACAACTCAGTGGTAGGCCTTCACTAAACAATAATAAGCAAGTCGCAATATTTGTATCGAAGCTAGAAGGTGATTTTTTAAATCCAGGAATTTTAATTGCCAATGCAAGCTGTGGTAGAAGTGGACAAGATAATTGTCCACAAGGGGAGGGAGACTTTGATTGGATTACTGGTTTAGAAGGATCTACCGGAAATTCTACATCAAAGTATAAGGGCGAGTTTTTAGATTTTACCCACGACATATTGCTATTTGATAAAGCAATTAAAAAAAATGGTGCACCTAATGAGGCTAAATTTCCATATATGCAAGGGTTTTCAATGGGAGTTAGGTCATACGTAGAGAAGGACAATAATTCGGGTGAGCCAGGCGGACAGATTATCAAAGATTCCATATTTAGTTCAAATTTTTATAATCCCGATGGCGGAATTATTTTGCGTGAGGGAAGCGAGCTAGGAGATAGACTAGTAGAGTCATTAAATTACGGAAGATACAGCGCAAATAAAAATGGAACATTAGCAATTACTGTTAGATTAAATAACGGGTCTGAAAGAATCTACGAAATTCGTCCATGTGAGGCCGACGGAGCTTGTCTGGATTTTGGTCAATCTACTTTTGGTCCAGATGCTGATGGTGATGGCGTAGCAGATTTGCTAAGAGGCAGAACCGTGATTGGAAAATTAAGGATTACTAGCAAGGATAACGGCTTGGCTATGCCTTTGAGTGAAGTGACGCCACCGATTACTATTGATGGTTCAGCTTTCACTCCAACGACTAATGCAACGGACTTTTCTGATTCATTTTATTATGAAATTAACTCGTTTTTACCTATCAGTAGTCAAATAGATTATTCATTTACTGCGAATATTGAAGGGACTGTTCATAGCCAAAATGGAAAAATTGATGTGTGGACCCCTAAAGATGCAAATTATAATTTTGTATATGTGCCACTTAATTGTCCGGTTTTTCCTGAATCTGCGTCTTACTGTGACAATCAAGAGGTCTTGTTTCCGGACGCCTTTAGGCAGCGAGGTGTAGCAAGTTTCAGACAGATGTTCCCCGTTAGGCCAAACGATGTGACTTCTCTTTTAATCACTGAAAGAAAAGATTCTTCTGTACTGGCTGGATCAGAAGGTGTCTATAAAGATATAAAAGAAGTATGGGTTCAAGGAAAATATGCCAGAAATAATGGATACTCCTCTAGAGCAGGAATAGGAATTCTTCCAAAAGGGTACTTTAAACAACGTTTTCGAAACTCAAAAATTGACATTTTGGGAAAAACTATTCTACCTTCAGTTGATACACCAGACAATAAACATCTGAGATTTGCAAGTTTAGTTGAAGAGCATTGTTTTCATTGTGTACCTCACGAACTAGTACATTTATTTACTGGTAAATTTCAATCAAAAGTTCATATAGGAAGAGCTACCGTTGATGGGTACAATTTTATTCCCTCAATTGTCCGTGAAACTGGGCCCGTATGGAGAAACCAGGAAATATTTCAAGCGAGTATCCCTTTGACTTATCAATATTGGGTGGGCAATCATTCATGGGTAGACACTATGAATGTGTTAAATAATAAGTATATACCAGTTCAGAAGGAAAATATCGAAACTACTTTAACTGAAAACATTATTTTTAGCTTTATTAAAAAGGGCAGTACTGTTCAGTTTGTAAAAGGTTTGCGCAAAAATAGTGAAGAGGAGGTATACGAAGGAGAATCTAATTTAAGAGCTATTGTAAGAAATGCAAAGGGAGAGATAACAAGAAATATACCACTTCCAACTGAATTTGAGGAAGAAGATTATCTTGATAATGAAGGTGAAGTCGAAGTGAAAAAAACCATCGTATCGGATGGCCCTATGGTATTGAGTGTTCCGGTATCAATTTACGACGCGAGCTACTCTATAGAGTTAAATGGCAGCCCTATTTTTTCAGAAAACATTAATCTACACGTATTAGATACTATGATTGATTATATACCGGTAGATGGGTTCAGAGCAGACCCTGATTCTAGTCGTACCGAGTTAAAAAGTGTCTTAGCATCAGCGATGAAAAAAGCTATAAATTCAGATTATTCGGGCGCTTCTTTAGATTTGAATAATACTTTTAAGAAATCAGTAAATCGTTTATTAGTCAATTCCCCAAAAAGAAAATTAGAAGATTCTTCAGGAATTCAATTTTATTTGGAAGATATTTTAACTGAAATCTCTACAGCTACACAAAGACTAGCGATTTCTGCGTCTGAGGTTAGCCAGCCAGTGCGATTATTTGAAATTACTTCAAATAAGAATATTTACAGTAGTGGTGAAAGAGCCATTATTAAGTCTAAAGAGATCGTGTCGTTAGAAGATAAAGAGTATGAATATGCGTTAGTGGCAAAGGTTGATGGTTCTTCACAAAGAGTCGATAGATTTAATGATGTGTTATTCAAGTCTGAGACATCTCCGTTAACTGTCGGAGTGCATAACTATAGTATAGAAGTTTTTAAACAAAATAAACGATTTGCTAAAAATATAGAAGAAGCATTAAATGCAGTTTCTAAAGAACTTGTATTTATTGAAAAAGAACTAGAGAAAGAGACCGACGAAGATAAACGTCTAAAGTTAGAAAATAGGAAACAAATAGTATTAAAGCGTGAAGTTTTTTTAAAAGAAAAGCTTTTTTCCCATAGGAAAAATTTAGGTTTAACCTATAATTATGAGATATTTGTTGAATAATATATTCGTAAAAAATAGAGAAATTATAGTATGAGTAGTATTAAAAAGTTAACAGTAAGTATTTGTTTTATAATGGGGCTATTTTTATTAATAAATATGAATTGTTTTGCCTCTTGTTCCGATAGCGAAGGTAATTGCGAAGATGTTTCTTATATGACTCCAGAACAAGGTAGAGCGGCAGAGGCAAAAGAATTAGCAATCAAAAAGGCTAATTTGAATAATAGTCAAAGAAGTTCTAGAAATCATTTACCTGAAGTCCTTGTTACGGGTGTAATCGCAATTTTTGGGGTTGGATTGTACGTGTATTTGAAGAAAAGAGAGAAGTAGTTTTTAATAAATTTTAGGCTCTCTAGCTTTGGTATTGTGAGAAAATGAATTTACCTGTGTCCTCGCACATAAATAAAAACTAAATCCAAATACTACTTTTGCATTGGTCACAATCCGCACACAGGATCAACTTTCGTATTGGTTTCTTGGTGCTGTTCTCATCTCAGCGTGCGTGGCGTTTCGCTAGAAAAATTCTGGTATTCTTGTTTCTAGTATCCGTAAGGCCAAAATGTTGCCCCAAAAATAATCCCTCATTTCCTAACCTCGGACCCTGTCGATTCACATGAACGAGAGATTCATGCACTATATTTCACGATCCACAAAAGATGTATAATCTACAAATGGGAAGGTGGTCAAAAACCCTTCATGGCTTTTGTTTTAATTTTTGATCTGGTTCAGCGATCAGTAAGCGCCGTAAAGCGGTTAGCAGGAAGCCGTGAGAAAGATATTACAAACATACGATCTTGATGGTTCGATTGATCACTACCTTTGGAGCTTTGATGATTATAGTGCTTGCCCTACGGATGGTTGTTATTCTGAATTACCAATGGAGTCACATACCTATGTTGATCCAGGGGTTTATTTCTTAAATCTTTCAGCTTTTGATAATGATGAAAACTTTTACAATCAGAATCAAACGGTGACGGTATATCCTTCGTATACAGAAATGGCAAAAGCCATATCTAAGAAAATAAAAGTTCTTAGTGATGATGAAGATAATGAAGAGCGCTTAAGAAGAAAGAAAAATCTTACAGGAGCTTGTGCTAGAAAAAATGCAGAAGCTTGCTACTACCTTGGCCTCATGTTTGAAGAAGAAGGCGATACATATACCAAGACAAAACTTTTCGAAAGATCATGTAGCTTGGGTTATCAGCCAGCTTGTGGAACATTTGCGAAATAAGAAGGGATAAAAAATGAAAAGAATTATTTTTCTAATTGGAACTCTTCTAACTCTGCCAGTCTTTGCAAGCATGCCGACGAATACGCACTATAAATATACGAAAGTGTATGAGGCGGCGACAGGAGAGACGGTAGATTCAAAGCCTTCGATAAATTTTCAAAGAGACGTAGTTTTTTACAGTAAAGACGTACTTGGTGTAGAGAGAATTATAGTAAAGCCTTGGATTTCTGAAGACATATATGGCGCACCAATTACAGTGGCAAGTAATACCCCTTTTATTTCCGGTCTTAGTTATGAGTTTTTTTCTAATAATGGATTAAAACTAGAGAATGAAGAAGTCATAATTCGTAAAGGTATGGAACCTAGAGCAGAAGGTATGGCTGAGCCAGTAATTACAGATAGAGTAGGCGATGAGGTTTATGTTCTATACTACGAAGGTGGGGGTATAAATGAAAATGGCACGTTACCACAGGCTCCTACTGCGTGTGGCACAACATCATCTGATATAGCTTGGACGATGAAACTAAATATTTACAGAGCAAAAGTAAATATAGTGACTGGCGAGGTAACTACAAATTTAATTTTGGGAACTGGAAAATCGTATTGCGATGGACCAAGATACGATGTTGTTTCTATACAAGCACCATTTTCCATAAATTCTTCTGGGCAAGTTGCAATCTCTGCCTATGTACATAGACGTGAAGAATTTACTGCGACTCCGTTTAGGCATATTTTAGTTTCTAGTCCTAGTGATCCTGTTGGTATAACTGGGATAGCTAAGCCTAGAGTTGTTGTAGAAAGGCATACAACAGTAGATGAGGCTGGATTAACGTTTTTTGCTTCTTTGGGGTCTCCTCAAATTAACGATAGTGGAGACATTGCTTTATTAGGTATATCGTACCTTCCAGAAAGTAATCCACGAATAGAGGGAAAGTACCTTTATTTTATTCCAAGCAATACAAATACTTTGCAAATACTTGCAGTTGAATCCAGTGGTTCAGATCCTGGTCACTATGCCCAGCTAAGTGGTAGACCATCTATTAATAACAGCAAGCAGGTGGCTCTTTTTGTAAGAAAAACAGAGGGTGAATTTCAGAATCCAGGAATTTTAATAGCTAATGCTAGTTGTGGTAGAAGTGGGCAGCCTAACTGCCCTCAAGGGGAAGAAGATTTTGACTGGGTTATTGGTGATACAAGAAATAGTAAAAATCAAATTATTGAGAAATACCGAGGTGAGTTTAAAGAGCTCACTAGAGATATTTTACTTTTTGATAAAGCTATTAAAAAAAATGGAGCAGATAATTCTGTATTATTTCCCTATATGCAAGGATTTTCTTTTGGAGCTAATTCCTATGTAGAAAAATCCAATAATGGAGGTGAGGAAGGAGGAGAGATAATCAAGGAATCAATTTTCAGTTCGAATTTTTATAATCCAGATGGGGGTTTAATTATAAGAGAAGAAAGTAGGCTAGATAACGGTTTAGTTGAATCTTTAAATTATGGAAGATTTAGTGCAAGCAATAATGGTACATTAGCTGTTTCTTTAAGCACAAAAAAAATATATGAAATTCGCCCCTGTGAAGCTGATGGTGTATGTGTTGATTTTGGTCAAGCAACTTTTGCACCAGATACAAATGCTGATGGAATTGTAGATTTACTTAGAGGTAGGCCGGTTGTAGCAAGAGTAAAAGTCACAGATGCAAGTAATGGCATTGCCAAGCATATTGAGGCAATGGGGGATTCTGTCATTTTGGGAGGCTTCACTCTTAACATAAAATCGCCAAGCAGCGATTCACTTGACTTTCTTTATTATGAAGCGAATTCGTTTTTCCCTTCTGCGAGTCAAATAGACTATTCTTTTAATACTAATATAGATGGAATTTCACATGAAAAAAATGGGAAGGTTGATGTTTGGGTACCAAAAGATAATAATTTTAGAGTAGCGTATTTACCATTAAGCTGTCCAAACATAGAGGGTTCGACAATTAATTGTGCGTCACAAGACGTAATAGGTTCAGATGATGTAATTGAAAGTAGTATTGTAAATATTTGGCAGATGTTTCCGGTAAGGCCTAATGATGTGCGTTCCGTTCCATTAAATAAAGAAGCATCATCAACACTGGCTGGGGGGGCTGGTGTAGAAAAAGATATATTTAAAGTATGGTATGCTGCAAAGAATGCTACTAATGATTATATTTTTCCTAAAGCTGGTGCTGGCATAGTTCCTGTTGGGTACTTTAAAAAGAGATATCAAAATGAATCTTATAAAGGTGTAGGTATAACACTTAAGCCTGCATGGTGGAATTGGAATTCTGAAAAGCTAGACTTTGCGAGTATATTTGAACAAAGTGATGTTGCTATATTATCTCATGAATTTACACATCTTTTTGACCATTTGAATAGTGTGCGGAAGAATCATGTCGGGCGTGCGACCATTGATGGTTATAATTTTTTTCAAACTACTCATTACGAAGCTGGATCGCTTTGGAGAAAATCAGAGCTTTTTCAAGCATTGGTTAGTGTTGCCGGAACATCATGGCCAGGAAATCAATCCTGGGTTGATACTACTTTAATATTAAATGAAAAATTTACACCCACTAAGAAAGAAGAAAATACATCAATTATTGAAAATATAGTTTTTGGTTTTCTTAAAGAAGGTAATGAGGTTAAGGAAGTAAAGGGTTTACGAAAATTCGGAAATGAAATTACTTATGAAGGTGAATCTAACTTACGATTAATTATAAAAAATGCTAAAAATGAAATAGTGAAAAATATTCCATTGCCAGAAGAATTTGAGGTTGAAGAAAATTTTCTTGATGAAGATAATAATTTTAAAACAAAAAGCTTAGGACCCAGTTTCAATGGACCTATGGTTTTAAATGTCCCCATTTCTTTAGATGATGCAGCTTACTCTGTTGAACTTAATGGTAGTTCAATTTTTTACGAAAATTTAAATCTACACGTTTTAGATACTATGATAGACTACACTCCTGATGATGCATTTAGATCAAATCCAGAACCTAGTCGTATGCTTCTTAAAGAAGCATTGATTCCCGCTAGAGATTTAGCAAACTCTTTAGATTATTCTGGCGCCGCACTAAATTTAACAAATAATTTTTTAAAGGCAGCAAAACGATTATTAATTAATAATTCAAAAAGTAGACTTGATAGTCCTTTAGAGCTCAGATTTTATCTAAAAGATTTTTCAAATGAGATTTCAACTGCGGCACAGAGATTAAAAATATCAGCCGCTCAAGTAGCACAACCGGTTCGTTTGTTTGAAATTAGTTTAGATAAAAATTCGTATAACAATGGAGAAAGAGCGATAATTAAGTCACGTGAAGCAGTTTCACTTGAAGATAAAGAAATGGAATACGTTTTGGTAGCTAAGATCGATGGAACACCACAAAGAATTGATCGATTAAAAGAAGATTTATTCGTTTCAGAAACTTCACCTTTAATCACAGGAACTCATATTTATAGCATTGATGTTTATAAACAAAATAAGCGATTTGCAAAAAATATTGAAGAAGCTTTGAGAGATATTTCTAGCGAAATTATTCATATAGATAAAGAGCTAGAACAAGAAACAGATTCAGAAAAGCGAATTAAATTAGAAAAAAGAAAAAATTTACTTGCAGCAAGATGGTCAGAATTAAAGAACAAGTTGAGTTTGCATAGGCAAAGTGTTGGAGTTTCATACACTAAAGACATTTTTGTAGAGTAATTGGGGATTTACTTTAATAGTTATTTGTTATTTAATTGAGATATTTATTAACAATATATAGATGAGAATATTATGAAGAATAAGAAATTTTATGTGAAAAACCTATCTTTAACGTACTATTTTTTTCTGTTATTCTTTTCCAATTCCTTATGTCATGCAGCTTGCCTAGAAGGACCTGGCCCTTGTGATGATCATCCAATGGCGCCTTCAGATGTCAGGCTTCAATTAATTGTAGAACGTACTTTTATTTTTATTATAATAATTTTAGTAATTTATTTCGTTTATAGGTTTATAAAGAAAAATCGAAAAAAGTAGTTTAAGAATAGAATGAATTTACCTGTGGCTTCGCACATAAATAAAAACTAAATCCAAATACTACTTCTGTATTGGTCACAATCCTACAGTATTCGCTTTCGTATTGGTTTCTTTGTGCTGTTCTCATCTCAGCATGCGTGGCGTTTCGCTAGAAAATTCTGGTATTCTTGTTTCTAGTATCCGTAAGGCCTAGTTGTTGCCCCAGAAATAATACAACAATCCCTAACCACTAATTCCTGCCGTTCATACAACTGAGATAGTTGCATACTATATTTCACGATCCACAAAATAATCTATAGTCTACAAATAGGGAAGTGGTCAAAAGCCCTCCATGGCTTTTGTTTTATAAGTTTGATCCGGCCGGTGATCCGTGCACCGCGAGCGGTGAGATGTGAGCCGTGGAAAAAATAAATCGTATAACGAATATTAATTGGAATGGAACAACGGCTATTACCAAAAATCTTACTTACGATCAGGCAGGGAATATTATAGGAATTGAAAGAGAGAATGAATCGTACACTCTGGGATATGATGAGATTGATCAGTTGATTTCGAGTTCTAGTACTGGGGCCGCGCCTTACAATAGAGCTTTCCCCTATGATCTTTTGGGGAATAGAGTAAATGCTGAAGAAATGTGCATTGTATTAATTATAAATCATCAGGATAATAGAGCTGCCACTCATCTGAATACTTCCAATGTTCAGTAAATTCTTTATCTAAGAAAAATTTATTGGAAATTGGCCCAAGGGCCATTTTAAATTTTTTTAAATCTTCTGCATTTACAGATGTTTGCTGCAAATAAAAACCAATTCTTTGCCAATAAGGATAGCTAAGATTTAGCGATAGATAAGTGTTAATGAATTCTTCAATCTTCACTTTGTCTGCGAGAATGTGAAATATTTTTTTGACGTTACGAGGGCCGCCGCTATAGTGAGGGGCAATAGCACAGTCAATCAACGTGCGAGCAGGGTCGGTAGTCTTAACATTTTGCCCATTTTCCAACTTTACTTCTATTACACCCGTATTTTTAGACCCCTCTCTTTCTAGAAGGTGAATTTGAATTTTTTTAAATACAGCAATGTTATTAGTAAGGCGTGGAGATTTGCTGAATTCTTCTCTCAGTTTTTCATTATCAAATTTATAATTCACTTTTTCTGGATTCTTTCCTGGGCGTTCTTTTGCCAAGAAGAGCGGTTTCGCTATCGTTTTCGTGAGACCTAGACAAAAAAGCGCAGTTTCATAGCAATAATATCCATCACGTTTTAGTTCGCGCCCTACAATCAATGGATGGGGCTCCTCTAGCGAACAAAAAAGTTCTTTTTCTGCGAAGTCTTTTAAAAATCTTATTGGTAATCTGTGAATTAGTTTGTTTATGGAAAGCTTTTTTCTTTCAAACTGATTGATTTTATTTTTTGAAATAATCGAATCAATAATTTGTTTTGTAGCTTCTGCAGAGGAGGGGATTTGAAGATTTTTTTTAATTTCCTCGGCAATTTTTGCCAGTTCAGAAGTTGTTTTAGTGCCTTGCTTCATAATGCATATATGCATTATGAAGCTAAGTCACGTAAAAATCAAACAAAATTACCTATCCCATTAGATTTAAACAGTTTTTTGATATCAATCTCAGATCAGTGGTATATAATGTATATATACATTATATACCATCTGTCAATATCTTCAACCGATTCTTAAGGTTTAGTTTGTTATATTTATCAATAAAAACTATAATATAACATGTCATGTTGTTATGTAACATTTTTATGTTACATTCATATATAAAATGTTATATTATTGATTATATGGATATATTTAAGCATGCTCATTATATTGCCTCCTTTCTTCCTCTTGAGAAGCGTTCTTCTAAAGTCGAGAAAATTAAGCTCAAAAATCTACCTTATTGGGTTCAGGAGAGCTGTGAGATTTATAGAATTACAATTGATAGGTTTCGTATTGATCTAATAGTTCCATCCTCAGTTTTTTCATTTGATCAAATTACGAATTTGTATGCAGTTCTCATAAAGGCAGATGAAGTGCCCAAATTAATATTGGCAGATAGCATGTCGACCCAATTACGTGGTGGATTAATTAGAGGTCATGTTCCGCATATTTATCGTGATGAAATGATTTTTGCTCCATTTATGGGGGTGGCATATAAAAAAATCGCGGAAAAATACGAAAAGACTAATTACAAAAGGATTTGGGGGGTGGCATTACGCTTAGCCGTTTGCTACTTATTGCGGCCGAATTTTTTTGATAAACAGGCGTCACTTATCAAGTTAGAAAAAGATATTTCATCGATTGGCCTAGTGTATTCTAGGATGCATCTCTCTCGTGCTTTTAGGCAGCTTGTAGAAGCTGATTTGGTCATGACCAAAGGTCTGGGACCAAATAAGAGATATGTATTCAATGAAAGAGAAGAGGTTTGGGAGCGAATCTTGAGCATGGATGTTGAGACATATAATAAGAAAATATCTGAGTATTATTTTCCATCTCAGGATTATGTTTTTTCTGGCGATTCCGCATTGGCAAAAATTTCTGATCTTACCGAACCAAAAGTTACAACGATAGCAATGTCTATTGAAAAGTATAATAAATGGAAAAAAGGTAAAAAAACTGCCTCAGTTCCGTTCGGTGATTTTGGGCAGCCCTCGCTTGAGATTGAATTGTGGAGTGGTGACCCTGAGGTTTTAAAAAGTAAAGAATGTATTAACGTAGTAGATTTGAGTCTTTCAATAAGAGATAGTCAAGATTCAAGGGTAAGAATCGCAGTTACTGAATTATTGGAAAAAATTAATTTGAAAGCCGATTTGTTATGGAGAACAGAATGAAAAGTATTCCAGCTAATACACCTGAATTTGCTAGATCGTTCGCCGAGTACTCTGATTGTTATGTAATAATTGGTGGTACAGCAGTATTGGCTTATATCGAAGATCGTGGACAAAGTGCACGTACAACCACGGATTTAGATATTGTTATTTTAGATACTTCCGAAGAGAAGCGATCAAAGGATTTTTTAGAACATTTTTGTAAATACATTGAAGATAATAAATATAAATGTGATGAGCTGAAGGATGAGAAATCACAGTCTTATAGATTTACAGAGCCAGAAAATAAGCTTGCCCCAACTCAAATCGAAATTTCTACTCGCAGACAAGAGGGGCTGCCGCTAAAGCAAAAGGCCCAGAGAATTGAATCATTTGAGATGTCGGCGATTGCGTGTGAAGGCTATTTTGTTGATTTAATAAATGCCCATAGAGCTTCTGTGGAGATTGAAACTGGATTGCCACTTCCAGTTCCTAAGTTACCAGTGTTGATTTTACTAAAAGCTTTTGCATATTTGAATCTGAAGGACTCAAAAAATTCGACCGACAAGGAAAAAGCCAAAAAGCATATTATAGATATAATTAGAATTGCTCGTGTTTTAAAAGAAGAAGATAAAATTTCAGCAGACCAGCAATCATATGGGCACCTTTTAAAGGTTTTTGAAATGAAAGACGCACTATTTGTTGAGCAAAGACTTAAATCATGCGGATGGCCGAAAGGAACACTTGCCCAAAAGATTGTAGATGTTATTAACGCAGTAATCGAAGTTTCTTGATGGCTGTTTTTGTCCGCGTAAAGAATTTACCTGTGTACTTACACATAAGTAAAAACTAAATCCTATGCATGGAAGGGTATTTGAATAGATTTATGTTTATGTTTTTTGCATTATTGGCATGTACTTTAAGCGTGTCATGGGTAATGAATTTACCTGTATCATCCCACAGTAAATAAAAACTAAATCCAAATACTACTTCTGTGCTGGTCACAATCCGCACACAGGATCAACTTTCATATTGCTTTCTTGGTGCTGTTCTCATCTCAGCGTGCGTGGAGTTTCGCTAGAAAAATTCTGGTATTCTTGTTTCTAGTATCCGTAAGGCCTAGTTGCTGCCCCAGAAATATCCTTCATTTCCTAACCATGTTATCTCACGGCCGGGGCGTCACTACCCATACATCCTGTATCGCTCTCTACTACGCTTTGTGGCGTGTCAGATAGTAAATAGATTAAAGATACATTTATAAGCTTTGGTTAATGTTTTAGTTAGTTTTTCTTAAATACGAATTATTTAAGAAAAACTAACTAGTTGAATTTCCATTTTTAGTTTTAGACAGATGAAAATATTATGATCTAATTAAATAGATTTAGTTCTAATTAATTAAAATGAAGTTGTATTGCAAACTAGCATTGTTAGCGATTGTTCCCGTTATGTTCTTAGCTCTTGGCTATTACACAAAGCTAGGACCCATTGGATCTGGTTTTTCGAATGATCCAGATTGGTATTATTTACTCAATAGTCTGTATCTATCTTTAGGCTTTAAAGCTCAAACAATTGAACATCCTGGAATTCCCTTGCAAATTATTGGTGGAGCAATTTTCTGGACGCTAAAAATAATAAAAGGATATTCAGATCAAAAGTTTCTTGAATATTTTATAGAGCATTCTGAGTATTTTCATTATTTTTTTGGAAACTTTATTTTATTAGTAAATACTTTTTCGATTTTTTATTTTGCCAATTACTTTATGCAGCAAAGAATTTCGTTAAGGTCTGTTCTTTTTGCTCAATTTTTTTTCTTAGTTTTTCATATATGTGTTCTATATGGTAGCAGACCTCTGCCAGAGGGGCTTTTAATTTCCTTGATTATTTGGTCTGGTGTTTTTTTTGATAAATTTATAAAAACGGCTTCTAGAAAAAATTTACTATTTACTTCGATTGCTCTTGGATCGTTACTCAATTTAAAATTAACTACAATTAGCCTGCTTCTTATTTTTAATAAAAAAAATAAACCTAAAGCTACACTTTTAATCTTACTATTTAGTTTTGCGGTTTTTTTGATTTATTTTGTATTTGTCTCTGAAGCCAGATTCATAGATTTTATAAATCACTTTTTTAGTATGGCAACTCATACTGGTAATTATGGTGATGGAAGTATTGGTTATCCGGCTTTTTCAGAAATGTTAGAAAACTTATATATTTTAGCTAATGAAGATCATCTCGCCTTTTATCAGTTTCTGCTTATGGTAGCCAGTCTGTTCTTAATTTTCGCGTATACACTTAAGTGGAGTCTCCAACAAGAAAAGAGATTCATTATACTTTCATCAATCGCTATTTTGCTAAATTTCTTTCTGACACTAAAACAGCCTGGAATTCGCTATCTATTGCCTTCTTTTGTGCTTTTTCCGTTTGTACTTGTTTATTTTTTACATATTGAAAAAAAGAAATTGCCTAAGGTATTGCTTGCTGGATTTCTATTTATATTTTTAAATTTCAATTTTCTTGAATATAAAACGTACTTTGAAAATTTAAGAAATTTTAAATTAGAACTGCATACATTTGTGTCAGAAGCTAATGCACGCTTCAAAAGCTATCCTAATTGTCCCAAATTTTTTAGTGTAGGCAGCCCAATCAAAGAGTGGGCATTAATTTCTGCAAGTAATTCTACAGGCTCTATTTTATCAAGAAAGCTTGAAGTATTAGTACCAAAATCGTGGTCATTGAATGGGCATGGTTTTTTAACTTCTTTTGTAAGAAATTTTCCTGAATCGTATATAGATGATATTTTAAAAAATGAGTCATGTATTTTTCTATTAGTCCGCAATGACAATTCGTTCTTTGAAATTTCGATTTTTTCTTCTGAAATTAAATGGAAGAAACTTGCATCAGCTTTAAATTTAACACTATACGTTGGTAAATTGATTTTGCCTAAAAATGAAATTGCTCGAGAGTAAAATGAGGCTGAACATTAAATTTGTTTTTGTTTTAAAATTTGGTGTTTACTTTTTACCGATTTTTTTACTTGCTTTATCTTTTAAGTATATTCGTTCTACAGAATATATCGCGCTGTCTAGAGATGCAAGCTACTACTATCTGCTCAATTCGATTCAACTGGCATCGGGTAATTTCGCGTATTACTGGGCGCATCCAGGAGCCAGCTTACAACTATTTGGAGGTTTGCTGATTCGGCTAAAATATTTTTTTATAGGCAGTAGTGATTTGCCGATAGCGCAACATTTATTAACCTTCCACAAAGAGTATATGCATTTTCTAGGATGTTCTCTAATTGTAGTAAATTTTTTAGCATTACTACTTTTGACTAGAACGTTAGTTAAACAAGAAATGAAGTTCATTCCAATATTTTTAGTGCAGACTATTTTCTTTATTCAGCCCAACTGGTTTATGAATTTCAATGGATTATTTCAACCCGAATCTATTTATATTGCGCTAGGAGCAGTGTTTGCCACTTTGCTTTGCATAGAGAATAAAAAGTCGTGGATAAATCCAATGTTTGCTGGATTTTCTATTGCAACTAAACTTAATTTTGCACAGTTTTTGATAATAAATTTTTTAAATAGTAGTAAGAAAAAAATTGCTCTCTCGTTTCTTCTATCAATAATTATTTTCGCTCTTCTTTGTTTTGTTTTTTTTCCTGAATGGAATCGAGCTTTTCCCCATATGCTAGGTTTAGCTTTAGCTAAGAATCAGTATGCTGAAGGTGGGGTAGGAATAATTTCCTATATAGAGCTAAAAAAATCCTTAATACAACATTTTGAAAACGATCCTTTGATCCTATTGATTATTCCAGGTGTAATTCTATTCTCATTATTTGGCTTATTTTTTAAATCATCTAAATTGAAGTCAAATTTTTATATCTCAGTCTTTGCGTTTTTCTTGGCTCTTATGTTCTTTTTGAAGAAACCTACTCACGCATACTATTTTATTTCAGTATTGGCGACATTACCTGCTGTATTAGCCACATTTTTTATTATGGCAAAAGGGAGAATTCATATATGGATTGGTACTTTTTACTTTCTACTAGTTCTAGTGCTTAGATACGATTTATACGTATCGGTTATCCCTAGTTTTTTAGCAGAAGAAAAAAGTGTATCTAATACATATTCTCAGATAGAAAAAATTGTAAAAGAAAATTCAGAATGTGCATTTTTAGTTAGTGGTCCAATTCCTTTGGGGGTAGATGCTTTAGAAATGGGAAGTGCATGGGCCGGGAAAGAGTTGCACCCTGAGCTAGCCTATTTGTTTCCTAAATTCGCTTGGCTAAATTCTAATGGGTGGGTTCGTGGATTCGAGTTTAAAAAGAAACCCCTTTCAGTATGGGCTGAATCTATGAAGGTAAAGTGCTTCTTGTTTTTTAGTACACTATACGGTTCAGAATCTCTAGACTCATCACTGGCCGAAAAGAAGCTTATGTATGAAGATAACTTAGCTTCTGTCTATAGCTTGAAAATTCGCCAATAAGGAAAATCTGTACTAGACATATCAATTAGCAATTGCGCTACAGCTACCGTTTATGAAAAAGGGCATTTAATTTTTCTTAAGTACGTTTTTAGACTGGTCAATTAGCTTTCTTGCTTAAATTAAGGCACTAAGTAAAAATTTAGTATGCGTATTAAAGCTCTTTTTTGTTTTTATATAATTTCGTTTTTTCTTCTTGAGCCTCAACTGAGTGTAGCTGGGGTTCTTTTCTCAAAAGAGCAAGATCAAAGCTTTATTGTTAATATCAAAATAGAAAAATTTGAGAGTGAAACGGTTAAAGAAGTAAATAATGGCACAGAGCGCACATTGAAATTTTCTGATGGATTAGCAATAGGGTATACGAATAATTATTCTACACTATTTAGTTGGGCTGATCGCGTTGAATCAAGTGATGTGAGTATTTGTGATGCTAATTCAAATATAATTATTGATGTTGAAAGTATGAAAATCAGAACCGAAGGCAAGACTTGTGGAGAAGTTTCTAAAGGTCGATTTAATAGATATTATTATATAAAAAACGAAGAAGTTGAGTCTTATGTTTTAGGAATTGCGGTTAAAAACGGTTTTCTACCACCAAATGACTCAAAATTACCCAAGACAGCTAAATACCAGCAATTTTTAGATTATCTTTTTGGGGTGACCACAGAAAAACCAAGTTGGCCTGTAAAAATTAAATTAGTTCGCGACAGTGATACTGTTTTAGTTACAGGTGTAGCAACAATCGAGAGAGAAAGAATGAATCGTGACTCTGGACGAAGAGTTTTTTTAGAACTTGCCAGCAAGAGTCGATTAATTGCTAATTGGGAAAAATATTGTGCGAAAAAAAATGTGCACGGAAAATTAATGCGTACGTGGTGCGGTCGAGTTTACGAAAAGATTAACGAAGAAAAAATTAATTCAGAAATTAAAAATTTTGATAAAAACAAGGCTAATCTTTTTAAGTCAGAGTACCCCATTAATGATCGCTACAATGCGAACCTCTTAATGAAATATTTGGCTTTCAACTGCCCTAGTAGTGAAGATAAAGATGCAAAACAAAAAATTAGAGAATTTAAAAATGCAGGTATTGATTTAAAACATAAAGATATTTTTGGACGAAATGCTCTTTTTTATAGCCTGCACTTTGGTTGTTTAAATTTCTCTAAAGAACTTTGGGCGAATGGTTTGAAATATAATGACGAAGATATTTTTGGCATTAAACTGGTTACATATTTTGTTTTGGGAAAAAAAGTTGATCCAGAATATTTAGACAGGATTTTAAAGGAAACTAAAATTGACGATAAAGAATTTGTTAGTGGTGTAAGTTGGGCGCACTACGAAGCAAGCCCTGTATTTGCAGGTATATTGCCAATACCCAAAGTAAGTTTTTTATCTAGGGCTGCCATACTTAGTGGAAATTCTGAAGCTATTGCTAAAGTTAATAAATTGATACCTGTGACAAATCAAGAAAAAGAAAATTATCTTTTTTATATTATACATGCGAATAGACCAGATTTATACACAGCTGCTCGAAATGCCGGCATAGATTTTAGTTATGGATCTGACCCAAAAGGATTTTACTATCCTCTTGCTAAATTTATGTCTGTTGAAAGAAAAGGTGTTAAAATTGATACATTTACAGATGGTCTAAGAGAAGATCTCAAACGATCAAGAAGTAAAATGTATGAAGACTGTATATTAACTAGTACATCAAAAGATGACTGTGCAATGAAAAGTGCTCAGTGTGATAAAATCACTCTCGAACCAACTAGAAGAGATTGTGAAAATAAATACATTAGCTGTTCTATAATTTTTGATCCAAATGAAAAATGGTCTTGTTATCTTACTAAGTCAGAAAAAAATTTCCCTACTGAATTTTGTGATAAATTAAAAGGCGATTTATTTGAGTTTCATCGTTGTCGAGCTTTTAATTTAACTATTACAGAGCCTGTTGATAGTTTTATTTATTTGCTTAATCATGCTGAAGGTCCATTTAAGTCTTTTAATATAGGAATAGACCCAATAACTAAAAATTCAAAAGGCAGATTTTATAGAAATTTTAAAGAAAAAGACAATAGAAACAAAATAGCACTTGAGTGTCTTAAATATAAAAACAGCGCCATTTTTTCTGAGTATCTAGAGATGTGTGCTAATGCATTATCAATTAATATTCATACTATAAATAAAAGTGTTGAGAGTGAAGAGGCAATTAAATCTTGCGAGTCACAAGGAAGCTGGAATGAATGTGGATACTATGTTTTTAGTCAATTTAATACGAATCCAACATTTACTAAAAACGTTTTTTATCGGATGTGTGTTAATGGAGATAGCGATGCTTGTTTTATATTAGTTGATAATCCTAGACTTATGCTTAACCCAGAGCAAGAGAGATTGCTCTGTGATCGCGGAGAGCTTATTTTTTCATGCTCTAATCAAAATATAGAAAAACTTAAAACTAATGCTACTCCTTCTAAAATTAAACAAGCCTTTTTTCTAATAAAAAAGAACCAACAAAAGTTTAATGCCTTTATGAAGGTGGTAAAATCAGAAGAATTTCCTATAGATTTACTATCATCATTTCAAAATGAAATGAAAAGTTTTTGTAGCGCGTGGGCTATGAACTGTGAGCTACTTTTATTTTATTATAAAAAGAAAAATTTACTCTCTGAGCTAGGCTCATTAGAAGATGAGATTTCTACGAAAATAAATAATTGCGATACTTTCGATAATTGTGGACCTGGCTGTAGTAATCACTGTTCTTTATATAGTTTTTTGCCGGATTGGAATTATTTTTTATCAATACCTAAGATAAATGAGGCATTGAAAAATGCATCTGAAAAAATGAAAGTTGCCAGTATAAATATGCAGCCATTTACAGTAGTTGACGAAAATAAAGATAGGCTACCTAATTTGGCTGATATTGATCAATACTGTTCTATAAAATCTGAAAATGGGCAAAATAATGCTTGTCATAATATGATCAGCAGATTAGTGAAATTCTCTAAAGACGAAGAGCTAATAAATAAAGCTTGTAAGAAGTATGCGGTTAGTGGCGCTTGCTATAGTGTGTATTTTAAGATTCAGCAGAAGTTAGCTTATGATATCAAATTAAAAGATGAGTTAGACAAATCATGTTTGAAAGAAAATAACCATGGAGATTGTCGTATTTTGGCTAATTTATATTCACAATCTGACTACGTTAAAATGAACATATACTTAGAAAAAATCTGTATTTTTAATGATTTCTTCGGTTCCGAATGTGGCACATATATACAAAACTTAGAGAAGCTCAAAGACTTAAGTGGGTTAAAGAGCTTTTATAAGAAAATTTGTGAAGATCAAAAATCAAGAAACTGTGTTCAAAGTAAATGGGATGAAATATTTTTTTTACAGGGAATCAAAGAGCCGCATGCTACTAATTTATTGAATGAGTGTAAGAGACGAAACGCGCCATCTTGTCGTGCGCTAGCTAGTGGACTGGTAGACGATATTAAATACAAGGCAAAGAGAGAGGAAGCATTAAAAATGCTATGTGAGATTAGTCCTAAAGAGTGTAGTAAATCGGATTGAAACTAATTAACTTAATATTATTTTTGAGCACAAAATGAATAAAAATAAAATATTCCTAATTTTTACAATTGCTCTTCTTAGTTTAGTTCACATAAGTGGGTATGGTGAATGCAAGCCAGGTCATGAGGGGACTTGTAATGATGTGGGGTATATTTCAATGGACTATTTAAAGACAAAGACCACTGCCACGCAAACAAATACATCAACCTTAACTACAAAATCTGATAATAAAACAGAAGTTAATACTTCAGTCAGTTCTTCTGTCTCTAGGCAAAAAAGTTGCACTATTAAATTAGTGCCTAAAGACGCAAATACAGTTCATTATGAGTCTGAGCGCTCGATGCTGGTTGATCAAAGTAATGGAATTAATTTCGAAATACCTCAAATTGTTTCAGATATTATAATTGTAGATTTTCATAAAAGAAAATACCCACAACTGCACGAAGCCTATTTCGCAACATTTGGATATAATCATTCTTCATTCGAAGACATAGTCAAAAGTCAAAAATATCTTTCTAGTTTTGTTTTTTGGTTTTTAAAAAATGTCCTAGGATATCCAGAGCTATTTATTAAAGGTGGGTTGAGATCCAAAAAAATCTTAGAATTCAAAGTTAAAAAAGTTTTAAAAGGCGAGTTAAAAGAGGGACAAATTATAGAATCGACCTGCTCTACGTTTATCAGTTCGGTTCGAAGAACTAACTGTTTAACTATTTATAATAATCTTTCAAATAAATTGGTGTATGCTTGGCCAGAGAGTGATTATATAGATAAATATAAAATTCTACCTGTATATAAAGAAATACCTTGTAGTGAATATAAGGGAGAAATTAATGGACGAGAAACTAGTGAATAAGATGAAATCTTTTCTTGCAGCTGATAATAAATGGCTTAGAAGAATAGGTTATTTTGGGCCTTTTCTTCTTCTTTTTCTGACATTAAGTGTAGTTGTAACGTGGATAGAGCAGAACTATTTTCAGTTTCTAATATATCTAATTTTGACATTGTTCTTTGTATCTCATTCTATGGTGGCAGCATATAATAGCGTTAAAAAACAAAATCCAATTTGGAAAAAGTACGGAATTTGGCAAATTATTTCGATTGTCCTAACCGTCTTTGTATGGGTACGGCCTGTTATCTTGAACATGTTTTTTCTGATAGAATAAAACATACTTTAAGTTTTGAGATGACTTATTCAAGGAATAAATTATTGATGAGAATGAATAGTAATAAAAAAAGTTCAATACTAAAGAATTCAATCGCTATATTTATTTTTTTTATATTCTTATTTACGTTGAATATAAATTGCTATGGTGCGTGTGAAGGTTCTAGCTGTCGTGATAATCCTGTGCAGCTCCCTAGAGATGAAGAGCGTATCGACAAGAATCAGTCTTTACAGAAGTTAGAAAAGACTGATCAAACTATTTCAAACATTGAGACTACGCCTGTAACTAAAGCGCAAGCGACAGTGAATTTGTCTGAATCAGATGATGCTGTTTCTTTTTCTTCTTTGTATTTGATTATTACAGTAATAGGCATAATTGTAATAGTTTTAGTTGGTGTAAAAATGTTTTGAAATGAGGGTATATGGTTGTACTTCCAAGTTGGTTTCCAATCCCAGTATTTATTTCGACAGTTATTTTGATTCCGATGTTTTTATATGGATTTTTCTATTCTGAACATAGATTACAAAAGTCGCAATATTTGATTATATCTTTTATTTTTCTAATAGCGGGTCTTCTACCTATAAATGAAAAATATATTGTTATTATGTTTTTATTTGCCTCACTGATAATATCCATTATCGGAATAATTCTTAAAAATTTATCGCTTTCGTTTAATTCAATAATTTTATTGGGTGGCTCGTTTGGCTATTTTATTCAGTTATTTTTTTGATAATAATTTTGTTAGAAGATACTTACAATATTTAATGAGCCTATTTAAGGGGGGTATATGGTAATAGTGCTTCCATATTGGTTACCAAGATCGGAACTAAATGCGATTTTAATTTTGGCGTTTATGTTTTTATATGGATTTTTCTATGCTGAACATAGATTACGAAAGTCGCAATATATGATTATATCTTTTATTTTTTTATTAGCAGGTCTTCTGCCTATAAATGAAAAATTCATTGTTACTATATTTCTATTAGTCTCTTTAACTGTGTTTTTTTACGGAATGATATATAAGAACATATTGCTGTCGTTAAATTCTGTAATCTTGTTTTGTAGTTCTTTGGGCTATTTATCTTATCTACTTTTTAATTAAATAAATGTATCTGTTAGCCGTATACACAAGTGATAAGACAATTAGATTGTAAATTGTATTTTAGTTAGAAAAGAGGTTGAAAATAAAAAAGTCACTAAAGAACAGTTCTGCTCTTATTAAGCAAAATTTTATTGTGGTCATATTTTTAATTTCTAGCTTTTCTATTTCATCAATTTGTTTTGGTCTCTGTAGTGGGGAGAAAAATTGTACCGATGTATTCCCTCCATCAATTGAATATATACAAAGATATATTTTTACACATTGGTTGATATATATTTTTTTGCTTATTTTAGTGGCTTCATTGATAGGGTATTTTCTATACAGAAATTTGAAGAAGAATATAAATAAGAAAAACTAAATATGTTTTTTATTTATATATCTGGACATAAAAATAACATAAATGTTTATTTCTGTATTAATTTCAAATCATTAGTAGAATATTTGCATGCGTTTTTCTTGGTAGTGCTTTCAAGTCATTGGTAGAGTCTGTTAAGGGCGAGGTAGAAAAAGAAATAAACGCTAACAAAATAGAGAAGTTGTTAGAGAAAAAAGGTAAATTAGAAAGTATGTTAAATGATATAAAACTAAAACTGATTTCGATACGTAAGCCTTTAAATTTGATTTATGAAAAGTTAATTCAGGTACTGTAATTGAAGCTAATTTTATCTGCATTTCTTTTATTGATGGTCAATACTGAAGCATCATATGCACTAAGAAAGAAATGCGTTGTTAGGACAGAACCGAAAAACTACGAACAAGTAAAAATAGATAGTACTCGCTCGGTCTTAGTAGACACTGTCAGTGGGGATGAGTTTAGTATTCCAAATGATAATCCCGATATTTATATAGTAGAATATCTTAAAACTGAATATCCTTTGTTGCACGAATCTTACTTTGCGATATTTGCAGATGGGTTATCTACTTGGACTATTCTTAGTAGATTGACAGATCTTAGACAGTTTATAGTGCTTATACCAGCTTATGTCGTCTTTTGGATTCCTGATTATTTTACTTTATTTAGTAATGGAGTAAATGTAGGAAAAACTCATAGTTTTAAAGTAAAGAAGACGATTCGAGGATTGGTAAAAGAAAATGAGGTGATCAAAGTGGCCTGCCTAGACGAATATACCTCACTAAGAAAATCAAATTGTATTAATAAGTACGAATTGGGTTTTCAAAAGCTAGTTTATGTTTGGCCAAAAAGATATTTTATGCTTCCAGTTGCAAAAGAAGAGCCTTGCCTCCGAGACATGAAAAAATATGGAAAAGAATTTAATTAGAAAAATCAACTTAGTGTTAAATCCAAATAATAGTTGGATTAGACGGCTTGGATATTTTAGTCCTATTTTATTGCTCTTTTTATCATTGAGTGTGGTGACTTACTGGGTTCAGCAAGATTACTGGATGTTTGTCTTTTTTTTGTTTCTGTCCATTGTTTTTTTCTGGCATGCAATAGTTTCAACTAAGCAAATTTTAATTAAAAATAAATATTCTTGGAGAAAGTATGCTGCTTGGCAATTTTTCTCTTTGTGTTTAACGATTTTTGTTTGGGCTCGACCTGTTATATTAAATTTATTTTTTCCTATAAAATGAACTTACCTATGTTCTTACACATAAATAAAAACTAAATCCAAGTACTGAATTAAGTTCTGGTACTCATATCTTTAGTGCAGAAGTTTTTAAACAAAATAAACGATTTGCTAAAAATATAGAAGAAGCTTTGAGAGATATTTCTAGCGAAATTATTCATATAGATAAAGAGCTAGAACAAGAAACAGATTCAGAAAAGCGAATTAAATTAGAAAAAAGAA
>JAMLID010000043.1 GCA_023954355.1 Oligoflexia bacterium | reverse complement strand
CTCCAGAGGGCCAGACTTGGCCAACCATAAGCCCCGCAGCATGGTCGCCCTGTTCTGCGTAAGTAAAGGTAGGGACAAAAAAATAACCGAGAATTATGATCCACAATAATCTAATTTCCATAATGAAATTAGGATATCATGGACATATTTTCTCGGTTGAGAAAAAGAATAAATCTTCTTTTAAATTACTGAGTAATGCTATCAGAGAACTCTACACCTGTTACTGGTCTAGAAACAGGAGCTGAAGGAGCTTCTCTTACTGGCAATTCTCTAGCAACAGGCTCAGAAGTTTCGAATCGTGACAATTCGCCCTTCATATTTGCTCTGATGTAACCAGAGAAAGATCCATCACCTTTACGGATGATTTCTTTCAATAACTCAACTGGCACAGGCATTAAGTTCTTTCTCTCTGTTTCATAGAGAAGTTGTGTCAATGTACCTTGAGTAATGTCATTCTTGGTTTTGTTATCAATTACTCGCAAATCATCGCCGTTTTTGATCATCTGAGAAATCTCTTCTAGAGTCACATAGCAGCTTTGATGTGTGTCATAAAGTTTTCTATTTTGGTAACGCTTAATTACTTTCACTTCGTTCATGAATATCCCCACCTCTAAGTTCAACTAAGAGTCAAAACCCACCTTTCGTCTGACGCCATTTAAAAGGCCTCATCCAGAAGAGAGGTTTTTCTCCCCATTGCATTATTGCAAACTTTTACAGCTGTACTAGCCACTACCAACTGCGTCGAATCTCTGTCAAGAGAAAGTTTTTCAAACGCGTCATTA
Source organism: Oligoflexia bacterium (assembly GCA_023954355.1). Classification (GTDB taxonomy): domain Bacteria; phylum Bdellovibrionota; class UBA1018; order CAIPTA01; family CAIPTA01; genus JAMLID01. The sequence goes on along the minus strand of JAMLID010000043.1, from coordinate 24,563 downwards.
ATAGCGACCAGAGCCAGATTGAATAATGCCAGTCATCATTTGTTACAAGGCATAAATTGATTCTGTGAGAAAATGACAGCCATTTTTGTAAAAACGAGCAGAAATTACCCGATTTTTGTGAGGTATTGCCAGATATTGTCCCTGTACTTCGCAATTGTCGTATTAAAATTATCAACTAATGGTCTGAAAATTAATAAAATGCAGACTTGAAGAGCTTTTTCTCAAGGGTGGGCACAGTGAATCCGAAAAGAGTCTATGAGATTCTTTTCCCTACTATTGATTAGTTTAGCGCTGATTAGCTGCGCGAGCCAAAAACCTAGAGGAAAAGTTGTTCGGATTGGCCTAGAGCCAGAGTCGAGCTCTACTCAAGAAAAAGTGCTAGTACTTAGCGATGAAACTTTGAATACAGCTGAGAGCAAAACAGAGGTTAGTGTTCCAGAAGGTGAAGAAGAAGCAGCAATTTTTCATTTTTCATTAGGTCAGGCATATTCTCTAGATAATGACCCCCTTAGAGCCGTTGAGTCTTTTAGGGCAGCACTTGTGCACGATGAAAATTCGCCGGTGATTCGTGCAAGATTAGCAGCAGAATTAGTGAAAATCGGCAAAATGGCAGAGGCAAAAGAGATATGCGAAAAATCCATCGCCATTAACCCAAAATATGTAGACAGTTATCTATTGTTGGCAGGGATTCAAGTAGCCGCAAAAGAGTATGATGCGGCAATTGCCTCTTATCAATCAGTTTTAAAATATGAGCCTGAAAGTCGTGATGCACTACTTTATTTGGGTGTTACGTTTGCTGAGATTGGTAAGATGCCGCTGGCAGTGCAAAATTTAGAAAAACTTGTGAAGCTTAAGGATAGTGATGAGAGTCCTATTGATAAGTCTGTAGCCTATTTTTATTTAGCTAAAGTACATGTAGAGGCTGGCGCTGAAAAAGCAGCTATTGCCGCAATTCAAAAAGCCATAGAATACCGTCCTGGATTTTCTAAAGCGGCGATTATGCTTTCAGAGCTGTGGATGAAGCAGCAGCAAGAGAAGAAGGCCATAGATGTATTAGTTAATTCATTCAAAGAAAATCATAGTACAGAAGTTGCCGAAAAATTATCTGAGTATTATTTAGCAAAAGCAGATTATAAAAAAGCCATAATTTATCTAGAAACTTTGGTTGAAGACGACCCTCAAAATGAAAATTTAAAACTAAAATTATCTCTTGTATATTGGCAAATAGGCTGGAAAGAAAAAGCTCGATCCCTTATGAGCCAATTACTAGAACGATTTCCCGACTCTAGTGAAATTGCATTTTATTTAGGAGAGATATCTTTTGAGCTTGGAAAAGTAGAAGAATCTTTGGCCTATTATAAGAGAATTAATCCCGAATATACGAAATATGAACAAATGGTTGGTCGTGTAGTGCAGGTTTATCGCTCTATTAATGATCACCAAGGAGCGGAAGCATTTTTACGAACGGCTCTTAATAAAAGACAAGACTTAGTTGCTTTATATCCACTATTAGCAGCTACCTATGAAGACCGAAAAGATTTTATACAGGCGCAAAAAGTATTGGAACAAGGTTTAGAAAAGTTTCCAGGAGATGAAAACATTCTCTATTATTTAGGGTTTTTATATGACCGAATGGGAAATAAGACAAAAAGTATCACTTTAATGAGATCTTTGTTGGCTTCTAATCCCATGAACACTAACGCGTTAAACTTTTTGGGTTATTCATTGCTTGAGAGCGGTAAAGTAGATGAGGCCGAAAAGTATCTAGTAACTGTATATCAATTAAAGCCAGATGATCCGTATGTATTAGATAGCTATGGGTGGATGCGTTTTCGCCAAGGGAAAAAGAAAGAAGCCATGAAAGCTCTGGAGAAAGCGTATGCGAAAAAACCTGAAGAGGTGGTGATTGCAGAACATTTGGGTGATGTATATTTAGCCTTAGCCATGCCGAAAAAAGCACTTGAGATTTATAGTGCAGCGATGAAAACTGGTAGCGATGATGAAGCAAAAGCCAGAATTGAAGCTAAGATCCAAAATATTTCAACAGAGTATTCTGTTAAGCCTGCAAAGCAGGCTTATCAAGAGCGCAATATTCAGCCTCGTACTCCTGCTTCTAAATGAGTCTTGTGTTTCTCAAAACATAAAAACTAGCCAGAGTGATTCAGAAATATTTCAAAAACTAGAGGCTAATGGCCTAAAGCGTGAAAAAGTTTCTGGTACAGGCTTTTTAAGCATCAAAAATAAGCATCAAAATATATCAGCTCCAGGAGTATTATTAATCGAATGGCCTGATAAAATTCGCCTAGAAGCTCATGACCCTATGGCGATAATTTAGCTGACTCTGGTAGTGAACCAAGACCAATTTTGGTGGTATTCAAGATCAGAGCCATCAATCGTTTATGGGTCGGTGAAGTATTTAGAAAAGATCATCGGGATGGAGGTCGACGCAAAAGAATTGGTGTCTCGACTGCTTCCTCGATTTTTTTTCGAGCGGTTTCAAGTTGGAACCGGCAAGCAAGCAGTTATGAAAAAAGGAAAGGATACTACCACAATCGAGTGGAGCGATCGTTTGTGGGAAGTTGTGGGGTGGGTCAAAGAATCGGGGGATAAAAAAAGCCAAATTCAATATGAAAATTATAGTGTTAAGTTCGGTTTGTCGTACCCACAAAAAATTAGAATGTTGTCTTACTTGGGCAAACAAGAATTACAAAACCTTACATGGGCATGGAAGGACTGGCGCCCAGAGGTGAGTAAAAATGAAAAACTCTTTTTAGTTCCACAACCTGAGACTTTTGGGAAGCCTATAAAAGCCTTGCCATGAAATCTAAGTTCGTATAGCTTTTTACGCGCTTGATAATTTTTGCAAGTGTGTCAATAGTTGTTTGGGGGTATTTAAAATGATGAGGCTTTTTGTTTTTCTTTCTGTTGCTTTTGCTGTTGTGCTGACTGGATGTACAAAGAAGAAAGAGCAAAATCTAAACGTACTTCAACTTGCTACGAGTGCAAAAATTAAAGGATTAGATCCTGCAGGAGCACAAGATCTCTACTCATCATCAGAGATTATGCGTGTTTACGAAGGCTTGCTTCAGTACCATCCACTAAAAAGACCTTATGAGTTAGAGCCTTTACTTGCTGCAGAAATGCCAAAAATTTCTAAAGACTCTCTTACCTATACATTTAAAATTCGTAAGGGCGTAAAGTTTCACGATGATGCAGCTTTTCCTGAGGGGAAGGGTAGAGAAGTTACTGCAAAAGATTTTGAATATAGCTTTAAGCGATTAGCTGATCCTAGAGTTCAATCTACAGGCTGGTGGTTGTTTGAAGGTAGATTAAAGGGCCTAGATGACTGGAGAAAAAAATACACCAACACTAAAGATACCCCTACAAATTACGATGATGAGGTTGAAGGTTTAAAGGCGCTTGATGATGAGACATTGCAGTTAAAGCTTACGCAACCGTACCCTCAACTCCTTTACGCTCTAGCCATGCCTTATGGCGCAGTAGTGGCAAAAGAAGCTGTTGATAAATATGGAAAAGAATTTATTAACCACGCTGTTGGTACAGGGCCATTCATTCTAGAATCGTTCAACCCATCAGATGCTATTGCATATAAGAAAAATCCGAACTATTGGGAAGCAACTTACCCAACAGAAGGTGAGTCATCTGATAAAGAAAACGGATTATTAGAGGATGCTGGTAAAAAGATTCCATTCGTAGATGGAATCAATGTTCGAGTGATCGTAGAAGAACAGCCTCGTTGGTTGCACTTCTTAAAGGGTGAGCTTGATACCTCGGGGATACCAAAGGATAGTTTCAATGATGCAGTAAAGCCCGCAGACCCAGCAAAGCCACTTACCTATGATAACTTAGCTCTTTCTGATGATCTAAAATCTAAGAATATTCAGATGACTATTGCGATTGCCATGGACTTTACCTATACGGCTTTCAACACAGACTCTAAAGATATTCCGCAGCTAAAAGATAAGAAAGTAAGACAAGCAATTTCGCTTGCCTTAGATGATAAAGAGTCTATCCAGTTGTTCTATAACGGAATGGCTACTTCTTCTCAAACTCCGATTCCTCCTGGAATTAATGGGTATGATCCAGATTTTGTGAATCCATACAGAACAGGTGATGTAGAAAAGGCTAGAAAGTTACTGGCTGAAGCGGGTTATCCAGGGGGTAAGGGTTTTCCGGAGCTTCCTTATGATACAGTGGCTTCTGCTACCAACAGACAAATGGCTGATTATGCGTCTAAGCAATTAGATAAAATTGGTATTAAATTAAAAGTAATTAGCTCTACCTGGCCGCAAATGCTTGAGAGAATCCAAAATCGCCAAGCACAAATGTGGGGAATCGCTTGGGCAGCAGATTATCCAGATGCAGAAAACTTTTTGCAGCTTTTTTATGGTCCAAATGCTCAGCCCGGAGGCATGAACGGTTCTTATTATAGAAATAAAGACTTTGACCGTCTGTTTGAAAAGGCAAGAGTTTTAGCAGATACGCCTGCACGAACAGCTATGTATAAGCAATTATCAAAAATGGTTGCTGAAGATGCTCCAGTGGTATTTGGTTTACACCGTATTGGGGTAGGCTTACGTCAGTCTTGGATTAAAAATTTCAAGTATGACGAATTTGCCTTTAATAGATCAAAATATCTTAGAATAGATACAGAAGAAAAAAAGAAGCACCTTCAGTAAGTTCGGAGTTTAAGTATGTTTAACTTTATTATTCGAAGGTTGCTCTATGCGATTCCGATTATTATTGGAATCGCTCTCATCACCTTTTTACTTTTTAACGTAGTAGGTGGTGACCCTGTTCTACAAATGGTTGGTAAGCACGCAACTCCTCAGGTGATAGAAGAGTTACGGGCAGAGATGGGACTAAATCGTCCATTGCCCATGCAGTTTGTAGATTTTTTAAGACAAATCGTGACCTTTGATTATGGCAGATCTTATTCTTCTAAAAGAGATGTATTGGGTATGATGATACAGGCGGCTCCTGTGTCATTTACCTTAGCTTTTCCTGGTTTTATTATCTCACTTTGTTTATCAATTTCTGCTTCTCTTTTTGTGGCCTTTTGGAGAGGTACTTTGGTGGATAGAGTTTTTGTTGTGGTCTCAGTACTTATGATCTCAGTGCCTTCGTTGGCTTATATTCTCTTTGGACAATATTTTTTAGCCTACAAAGTAGGGCTGTTTCCTATCTCAGGATTTAGCTTTGACCCAACACAGGTTTTTTCTTATATCGCACTGCCTGTACTCATCTGGGTAGTACTAAGTTTCGGTGGAGAGCTTCGTTTTTATCGAACCGTGATGCTTGATGAAATTAACCAAGACTATATTCGAACAGCTAGATCAAAGGGACTAAATGAGAGAGTTGTAATGTTCAAGCATGTTCTTAAAAATGCGATGATTCCTATTATTACTAGTGTATTGATTCAAATTCCTTTTTTAATCACTGGGGCTCTACTATTAGAAAGTTTTTTTGCTATTCCTGGTATGGGCACACAACTAATTGATGCATTCAATACCTCTGATCTACCTATGATTAAGGCTCAGGTAATGGTGTTCTCGATTCTTTACGTTGTTTTTAATATTTTAACAGACATTTGTTATTCCTTGGTTGATCCAAGAGTAACGATAAAGTGAGGATGAAATGACAACCGCTACAGCGAATATGTCTGAAGAAATTGTAAAAAAAGCACCTAAGGGGCGTTCTCTTTGGCAAGATGCTTGGATTCGACTCAAAAAAGATAAGTTAGCCTTGGTGTGCCTCTATATTTTTTCTTTTTATGTTACCTTAGCGATTTTAGTAAAGCTTGGGCTCATTGCTTCAAATTGGGGCGATACTATCGGTAAAGAGTATAGCCCACCTTCACTAGAGAGCTGGAGGCATATTTTTGGAACCGATATCTTTGGTCGTTCGGTTTTAATGAAAACGATTTATGGTGCCTACATCTCTATGACTGTAGGTTTCGTATCGAGCATGATTGCGGTTCCTATTGGTGTAGTCTTGGGGTCTTTGGCTGGATATTTTGGTGGTTGGATAGATGATCTAATTACCTGGTTCTATACAACTGTATCAAATATACCGTCGATTCTTTTGATTCTTTCTTTGGCGCTTGTTTTAGGCAAGGGTCTTACTTCAATCAATATTGCTCTTGGTTTGGCTGCATGGGTTGGCATCTGCCGTTTGATTCGCGGTGAGTTTATGAAGCATAAAGAGCGTGAATACGTACAGGCAGCTAGAAGCTTGGGCGGTGGCCACTCAAGAAGAATTTTTGTGCATATTTTGCCTAACGTTTTACATCTAGTGATTGTAAACTTTTCGTTCTTATTTATGGGAGCAATCAAGACCGAAGTTATTCTTTCTTATTTAGGTTTAGGTGTGCAAGGTGTGCCTTCGTGGGGTACGATGATTGACGAAGCAAAATTAGAGCTTGCTAGAGGAGTTTGGTGGCAGTTAGGTGCTGCAACCCTTGCCATGACGGTTGTAGTATTAGCGTTAAATATTTTGGGTGATGCGCTTAGAGACGCAATGGATCCTAAACTGAAGTGAGGCGAAGAGGATGGAAACGAATCCAGTATTAGAAGTACAAAACTTACAAACTGCCTTCAAAGTTGAAGGTGGTGAGGTTGTCGCCGTAGATGATGTTTCTTTCTCTGTAAGACCGGGAGAAACCTTAGGTATTGTAGGCGAGTCTGGCTGCGGTAAATCGGTAACCTCTTTATCGATTATGCGATTGATTCCAAACCCTCCGGGGAGAATCAAGTCTGGTAAAATTCTTTATAATGGAAAAAATCTTGTAGATGCTAGTAATTCAGAAATGAGAAAAATTCGTGGAAATGAAATTTCTATGATTTTCCAAGAGCCAATGACGAGCTTGAATCCGGTTTTCACAATCGGAAATCAGATTATGGAAAGTATCATTTTACACCAAAAGCTTTCTAAAAAAGAAGCACGGGTAAAAGCCATTGATATGCTTCGCTTGGTGGGGATTCCGGCTCCTGAAAAGAGAGTAGATGATTATCCTCACCAACTATCTGGCGGTATGAGGCAAAGAGTGATGATTGCTATGGCTCTTTCTTGTAATCCGAATGTTTTGATTGCCGATGAGCCAACAACAGCTTTAGATGTGACCATTCAGGCACAAATTCTTGAGTTAATGAAAGACTTAAGAAAAAAACTAAATATGGCAGTGATCTTAATTACTCACGACTTGGGAGTAGTTGCTGAAACCTGTGATAATGTTTTGGTTATGTATGCAGGAAAAGTAGTAGAAAAAGGAACTGCAGAAGATATTTTTTATCGGCCCACTCACCCGTATACGAATGGCTTATTAAATTCTCTACCGTCTCGCAATAAAGAAGCGAATCAGGGAAGATTGCAAACAATCCCTGGAATGGTGCCTGCGTTATCGAACTTACCTAAGGGCTGTCGCTTTCAAGATCGTTGTAATCGAGTACAAACAAAGTGTAGAGAGCAAGAGCCTAGTTTAGAAACAATACAAGCATCACATGCAGCTGCTTGCTTTAATCCCGTAAAAGTAGGGAGTGCTTAAGATGAGTAAAATGAATCCAAACGATGCATTCATAGTAGTTAATAATTTAGAAAAAAAATTCCCCATTAAGGGTGGAATCTTTGGGCGAGAAGTTGCTAGCGTAAAAGCGGTACAAAACGTAAGTTTTTCTATCCAAAAGGGAGAGACCTTAGGTTTAGTGGGAGAGTCTGGTTGTGGTAAGTCTACTCTTGGTCGCTGTATTTTACGATTAATAGAGCCGACTGCTGGTGAAGTTTATTTCAACGGAACAAATGTTTTAGATTTAAATCAAACAGAGCTTAGAAAAATACGACGAAAAATGCAGATAATTTTTCAAGATCCGTATGCTTCTTTGAACCCTAGAATGACTGTAGGCTCAATCATTGCTGAGCCTTTGAAAATTCATGGATTAGCAAAAGGGCCAGAAATTTCAAAAAGAGTTCTTAAGCTTTTAGATCTTTGCGGATTAAGAGCTGAATCTGTGAATCGTTACCCTCATGAGTTTTCAGGTGGGCAAAGACAAAGAATTTGTATCGCTCGTGCTTTGGCAGTTGAGCCAGAGTTCATTGTTTGCGATGAGCCTGTTTCTGCCCTGGATGTTTCGATTCAAGCCCAAATTATTAACTTGCTGCAAGACTTACAAAAAGAACTAAAGCTTACTTATCTCTTCATTGCCCATGATTTGAACGTGGTTGAGCATATTTCGAATCGTGTAGCGGTAATGTATTTAGGTAAAATCGTAGAAATGGCAAAATCTGATGAGCTTTATGTGAATCCAATGCACCCATATACGAAAGCATTGTTTTCTGCGATTCCGATGCCAGACCCTAAGGGTAAGCGTCAGAGAATTATTTTGCAGGGCGATGTGCCAAGCCCTATCTCTGTACCTACTGGTTGTTCGTTTCATCCAAGGTGTCCGTCAGTAAAAGATAATTGCAGAAAAGACATTCCTGATTTAAATGATAAGAAGAGTGATCACTTAGCAAGCTGCTGGTACGCTTAATAGTTTTTCTTCTCTAAACCAGAGAGAAGAAATTTTGATTTCATTGCCCACGTGGTGGAACTGGTAGACACGCATGGCTTAGAACCATGTGCCGCAAGGTGTGGGGGTTCGAGTCCCTCCGTGGGCACCAAATGTCAAGCTCTGCGAACTAATACGAAAATTTTTTTCAAACCCCCAATTCTCTTGTGAATGGGGGTTTCTGTTAACCCTCCTAGAGCTGCAATTCCTTCGCACTTCATGCGCCTATGATTTTTTTCAATAACGTAAAACCACTGGTGACCATCACAGCAGGCTATTCTTTCAACCTTTGGTTAATAGCTCGCAACCACAGTCTAAACCCCTGCATTCTACAAATGAATAGATACTGTCCAGATCAGATTCAATTGATTTTTGAATAAGTATCTTTTTATGAACACTAGCTTTTTCGACAAATGTTAATCCATCAGAAAATGAAAATATAGAAAAATAGATAACCCAAGGAAACAAAAAAATCACATCCACCTCGAGTAAACTCTGCTTAATTTTTTATATTGTGCAAGCAAATTAGACTTGAATAAATAATCAGCATTCCAAGCATGCTATTTATTTATAAATTATATATAATTCTAATATGCAAATTAACGACTACATTAAGCAATTAAACACAAGTAGCGACAAAGCTGCCGAAAAAGTGATTCAAAAAATAATTGAAAAGGGAAAACCTGCAGTGCCAAAACTAATCGTCGCAGCTAAAGAAAGTGCAAGCCCTAGAATACAAAAATGGAGTCTACAAGCACTGGGAGCCATTGGGGACAAAAGAGCTAAGCCTGTATTAAAACATGCTCTTAGCGATTCAAGAATGACAGTTCGACTGCATGCACTTCGTGGCTTAGCCAGAATGAAAGATAGCAAATCTTCTTCATCTATTATTAATCTGCTAACAGATGAAAGTGGTGGAATTCGTGTAAATGCATTACAGGCATTGATTGAAATCGACCATTGCTCTAGAAAAATAGCAATTATTCCTCTATTGAGCGACTCTCAGTGGTACGTACGACAACAAGCGTGCATCTGTTGCAAAAAATTTCAAATTAAAAATGCAAAATCAGTTTTAAAAACGCTAGCCAAAAAGGACTCTAAAAAAGCCGTTCGTAAGGCTGCAAAAGAGCGCTTGAAAGTCTTTAAAATTCAACTCACTGAAGTGACTCTTCTCTGATTTCATTCTTCTTAGTAAAGCTTGAATATTTTATGCCCTTATAGAAGAAAAATTGATAGATTCCATTGGAATTGAAGTCCGGCATTGGGTCACTACCATCACAATCAAACCACTGCATAGCAGAAACAGAGCTTACAGAAATAGATACTACCTTACCCACTGGAGGCAGATCTTTCTGCAGTAAACTAAACGCTCTTAATTTAGTTCTGGTGCTGTCGACAGTATGAAAAACACAAGCATACCAATTCGGCTGAGCAAGCACTGTACAAGTGAATTCTCCTTCTAACTTATTTGATTGTAAGTCTTTACCCAATTCGATTTTTTCGTACCAAAAACAACCTGTGGCGAATGCATTTGTGCTAAATAACCCAATAAATAGTAATAGAATAATTTTTTTCATTTGTGTCTCCTTTAATCCGGGCAAGGTAGCGTCTTTTTCGATGAATAAAAAATAGATATATTGACGCATTTATATTCATTTTATATATGTTTTTAATGTTAAATGACATTGAGTTAAACCATTTAAAATACTTCTACTATACCGTACTGGAGAAAGGAGTTGCTCCTGCGGCCAAGCGCTTACATGTGCAACAACCTGTTGTTAGTAAAATGCTAAAGACTCTGGAGTCAAATTTGGATCAAGCACTTTTTTGGAAAAAAGGTCGTAGCAAATGCCTCACGAATTATGGACAGTTAGTCTTTAGGCATTGCCAGGTGGTTTTCAATGAAGTGAATAAGATCAAACAAAGTTCAGCTGATCCACGCGAATTAGGTGGAATACTTACTATTGGCGGATCAGAGCCTATTATAAATTTTCTCTGTAGTAATATTTTTGATAAAATGATCACTTCTTATCCTAAGCTCAGTTTTAACATCTACACTTCTACTCAAGCACAAATGATTAATATGTTATCAGAAGGAAAGCTTGAGTTGGGCTGCTTTTTCTACGTTCCTCACCTCTCTAAAGATTTAGAAGTAATAAAAGAGCTTCCCTTTCGATTTCATGTAGTTGTCAAGAAAGGGCTTGAAAATCAGGCGAAGATTGTTCAATCTTTTATCGGATCTAGAGAAATAGATGATAATTCTACACATAGCTTTCCGACTGTTGAGTTATTGAGAAAAAAATATCCATCAACAAGAATACAATTTTCATCAAATAGCCTAACGCTTCATAAGCAACTGGTGCTGAAGGGTAAAGGCGTATCTATTTTGCCTCAATTTATGATTGTTAAAGAATTGAAAAATGGTCAGCTTATAGACTTATTTCCAAATAAAAAATTTGAATGGAACTTACTCATTATTAAGCGAAAGTCAGACTATCTAAGCACATCTGCACAATCGTTTGTTAATCAAATAAATTAGGGGATAAATAATCCCCTAATTTAAAATGAGCTAGATGTGTCTGACTTGAGTATTAATTAGGATCTCAATGATCCCTAAACTCAACTAATTTTGAGGTGCCGAAATACTCTTAATAACACATATGCCATTAGCTTTGTTGTAGGCTTCAATTACAACTATAGCGATATCATCAGTGCTAGTATTTTCTTCTTGAACTAAGTAAGTTTCTTCAAATTTAATACCATCTAACTTAACAAGCTTTGTACGAGTGATGCTCATATTTGATCCTATATGAGACTCAAAACTTGTCACATCTCTTTGCTCGTAGCTAAGTGAGCTTGCTTCTTTAAAAGCAGCTCCCGATATAAGAGCAGCTTTCCAGCAAATTGGCTCCATAGCGTTTGCGGTTGAAATACCACTTAGAGCGATAGCAGCTCCGAATAAAATAGAAATACGTTTCGTCATAAAAATTCCTTCTGTTTTCTTGTTGTGTACGTTAGCTCGATATACCTGCGTATGTACTACACAAATTTATGCACCGCAACATCTATTGTCGCACAAATAGGATTTGTTTTACTGACTTTGACCTGGCCTACTTGATTGTGTAAAATTCAGCCTAACTAACTGAAGTTATACATAAAAATATGCTTTTCAAATCTAATTTCACATAATCTCTGAACTTACCAAGCTGTAGAATTAGAAAATTACACAATCAAGTAGGCCAGCTAGTACTGACTTGTTCTCCTTATTACTTAAGCATATGATTTTATTTAATTATTTTATACTTTAGCAAGCTTAACGACAGTTATGAGCGCACTATTGTTCAAGGTATTTTGCAGAAACCATATTCACAACTCTCTGCGCCTTAAATTTGTTGACCAAATTGCTACGATGATATATATATACCCATATCCCTTAATTAATAAAAAGGAACTAGCTATGAATACCATAAAATTTGCAGTAATCACCCTAACCTTACTATTTGCAATCAATAACGCATCTGCCAATTCTGAATCGCACACTCTCCATGAGCTGGTTCAAGCAGCAGACTCCTTAGTAGCCAATCAATCTACAAATATAAAAGACATGAGTGAAGTTTTTGGACTACTAATCACGGAACTATCAGACAGTGCACTACAAGGTCAAAATAGATTGCATACATTAAGAGCTGCAAAAAGATTAGGCGACTACTGTGGAAAAGTAGCAAAAGCAAAAACTGGCTATAGCGTATGCATTTCATACTAATCTCACTTGAATCAGACGCTTATTCAGTTCGAGGAAGCGCAGACCGGGAGCATTTGGCCCATAGGCCGCGCGCCACTGCATTTGCCAAACCTACTTTATTTTCGTTTTACGCGAGATTTTCTGGAATCTTTATCCTCGATGGAGGATTTTCGGCACCAAAATGCCCGACAACCGCACCAGAGCGATTAATACTGCCCTGCGCACCATTTGCCCATCATCAAAGTGATCTCAAAATAGCAAAAAAAGCGAAGGCTTCAAATCCTCCGCTTTTTTTCCAACTTCCTAGATTTGGCAGATTTTAACTTCGAATTATTCCAAAGCATTCTGGAATAATCTCCATATTTCATTTGGCTTTTTTGTGCCGTAGCTGCGGCTTGCGCCATATTCATGGTTAAGTCTTTGAGAGAGCTTCCTGCGTTTATTAATATTACTAAGCCTCCAATGGTAAATAAAAATCGAATAGCGATTATCATTAAAAATCTTCCTTTCTCACAGGAAAGCCTTTAAGCATCCGCTTATAGTTCTTAGGGTTTCTACGAAAAGCGCGGAACCACCATTCGATGCTTTCCTCTTTTCGCATAAAACGCTCTGCCAGAGCCTTATGGCTCCAGCCCTCTGATTTTAATTTAACTAGCTCAGCCAAGTTCATTTTAGGCCTTCGCCATTGCACCTGATATCTCTGGTTTTGAGTTAACAGTTCGCCTATCTTCGGATGGCGGGCACCAAATGTCAAGCTCTGCGAACCAAAATTCCTGGTTCGATTTTCAAATAAAAATAGCCCGACCCCTTTAGGGGAAGAGCCAGCCCTTTTCAGGGCCAGCTCTCGCTCATAATGCTCTTCATCCACAATCCAATGAATTTTCACCGTTTCGGTGCCCACTTCGACCTTGTGGATGAACTTTTTAATCAACTGCCGCAAATCATTCGGCGGGATTTCCTCGTTTACAAATTTTCGGAAGTGGCAGACAAAGTCCTCAAACTTATTCAAATCCACTACGCGATCTAAACTTGTCCTTCCCGTCGTTTTTAGTGATTGCAACTCCTTTTCATGGCTTTCCTTGATTTCTTGTAGCCTCTCCATCTGTTTATAGATGGGAGCTGCTGAAACCATTTTAGGAAGTTCACTCAATCGTTCTGCAAGCCCATCAATCTGACTTGTAATGCCACTGATTTTCGCTTTTAGACGTTCTTCATCTTTTCGGTGAGGGTTTTCTTCATGCTTCTCCCGCACACGTTTAAGAATGTCCTTCATAAAATCAGGTCGCAATATCAAATCTTTGAACTTTTCCATCACCAATGGCTCAAGTTTCTTGGCTGGAACTCGGTGCGGTTCACACTTAAACAATTTCTTGCTCAATGTAGAATCGCGCTTTGTCGCCCATGCGTGTTCATAATAGGCCACTTTGCCACTATTTCCCGTCGCAGATTTTCCAGGCATGAAGCTCTGGCAGGTCTGACAGTGGGTAATTCCAGAGAGCAAATAGGGTCTACGATTCTGTTTCGTCGGCTTGAATCTGCTCTTGTTTTTATCCAAGATAGTTCCAATTCGATGAAACGTAGCCTCATCAATGATGGACGGCCAAACAGCTTTGGATTCTCTAACTTCACCTCGATAAGTGTAGACTTTCACGCCGATGTAGACCTTGTTTCTCAAAAGAGCTTGCAGGTTATCCACTGTGAAATGTCCAACCCGCTTCATTCTTCCGCCACCTTCACGCTGCTTTTTAAGCCTGTAGCCATTGTCATTAAGCCACAAGGCAGCTCTCGACAATGATCCTTCTCCTAAAAATGCTGTGAACGCAGCCCGAACTATTTCTGCCATCTCCTCATCAATCTGAAGGTAGCCAGGTCGCTCCGGTATGGTCTTATAACCTAGCGGCACACAACCGCCGTTATAAAGACCACGAGCAGCCCTAGCCGCAATGTTAGCCTCAACACGCTCCGAAGTCTGCCTTCGTTCAAATTGCGCAAGATTCATCAGTTGCAAGATCACCATTTCACCAGCCGCTGTGGTTGTATCAAAGTCTTCTCTGAGACTCGTAAATCCACAGCCGTGCAGCTTCATCATGTCCCACATTTCGATAAAGTCTCGCGTGTTTCTGGAAAGCCTCGATAGCTCTGTCACCATCACTAGATCAATTTCACCTGACCTAATCGCTCGAAGAAGCTCCTGAAGTTTTGGCCGCTTCATATTTTTTGCAGAAATCCCCGCGTCCACAAAGACCGCCTTGATCTCGCCAAAGTTGCCGGAATGGCTTTTATAAACCACAGCTTGGCGCAGGCGATCTTCTTGGTTGCGAATAGAGCCTTCAGGATTTTCAGCCTGTTCTTCGGTTGATACCCTAATGTACAGTGCAATTTTATAGTTTTGGTTTTTAGCCATCTGTTCCTGTCCTTCCCACGGAGTTTTCCGCGATTAAAGTTTCAGGAACCAAGACGTGATTCTCTAAGAGCTGGCAAAAATAACGATACACAAGCTCCGCCATTTCATCAAGTCTTTGGCCATATTCCTCATCAGTGACACGCATAGGAATCATCTCGATTTCTTTTACATCCCATGTCTTTTTCATCTTTTACCTTTTCATTTTTGACCTCTTTTCTTCTCAATTAAGTATTTATATCTATCCATTACTTCTTAGAACTTCCCGCCCTCCACCAAACTCACTTGCCACCGTAAGCGCTGACCACCCTACCAATCCAACATCGTTGGGGGAGGGTGGTCAGCGGTGGAGGTGGCTCTTCCACTCAAACCACTTTGGCGGGAAGTTCCGTTTCTTTTTCGCTATTTACCTCCTCTCTGTTTTGAGATTTTTCTTTATTCAGACTGCTCACCCTTAGAGCAGGGACTTGAGCAGCTTTTGCTTTAAACAGATCACTAATTTGATGCGATTGATTGAAGTAGTGAATCTTCGCCAAAGAGCCGCTATCTAACACGTCATCGACTTCGGACCACAAAAGCCAAATCCTTGAGATTTGCCCTAGATGCTTTAGCCAAAGACGACTTAAGGACTCACCAAACCTCTTTGAAGGCACGAAATACCAAACGGCTAGCAACTGCTCTCTAAATCTGTAAGACCAAAATATATTTTTATAACGGTCTTGGTTTTTATAATTCAGCTCCAGCTCTACAGCGATAGAGTGTTTTACTCCCTGATACTCAACGGCCATAATTCCATCTGGAACCGTCTTTGAATCCATCCGTTTAATGCCATGACTTCGAGCTATTTTGGATTTGATCTCATGCTCTGGAATCCATGTATGCGCAATGCCTTGGCCTTCTAAAATTAATCGAAGGTCTGCAAGCAATACATCGTGCTCCAACGTTGCTCGATTAAATCGCCGCTTAGGATTTAAGACGCCGACGGCATCGGCCCCCTTTAAAGACAGACACCAGCCATTTTCATTGTTCTTTAGACCTTCAACCCTGGAAATATAGTCTGCCTTCTCAAGGATTCTTAGGCGACGAAGCACTGTTGTGATTGCGATATTATTGAAGACTGTGCGAGCTAACTGTTTGGTTGTCATAAACCCCATGCTAGCCAGTAAAGCCAATAGCTTTTTGTCTCTATCTGTTAAAATCATTTCTCTTACCTTTCATAAAAAATCATCTAAAGCGGAGCGCGTGACTTCTTCTGCCGTTCGGCTCTTACGTTCTTCGACGATTTTTTGCTTTCGTAATTCTTCCTCTTCTTTTTTCTTGGCCTCGATTCTTTGTTGCTCTTCTAAAAACCGCTCTTGCTCCTTGCGGTCCTCTTCAAGCCGCTCTAAGCTCTGTTTTTTATTTGCTTGATGTTCTTCGGGAGCTAATTCTCGTGGTGGCTGCAAATATTTGGAAGTTTCATCAATCAAAATCAGTACGAGCGGAAACACAAACTCAATAAATATAAAAATCACTACTACGAGCAGAGTTCCGTAAGTGACAAACGAATGAAATCCATTAACTAAATGCCAAATTGGATTTCTAGGACTGGCGCTGCCATTAAATTTCATTCCAAAATAAACAACTTGCGATCCTAAAAAGAAAATTCCATAGGTCACAATCGACCGAACATATATATCCAAACTGACCTCCCGCTTTTTCGGCAGACTACTCATGCGGGATCTATAACAACATCTGTGCCAATACTTCTTTTGTTGATAAATTTGAGTAGAGAGAAATTTTTGAAGATTATTAGGATTTTCAAAAAATTTCTGATCGCAAATGCGATCAAAATGCATTTAAAGTGAGATGAACAACGAATGAAGATGAGCGCTTACAGATTTTTGCAGTTTGCTATCAACTTTAATATTTTAAATATTAACTACTGAATTTCGCAGATTTAGCGTGATTATAAAAGCGGCCAACCATTGAGAACTCCAAAATTCTGTAGTCATTTGACCATTATCCTCTAAGCATACAAAAACTTAGCACTATGCGGCTAGATTTCTCTCTCTGTAGTAAGAATGTAGCTAAAACGGTCATTTTTAGTAAGTACGATTCCTTGTGACCCACCTCCATCCCGCACCTTGTTTTTAGTAAACCAATGTCCTATAAAACCCATAAATTCAGTTGAGGAGAATCCATTGAAGTTTTCGGAAGTTAGCGAAATTGCACTAGCTATGAATGACGTAGAGGAAGGCACCTCTTATGGCACTCCTGCATTCAAAACAAATGGAATCCTCTTTGTTCGTTATAGGCCCGAACTTGAATCCATTGTTGTAGCTATGGATTTTGATGAACGTGAAAGCGCGATAGCTGAAGCACCGGAAACATATTACCTCACAGATCACTACTTAAATTACCCTTGGATTTTGGTTCGACTCACCTCAATCAAAAAAACTGGGCTTCGTGATTTATTATTTAACGCAAAAAAATTTGCGGAAACTAAGAAACGCTCAAAGCGGATTACGAGAAGAAAAAATGGAAAGTAAACAATGAGCGATTTGAAATTAAACTGCGTGGATCTTTCTAAAACGTACCTTCAACTAAAGCCTACGGGAAAAGCTCAAGCGTGGGATGCGGGAAAATTTTGGGAATCCGCAAAAACTAAAGGCTTTGAGTCTCCATTTGGTTATTTAGTTGCTCAATATGAATTTAAAGAAACCTGGAGCCAATGGGAATGCCATCCAAATGGCGATGAGTTATTAATCGCTATTGACGGCAGTATGGAGCTAGTTTTGGAAAACGACGGGAGCCAGGAAGTTGTTTCGTTGAGTGCGCCGAACTCTTTCTTAATTCCTGCGGGAACTTGGCATACGGCTAACGTGAAAGAACCATGTCGGATCATTGGCATCTCGGCGGGCGAAGGAACGCAGACAAGAGCCAAGTAGCTTGTAAGGAAAAGGGAGAAAAATATGAAGTTTTCAGTTTTACTAATGCTTTGGGGAATTTTCTTTAGCATGAACGCAACGGCACAGCCAACCGTTCCACCTTTGGTTCCTTGGTTTGAATTCCATGTTGAAAATTTCGAGCAATCCTACCAATTTTATTCCAAGGTGTTCGGGTGGACCTGCCAAATGACTTCTAAAACGTCTTGCAACATACTCCAATCAGGCTCGTCTATTGGTGAAATCATTGAAAAGCATCCTGCGCCAAACGGAAATGCGGTATTGCTCTATATTACCGTTGATAATGTTCAGACCACTTACAAACTGGCTCTTTCACTTGGCGCTACCACAGTTTATGCCCCCATGAAGGTACCTGGTGGCTCCGGCACTCTGGCCGTATTTAAAGGCCCTAACGGGATCTCGGTGGGGATTTATTCGGATAAATCACGTTCTAATGCTTCATCTAAATCAATCGACGCGATTCTTCTGCACCCGATTTATGACAGCCCCTATTCATGTGCCGAGCATTGGGATGGACAGTTTGATAGAGTCGGAGATGCCCTGGGAACGGATTGTCTGATTGGTAAAATCGCCGAAGAGAACGGACGCACCTGGTTTCGCAATTACATAGAAAGCGGCGGTAAGAATGAAGACTGGTACGGCTGGCATCAAAATGTTCTATCGCCAGTTGATGGCACTGTGGTGAAGGTCAATGTGAATCAAACAGTAAACATTCCGGGCATGATTGGCACTGGTATCGCCTCATTCATAGTATTGAAGGCGAAGAATGGGACTATGGTTCTTCTGGCCCATATTGACTCCGCGAAAGTTAAAGCTGGTGACGTAGTAAAAGCCGGAGAAGCAATCGCTCGCGTCGGCAATAACGGTCAAGCGAGAAGCCCGCACATCCATATTGGCGCATGGAGGGGAAATACACCGCTACAAATCCGTTTTGACCAAACTAAAATGAAAAGTGGGCAGTAAGATTCCGTACTTCATGCGTAATCTCCCCTCCATAGTGAGCACTCACGTTAGGGGGCGTTGCGAGTTAATCGGGCTGCCTAGCAATGCGAAAGAGCCCAAAAGAAGATTCTTGGTTATAGATCCAGAGATCGAGTCTGATTAAGCCATAAGTAAATTTATTTCAAATCTTAAGGCAGGGATCATTGTCTAACTTAATCTTTGTGATCACACAGAAATCACAAAAAATTATTTTTTGCTGACTGGTGGCTCCGCGCAGTGTTCCCCGTTGAGGCCCTGACCATTAATTTGAATCTTTGATGTTGTCTTTCCTTCACTGAATAGCCGATCGACAGGATTATCAAAAATTTTCTCCATCAGCTGTTTCATAAATATATCATCGATTTGTTCATTTTTTGAATTGATCAATAAATCATGAAACGGTTTGAGGCTTATGCTAATCGCAGATTTAAACGCATATTCTTCTTCAGCACGACGCTCGCGATCATATTGTTTTGAACAAAAGTAAACAAAGTATCCGATTAGCACCCCAAATACAGTTCTAACAACAAATGCAGTGTCTAGTGGACCTTTTAATCCAGAAATCATTGAGTTTACCCAAAGAAAAGCCCCAACAATTGCTAATACAAATAATCCAGCCCAAACCCATTTACCTATAACAATTTTATTTTTTCTTGTCCCAAATGCTGAGAATAATGATGCTCCTACAGCTCGCTGCAAGTGTGCTTCGATTTCCTCTTCAATTTTTTCATTTTTTGTAACTAGATCTTCTGTTCGTTTTTCATGAACATCTAATTTTGCGGAAAACCCAGTACTTAGTTCCGTTAAATCAGTAGCAGCCTTTTTCTTCATCTCTAACAATTCATTTTTTCGTTCACCAATCTCTGAATAGAACTGGCCAATCTCGGTAAACTGATTTTTCATTTCAGCTTTAGTAGTAACTAATTCTTTTAGATGGGCCTTCGCATCTGCTTCTGACGTTTCCACAGTTTTCAGCAGCGCTTGAATTTGAAGCTGCGCGTTTTTGGTCTCTTCAGACTTGCTGTTTATAGTCTCAATTGTTTTGCTACTTTGCTCGACTAAACTATTAATACGAGTAGAGCCTTCTTCTGCTTTAGTGAGGTTTTCCTGAGCTTTTTGCGCAAGGTCATCCGCTTTTTTTACCGTCTCTTTAATAGATTCTGCTGAAGCTTGAACCTCTGCGACCACGTCATTCTGGGCTTTTTCAATAGCCTCAAGTGCAACTTGTTCTGCACCTTTTAACCGTTCAAGAGCGGCGTCCTTTACCTCCTTAGCACGCTCCCACAGTCCCTTTTTATCTTCAGAATTTCCTGTTTCTAAATCCATATATCCCTCACCTATATTTACTAAAAAAGCTAATATGGTTGGGTTTTGCGTGCTGTCAAGGCAATGTACTCATTTTTCAAATTCTTTTTGTAAAAACAATTACTTATATCTTAACAACATAGCCTGTCCCCATTTAGAACTTTGGGATTCCTTCAAAAGTTTATATTGGGCTATTTGTACTTGTCGGATGACTTGCGGCAGTCTCCCACTGGCCGCCGCAGTCACAGCCAAAGCTAAAGCCACTGGAATTAATTTTTCGATGCCCATAAAAGTTCCTTTCGTTCCTTTTCAGAAAGCCCATAAACACAAAATTCGCGCCGCTTTAAATCCTGAAAGTAGTTCTGGATCGCCACGGTCGTTTTTCCGTATTTCTCGGCCAGTTGTTTACGGGAGTAGCCTTCGATCCAACGTAGTTTTGCCAGCTCCGCGAGATCAAGCCTTGGCTCCCGCCACTGGATTGGGTAAGTTTCTACCTTAACCAGTGGTTCTCCTATCCTCGGATGGCGGGCACCACAATTCCAAAAATAGCCAAATACTGCGTTGACTGCGTCGCTCAACGTTCCAGCGTACTTCCTCGATTCCGCTTCCTGCTCCATCGCAGCACATTTAGTGCTGCCGGCTTCTCGGGCTAGTGCCCTCGAAGTGTACGCCTCACGAACAAGTAGCAGGACGCTACGCGGTTAGAGCCCTCCAATTATGGAGGGCGGTACATGGATGTACGGGTGGGGCCGTCGCGGCCTTGAGCGATGCGCATCCTTGCCGCCTTGTCTTTGGCTATTTTTGGAATTGTGGATCTGGAAAGAGGGACTCGAACACGAAGTAGCGACCTGCGGGAAGTGCGAGTGAATAGCGAGTCACTTCGTGCAGGGAAGAAAAGCTTGGATGCTTTTCTTAGTAACTATAGGTGAGCCTACGCAACGAGAGGCAGGAGCCTCGAGTGTAGTAGGTCGAGTCTATCTTTATTAATTAGATGGAGATGATGAATAAAGCGTACTTGCATGGGGTGTAAGTACACTAAAATATAAATCAGAAATTACCGATAAATAGCAAGCAGTAGAAAAATATAATGTTTCTGTTGTTGCAACAAGAGTGTTGACTTATCGCTAGCTAAAACTTACTGTAAGTTAAATCCATTTGATTGGAATATAAGAGCCATTTGCTTGGCAAAATTAAAGATATTTAAAAATTAAATAGGAGAAATAATGAATTCATCTGACATTCAGTCGGAGATTTCTGCTCAATCTAAATTGGTAGATTCAATTCCAATTGACCAAGCAATGATTACAGAAATCGACCGTCATATTAAAGATAAAGAAAAACAGTTAAACGATAGATTTGTGTATATATCTGTAGCTCAGATAATAATGCACTTTTTGCCACCGAATAAGACTGTGCTTTCAGCAACAAAGGTAGATAGTACGCTATGGGATAGCCTTACTTTCACAAAAGTATGGTCTAGTAAAAGAAATATGCATGAAGAAATTTCTTTCGATAAGTGTGGAAAAGCTTTTGCTTTCTTCTATACAAAAGGTGAAGTTTTGTATGACATAGGGTTAGTCGAAGATTATGATGGGGTGGACGCTTATATACGAATTATTGAAGATAAGCGCGAAAAGCTCAGAGTAACGGGTGCATCGGTTGAGGTTAAATTACAGTTCTTTCGACATTTGAAAGAGTTGCTATTAGAAATTAACACACGTGCTAACGACATTGCTTCTAGATATTCTGAAGATGTAACTAATCGATATTCTCACTTAATTAATTCGAACAGAAAAAATTAAAAAATATTGAGCTTCGAGCGAATTTTTATATCTTAGCCGAAGATTAATTTGCTCTTTCTTACAAACATATTAGATCAGCTTTACTGTTTTAATATGTTTGTATTTGGCATTTTACTCACATAATATTTTTCAACTTGTCCTAAGGCATTTAGGTATAGCATCCAATATTGGTTATTAGGTATGCTCGGTAGTGTGCTGGATATAATTCAAGATTTCTGGCAAAAGAGCGCAGGTTTATCTGCTTTTGTCTGTGTATCTTTAGGCTAGCATTCTTTGAGATTTATGTGTTTTTTGCTAAAGGTATATGATGCCCACGGAGGGATTCGAGCTCAATCTATATACATAAAAATGCTTGCTATAGCTGAATAGTAAAATAGACAAAAAATAAAGGCCAGTCTAAAAAGCCCGGCCTTATTTACTTATCTCAGGTTTACTTTTGGAAAATCTAATGGAACATTAAATGCTACATTTGTATAATTTGTGAAAATATTCAAAGCAACATGCGCTAGTATTTCAGCAACTTCTTCATCACTGAACCCTACGTCTTTTACTGCTTTTATATCCAAATCATTAATGTTAGCACGATTTAATACTAATTTTTTTGTAAAACTAAGAACTGCCTGGGTTCTAGTGTCATTAGATTCACCTGCTTGAGCCGAAGACATTTCTGCATTTGTTGCACCGGCCTTTTTACCTAAAGCAGTATGCGCAGCAAGACAATATTCACACCGATTCAGGTCCGCTACCAATACAGCTATTTGCTCACCTAATTTAGCACCTAATTTACCTTTTCCTAGAGCACCGAATGATGTCCACATACTTTCTAATGCAGCTTCTGAATTTCCAATAACTTTAAACATATTGGGAGTAACACCAAAAGCATCCTTAATTTGTGCAAATATTTCTGCATGACTGCCCTTTGTATTTTCAGGTTCGTTTATTTTTATTCTCGACATATGGTCTCCTTTTGTTGTTACGTTTGTTTGTTAAAACTGATAATTTAAGCGACTTTTTGTTTCTCTATTAATTGAATAATAAATTGCTCTAAATATTCTTGGTCTAAATGGCCAAAGTGATGAAGCTTAATTTCGGCAAGATGATCAATGATTATTAGGCTGGGAGTTCCCTGTAGATGATAAGACTTCATTGTTTCAGGCATCCAATGCTTATTTACATGTTTATCGATTCCAATAGGGAACGGAAGCTTCCATTCTTTAATGAAAACTTCTAAGGCTTCAGGCGTCATAGTGTGATGATTTTCAAAAACGCTATGAAGGCCTACAACAGAAACATTACTAGATTTAAATTTATTATATAGAGTGATTGTTTGCGGTATACCTACATATACACATCCAGGACATAACATCTGGAAGGCGTGGATAATTTTGATTTTTGAGCTACTTATATCAAATTCAAAATTACTATCACAGTTAATCCATTTATCTATCGTAAGAGGTTTTGCTTTCATGTAATCCTCGGAGTTCAGCTACATAATTAATTGGTTTATAAGTTTGTCTTTCGTGTTATAATATACTAATTAAAATTCATTTATAACAAGCACTTACAAAATAGTTGGTAGGTACTTAATGGTACAAATTGGTGAAAACATGAGAGAAAAAAAAGAGAAAAAAATAAATGTGAAATCTATGGTCGAAGATATTGTAGGATGCAAATGGTCTCTTTCTGTTCTTGATATGATAGATAAGGGAATTAATAGGCCGGGTGCCATGACTCGCGAAATAAATGGATTAACGACTAAGGTTTTAAATGAGAGACTAAAAAAGCTCTTGAAGTATAAGATAATTAAAAAAATTGAGTATAATGAAATACCTCCTCGTGTTGAATATTTGTATACAGATTTTGGGCTTAAATTTGTAAAAATAGTTAATGAGATTAGATTATTAGAGAAAGAAGTATTGGATAGTTAGGCTAATCAAATTATTTATATTTAAAAAATCCAATATGTTCTATGCTCTAAACAAATGACCACAAACCTAGATACTTTCTGTCAAAAGTGGGATTTGAAAAGCCCTATATTATATAAAAAAACCTATACTAGTGAACTATATAAAGTTTCGTATCAGAAACAAATCTGCATCTTAAAAATTCTAACGAAAACAGGCCAGCGTGACGAAAAACATGCAGCCAAGGCCTTAGAATTTTTTGCTGGCGAGGCAGCTGTAATACTAATGCAGTCTACAAACGAGGCTCATCTTTTAGAATACCTTGATGGAGATGCCTTAACAGCTCTAGTAAAAATGAATAAAGATGTAGAGGCTAGTACAATAATTTGTGAATTGCTTAAAAAATTACATAAGCCATCTGTAGGTACTGATCTCCCTTCACTGAGAGAGAGGTACGATAAGCTTTATAGAAAAGCCGAAAATGAAAAAAATTCTATTTATGCTCGTGCAGCAGAGCTTGCCGATAGTTTATTAAAAAACCCTCTAAATCAGGTAGTTTTACATGGAGATATTCATCATGAAAACATTCTACATCATAGCAAAAGAGGTTGGCTGGCGATTGATCCCAAAGGCATCTATGGCGAATCTACGTTTGATTTAGCAAATGTATTTTTTAATCCATCAGACATGCCTGAGTTCATTTTAAATGAAGAACGAGTGTTAAAAATATCTAAGCTAGTATCAGGTCTAATGAAAATAGAGCAAAAACGAATTTTACAATTCGCCTTTACCTATGGTTGCTTATCTGCCGTTTGGGGATTAGAAGATCAATTTGATATTAGCAAAACACTAGAGCTTGTAAAAATTTTAGAAAAACATATATAGAGCTATTTTTCTTTACCATGCCCAATTTTTC
>JAMLID010000042.1 GCA_023954355.1 Oligoflexia bacterium | reverse complement strand
GTTGTTGACTCACCTATTACTACAATCACAGCTTGATCCATCGGTTGAACTAGTGGCTTGCTGTAGATGTAGGTGGTAAGTCTTAGTAGTGTTTCGAAGCTAATCAAGAATATTGCTATAGAGACTAGTAGTTTAACCATAAGTAATTATATTGATTTATCGAGTTATTAACTACCTGTGCTGTGCTTTGAAAAGATACTCAAGGTGAGTTTTTGCTGAGCGTTAGTGTTGTGGTATGTCGAACTGTCGAGATAGATGTGGAATTTCTTCCCAAGCGGCCCATTTTTTGCTGGATTATTCTCAACAAATAGTGTCTAAAGGGGATTTCCAACGGCTTTCATCGTTATTGGGGTATTTTATCCCGGTTTTTGCGCATGAGTTTTGTCGTTGATAAGGGGCTATTTGCAATGGAAAACAATCAACAAAAATGGGTTAATCTCAGCTTTGTGTTCGCTAGTTTGTTACTAGCGTATGTCTTATTTGTGATTGCGACAAAATTTTCTGTTGTTTTTGATTTTGAAGGGCGCATTCGAGATCTAGATAAGATTTTAATGGGAGCATCGGCCCTGGTTGGATTGGCTCTTTTCATTGGATTGTATTCTAGCTCTTTAGCAAATAATTTTATGAATGAGGTGGTGGCTGAAGTTTCGAAAGTTACTTGGCCAACTCAGAATGAAACGTTTAAGGCAACGATTGCGGTTTTGATTGCGGTAACGATTGCGGGATTTGTTTTGTGGCTAGCTGATACGTTTATTGTGTTTATAATCGGGCGCTTAATTTAGCGGGGGCATCCCTTTATGGGTAATGAGAACGAACAAATAGATATGGATGCAGAAGTTGTAGAGTCGACTGAAGAAGTTGTTCCTACGGTTGAGGTAAGTAAGCCTTTAACTGATGTAGAGTATCCTGACCACAAGTGGTATGTGGTAAACGCCTATTCTGGCATGGAATATAAGGCAAAGCTTTCTTTAGAAGAGCGAGTGCGCTCTATGGAGAAGACAGATCTTATTTCTGAGGTAATTGTTCCAGAGGAAACAGTTGTTGAATTGGTTAAGGGGCAGAAAAAGACCACGAAGAGAAAGTTTTTCCCTGGATACATTTTAGTCAAGATGAAGCTTACGGATGAATCTTGGCACATTATCAAGGGCACGCCTAAGATTTCAGGCTTTGTTGGTGATAAGAGAAATCCAGCTCCAGTGCCAGAGTCTGAAATTTTAAGAATGACAAATCGGATTAGTGAGGGTGTTTCTCGACCTAAGCCGAAAGTTAATTTCTCAGAAGGTGAAAAGGTTCGAGTTGTAGATGGTCCGTTCAATAATTTCAACGGAACTATAGAGGACGTGAATATAGATAAGGGTAAATTGAGAGTTTTAGTGAGCATTTTTGGTCGATCTACTCCTGTAGAGCTCGACTTTATGCAGGTAGAAAAGGTTTAGTTTTTTTGGAGGCTTAAATGGCTAAGCAGTTAACAGGACAGATTAAATTACAAATCCCAGGCGGTCAGGCGAACCCTGCTCCACCGGTGGGCCCAGCGCTAGGTCAGCGTGGTGTGAATATTATGGAATTTTGTAAAGCATTTAATGCTGCTACAAAGGATGCACAGGGAATGATTATTCCTGTAATTATCTCTGTTTATTCAGACCGTTCGTTCACTTTTATTACAAAAACCCCTCCTGCATCAGTGCTTCTTAAGAAAGCTGCGAAAATCGACAAGGGTTCAGGAGTGCCTAATAGAAATAAAGTTGGCAAAGTGAGTAAAAAGCAAGTGGAAGATATTGCTAAATTAAAGATGAAAGATTTGACCGCTGCTAGTTTAGAAGCTGCAATGAGAACGATTGAAGGTTCTGCTAGAAGTATGGGAGTTACTGTAGAGGGTTAATAAAATTTTGTGGAAGATTTCTGAATAGAAATCGTTTGCACCACAGGAGGAAAA
This sequence comes from Oligoflexia bacterium, assembly GCA_023954355.1. Lineage (GTDB taxonomy): Bacteria > Bdellovibrionota > UBA1018 > CAIPTA01 > CAIPTA01 > JAMLID01. The sequence goes on along the minus strand of JAMLID010000042.1, from coordinate 23,792 downwards.
CATGGCTGAAAAAAAGATAGATAAAAAATTTAGAGGCAAAAGGTATAAAGCAGCCTCTGCAACTATTGATAAGAATAAAAAATACAATATAACTGAAGCTTTGAAATTAGCTGTAGAAGCTGGCACTGCTAAATTTGATGAGAGTGTTGATATTTCTCTTAATTTAGGTGTGGATGCAAAGCAATCAGACCAGCAAGTTCGTTCTGCTGTGGTTCTTCCTCACGGAGTGGGAAAAGCTACAAGAGTGATCGCATTCGCTAAGGGTGAAAAAGCTAAAGAAGCAGAAGCGGCTGGAGCTGATTTTGTAGGCGCAGAAGATTTGGTGGCGAAAATCAATGAGGGTTGGTTGGATTTTGATAAAGCTGTAGCTACCCCAGATATGATGGTCGCGATTTCAAAGGTTGCAAAAATTCTTGGTCCAAGAGGTTTGATGCCGAACCCAAAATTAGGAACGGTAAGCGTTGATATTGCCAAGGCTGTTAATGAGCAAAAAGCGGGTAAGGTAGAGTTTCGTACAGAGAAGTCTGGAATCATTCAGTGCACGATTGGTCGAAAGAGCTTTGGTCCTCAAAAATTAAAAGAGAATTTTGATGTTTTATTGGGAACCATTCTTCGTTTAAAGCCACCTACATCTAAGGGTGTGTATTTAAGAAAAATGAGTGTTTCAACAACAATGGGGCCAGGAGTACAAGTAGATACTTCTGAAGCTTCTAAAGGTTTGATTTAAGAGGTTTTTATGAAGGTAGTAAGTAAACAAGATACAGTTGAGCAATTAAAACAAAATTTTGCTTCTTCATCTGCGGTGGTTTTCGCTGATTATAAGGGCGTAACCTCTGAGCAAATGAATGAACTTAGAGCATCCATGAGAGCGAAAGATGTCGTAATCAAGGTTGCAAAAAATAATTTGGTACGGATCGCGATGAAAGGTAGTCCAACAGAACAAGTGGCTGAGCGGCTAGTGGGGCCAACGGTTACTTGCTTTGCTTTGAAGGATGCAGTTGAGATGGCGAAAGCCCTTTCTGACTTCGCCAAAAAAGTAGAGGCTTTTTCTATAAAAGAAGGAGTATTGGGCGATCAAGCGATGAGTGAAGCTCAAATCAAGCAATTGGCAACTCTCCCTTCAAGGGAACAGCTTCTGGGTCAATTGTTGAGTGTAATGAACGGGCCAATCCGTAATTTTGTCTGTGTACTTAATGCGGTTCAAAGAGACTTTGTACAAGTGCTTCAAGCTGTTGCAGATAAAAAAGGTCAACAAGGGTAAAAATTTAACTGGTTATTTAGGAGGAAATGAAAATGTCTACGAGTTTAACAAAAGAAGATTTGGTATCTGCCATTGAAAAAATGACAGTGTTGGAATTATCTAATTTGGTAAAAGAATTAGAAGAAAAATTCGGTGTGTCTGCTGCTGCGCCTATGGCGTTTGCTGCTGCTCCAGGTGCTGCTGCTGGCGGTGCTGCTGCTGAAGAGAAAACAGAGTTCACTGTTGTTCTAGCTGCAGCTGGAGATAAGAAAATCGAAGTAATTAAAGAAGTTCGTGCAATTACTGGCCTTGGCTTAAAAGAAGCTAAAGATCTAGTAGAAGGTGCACCTAAGCCTTTAAAAGACGGCGTTGCTAAGAAAGACGCTGAAGAAATGAAGAAGAAACTTGAAGCTGCTGGCGCAAAAGTAGAGATCAAGTAGTTGTTTCTTTATTCTGATAGTTAAAAAATAGATCCTCAAGTCAGAGATTTGGCTTGGGGATCTACGTGTTCGTAATAAGTTAGTATTTTTCAAGGGAAATAAATGGCGTCACAATTTACCAGCAATAAACAGATCCGAAAAAATTACGCAAAAATACAAAGAAGTGTCGACATTCCAGATTTGATCGAATTACAGAAAAATTCTTATGCAGAATTTTTACAAATGGATGTTGAGCCTTCGAAGAGAAAGATTACAGGTTTACAAGCAGCATTTAACTCTGTTTTTCCAATTGACGATTTTAATAAAACAGCAACTTTAGAGTTCGAATCTTATGTTTTAGAGGCTCCAAAGTATGATGTTCGTGAATGTCGTCAAAGAGGAATGACTTTTGCTGCGCCTTTAAAGATTACCGTTCGGTTAATAGTGTTTGATGTAGACGAGGCTTCTGGCAGTCGCAATATTCGCGATATTAAAGAACAAGAAGTTTATATGGGTGAAATTCCTCTTATGACCGATGCCGGTTCGTTCATAGTGAATGGAACAGAGAGAGTTATTGTATCTCAGCTTCATCGTTCACCTGGTGTGATTTTTGACCATGATTACGGAAAAACTCACTCAAGTGGAAAGCTTCTTTACAGTGCCCGAATTATTCCTCATAGAGGTTCTTGGTTAGATTTTGAATTTGATCATAAAGATATTTTATGGGCGAGAATTGATAGGAAAAGAAAATTCCATGCATCGATTATTCTTCGTGCATTAGGAATGTCAGTAGAAGAGATTCTAAATACTTTCTACAAAATTGAAACCTACTCTTTTGAGAAAGATAAGATCTTTAGAGAGTTAGATTTTGATTTACTTTTAGGTCAGAGAGCTGAAGAAGATTTGGTGCATCCAAAGTCTGGTGACGTTTTAGTGAAGAAAAATAGAAAATTCACCAAAGCCGTTATCGATAAAGTAAAAGAATCAGGTCTTAAAAAGATCGAAGTGCCGTTTGAGGCTCTTATTGGAAAAGTTGTTTCCGAAGATCACGTAGACGCAAAAACGGGCGAAGTTCTTTTAGAGGCAAACACTGAATTCACTGCTGATAGTTTATCAAACGCAATGAAGGCAATGAAAAAAGTAAAAGTGATCTTTACTGATCCTATTACTGTGGGCTCTTTCATTCGCGATACTTTGATTGCAGACAAAGTAAATTCTATGGAAGAAGCATTGATAGAGATCTATCGAAGAATGCGTCCTGGTGATCCTCCGACAGTAGAGGCGGCAAAAGATTTATTTGAAAATATGTTCTTTAATTCTGATCGCTACGACCTATCAAATGTGGGCCGTCTAAAGATCAATTATAAATTTCCTCATTTGAATATTCCTGCGGATAAAACAGTACTTACCAAAGAAGATATTATGGAGACCATGAAGTATATTTGTGATCTCAATAATGGAATCGGTGTAATCGACGATATCGATCATTTGGGTAACAGACGTGTTCGTGCTGTTGGTGAGCTTTTAGAAAACCAATATCGAATCGGTCTTGTGAGAATGGAAAGAGCGATTAAAGAAAGAATGGCGCTTCAAGAAATTGAAACTTTGATGCCGCATGATTTAATCAATCAGAAACCAGTAAGTGCTGTAGTAAAAGAATTTTTCGGTTCTTCTCAGTTGTCTCAGTTTATGGATCAAACAAATCCATTATCTGAAGTTACACACAAACGAAGGCTTTCAGCTCTTGGCCCTGGTGGTTTAACTAGAGAGCGTGCAGGCTTCGAAGTTCGAGACGTTCATATTACTCACTACGGAAGAATTTGTCCTATCGAGACTCCAGAGGGTCCAAACATTGGATTGATTTCATCTTTATCAAGCTATGCTCGTGTAAACCAATATGGATTTATTGAAACACCATACAGGGTTGTTAAAGACCAAAAAATTATGGATGAAATCAAGTATTTCACCGCAACTGAAGAAGAGAATAAGATTATTGCTCAGGTTGGAGTAGATATATTGGCCACTGGTAAGTTCCAAGATGGTGAATTAGCTCCAGCTAGACGTAAGGGTGAATTCTCAATGGTTGCCCCTGAAGAAGTAGAGTTAATGGACGTTGCTCCAGACCAATTGGTTTCTGTGGCGGCTTCTTTGATTCCGTTCTTAGAGCACGATGATGCGAACCGAGCATTGATGGGTTCAAACATGCAACGTCAAGCAGTGCCTCTTTTGAAAACACGCTCTCCTCTTGTAGGAACAGGGGTAGAAAGAATCGTAGCTAAAGATTCTGGTGCCTTAGTAAGTGCATTGAATGATGGTGAGGTAATCAAAGTAGACGGTGGACGAATCGTTGTTAGAAAGATGCGAAATCTCGTAACGACAAGAGTCTGACTTAGATATCTATTCATTGATTAAATATCAAAGATCAAACCAAGACACTTGCTGGAACCAAACCGCACTTGTTCGCGTAGGCGATAAGGTGAAAAAAGGTGATGTATTGGCTGATGGACCTGCAACACATGCAGGTGAGTTGGCGCTAGGGCAGAACGTACTAGTGGCGTTCATGCCTTGGAACGGTTACAACTTCGAGGACTCAATTATCTTAAGTGAAAAATTGATTCAAGAAGATACCTTTACCTCTATTCACATCCAAGAGTTCGAATGTATTGCTCGTGACACTAAGTTAGGAAAAGAAGAGATTACTCGAGATATTCCAAACGTAGGTGAAGAGGCGCTTAAAGACTTAGATTCTTCTGGTATTATTCGTATCGGTGCTGAAGTAAAACCTGGCGACATCTTAGTGGGTAAAGTAACTCCAAAAGGCGAGACACAGCTTTCTCCTGAAGAAAAACTCTTAAGAGCAATCTTTGGTGAAAAAGCAGGAGATGTACGAGATACCTCTCTTAGAGTTTCTACAGGAATCTATGGAACTGTAATTGGTGCGCAAGTATTTGCCCGTGAAGGAACAGAGGCAGATGACCGCTCTGTACAAATTCTAGAGCAACAAATTGCAAACCTAAGAAGAGATGAAAAAGTAGAAATAGACGCTATTCGAGAAAGTGCGTTAGAGAAGATTTCTAAACTTCTTGCTGGAGAGAAAACTACAGGAAAGCTTCTTTCTGAAGACGGTTCTGTAACCTTATTAGAAAAAGGTGAAGATATCACTGCAGCGAAATTAGAAAATATTCAATTCGAATTGATCGGCTTCATACCGTTGAAGCAACAATTAGAAGATGAGCTTACAAATCTTGTTCAGCAAGCAAAACAAAAAATGGATCTTGTTCGATCTGTTTTCAAAGAGCGCGCTGATCGTATGAAGCGAGGCGATGAACTTGCTCCTGGCGTGATTAAGATGGTGAAAATTACCCTAGCGATTAAGAGAAGAATCCAAGTGGGTGATAAAATGGCCGGTCGTCACGGAAACAAAGGGGTAGTTTCTAAAATTGTTCCTGTAGAAGATATGCCGTACTTAGCTGATGGATCTTGCGTAGATGTTATCTTGAACCCACTAGGGGTACCAAGCCGTATGAACATCGGTCAGCTCTTAGAGCTTATGCTTGGTGGTGCGTGCCTGGGTCTAGGTCGACATGTAAACGAAATGCTTGAAGAGAAGTGGAATGCGAACGAAATTCGCAAGATGCTTAAAGAAGTGTATTCAAGCCCTGAAGTGAGTAAGCATATTGATTCTGCGTCTGAAGACGAATTGAAGAGAATTGCTCGTTCTATAAAAGAAGGGGTAAGAATTGCGACTCCGGTATTTGATTCTGCAAAAGAAGAAGACATTAAAGATCTTCTCGATATCGCTAAATTGCCATCAGATAATAAGTTTACCTTATATGATGGCATGACAGGTGATGTATTTGCTCAAGACGTAACTATAGGTGTGATGTACATTCTGAAATTACACCATTTAGTAGACGAAAAAATTCACGCACGTTCTATTGGTCCATACTCGTTAGTGACGCAACAGCCTCTAGGGGGTAAAGCGCAACTTGGTGGTCAGAGACTTGGAGAGATGGAGGTATGGGCGCTTGAAGCATATGGAGCCGCTTACACTCTACAAGAAATGCTCACTGTGAAGTCTGACGACGTTACGGGAAGAAATAGAATGTACGAGGCTATTGTAAAAGGTGAGAGAGTGTTGGAGCCAGGCTTGCCTGAGTCATTCAACGTTCTAACCAAAGAGCTACAATCTCTTGCGCTCAATGTAGAGCTTGCAGAGGTTCCTGAAGTTTAAGAATTTGTTAATAATAAGAGGTACAAGTGAAAGATCTTTTAAATTTTTTCGATAAGCCTAAAGACCCGTTAAGTTTTTCTGCGGTAAAAATATCTATCGCAAGCCCTGAAATGATCAGAAAATGGTCTTTCGGGGAGGTGAAAAAGCCCGAGACAATCAACTATAGAACATTCAAGCCTGAAAGAGATGGTCTCTTTTGTGCGAAAATCTTTGGTCCTATCAAAGACTATGAATGTCTTTGCGGTAAATATAAGAGAATGAAATATCGCGGAGTTATCTGCGAGAAGTGCGGTGTTGAAGTTACTCAGTCAAAGGTTCGAAGAGAACGCCTTGGCCATATTGAGTTAGCTACGCCAGTTGCTCATATTTGGTTTTTAAGATCGCTGCCGTCAAGGATTGCGGCTGTTCTTGATTTAACTCTTAAAGAAATTGAAAAAGTTCTTTATTGCGAAGCTTATATAGTAGTTGAAGTTGGTGATACCGGCTTAAATGAAAAATCAATTATCAGCGAAGAAAAGTATGCAGAGTTAGTAACTGAAGGTAAGAGTTTCCGTGCTGAAATGGGTGGAGATGCAATTCTTGAGCTTCTTCGCAAAACTGACGTAGAGCTAATGGCTCGTCAGTTGAGAAAAGATCTAAAAGTAAATCTTTCTGAGGCTGTAAGAACAAAACTTATTAAGCGCTTAAAAGTATTTGAAGCTTTAAAACAGTCAAACAATAGACCTGAGTGGATGATGATGGAATGTATTCCTGTAATCCCACCAGAGCTTCGTCCGTTAGTGCCTCTAGAGGGTGGACGTTTTGCGACTTCTGACCTTAACGATTTATATCGACGTGTTATCAACAGAAACAATCGTTTGAAGAGATTGATGGAGCTAAATGCTCCAGACATCATCATTCGTAACGAAAAACGAATGCTACAAGAGTCTGTAGATGCGCTTTTTGATAACGGAAGAAGAGGAAAAACCTTCACTGGTCCTAACAAGAGACCTCTTCGATCTCTTTCTGATATGCTTAAAGGAAAGCAAGGTCGTTTCCGTCAAAACCTATTAGGAAAAAGGGTAGACTACTCTGGTCGTTCGGTAATCGTAGTGGGTCCAGAACTAAAGCTACACCAGTGCGGATTGCCTAAGAAAATGGCACTCGAGCTCTTTAAGCCTTTCATCTATAATAAGCTTTCTGAATATGGCTATGTAACCACAATCAAGAGCGCAAAGAAAATGGTAGAGAAAGAGCGTTCTGAAGTTTGGGATATTTTAGAAGAAATCGTAAAAGAGCACCCAGTTCTTCTAAACCGTGCTCCTACTCTTCACAGATTAGGTATTCAAGCGTTCGAGCCAGTACTTATTGAAGGTAAAGCTATTCAGCTTCATCCTCTTGTTTGCGCTGCTTTCAACGCTGACTTTGATGGTGACCAAATGGCCGTACACGTACCTCTATCTGTAGAAGCACAGATTGAAGCTCGTGTGTTGATGATGTCTACAAACAACGTACTTTCTCCTGCGAACGGTAAACCAATTATTGTTCCTTCTCAGGATATCGTTCTTGGATTGTACGATATGACAAAAGAGCGTCCGTTTACTCTAGGAGAAGGTCGTATCTTCTCAAGTGCAGCAGAAGTAAGTTATGCGCACTCAACAGATGATTTAGATATTCACGCAAGAATTAAGTGTAGAATTCAGGGTGAGTTACACGAGACCACCGTTGGTCGAGTGCTTCTCTCTGAAATCGTACCTGATAAGATTCCTTTCTCTGTTTATAACAAAGCAATGGATAAAAAATCTTTGGCAGACTTAATCGATAAAGCATATCGATTAACAACTAGCAAAGACACAGTTCTTCTAGCAGATGCTTTGATGAGCTTAGGGTTTAAGCGCTCTACAAAAGCTGGAACCTCTATTTCTATTCACGATATGTTGATTCCAGAGAAGAAGCAGGATTTCTTAGATCAGGGACATAAACAAGTTCAAGAAATTGAAAACCAATATATCGAAGGTCTAATCACTGATGGTGAGAGATATAATAAAGTGATCGATATTTGGGCTCAAACATCTGAGTCTATTGCTGGTGAATTGATGAAGAAGATCGGAAACGAAGTAATTTCTTCAGATAAAGGCGAAAAGGTAGAAGTTTCTAGCTTTAACCCTATTCACATGATGGCAGACTCTGGAGCAAGGGGATCTAACGCTCAGATTCGTCAGCTTTGCGGTATGCGAGGTCTAATGGCGAAACCATCTGGTGAGATCATTGAGACACCAATTACTGCTAACTTTAGAGAAGGTTTAACAGTACTTCAATATTTCGTATCTACTCACGGAGCAAGAAAAGGCTTGGCAGATACAGCGCTGAAAACCGCGAACTCAGGATATTTAACCAGAAGGTTAGTAGACGTATCTCAAGATATGGTGATCACAGAAATGGATTGCGGTACTGACGAGGGTGTATGGGTAAGTGCTTTGATCGAAGGCGGCGAAATCATCGAGAAGCTCGGTGACCGTATCTTAGGTCGAGTAACTCTTGAAGACCTTTTAGATCCAGTTACAGGCGAAGTGATTTGTGAAGCTGGAGAAGAAATTACTGAATATACAGTTACTGAAATTGAAAAAGCGGGGATCGACAGAGTGAGAATTCGTTCTGTATTGACCTGTAAATCAAAAGTGGGAACCTGTACTCTTTGTTATGGCCGAGATTTGAGCCGTGGACATTTAGTTACTATGGGAGAAACCGTAGGGGTAATCGCTGCTCAGTCTATCGGTGAGCCAGGTACACAGCTTACTATGAGAACCTTCCACGTGGGTGGAACTGCAAGTAGACGAGTAGAACAAGCAACTCTTGAAGTGAAAGCAAAAGGTGTTGTGAAGTTCAAAAATCTCGTATCGGTAAAAAACAGAGCAGGTAGTGCTACTGTGATGAACCGTCAAGCAGAGATTGCTGTATTGACTCCTGAAGGCAGAGAGATAGAGAAATATCCAGTTGTATACGGTGCTAAACTTCTAATCAAAGACGGAGACAGCGTAGTTGGTGGTCAAACCCTAGCTGAGTGGGATCCATACTCTGTACCTATTCTTACTGAAGTGAGTGGCTTTGTATCTTTTGAAGATATTGAAGATGGAACAACAACTCAGGAGCAATTCGACCCAGTTACAGGTCTTTCACACAGAGTGATTATCGAAACTAAAACCGATAAACGACCTAAGATTATGATCGTAAATGCTCAAGGTGAAGTACTTACTATCGAGGGCTCTAGCAGAAAAGCTGTGTATATGCTTCCTGTTGGCGCCGTGATTCCAGTACAAAGTGGAGATGAGATTCACGCGGGTGACGTGGTAGCGAAAATTTCTCGTGAAACAACAAAAACCACAGATATCACTGGGGGTCTTCCAAGAGTTGCTGAGCTTTTTGAAGCAAGAAAACCAAAAGATTCTGCGATTATCTCTGAGTTAGATGGAACTGTTTCATTCGGTAAAGATACAAAAGGTAAGCGTAAATTACTCGTGACTCCTGAAGCATCTACCGGAAAAGAAGCTGTAGAGTATTTAATTCCCAAAGGTCGCCACTTAGTTGTGAACGAAGGTGACTACGTTCGATTGGGTGAGGCTCTTATTGATGGCCCTATCAATCCACATGATATTCTTAGAGTTAGAGGTGTAACTATCTTGGCTCGTTACTTAGTTGACCAAGTACAAGAAGTATATCGTCTACAAGGGGTAAAAATTAACGACAAACATATAGAAGTGATTGTTCGTCAGATGTTGAGAAAAGTGAAAGTAACTGAGGTAGGTGATTCTACTTTCGTTATCGGTGAAACTGTAGACCAAGCAGAATTCGAAATGGAAAATGCTAGGGTTCTTGCAGATGCTGGTAGACCAGCTCAGTTTGAATCTGTGCTACTTGGTATCACTAAAGCATCTCTTTCTACGAACAGCTTTATTTCTGCTTCTTCTTTCCAAGAGACCACGAAGGTTCTTACAGAAGCTGCCTTGGCAGGAAAAACCGATGGTTTACGTGGATTAAAAGAGAACGTAATTATGGGACGATTGATTCCGGCTGGAACAGGTATGTCTCATTACAAAAATTACGAAATCGAAGTGGATAGTGATGATTTTGAGGATGAAGACGATTTGGAGAAGGATTCCCCTTCTGCAGAGCATTCTTCAGCGCTCATATAGTTTAAATTGCTAGTTTTGGAGGCCTTAGCACGCCCCTTTGGGAAAGAGCTTGACGCTAGCTCAAAGGGCTTGTTATAGATCCAAAACTTATAGAAAAGGAAAATAGAAAATGCCTACAATTGGTCAATTAATTAAAAAAGGAAGAGCTGAGAGCCGAAAAGCTACTGCTTCTCCAGCATTGAAGTCTTGCCCTCAAAAAAGAGGAGTATGCACTCGTGTTTATACAACCACTCCTAAAAAACCAAACTCAGCTTTGAGAAAAGTATGCAGAGTAAGGCTTACCAATGGAATGGAAGTTTCTAGTTATATTCCAGGTATTGGTCACAACCTTCAAGAGCACTCGATTGTATTAATTCGTGGTGGAAGAGTAAAAGACCTACCAGGTGTTAGATATCATACCGTTCGAGGAACTTTGGATGCCCAAGGTGTAGCGAATAGAAAACAAAGTCGCTCTAAATATGGAGCAAAAAGACCAGCTAAGTCTTCATAATAAAGGAGTAAGACGTGGGCCGTAAAAAAGTTATCGCAAAAAGAGAAATTATCCCTGATCCAAAGTTTCATGATGTTTTGGTAACAAAATTCGTGAATGCTTTGATGAAGCATGGGAAGAAGTCAGTAGCAGAAGGTATTTTCTACCGTTCTTTAGATATCATTGAAGAAAAAATGAAAGAAGAAGGATTAAAAGTTTTCAAAAAAGCGATCGACAATGTGAAGCCTCATGTTGAGGTAAAAAGTCGCCGAGTAGGGGGAGCTAACTATCAGGTTCCTGTTGAAGTCAGACCTGCTAGAAGACAATCTCTTTCTTCTCGTTGGATTATTGAATTTGCGAGAAAAAGAACAGAAAAAAGCATGGACGAGCGCTTAGCTGGTGAATTTATGGATGCCTTCCAAATGAGAGGCGGAGCCATTAAGCGAAGAGAAGATGTGCATAGAATGGCCGAAGCGAACAAGGCGTTCTCACACTTCAGGTTCTAAGATTTTTTAAACAATTTAGCCCACCAGTTGATGGTGGGCTTTTTTTTTGAGGATAGTTGTTGAAAGTCCAAGCCATTGGATACTACAACACATGATTATGGCGAACCCAGCAGAGCTTAAGAAAATGAGAAATATTGGCATCATGGCTCACATTGATGCTGGGAAAACTACGACTACAGAGCGAATTCTTTATTATACAAAGAAAGTACACCGCATAGGAGAAGTGCACGACGGTACTGCTACTATGGACTGGATGCCTCAAGAGCAAGAGCGTGGGATTACAATTACCGCAGCTGCTACCACATGCTTTTGGAACGATCATCGAATCAATATTATCGATACTCCTGGACATGTGGATTTTACGATTGAAGTAGAGCGATCTCTTCGCGTTCTTGACGGGGCCGTAGCTGTATTTTGTGCTGTTGGTGGAGTAGAGCCGCAGAGTGAAACTGTATGGCGGCAGGCAGATTCTTACAAAGTTCCAAGAATAGCTTATATAAACAAAATGGATAGAGTGGGTGCGAACTTTTCAAGTGTTGTTGATGAAATTCGCGACCGACTAAAGGGAAGACCTATTCCTGTACAAATTCCTATTGGGGCCGAAGATCAATTTATAGGAGTTATTGATTTAATAAAAATGAAGGCCTTGGTTTGGGAAAAAGGAAATGCAGATGATTTTAAAATCACAGAAATACCTCCAGATTTAAAAGAAGCTGCTGAAGAAGAGAGAGCGTTTTTAATTGATGAACTGACATCTCTTGATGATGCTTTAGCAGAAAAATATATTTTAGAAGAAGCCGTCAGTGAAGAAGAATTGAAGCTATCGATTCGTCGATTAGCTATTGCTACAAAAATTGTTCCCGTTTTTTGTGGAGCCTCTTTCAAAAACGTAGGAGTTCAGCCTTTGCTTGATGGGGTTTTAGACTACCTGCCTGCTCCTATTGATCTTCCTCCTGTTGAAGGGCATGACGTAAAAGACGAGAGTGTAATTGTTTCTAGAAAAGCTGATGATGCTGAACCGTTTTCTGCTATAGCATTTAAAATTGCCAATGATTCATTCTCTGGAGTGCTTACGTTTATCCGAGTGTATAGTGGTAAGCTTCAAGTTGGTAAGCCAACACATAATGCTTCTAAATCGAAGAAAGAAAAAATTTCTAAGTTGCTTTTAATGCACGCAAATAAGCGAGAAGAAGTTAGCTCTATTAGTACAGGTGAAATCGCAGCAGCTATTGGATTAAAATTCACAACCACAGGGGATACTCTTTGTGATGAACAAGCTCCTCTGCTTTTAGAAAAAATTGATTTTCCTGAGCCGGTGATTTCTATGGCGATTGAGCCTAAGACACAGGCCGATGCAGACAAGCTTAAAAAATCTTTAGATATATTAGCACTAGAAGATCCTACTTTTCGTGTTGCTAGTAATGAAGAAACTGGTCAGATGCTAATCAATGGGATGGGAGAACTTCATTTAGAGATTATTAGAGATCGTCTAGTGAGAGAGTTTAAAGTTGAGGCGAATGTGGGTAGTCCGCAGGTGTCGTATCGTGAAAGCCTTAATCGAGCGTGTAAAGGAGAGGCTACAGTTGAACGACTGATTGCAGGGAAGAATCATTTTGCGCAATGCACACTTGAAATTAGCCCCCTTTCTCGAGGAGAAGGCTTCCTATTTGAGGCAAAGGTTCCTGAAGAAAAAGTTCCTGCAAAATTTATTGGATCAGTCAGGCAGGGTGTGGTAGAAGCCTTGGACGCAGGAGTTTTTGCCGGATTTCCCGTTGTGGATATCCGAGTAGTACTAATAGACGGTAGTTTTCGTGAGGCTGAATCCTCTGAAATCGCTTTCAAAATCGCTTCTACTCTAGCATTTAGAAATGCTTGTGAGCGGGGAGATCCAGCACTGCTGGAACCCATCATGAGCTGTGAGATTGTTACCCCTGATGAGTTTATGGGCGAAATTATAGGGGATTTAAACAGTCGACGTGGACGAGTCCAAAGTATGAACCCACGGTCAGGATACCAAGTGATCCGGGCCGAGGTGCCGTTGAAAGAGATGTTCGGGTATTCTACCCAGCTTCGTTCAATGAGTCAGGGTAGGGCTAGTTTTTCCATGGAACCTGCGAGATACGATTTAGTAGCGCCCAATGTAGCGAAAGAAATTCGCTATAGAATAACGGGGATTGAATAGATTTTGTTTAGTTAACCTAGGGAGGCATAGGAGAGATATGGCAAGAGGAAAGTTTGAAAGAAACAAGCCACACGTAAACATCGGAACGATTGGTCACGTAGACCACGGGAAGACGAGCTTAACAGCGGCGATTACAAAAGTATTAGCTGAGGGTGGGAAAGCAGAGTTTAAAGCATATGATGCGATTGATTCAGCGCCAGAAGAGAAGGCAAGAGGGATCACGATCAATACAGCGCACGTAGAGTATGAGACAGAGAAGAGACACTATGCGCACGTAGATTGCCCAGGACACGCGGATTATGTGAAGAACATGATTACAGGAGCTGCGCAGATGGATGGAGCAATCCTAGTAGTATCAGCAGCAGATGGTCCAATGCCACAAACAAGAGAGCATATCTTGTTGGCAAGACAGGTAGGGGTGCCAGCGATCGTAGTGTTTATGAACAAATGCGATATGGTGGATGATAAAGAATTATTAGAGCTAGTAGAGATGGAAGTAAGAGACTTGCTTACATCATACAATTTCCCAGGAGATAAGATTCCAATTATCCATGGATCAGCATTAAAGACCTTAGAAGGTGATGCAGGAGAGATTGGGTCGCAAGCGATCATGAAGTTGATGGAAGCATGCGATACGTATATTCCTGAGCCGAAGAGAGATATCGATAAGCCATTCTTGATGCCAGTGGAAGACGTATTTACGATCTCTGGACGAGGAACTGTAGTAACAGGAAGAGTGGAAAGAGGAGTAGTAAAGGTAGGGGATGAAGTAGAGATCGTGGGAATTCGCCCTACAACGAAGACAACAGTTACCGGTATTGAGATGTTCAGAAAGCTTCTAGATAGAGGAGAAGCAGGGGACAACTTAGGAGCGTTGTTAAGAGGAACAAAGAAAGAAGATATCGAGAGAGGTCAGGTTCTTTGTGCTCCAGGAACGATTAAGCCGCATAAGAAGTTTAAGGCAGAGGTGTACGTATTGTCTAAGGAAGAGGGAGGAAGACATACTCCGTTTTTCAAAGGATATAGACCACAGTTTTATTTTAGAACAACAGACGTAACGGGAGTAGTGGAATTGCCAGCGAATGTAGAGATGGTGATGCCAGGAGATAACGTATCAATCAGTGTTGAGTTGATAACGGAGATAGCGATGGATAAAGAGTTAAGATTCGCGATCAGAGAAGGTGGAAGAACCGTAGGCGCTGGTGTTGTGTCGGAGATTATTGAGTAATGGATACAAAGATCAGAATTAAATTAAAAGCATTTGATCACAGAGTATTAGACCAAAGCGTTTGGGAGATCGTGAATACTGCTAAGCAAACTGGAGCAAAGGTTGCTGGCCCGATTCCTCTCCCTACCGTGATTAATAAGTACACTGTACTAAGATCACCTCACATCGATAAGAAGTCTCGTGAGCAATTCGAAGTGAGAACACATAAAAGATTGATAGATATTTTGGAGCCAACTCAGCAAACCGTAGATTCATTAATGAAATTGGATCTATCTGCTGGTGTGGATGTAGAAATTAAATCGTAATTTTCGATTTAGGAGTTCGAGATGAGTGAAGAAAAAGTAGAAAATCAAGCAAGTGATTCGACTGCCTCAGTAGGTGTTTCGATTCCTTGTTTGTTCGGCGTGAAATCAGGAATGACCAAGTTTTATGACGAAGAAGGTAGAAGCATTCCAATTACTGTAATTTCTCTTCAAGAGGATACGGTGATCACGCAAGTTAAATCTAAAGAAAAAGAAGGCTACTCTAGTGTTCAGTTAGGCTTTAGAAAGAAAAAAGCACAACGAGTGAATAAGGCAGAAAAAGGACATTTCAAAAAAGCAAATGCGCCTGGCTTTTATCATGTAGAAGAGTTTCGTTTACAAAAAGAAGACCCGAGCTTTGTTCCTGGTGCAGTAGTTAGTGCAGATTTTCTTTCTCCTGGTACAGCGATTGATATTCAGGGCACAACCAAGGGAAAAGGCTTTCAAGGAAGCGTAAAAGTATGGAACTTCCGCGGACAGCCAGCATCTCATGGTCACTCTGTATCGCACAGAAGCCCAGGCTCTATCGGAAACAGAGCTGATCCGGGACGAGTTTTTCCTGGTAAGAAAATGGCGAAGCACTTAGGTATGGTTACGCAAACCACTCAAAACCTAAAAGTAGTTTCTTATGATGCTGACAATAAGTTGCTTATGGTTCAAGGCGCAGTTCCTGGAAACAAAAGCTGGGTTGTTAGAATCACTAAGGCAGTAAAAAAAGTTGCTGATAAGAAATCTGCTGGAAAGAAGTAAGGTAGAACATGGCTTTAGTAAAAGTATTTAATACAAAAAATAAAGAAGTAGGGGAAATTGATCTTCCGGATGCAATTTTCAAAGTAGAAGTGAGCTCTGCTCTTATTCATCAAGCTGTTGTAACTCAATTGGCGGGACGAAGAAGAGGAACAGCTTCAACAAAAACCAAAGCAGAAGTTCGCGGTGGTGGTAAGAAGCCATTCAAACAAAAAGGTACTGGTAATGCACGACAAGGATCTACTCGCTCTCCATTAATGCCGGGCGGGGGAGAAACTTTCGGTCCAAGACCCAGATCATATTTCAAAGCATTGCCTAAGAAAATGGCTCAAGCAGCAATGAGATCAGCTCTTTCAGATAAGTTGGCTTCTGAGCGTTTGATTATAGTTGATGATTTGAAAATTTCTGCCGCTAAAACGAAAGAAGTTTCTAGCATTATCAATGCTTTTGGTTTCAAAAAATCTTTGCTCGTTGATAGCGACAATAAAGATTTAGAATTTGGCACAAGAAACTTAGCTCGCCATAAGTTTTTGAGAACTGAGGGAGTGAATGTTTACGACAATAGTTAACCATGAGTGGTTGGTTCTTTCACGGCTGTAAGCTCTTAGTGAAAAACTTTCTGCTCCTAGAAAGAAAGCGTAGGGGGCTCAGATGGCATTAGTTGATGTGATCAAAAGACCAATATTGAGTGAGAAAAGCTCTAGCCAAGCAGAAGCACTAAATCAAATCGCTTTCGAAGTAGCACTAGATGCAAGAAAGCCAGAGATTCGCTCTGCAGTAGAAAAGTTTTTTAAAGTGAAAGTAAAGAAAATCTCGACCTTGGTAGTACCAGGGAAGGCATATCGTACACGTTCTAGAGAAGAGAAATCTAATTCGTGGAAGAAAGCAGTTGTCACTCTTGCTGAGGGTGAGAAAATCGAGTTTTTTAAAGGGGTTTAATGGATTGCGGTCGCTCTACTAAGTAGAGAGATCGAAGTTGGATTTAGGAAGAAAAGAAAGGTAGCGAAATGGCAGTAAAAACGTATCGGCCTATAACGCCTTCAAGAAGATATATAACATCAGCGGACTTTAGTGTTCTCACGAAGAAGCGACCTGAAAAGAGTTTGCTTGAGTCTCAAAAGTCAACCGCTGGACGAAACAGTCAGGGTCGTATTACGACCAGACATCGTGGCGGAGGTGTAAAACAACACTACCGTTTGATCGACTTTAAAAGAGATAAGCAAGGGATTCCTGCAAAGGTAGTTGCTTTAGAATACGATCCAAATAGAACAGCATTTATTGCTCTTCTTCAGTATGTGGATGGTGAGAAGCGCTATATTTTAGCTCCCTTAAATCTTAAAGTTGGTGATTCAGTAATTGCTAGCGAAGATGCTGATATCAAACCCGGGAACACTCTTAGCCTTAAGAATATTCCAGTGGGTACTTTGATTCACAATATTGAACTTCGCCCTGGAAAAGGCGGACAAATGGTTCGCTCTGCAGGAGCATATGCACAGATTTTAGGTCGTGAAGGTGAGTACGGGCAAATTCGTATGCCATCTGGAGAAGTTCGAAAAGTTCTTCTTGAGTGTAAAGCAACAATTGGCCAAATCGGAAATACAGATCACGAAAATATCACCTACGGTAAGGCTGGTAGAACAAGAAAGCTTGGTTTCCGTCCTACAGTACGTGGTGTTGCGATGAACCCTGTTGATCACCCAATGGGTGGTGGTGAAGGTAAAGCGTCTGGTGGATTACCGCGTTCTCCATGGGGCTGGTACACAAAAGGTCTTAAAACTAGGAATAATAAACGAACGAATAGCTTCATAGTGAAGCGTCGTAAGTAAGGAGAAATGAATGGGACGTTCATTAAGAAAAGGGCCGTTTGCAGATAGCCACTTGGTAGCAAAGGCTGAAAAAGCAAAGGCAGAGAATGACAAAAAAGCGATTAAGACATGGTCTAGACGCTCTATGGTTCTTCCTGAGTTTATTGGATTAACGTTTGCTGTTCATAACGGGAAAAAATTTATTCCTGTATATGTAACAGAAAATATGGTGGGGCATAAGTTAGGTGAATTTGCTCCTACAAGACAATTTAGTGGCCACACACCAGCTGATAAAAAAGAAGCAGCTGCTGCGGCTAAATAAGGGTGATAAAAATGGAATCTAAAGCAATAGTTCGATACGTAAGAATTACCCCTCGAAAGGTTAGATTGGTTTCTGATCTAGTGAGAGGTAAATATGTTAACGATGCACTATCTATTCTTCGTTTTAGTTCGCGAAAGCGTACGGCAAAAACTCTTTCTACTCTTATAGAAAGTGCTGTAGCGAATGCTGAACAAAGCGGAAAGATTGATGTAGATAATCTTTATATTAAAACTTTATTGGTAGATCCGGGCCCAACAATGAAACGTTTCGAGTCTAGAGCGAAGGGTCAAGGCATGAGAATTTTAAAGAAAACCAGCCATATTTCGGTTGTGTTAGAGGAGAAATAGAAGATGGGTCAGAAAACCAATCCAGTTGGATTTCGAATTGGCGTCACCAGAACTTGGGACTCTCGATGGTTTGCAAAAAGAAACTATTCTGAGCTTTTACATGAAGATTTAATGATTCGTAAAACTTTGAAGAAGAAGCTTTTCCAAGCTGGAATTTCTAAAATTGAAATCGAAAGAGCAGCAAATAAAGTTAAAGTGAATATTTTTTCTGCAAGACCGGGTCTTATTATCGGAAAGAAAGGCTCTGGGGTTGACCAATTAAGAGCTGATGTTCAGTCATTAACTAAAAATGAATTACTTTTAAACGTTCTAGAAGTTAGAAAACCAGAAGTAGACGCTACTCTTGTTTCTGAAACTATCGCATCTCAATTAGAGAAACGTGTGGCTTTCAGAAGAGCGATGAAAAAGGCTATGGCCACTGCCATTAAAATGGGAGTACGTGGAATTAAAGTACGCGTATCTGGTCGTCTTGGTGGTGCAGAGATCGCAAGAACAGAAGGGTATAGCGAAGGAAGTATTCCTCTTCATACTCTTAGAGCAGAAATTGATTATGGAACAGCCGAAGCTCACACAACTTATGGTGTGATCGGGATTAAAACATGGATTTATAAAGGGGATGCGCCTATTCGTAAAAACGCGAAAGCAAACGAAACCGCATCTATGGCCCAGTAAGAGAGGAGTGAGCAGTGTTATCCCCAAAACGAGTTAAATGGAGAAAGCAGCAAAGAGGAAAAATGAAGGGAAAAGCCCTAAGAGGGGGAACTCTTCTTCATGGTGATTATGGCTTGCAGGCAGCTGAGTGTGGATATATAACCGCACGACAAATTGAAGCAGCGCGTATCGCCGTCTCTAAGTTCACTAAAAAAGGTGGGCAAATGTGGATTCGTATTTTCCCTGATAAGCCGCGCACTAAGAAACCTGCAGAGGTGAGAATGGGTAGCGGTAAAGGGAACGTAGAAGACTGGGTTAGTGTGATTAAGCCAGGAAGAATTTTGTATGAAATCAAAGGGGTTACTCCTGCCGAGGCAGTAAGAGCTATGCAAATGGCAAATTATAAGCTTCCTTTGAAAACAAAATTGTATCACGAGCGGCTGAGAAGCCAGCGACTGTAGAAGCGTAATTTAAAGGAGGGTTTAGAAGATGGCACATGAATTTCGAAAATTTAAAAGAAGTAGAAAGCACTGGGTCCAAAAGGCTAAGGGCAAAGCTTGTTGATCTTGAAGATCATATTTTTCAATTGCGAGTGCAAAGAAGCACTGGACAGTTAGCTAGTCCAGCAATGATGAAAGTGGCTAGAAAAGAACTAGCAAGAGTAAGAACCGCGATTTCGGAATCTAACGTAAAAGGTTTGAAGTAGGAGAATTAAATAATGGTACAGGCGACGACACAAGAAAAAGCAAACAAAACGTTAAAGCCTAAGCGTGAAGAAATAGGAATTGTTTTAAGCAATAAAATGCAAAAAACAATCGTGGTGAAGCTTAACAGAAGAATACGTCATTCAAAGTATGGCAAATTCATCACTAGAACCAAAAAGGTGAAAGCGCATGATGAGGCAAACACCGCTGCTATTGGAGATACTGTTCTTTTGGTTGCAGCAAGACCTTTGAGCAAAGAAAAGCGTTATGTTTTAAAGACAATTTTGAGAAAGGCTTCAGGGGTTTAACTCTGTAGGCGATTAAGGAGCAAAAGCAATGATTCAGCAAGAAAGTAATTTAGATGTAGCCGATAACTCTGGAGCTCGTGCTTTGCAGTGTATTCGCGTATTAGGCGGTACTAGAAGAAGATACGCCTCTATTGGAGATATTATTGTTGCTGCGGTTAAAGATGCAGATACAGGCTCCAAAAGTTAAAAAGGTGATGTGGTTAAAGCGGTTATTGTGAGAACGAAAAAAGAAATCCGCAGACAAGACGGTTCTTATATTCGGTTTTGATGACAATGCAGCTGTTTTAGTGAATGCCCAAAAAGAGCCTGTTGGAACTCGTATATTTGGTCCTATTGCTAGAGAGCTAAGAGGACACGGTTATACAAAAATTATTTCACTTGCACCGGAAGTGCTTTAGGAATTTTGGAAGGTAATTATGGCAGAAGAAAAGAAGACATCTGGTAAAGAAGGTACAGCTAGCAAGAAAGGCTCTGGTAAGAAGGGCAAAGGTGCTGGGCAATTGTTTGAAGTACAAGGAGCTGACGTTCCTGTTGCAAGCAAGCCTCCTAGATTAAAAAAGATTTATAACGATAAAGTTGTTCCTGCTTTAATGAAGCAGTTCGATTTTAAAAATCCTATGCAGGTTCCTCGTTTAGAGCGAATTGTAGTGAATGCTTGCAGTAAAGATGCAGTGGCTAACCCTAAAGTACTAGACAGCTTAACTGCTGAATTGGCTGTGATCACCGGTCAAAAGCCAGTTCCTACAAGAGCTAAGAAAGCGATTGCAGCGTTTAAGCTTAGAAAAGGAATTCCTGTAGGTGCGATGGTTACTCTTCGCCACAAGAAGATGTATGAGTTTTTTGATAGATTAGTGAATGTTTCTTTGCCTCGAGTACGTGACTTCAGAGGAGTAAGCACAAAGTCTTTTGATGGACGTGGAAACTATACTTTAGGTTTAAAAGAACAAGTAATTTTTCCAGAAATCAACTTTGATAAAGTTGATAAGGCTAGAGGGTTGAATATTACCTTCGTTACTACGGCAAAAGATAACGAAACAGCAAGAACTCTATTGGCTGAATTAGGAATGCCATTTCGTAAATAAGGAGCGATTGAATGTCTAAGAAGTGTAAATTAGAAAAAATGAAAAAGGCGCCTAAGTTTAAGGTTCGCCATAAAAACAGATGTCCACTTTGTGGAAGACCAAGAGCATTCATGCGTAAGTTTAATATGTGTAGGATTTGTTTCCGTAAGTTGGCCCTTAATGGTCAATTGCCTGGTGTAACAAAATCCAGTTTTTAGTTTGGCTTTCGAGGAGAATATAAAATGTTGACTGACCCAATAGCAGACCTTTTAACAAGAATTAGAAATGCCAATATGGCTGGGCTTGATATCGTTGAAGCTCCGGTTTCTCGCCTTAAAGCGAATATTGCAAAAGTGTTAAAGGACGAAGGATATATTAAAAATTTTCGATTAGTACGTTCTGATGGAAAACACTATTTAAGAATTTACTTAAATATCGATGCTGGCCGTAAGGCGATCACTGGTATTAAGAGAGAGAGTAAGCCTGGTTTACGTCGTTATGTAAATGTTGGTGAGATTCCTACAACCTTGAATGGTGCGGGTATTGTAATTTTGTCTACTCCTAAGGGTGTAATGACAGGAAGAGAAGCAAAGAAAGTTCGCGTTGGTGGCGAGCTAATTTGTAGCGTTTGGTAGTAGGGGGCGATCATGTCAAGAATTGGAAAACAAAAAATTAAAATTCCTTCTGGAGTAAAAGTGAATATCCAGAGCGACGTATTTAATTTTGAAGGCCCTAAGGGAAAGCTTTCTCACAAACTTCCTAAGGGAGTTACAGCGAAGGTGGAGAGCGACCACATTGTAGTTTCTAAAGATAACTCTGTAGAAAACTCAGGCGCTTTGTATGGGTTAACAAGAACATTGTTAGCAAACTGTGTTCATGGTGTGCATGCCGGTTATACAAAAGGTTTAGAAATTAATGGAGTAGGTTATAGAGCGGCAGTTCAAGGGCAAAACTTGAACTTAACTTTAGGCTTCTCTCATCCAGTAATATTCACCTTGCCTCAAGGCATTACTGGTAAAGTAGATCAGAACACCAAGGTGACTATCACTGGAGCTGATAAGCAGTTGGTAGGAAGCGTTTGTGCAAAAATCAAAGGAATTAAGCCAGTTGAGCCTTACCAAGGTAAGGGTATTCGTTATGCTGGTGAGTACGTTCGTAAGAAAGCTGGTAAAGCAGCTGGTGCGGGCAAGTAGTAGGAGATTGATGTGAAAAAGGTAAGTAAAAAAATACCAGAGAATATTCGAAAGCGTCTTAAAAGAAAAAAGAGAGGCAGCTTTCAAGTAAAAGGCACTGAAGAAAGACCAAGACTTGCTGTATTTAGAAGCAATAAGGGTTTTTACGCTCAAGTTATCAATGATGATAAAGGCCAAACCATTTTAGCAATCTCTTCTTTGGATAAAGATTCTAAAGGGTCAATGAAAAATACGGTAGAAGGAGTAAAGTCTTTAGGTGAAAAACTAGCAAAAAAAGCTCTTTCTAAAAGCATTGATAAAGTTGTTTATGACCGCTCTGGTTATTTGTACCACGGTAAAATTAAGGCTTTTGCTGAAGGTGCAAGAGCTGGTGGATTGAAGTTTTAAGGTTTTTAGGAGGCCAATTTGAACCAAGATAATAAAAAAAATGTAGAGACTGACGGAAGCCAGTACGAAGAAAAAGTTATCTATATTAACCGTGTTGCTAAGGTAGTGAAAGGTGGACGTAGGTTCAGTTTTTCTGCTTTAGTGGTTGCCGGAGATAGAAACGGTCGCGTTGGAATCGGACTTGGAAAAGCAAATGAGGTTCCTGAGGCGATTAAGAAGGCATCTAAGCAAGCGAAGAAAAGTATGATTCGTGTTCCTATTACGGCTGAGGCGAAAACGATTCCTCACGATGTGATTGGAAAGTTCTGTTCAGGTCGAGTGCTTTTAAAGCCAGCAGTAGAAGGTACTGGAGTAATCGCGAGTGCGACCGTAAGAGGTATTTTAGAGGCTGCAGGGTTACAGAACGTAAGAACAAAAACACTAAGAAGCCGAAACCCACATAACGTAGTGAAAGCTACATTAGATGGGCTAAAGCAATTAAGAGATTTTGAGCAAATTGCTTCTGCTAGAGGCAAGCAAGTTGCTGAAATTTTGTAAGGTAAGAGGATAAAGCAATGGCGAAGAAGACGATCACAGTTAGGTTTAAGAAGAGTACCATCGGCTGTACGCAAAGCCAGATTGATACTGTTCGTGGATTAGGTTTAAGAAAGCTTCGACAAGAGAGTACTTTACCAAACACCCCTGCAGTTAGAGGGATGATTAAAAAAGTGATTCACTTAGTGGATGTTGTAAAAGAGGAGTAATAGCCATGATTCGATTAGGAGAATTAAGGGCGGCTCGTGGTGCCGTTAAGAAAAATAAAAGACTAGGCCGAGGTGCTGGTAGTGGTAAGGGTGATACTTCAGGTAAGGGTCACAAAGGTCTATTAGCAAGAAAAGGCGGTGGACGTCGTTTGGGCTATGAGGGTGGACAAACCCCGATGATTCGTAGAATTCCTAAGAGAGGTTTTCATAATTTTACGAAGAAGAACTTTGCTCTTATTAACTTAAAGCAATTAGAATCATCTGGTTTAAAAGAAGTAGACTTAGCTGCTCTTAGAAAAGCAAATATTTTAAAAGGTAACGAAACTCTATTAAAAGTTTTAGGTATTGGAGAGATCACAAAAGCCATTACTGTAAAAGCTCACCAATTTAGCGAAAGTGCAAAAGCGAAGCTTGAAAAAGCTGGTGGAAAAGTAGAGGTTATCGATGTCCGGGGCTGATGGTCTTTTTAAAATTCCTGAACTTCGTAAAAAAATACTTTATACATTATTTGCACTAGCTGTTTATAGAATTGGTGTGCATATTCCAACGCCAGGTGTGAACTCAGACGCGCTACAAAGATTTTTTGCGCAGCAGTCGGGAACCATCTTCGGTTGGTTTAATCTATTTTCTGGTGGTGCCCTAGAGCGATTTTCTGTAATGGCTTTAGGAGTAATGCCTTATATCTCTGCTTCGATTATTTTTCAGTTAATGGCGGTAGTTTCACCTCAACTTGCACAATTGCAAAAAGAGGGTGAGTCAGGTCAGAAGAAAATTA
>JAMLID010000041.1 GCA_023954355.1 Oligoflexia bacterium | reverse complement strand
CTGCCATTTTAGCTGCAGACTCAGAACACCCTTCCTCACAAGAGCCTGGCCCTTTATACACTAATGCGATGGACTGAGCTTCAGCAACTGGACTCGCTAATAAAAATACAAAAACAAACAACATTAATATCTTCATACAAATTTGCTACCACCCTCTAAACCTCTTGGGAAGATTTATTTGAAGAAATATCCTCTATAAAGCAAACAATAGATAACACCACTATACTTAACAGAAGATAAACAGCAGAAGCATTTTGATGAATCAGAATAAACCACCTATAAATCATATCAACCAGACATATTGCATATACTCGAAGATAACGTTTTTGATCGGATGAAAAAACCGTCATACATTTTACAATCAACCAGAGTTGAGCTTGGCCAATAAGCAAATACGTTAACACCCCAAGCTGTTCACGAAGAAAGTAAACAATCACAACAGCGGGTAGCACCAACAAATAGCCATAAGAAGGTACTTTTTCTCTTCTTTTACTTAGCAAACTCTCAATACCTAACGAGAAAGCAATAGTACCAATAAAGCTAATAAACCTGCTTAAGAAATAATACAGTAATGTCTGCTCGGCTACTCCTTGCACAATTAAATACTTTTGATCAAATAGAACGCGCTCTACAATCAAGGTGTTTGGATTCAAAATTTTTATACAATCCCCTTCTATAGAGACATCCTCACTCTTTTCTACCAAACTAAAATTGAAATAAATGGCAATAAAAATAGCTAAAGAAGTGCTTACTTCTAGAAAAGCTCTTGAGTTTAAGATCAATGACAGTAATGCAACAATAAACAAAAAAGAATTTATAGTAATAATTCTACTATAAGCTACCTTAAACAGGCCAAGTTCAAATAGAGACCTCAAAAAAGGTGTCATGAACGTTAAAGACGCACATCCGAAAATAAATAGTGCCTCTTGATAAGAAGTCGCTCCATTAAATAAAAATTTTCTAAAAAAAATAGTACACACACTAATTAACAGAAAATAAATTATCGCCTCAGACCATTTTTTTACCTTCCCTTTAAGCCCTCCAAAAAAAGCAAAGGTATTAAGCCAACCAGAAAAAATCATTACTGTACTATATAAGTGGGTAAAATTAGTGGAATCGTCTCTACTATAGAACATGAGTAAATATATTACCGTAGAGGCAGATGCGCTCAAAACAGACAAGGATGCTAATAGTCTTCTTTGATTAAGTAGATTCTTCAACATAGATTTCTCTTGAACTCTAAGCCTATTGTAGAGGTTTTTCTAAAGGCTACTAAATTATAACCAAGCTTCTTATTAGTTTTGATAGCTTTTAGATCTATAGCCTTTTCTATGGGAAGAACTTGCTTTTTTGTTACATAAAAAACACTCATTCTGAGTTTATTTAAAATGAAATCTGTTACCATTGAATCATCGTCTCTACCATGATCCTCGTAAATAATAAAAGTTGAGTCTATTTGCGATTCATCTAATGAATTAAGCGCGTCTAATTCTGCTCCCTCAATATCTAACTTAATTAAAACATTCTTTGTTTTTTTATAGGTATTGATTATTGAACTAAGTGATTCTGATTTTACTAAAATAGAATTATCTGTTCGTTCCGTAACAATTCTGCTATCTGCGTGATTTTTATCTATATGAAAATAAATATCTTTATTTTTATCTGAAATAGCCAAACCTAAAGCTGTAATATTTTTTCTATTATTAAGAGAAATATTTTTTACTAATTTTGAATACACTAAGGGATTTGATTCCAGCGAAACAACAGAATGCCCACCTAAAAGCTCAGAAGAAAACAGTAGACTCCAATAACCATGATTCGCTCCGCAATCAAAAACATCGAATTCAAGATTTTGAATACTAGAGAAAATTCTATCGATTTCAGGCTCATATTTGTAATTTAGATATAATAGCCTAGACCAATAGGGGTCATTTAATGAAACAGGAAAAACACTATCCTTATTCAAAAGAATATCCACATCACTTATGGTTTTAGGAAGAACTCTAGCCATAAAATTCAAACTATGCCAAAGACCTTTTTGTTGATAGATCTCTGTTAGCAACCCAATAAATTGAATAAAAAAGATAAATGGCAATGCTAATAGATGTGCCTTCTTAATTTTTCTTTTCATATTTTTATACCCAGAATACCTAGACTAACCTTAACCGACCTCCTAAGAACCACTCCTATAGAGAAAAATAGCCAAAACGCAAGATGCAAGACCCTTTCTCCGCTAGAACTCTTCGCTTCATTTCTATAGTGTACAAGAAAAAATTCTTTGAGTGCTGGTATGATATCCTGGCTGGCACCGCCCTTATAAAAATTTGCGACCACCTTATTTGTCACATAAATATTTTTAATATTTTTTTTATTTTTTAATAAATGAAGATAATCAGCTACGATTCTATATCTTAAATCATAAAAACCATCACAGACTTTAAAAAGTTCTTTATTATACAAAATAGACTGGTGACAAATTCGATTAATCCCTAATAGCCTAGAAAATAGTTTTCTTGGTGGAGGAATTATTTTTTTCTTACTCGAATCTAAATCAGAAAGCTCTACAGCCCCAATCAATAGATCATTTTCTTCTGTGTTTTCTGAAAGAAGTTCTTCAAGGCCTCTCAAATCATTGAGTTCATCTCCACCATTTAAGAACCATAAATACTCAAATATAGAAGCTTGAACGCCTATATTCATAGCCGCATATATCCCCTCAGGCTTACTGGTTATATGCTTAACTAAAAAACCCTCGCCCATTGCTAATTCAAGCACTTGCTTATTCAATTCTGGTGATGAATCAACCACTACCCATTCTATTGAAGAATTTTCTTTTAAAACACGTAAAGAATCGTACGTTCTTTGAAGCCCAGAGGGATCCTTGTACGTTACAGTAATAATGCTACATGTTTTCAAGAAAACTCCAAATTATAACGCACAAAGAAAAACACAAACTAAACAATACCCGATCTTACGATTTTTCCTTGGATTCCTACCACTTTGCGAATAAAAATACACTATGACAAATGAGTTCTCAAACAAGAACGTTCTAATCACTGGCGGTCTAGGATTTATCGGATCTAACCTAGCCAAAAAGCTTCTTACACTTGGTGCTAAGGTAAGCTGCGTTGATAATCTATTCTCTACCCATGGTGGAAATCCCTTCAATATTCAAGAAATCAAAAATGACATAATCATCCACACAAAAGACGTTAGAGATATAGAGTTTATGTCTCAAATTATTAAAGGCACTGATTTTTTATTCAACCTGGCTGGCCAAACAAGTCATTTAGACTCAATGACTGACCCACAAACAGATCTAGAAATTAATGCCAATGCGCAATTATCCATTTTAGAATCCTGCAGAAAAATCAATCCAGGAATCAGAATTGTCTTTGCTAGCACGAGACAGCTCTATGGCAAGCCCGATTATCTACCTGTAGATGAGGCCCACCCGATTAGACCAGTAGATGTTAATGGAATCAATAAATGGTCTGGTGAACAATACCACATCTTGTACAATAATGTTTATGGCATCAGATCTACAGCCCTACGACTCACAAATACTTATGGACCGCGAATGCGCGTGAAAGATGCAAGACAAACTTTTCTTGGTATTTGGATAAAGTCTGTTCTCAGCAATGAACCTTTTTTAATTTATGGCGACGGATCTCAATTGCGTGATTTTAACTTTGTAGATGATGTCACAGAAGCGCTTTGCCTAGCTTCAATTAATAAAAAAACAGAAGGGCAAATCTACAACTTAGGCAGTGAAGAAGTTGTTTCTTTAAGCACATTAGCAAAATACCTAATAGAGGTTAATCAGAGTGGGGAATGTAAAAAAATCCCCTTTCCTGAAGACAGAAAATCTATTGATATTGGTGACTACTATAGCAACCACCAAAATTTTACGAATCTCACCGGATGGGAACCAAAAACAAATTTAAAAAATGGATTAAAAAATACTTTGGACTTTTATAAATCCAATAAGAGCCAATACTGGTAGTTTGTATTGAATGAATAAGAATAACGAACACTTTTGTACTTTATTTGATATTTCGTATCTACCCTATGGTTTATGCTTAAAAAAATCTTTAGATAAACATATGCCCAATCATATTCTGTGGATTTTGTGCATGGATGAAGAAGTACATAAAGCACTTTCTCAATTTTCTTTAAATAATATTCGCCTCATATCTCTAAACGAAATTGAGTCTAAAGAATTATTAAATGTAAAAAACTCAAGAACAAGAGGAGAATACTGCTGGACGCTTACTCCATTTCTCCCAGAATTTATTTTGAATAAAGAACCAAGCATAAAAAGAGTCACTTATTTAGACTCTGATCTTTACTTTTTTAGTACGCCAGAAAAAATAATCTCAGAATTAGAAAATAGTAGTGCTTCTATTTTAATTACAGAACATGCCTATGACCCTCAGTATGACCAAACAAATACTAGCGGGCGTTTTTGCGTACAATTTTTAACTTATTTAAATAACAATAGCACAAAAGAAGTTCTGCACTGGTGGCAAGAAAAGTGCCTAGAGTGGTGCTTCGCCCGTCATGAAAATGGACTATTTGGTGATCAAATGTATTTAAATCAATGGCCCTCTCTTTTTGGTGAAGCTATAAAGATAGTAGAACAAAAAGATAAAACACAAGCACCATGGAATGCAGAATATTATTTTCCACAAGTGCCTGTATTTTTTCATTTTCATGGATTTAAGAAAGTAAGCGAGAATAAAATTCGTTATTTTCTTGGTTATAAAATCAAGAATTCTATCTATTTATATACCCAATATTATGATTCTTTTTTGGAGATGCTCAAATTTTTAAAAAGAGAAAATATTAAACAACCTATCATTAAAAATAATACATCGATTCTATCTATTATCAGAGATGTAAAAAGATCAATTTTCGGAACAACCCTAATACGTAGGTATGAAATATGAAAATAGGCATAATTATACCCTGTTATAACTTTTCTCATCAAATAGAAAAAACATTCGAACGAATTACAAACTGGAAAAACAGCTCTTCACATGAGGTCTCTTTATGTTTCGTCGATGATGGATCATCAGACCAGACTTTTGAAAAAATCAGCCAATTCGCAAAAACAAATGAAGATTGGGTGTTCGCTTTAAAGGCTGAAAAAAATATGGGGAAAGGCCACTCAATTAAACT
Source organism: Oligoflexia bacterium (assembly GCA_023954355.1). Taxonomy (GTDB): domain Bacteria; phylum Bdellovibrionota; class UBA1018; order CAIPTA01; family CAIPTA01; genus JAMLID01. The sequence goes on along the minus strand of JAMLID010000041.1, from coordinate 20,750 downwards.
AGGCTTTCGTGCTTTAGAAAATAAAGTAGAAAAAGTTCTTTTTACTGATTGTGATTTACACTATGGCACGCAAATCTTTAATCGATTTATTGATGAGTTAGAAGAGTATGAAATTGTTATTGCTGATAGGTCTTGGACGGCTTCATCAACACATCAAGCTATTTCTCGTAAAACAAGCTCCTATGTTTTCAATCGATTAACAGGTTTACTAACTGGTGTGATTTTTCGTGATAGCCAGGCAGGGATGAAAGGTTTTCAAGTAAATTCTTGTCGTAGCTTATTTAAATTATCCAAAATTAATGGTTTTGCTTTTGATGTAGAAATACTCAGTATTGCCTTATCTTATCGTTATAAAATAAAACAAATACCTGTGAAATTTGATAAGAACGAAGACCTACCTCAAACATCTTCTATTAAGTTAATTCGCGACTCTATTAAAATGGTTTTTGAACTCGCAAGAATAAATTACTACGCTAGATTTTCATTTTATCACTCAGACGAACTAGAACAAAAAGTAGATAAAGAAATTTTTAAGGTGAATTATGAGCATTGAGTTACGACCTTTTGACCCAAACCCGAAAAGTAAAACTTTTTCGGACTCTATCAAACTAATGCAGTCTTGCTTTAGTGATCCTAGTGCAAATAGCACAGAATTTCTCGACTGGCTTGGAAATAAAAATCCCTACAAAAAAGCTATTGGATACCTAGCCTACGATAACGAAATTCCTGTTTCTCAATCATTAGTTTTTTTTCAACAACTATTAATTGATAACAAAGCACGAACAGTTGGCATTATATGCAATGTATGTACGGAAAAAAATTATAGAGGTAAAGGAATTTTTTACCAGATTTTAAATCAAATTTTGATTGATAGTAAGAAAATAGAAATTCCTTTTCTTATAGCTTATCCCAACCAACTTAGTGTAGGTGGGTTCACAAAAGCGGGCTTCCTAGTACCCAGTAGTAATACTTTTGAATTGTCTTTTGCAAATCATTATTCATTTTCGAGAGAACTCTTACTTAAAAAGAAAACAACAAAAAAAGACATCCCCGAAGATCTCAATCCCCCAAAAGAAGGCTTCCCCGGATTTGAGCTTATTTCTGAGATTGAAAACCCGATATACTTTAAAGGCAAGTATTCAACTCCACTAGATAATGTACAATTGAAATGGCGATACTTAGACTGCCCTACTAGAAAGTATTATCCGCTTAAACATCTTGCAACCAACGAAATAGTTATCATTCGAATTTTTTCTCTTTTCGGATTTAAAACTGCAGCAATTATGAAGCAAACGACTATGGATCCAACTAAGTGGCGCTTGATTATTAAGTCATTAAAAAAATCATTAAAAAAGACCTGTTCAATTATATTAAATCTAGCGAATGTTGAACGAAATAGCACAGATATTTTTCATAATAGAATCTATATTCCATCAAGATTTAGCCCTAGAAAATTTCCACTTGTAGTTTATCCAATTGAAAAAATAAAAATAGACGAAAAGAGTTTTCTTTTCTCATTTGGTGATTATGAAACATTGTAATATGAATCTTCCATTTAGAATTACTATTGATGATCTTGGGCTGTTTCCTGAAGTCGAGATCGGGATAGCCAAATTAGAAAAATACAATATTCCCATAGATTGTTCTTGGGTTGTAAACTATTGCCCACCAAGCTTATTAACAAAGTCACAAAATTTTAGAAATGGATTACACTTTAATATCATTGAAGGTAAGAGCATAAGTGGAAGCAAATATCTCTCTGACAATAACGGAAACTTTAATAAGTCTTGGACCGGGTTTTTATTTGCAGATAAATATACAAAAGCAGCGGTCTCAGAGGAGTTGTCGTTACAACTAAAGATAGCAGAAACCTGGTTTCCGCAATTGAATCACTTAGATAGTCATTTACACTTACACTCAATTCCTTGGATATTTTCACTACTAGAAAAAGAGCAGAAAAAAAGAGGTATTCGGTTTTTAAGAAACCCAAGACAGAAAATTTCTGATGACATATCGATTATTTCATACCCAAAATCATTTGCAAAAATATTAATACTAAACTCACTCACGCTAATTTCTAATAACAGTAATGAGCCTTGCTACGGACTGAATCGCTTATTTAATATGACAAAAGACTACTGTATATCCGCTGGAGATTTAGTTCAAAATCGCGAACTAGTTTGGCACGCCGCTGATTTACCCAAAAATTTAGATTTAGATCACTATAGGTTTATGAGTGAAGAAAGCTTTATTCTTCGAAAAACCGAGTTAAATCAGCTTGAGGATTATTTAAATCATTTACAATTTTAGTTTTTTTCGATTCGATATAACGATGCAGACCCTCTTTGCCAAAGTAAATTAACCATACTATTTTTTTTAGGTTCTACTTGGTCGCTAAATACTAGATAATATCCTGAGCTTGGTATATTTTTTGTTGCTTCTATTAAAGACAGAATTTTGCCCTTAAATTCTTCACCTGTTCTTATTCTGAATATCTCTTTTAATCGAATTGCGACCTCATAAGAATTCGTATACAGAACAGTAGACTCTATATTATTAGAAATAGCCCATCGCTTAAACGCATCAATAGCAATAGTTCTATTCACAAACGAATTATTTGAGTATACACATAAAAATAACGCCACAAAGGCAGAAAAAAGCATCCCAGAAAGCCCTAGTCTTGTTTTTTTAAATACTATCTGCGCCGTTAAATTAGAATATATAAGCAATATACCCAACACTATTAAAGCGATAGGTGGACAAAAATAATACCCATACCCTACACCGATTCCCCTTGGTAGCAAGGTGAATAAATACATAATTCCACTAAAAAAAATTTGGAGTCCTATGTAGCGAGACCTATTCGTTAAAAGAGACTCAAATGAAATCTTTTTAAGCTTTACTTGAAACGAGAACATAAAACCACTTATGAAAACAAGTAGAACAGGAAAAAAATGTTGAAAAGAATATAAAATTGTTTTTAGAACCCTACTAACTTCAAATCTATATATTTCCTGAGAGTAAAATCCTTTTTTCGCTAGCTCTGCTGAGAACCACAAAAAGAAACAAGCGAATAAAAATAAAGCAAGGGCTTCAATTTTTCGTTTATCAGAAAACCATAACCCTATTGAAAAAAAGAAAAGTACCCACACGTACGGCGGCTTAAAACCGACTCCGATTAATAGCAATAAAATAGAAATAAATAATCGAGTTGTAGAAACTTTTTCATTTTCAGGAAAAAAATAAATTGCATACCCAATTATAATAAAAAATAGACCGCTAAATTCTTGCAGCGAGATAAGAGCAATCCCATCATAAAGTGACCTAATAGAAAAAAAACAAAATACTGCGAATAAATAAAATAACCCACTCACTTGCTTTGTTGATGATGAACGTAAAAACGAAACTCCTAGAATTAATATAACTAAATAAAAGAAAAGGCGAACAAAGTATGCAAGCGTGACAGGTAATTGATAAATTGTGGCAGTGTAAAGCCAAAAAGACGGCCTCATAATACCCGCTTTGAAGTCTACCGTAGAGTGCTCTAAGACTCTTAGCCGCATAGCTTCAAACCAACTATATCTGTCAAAAAAAAAGTGGATTGAATTCACATATTCCGAATCATCCATAAGCCCCCACTCTAAAGGTAGGTAGAGCAGAAAAATACTAGCCACTAGAGCAAAGATAAAAATAAGTATAAAGGCAATTCTCATCTAGGAACCAAATTAAGCATGAAATCAATTTTTTCGCACTATCTTATCGTCTTTTAAGAATGATTTTTGCATTATGGTCTTTCAGCTATGTATCGCGTATTAATATTGGCGGAGCTAAATTTATAAGATCCCATTTAACAGAAAAATCATTTGGGTTGGATGCTACTTTATTCTGTCGAGGCAAAACTATTCCCTCTAGTTTTTTAGTAAAATAACACGCACTATTTACAGCAACAGATATGGCTTGTCTGATATAAAGAGAGCTTTCAGCAAAAAATATTCATGATTGGCTCGACACAGAATTGAATATGAATTTTGTAAGTAAAATTAAAAAGAAAATCCTTAGAGCAGCTACTACTCTTTAAATGACAAAAGTCCAGATTGCTGTCTTTTTCGTTTTGATATACAGTTTACTTAGCAAGGCCCAAAATGAGTAAAAAAAATTCTTTCATTCCACTTTCCGTTCCTCATCTTTCAGGAAATGAATGGAACTATATTAAAGACTGCCTAGATACAGGTTGGGTTTCAACTGCTGGCTCGTATGTAGATAAATTTGAAAAAGAGTTTTCTTCATATGTAGGTACAAATTACGCAATCGCATGCTCTAGTGGAACTTCTGCTCTTCATACCTCGCTATTAATCGCCGGAGTTCAAAGCAGCAATCTCGTAATTGTTCCAACCTTAACGTTCATAGCCACTATAAATGCTATAAAATATACGGGCGCGGATCCTTTTTTTATGGATTGCGATGAGCACTATAATATTTGTGCAAATAAATTACGTACGTTCTTTGAAGAAGAAACTATATTTCAGGACGGCCAATGCATTCACAAAAAAAGTAATAAAAAAATTGCTGCTGTATTGGTAGTACACGTATTTGGAAATGCATCAGATATTTCTTGGCTTGTAAATTTTTGTAAAGAAAAAAATATTTTTTTGATTGAAGATGCGGCCGAAAGCCTTGGAACTAGATATAATTCTTATTTTGAAAATTTAAAAAATAAACATACTGGAACCGTTGGAGATATCGGCTGCTTTTCTTTTAACGGTAACAAAATTATTACTAGTGGTGGCGGTGGAATGATTGTCACCAATAATAAAAAAATAGCTCAAAAAGCAAAATACCTAACCACACAAGCAAAAGATGATGAAACGTATTTTATTCACAATGAAATTGGATATAACTATAGACTATCTAATATACAAGCTGCTTTAGGTTGTGCCCAGCTCGAGTTCATAGAACAATATAGGAATAAAAAAGAAGAAATATATAAATACTATTCCGCTGAAATTAATAAAATCAATGGGCTTGCTATTGCAAACGTACCAAGCTGGGCACTAAATAATTATTGGATGATTTGCTTGCAAATTGATGCCGATACTTATGGGGAAAATCGCGATCAAATTTTAAAACGACTAGAAAAAGATAATGTACAAACACGGCCCATTTGGAAGCTAAATCATCTACAAAAGCCTTTTCTTTCATGTCCATCATACAAAATAGAGCGTGCTAGTACTCTTTATAAGAGCACACTAAATATACCTTGTAGCACAGGAATAGACGCTGACTCACTTGAATACATAGTATCTAAGCTAAAAAAATCTTAAGCACTATCATTTCTAAATTGAATTAATTTTTTATTTAACTCTGTGCTCTCATAAAAATAATCCATAGAAAAATTTTTTTGACTCAAACCTGTCATTATTTTTTTCCATTGTGATAAAAATAAATCGTCTCTCGCTAGTTTCCATGATTTCTCGTCCAAACAATTATTGTCTATTGACTTTAAAGTTAAACGATTATTCAAAAAATCACCGATAACTATCTTTGTGTCACTTTCTATATAAAATTTTCTGCTTAGCGCCTTACTTGCGTAACTAAGTTTTATTTTACCATGTGCATTTTTATGCACACACTGTACTTCAGCAAAATCGTCGCTATCAATTTCTAAATCTGAAAATTTGCCTACTTGTCCACTTAAAGACGCTATTTCTCCGAATAACAATTCTGCATAGTCAAACTCATGTATTAAGTCTAACAATACCCCACCTCCCATATTGCGTTTAGCACTATATGACTCTCTATAATCAGTGTTCGGCCTCCAGTCAGGCAAATATGACAAGCATTCAATTTCATACCTATTTATGACACCAAAGTCTCCATCATTAATCCAATTCACTGCCTCTAAAAGCAATGGGTGGTGTCTAAGCAAACAGCCGTAAAAAGGTTTTACTTCGTTTTTTTCTACGATTCTTTGAATTTCCTCTATATCTTCAATAGTGTTTGAATATGGCTTTTCAAAAAAAACTCCTGTGTCTTTTTTTAAAAATTTTTCTACTGAATTTAGCGAAGACAGATGCACGCTTGTAGGGCTACAAATTAAGATTAAATCGAACTTTTTATCCCTAGGTATATTCTTTATATCAAAATATACACTTCCGTTATCGGTCATCTCTTGATGACTTTTACTGGATCTTAGTATTGAAAAATCAAGATGTGGAAAATTTTCTATAGCGACTTTTGCATGTCTTGAACCTATAGAGCCAAATCCTATTAGTAAAACTTTCACTGATGATCTCTTTATGTAAGCTTAATTTCCTGCATTTTTTTTATATTATAGTAAGCAGAGTCATTCATAGAGTTAGGTACTTTTCCTTCGTTAAACGCAGTTAACAAATCTTTCGCTGCATCTGCTATCGAATGAGTCGCACTAAATCCAAGTTCGTTCTTTAATTTTTCAGACGAAACATGATATGAGCGATTATCATTAGTCGGTTCGTGAACTATACTCACATCATCACCTACTACTGACTTAACTAAGTCTGCAATTTCGTCCAAGGTATGGTTTTCGTATCCTGCATTAAATATTTTCTTGTGAATTTTTTCTGAGGGCCAAATTAATGAATGCAAATAGAAGTTCACCATATCGCTTATATGAATATTCGGTCGTTTTTGCTTACCACCAAAAACTTTAATTTTTCGATTTGTTACTGCGTGGTTAGTTAAAATATTTACAGATAAATCCAATCTTAAACGAGGAGCGTAACCACATACCGTTGCTGGACGAACAATTAAACAAGTAAACTTGTCTTCGGCTTTTTTTAATAACACATCCTCACACATTGCCTTAAATTTAGAATAATCCGTCAACGGCTCTAACGGCAAATCTTCAGTGACATTTTCTTCTTCTTTAACTCCATAAACACTAGAACTAGAGGCAAAAATAAATCTTTTAACATTGGCTTTTTTAGCTTCATCTACTAACGGCTCAAAGCTGTCAAAGTTTATTGATTTTCCTAGCTCTGGATTTAATTCAAAACTAGGGTCGTTTGAGATACATGCCAAATGAATGACGGCATCCACTCCTTGCATTGCCTCTCTTACTTGCTCTGAATTACGTACATCACCTATAATTTCCTCTAAGCGACCGCTTCCTTTATAAGGAGAAAAAATATTTTTACCATAAATATACAAATCAAAAACTCTTACTGAGTATCCTTCTTCTAGTAGCCTAGGAACCAAGCGAGACCCTACATACCCAGCACCACCAATAACTAATACTTTTGAAAATATTTTTTCCATATTCATTTCCCCAAATATTGAAACCAAGATTTTGTTGCTTGCTCTATAGATTTAACATTCCAAACAGGAGCATTCTTCCAATAATCTATATTTTTTAACATTTCACCTACCCCAGCTTCTATACTTATCTTAGGTTCCCAATTAAGCTTGTTCTTTATTTTAGAAATATCTGCGAAGGTAATATCTGGCTCGCCAGGACGTTTTGGTACAAATGTTTTCTCCCCTATCAATAAATCCGCTATCCTATTAACTGAATAGTGATTTCCACTGCCCACGTTCAGAACTTCTCCTGCCAGTGTAGATGTCAAAGCCGCATAAACAGCGCTAGCTACATCGGTTACATAAGTAAAATCTCTACTTTGCGTGCCATCACCCACTATTGTAAAAGGTTGGTTATGAATTTTCTGTGCTAAAAAAACACCAAAGACCGCACCGTATGTTCCCGAGGTCCTACTTCTTGGACCATACACATTAAAAAAACGTAGCGACAATGCAGGTAATTTATATACCTGAGCCCAATGCATAACATACTGCTCACCTAAAAATTTGGTCAACGCATATGGATATTGTGGCCTAATCTCTGCAGTTTCTTTTGTAGGATACTCATCTGGAATACCATAGCAAGAAGATGATGCTGCATAAACAAACCTTTGAATATTATGCAATCTACAATTTTCTAAAACTGAAAGTGTGCCATTAACATTTGAGTAATGATAGTCCATTGGCCTTTCGATAGAAGGTACTATATCTGCTAGGGCCGCTAAGTGAATCACGCCTTTAGCATGTTTGTAAGCCAAACTTGTTTTTTCTTTGTCATTAATATCAGCTTCGAGAACCTCTAAGTTTCTTTCATTTTTTAAATGAGAAAGATTGTCCAATCTACCAGTAGAGCAGTTATCTATAACGATAACTTTTTTCTCATTTTTTAGTAAAAGATCGACCGTATGAGAGCCAATGAATCCAGCACCACCGGTTACAATTATATGTTCACTCACTTCACACCTACTTCAAAATAGCCGTAATCGCTTTGATTAACTGTGCCTTTGTTACAGAAGATTTATTTCCCATCACTTTAGTTTTCAGACCCGCAAATACATTTCCAACAAACGGGACTATCGGATCAGGAGCGCCAACTTTTACAAAAAGAGAAGTTATAGAAAAAAATGCATCTCCAGCACCTACAGCATCCACAACAGTATCTGCAAATGCAGGTGACTTAATCTCATCTTGATTCGCCGAACCATAGTATGCTCCCATAGGCCCTAAGGTCATTGCCACAGCAGCACTTCTATCATCACAATAAGATTTCACTTTTTTATAAAGCTCTAAATGCTGAGAAAATCGATCTTGATAAGCAACTCTTGCTTCTTTCAAGTCAATACTCAAATAAGAAAAGTTTCTGTGCTTTGTAAATGGGTTAAAGCCAACATTAGACGAATTTGTCTGAACGTTGAGAGCAATAAATGTTTTAATATCTTGTAGAGCTTCGAGAGTTTTATTTTCAAACAATCCATGTCCAAAGTCAGCAACAATGAGGGCGTCGCTAGACTTGGCTTCTTTATGTAGAGCGCCAATAAAGTCTTTTGAATTATGAGACTCCCATTGATCAGATTGGAGATCTGTTAATTCGAAAAGCCTCTGCCTTTTGTCATCTGCGATATATCTGGTTTTTCTTGGACTGGGTATGTCCTTTAAGCAAAAGTCGACTACATTTATTCTAGAGTCCATTTTTTCTTTTAAAACTTGTAGAAACCAATCTTCACTGCCATGAGTGGTGACTATGGTTGCTCTATTCACAAAATCACTCAAATGATTGGCTATTGCGAGCGTTCCTCCAGCATAATCTTCTTGGTACAAATACTTTGCAGATAAACAAGGACTCTTACTAGAAATGGCTTCAGGTTTACAAAATACATAGGTATCAATGATTGGTTCACCTGTAATTGTTATACTTAATTTAGAAATCTTGTCTAAATACTCTTCAATAAGCGCTAATCCACCTATTTTTTTTACTTGCTCTATGACTATTTGCTGCTCATCGTTCCATGCAGGAAAAAAGTTATTGATTAAAAAAGATGAGCTAAATGTATCATCGCTAGTAAAAACTAACTTACCACCACCTTTTTCCACAGCGCCTTCTTCATCATAAATGGCTCCTGTAGGATCAAGTGATTTATCACGATAATCAGGCCCTTTTACATAAAAGTGTGGCTTAATTAGCTCGATACAAGGAGTTGCAGTAGGAAAGTTATTCACATACACATAATCGACAACTTCTAGAGCCGCCACCATATTGGCTCGGATTCTAGCATTAAAGTATGGTCGTCCTGGACCTTTATTAACAAACGCATCCGCTGTTAATGTTACAATCAATAAATCCCCATATTTCTTAGCGGATTCAAAGTATGCTAAGTGACCAGCATGAATTACATCAAAAACGCCGTGGCACTGAACAATTTTTTTTGTAGAAAACTGTTCGCGTAAAAAAGGAAGATCATCTTTAGTCAAAATTTTACGGTCTCTAAAATTAGCGCCTTTGTTTTTTCCTAGCATCTAAAATGGTCCTGTGAATTTTAGATCAGGTACATCTGGTCTAAGCGATTGCTCTATATTTTTTAGGTTGTTAGTTATCTCAAAACCATTTGATTCACCTAAAATTTTTAGTACTGCTTCTGCTATGTCAGAAGACCTTGGATAGTAATGCTTTGCCAACGCAAAGGTTGTCGGGGCAGGATAATCAGGGCAAGCTATGCGCACAGGCGCTGACTTTAGCGCTGAAAAACAATTCTCAGTTACTCTCGAAATAATTTCTGCCGGAACACCAAATGAAGCGTGTCCAGTATCAGCCACAACCAAATGGCCTGTTTTTTTAACTGACTTTATAATCGTTTCTAAGTCAAGTGGGCTCACTGTTTGTAAATTAATAACCTCAGCGCTGATTCCGATTTTCTTAAGTGCTTCTGCTGCACGATAGGACTCATACACCATATAAGAAGATGCAACTAGGGTAACAGAATTCCCCTCTAGGCTTATTTGTGATTTTCCTAATGGAAGAGAGTAGTATCCATCAGGCACTTCACCCTCTAAGTAATGTAACCATCTATGCTCTAGGAAAATTACCGGATTACTATCTTCTACTGACGCTATGAAAAGACCTTTTGCATCCGCGGGCGTTGCCGGCATCACTACCTTTAATCCAGGAATATGAGCAAAAATTGCTTGTAAACTCTGAGAATGTTGAGGCCCTTGTCCCCAACCCCTCCCTATAATCATACGAATAACGATGGGACACTTCCATTGACCTGCAAACATATAGTGCCACTTTGCTGCATTATTTATAATTTGATCTAAAGATAGTAAAGCAAAGTCCAACCTCTGATGAGTTAAAATTGCTCTGTACCCCATTGTCGCTGCACCAACAGCAATGCCCGTTAATGCGTTCTCACTAAGAGGGACATCAAATATTCTATCCTTTCCATACTTCTCCGGAAGATTCCCCACTGTACCAAAAATTCTCTTCGGGTCATTAACTCCTAGGCCAAACATGATAACCTTAGGATCTCTTTCCATGCAGATGTCTGTCGCCTCGACCAATGCTTTTGCGTACGACAGTTTTCTTTGTGTCTTAGAAGAATTAGTTTGCATATAAATTTTTAAACAACTCCTCTTTTGCTGGAAAAGGACTCTCTAATGCGAATTGAAACGCATCCTCGATTTCTTTACGAATTTTAGTGTGTATTTTTTTGATTTTTTCTTCTGCATCTTTATCCTCTAGCAAAAGCTGTTTTGTGAGCTTCTCTACGGGACACTTTTTTTTCCACTCTTGAAATTCTTCCTCAGTACGATAACCTATATCATTGTCGTAATTAGGCCCACAGTGCTCTCTCCAACGATAAGTGATTGCCTCAATAAACACTGGACCATTCCCCTTACGAATAGATTCACAAGCGAGTTGAGATACCCTAAACACCTCTACTGCGTCGTTTCCGTCTACTGAGTAAACATCCATTTTATGTGCTGCCGCAAGGTCTACTAATGGTCGGTCAGGCTGCCTGTCTCTAAGATGTGTATAAACAGAAAAAAAATTATTTTCGCAAAAGAAAATAATTGGGAGCTTTTTTAAAGAAGCAAAGTTGAAGCTCTCATGAACCACTCCTTCTTCTAAAGTCGCGTCACCTAGAAATACCGCTGTAACTATTCCGTTACCATCATACTTGTGCGCCATTGCACTACCTACGGCAACAGGCATGATTCCACCAACAATAGGAGTGCAAGCAATTATACCAGCGTCTACATCCATGGCATGCATGGATCCACCCACTCCACGAGTGCATCCAGTAGCCTTACCATAAAACTCTGAGATCAATTTCTTAAGAGACCCTCCCTTGGCCACATAATGACCGTGAGAGCGATGATGACTAAAAATTTGATCTTTCTCTGCAAGAGCCTCACACAAACCAGACGGTGGAGCCTCTTGACCAACACTTAAATGCACTGGGCAGCGCATCTCTTGCTCTGAATAACGCGTGGCGACAGTTTCTTCAAACTCTCGTACTCTTATCATTCTCTCCAAAAGACTGAATTGTGTATTTAATGAAACGGAAGAAGGGAGTGAGATCTTTGTCATATTTTCGCGAAGTATAGCTGCCACAAGAGAGCAAAGTCAACTGAACACCACAACACTCAAGGGAGAAATGCTTAGATTTTCTCTATGAAGACAAGCAGGATAATTCGTTTTTTGCTTCACTACTAGCAGGAGCTTTGTATTGACTTCGATTGTGGCCTATGGTGAAACTTCACATAAGAAAAAGCGTCTTTTTTTATTCGACTATTTTAGATGGGTATGTGCATCTAAATGTTTGAGGCATATGCAAACGATAAACTATGAACAACTTCTTCATGACTATAACGAAGGATTAAATACCCGCCTTAGAGGCTTTCGACCTGCAGAAGAATTTTTGGATATCTGGGTCCCTGACAACGATCACTATAAAAGTATTTTAAATCTTTTCGAAGCAGCTGAGTCAGCTGGCCAGGCAAAGGTCTTTTTAGAAATCGAAAAAACTACATTTGACGTATACGATAAAGAAAAGCTTTTGAGCACTTTGCAGCAAATTAGCTCATCTGTTTCTATTCAAGAAAAGAACAACAATAAAGAGGTAATCTTAGTGCAAGTAGAGTTTCCATCAGCAACACAAAAAGAAACACACCAAAAACCAGCCACTCAGACATCTGGTGGTCCCAGCATCTATAGACTAGCTCTTAGTGCTAGACTTGGAAATTTAACTTTCCAACATGAAGGAAAAGCTACTGCGAAAGCACAAAATGAAAAGGAACTCTCTTCTTCTTTCGAAGAAAGCGAGTTAAGCCTCACAATCAATACTGAATCATTAAAAATCATTTCTGCAAATTTTCTATCTTCGGGCACCCCAGAAACTAAAGCACTTTTAGAGTTATTTTGTGAGATTATTACTGGTTTGCCCATTCAAGAAGCATCGGATCATGGTGCCATTAAGTTAGAGTACACACTTAGAGATCATGGTAGAACATCTAATGTAAAAGGGATCATCACCCCGCTAAACGCAGACCCAATGTTTCTGCTGCCAATGAAACTCATTCGCCAAATTTTTGAGCGATTTAAATCTGAGCTACAACCAAAAATAGGAATTAATTTTTTTGATCGCCAACCTAGCCAAGAGTGGTCTGCCTTAAATGAAGAAGAAAAGCTCGCTAGAGCACAGAATTTTGTAGATACAACACTAAAAAACTCCCGCTGGTCAAATGCCGTAGTTCGAGTTGTTGACCTTCAAGGACAAGGGCAAACAAGAGCATTTTGCACAGTAGAAGGCTCAAGCCCACAAGAAACTCCTTCTATGCTAATGCACCTAGAAATTGAAATGCGACATAACTTAGAGAATCGAATGGAGATCTTTCTCGAAGAACGCAAAGACTCCAACTCAAAACGAAGATTATAAGGAGAGATAAATCATGAGTGCTGCCCTCCCAGAACATACAAAATTAATTTTAGATGGTACTAAAATAGCCTGGCACGAAGAACGCGTAAATGCCTGGCTTAGAGGTGAAAGAGTTGCCCCCATAACTATAGATATGGCACTCACCAGAGCATGCAATTACGCATGCCACTACTGCTATGCCATGCTTCAAGAAAACGATAGAAAAACGATAAATCAAAAAGTAATTTATGACTTTTTAGAAGATTGCGCAGAAATAGGAGTCAAAGGTATTAGCCTAGTGTCTGATGGTGAGAGTACAATTTCTCCTGTTTTCGTTGACAGTATAGTTCGAGGTAGTCAGCTGGGCTTATCAATGGCTGTGGGAACCAATGGAATGGTTTTAAACGAAAGAAAGCTAGAAGAGATATTGCCACACTTAACTTATTTACGAATTAATATCTCTGCAGGAGAAGCAAAACGTTATTCAGAAATCATGGGAGTAAAAGAAGACTGGTTTCACAGAGTATGTCAAAACATTCGTGATATGGTTGCTATTAAAAAAAGAAACAACCTAAAAGTTACCATAGGATTACAAATGGTATTAATGCCAGAATACGCTGATCAAGTGATTCCACTAGCTAAATTAGGAAAAGAGCTTCGTCCTGACTATCTTGTTATCAAGCATTGCAGTGATAACGAAGATGGTGACCTAGGCGTTAAATACTCTCATTATAAAAATATTTATAATCTTTTACATGAAGCTGAAAGCTATTCTGATGATGAATATTTAGTAAAGGTAAAGTGGTCGAAAATTGAGGCCAACGGAACAAGAAGCTACCAAAGATGCTATGGCGCTCCCTTTATGATTCAAATGTCAGGATCTGGATTAGTCGCACCTTGTGGAATGCTCTTTAACGAAAGATACAAAAAATTTCATATCGGAAATATTTGCGAAACGCGATTCAAAGATATTTTCCAAAGTGATCGTTACTGGGAGGTTATGAATTATCTTGCATCTCCAGAATTTAACGCACAGAAGATGTGTGGATCCTTATGCCTACAACACAAAGTAAATGAATACCTAGACGCTGTACAAAAGGAGCAAATACAAGTCACAAAACCACAAGGCGAACAACCACAACACCTAAACTTTATTTAAAAAGGAAAATAAAATGAAAGTTCGTTACTCTTATCTCCCACAGCAATTTGCTGACCCTGAACCAATTTTTGAAGAAATTAGAAAGCTATTAAAAACTGGCGACTTTACTCTTGGAAAAGAAGTAGCTCGATTCGAAGCATCTTTCGCAGAATTAATAGGTACCAAATATGCAATTGGAGTAGGTAGTGGAACTGATGCTTTAAAGATTGCTCTGGAAGCTGCTGGAGTAAAGGCTGGAGATGAAGTTATCACAGCTGCAAACACCTTTATCGCTACCGTTGGAGCCATTCACGAGCTTGGCGCTCGTCCTGTGTTTGTAGACGCGACCCCTTACTACACAATAGATGCTGAAAAAATTGAAGCGGCAATCACACCAAAAACAAAAGCAATAATGCCAGTACATTTCACAGGTGAAGTAGCTGACATGAAGCCCATCATGGAGATAGCAAAAAAATATAATCTTCATGTAATCGAAGATGCTTGTCAGTCAATTTCTGCAGCAATAGACGGTAAAAATGCTGGAACAATCGGTCTTGCTGCTGGATTCAGCTTGCACCCACTTAAGAATCTAAACGTTTGGGGTGATGCAGGGGTAATCGTAACGAACTCTGATGAATTAAATAAAAAGGCACGCCTAATTCGTAATCATGGAATGAAAAATCGAGATGAAATAGAAATCATGGGAAGAAACAGTAGATTAGACACCCTACAAGCAATCGTAGGTAATTGGCTACTACCTCAAACTAAATTTATAACAGACACAAGAATTGCAAACGCAAAAAAATACGACGACCGGCTTTCTCAATTAAAAGACTTTGTAACCCTTGCCCCAAGAAGAGCAAACGTTAGACAAGTATATCACTTGTATATGTTCGAAGTAGATCCGAAGGTTAGAAATGATCTTGTAAAGTTCTTACTAGATAACGGTGTCGACGCTAAAGTTCACTATCCTATCCCCCTACCTCTACAAGAAGGCCTAAAACAATTTGGTCACAAACGAGGTGACTTTCCGTTAACAGAAAGACAAGCTGATAGAGTAGTATCATTACCAGTAGATCAACACTTAACAAATGACCAAATCCAATATGCCTTAGACATGGTTGAAAAGTTTTTTAAAAATATCTAAGAGGTTATTTTGTGAACACCCCTGAAGTCCCTTATGTAAACTTTAAAAAACAATATGACGAGTCAAAGGACGCGCTTCTAAAAGCTATAGACTCTGTAATGTCTAGAGGAGCGTTTATTTTAGGGCCAGAGGTAGAGGAATTCGAAAAAGAATTTGCCCTGCTCTGCGATACAAAATTCGCTGCTTCAGTAGCAAATGGAACAGACTCCCTTATTATAGCCCTAAAAATACTCGGCATTAAACCTGGAGATGAAGTTATCACAGCATCCAACTCGTGGATATCTTCTGCGTCAGCAATCGCACTCACCGGGGCAATACCAGTGTTTGCAGATGTTTTAGATGATCAAAATATTGACCCACAAGATGTTCGTAAAAAAATCACAGCTAAAACGAAATGTATCATGCCTGTACACCTTACTGGTCGCTGTGCTGCGATGGGAGAGTTAACTAAAATCTCAACAGAATACTCTATACCCATCTTAGAAGATGCTGCTCAAGCTGTGACTGCAAAAGTTGATAATCAGGTAGCAGGGAGCATTGGAATAATGGGAAGCTTCAGCTTACATCCATTAAAAAATCTAAATGCCGCTGGTGATGCTGGAATTTTAACCACAAATGACGAAACCCTCTACCAACAAATTAAGCTATATAGAAATCATGGCTTAAAAAATAGAGATGAAGTGGACTTCTGGGGATACAATTCTCGCTTAGATAATCTCCAAGCAGCGATCTTATTGACTAGGATCCATCAGCTTCCAGAGATTATTTCTGCCAGAAGAAAAAATGCAACACTTTATACGGAAGGATTAAGCGGACTCGTAAAATGTCCCGTAGAAAAGCCCAATGAATTTCACACCTATCACGTATATGTAATCCAGTGTGATAAGCGAAATGAGCTGCAATCGTATTTAACGAAATGTGGGATAGAAACAAAGATTCATTATCCAATTCCCATCCACCAACAAAATGCTGCAAAATACCTAGGATACAAACAAGGCTCACTGCCGATTACTGAACAGCAAAAAGACCGAATTCTTTCTTTACCAATTAATCAATACACTTCTGAAGACCAGATACAGTGGGTCATTAAATCCATCCGAAAATTTTATGGTAGATCTTAAATTATGAATCATCAGGACCCTAGATCAAAAAACTACTACCCAGAATCTACCTCTATAAAAGATTACTTATCTAAATACGTAAGTAGTGTTTCTGAACTATTGAACTCTCTAGATTCTGCCTCACTTGATAAAGCTACTGATAGTATTTTTAACTGTATAGGTGAAAATCGAACTATTTTCGTAGGTGGCAACGGTGGTTCTTCTGCTATAGCCGATCATTTACTGTGTGATTGGGTAAAAGGCACATGCATACAACATAAAGAACATAATTTAAAAGTCTTCTCCTTAAATTCGTCCCCATCTCTTTTAACTGCAGTAGCAAATGATTATGGGTACGAGCATACACTTTCTTATCCACTAGAGATTTATGGAAAAAACGGAGACGTTGTAGTTTTAATTTCTTCGTCCGGGAACAGCCCAAATATCATTAATGCAGCAAAGCTAGCACTAAAGAAAAACATGACCATAATCGGGCTTACCGGATTTTCTGGAGGAGAACTCAAACATCTTTCTACTATAAATCTACACATCCCGATTGAAAATTACGGTATGGTAGAAGATGCGCATCAGATGATTATGCATGTGATAGCGCAGCAAGTTTTTTTAAAAAGAACACTCTAGCTTCTTTTTTCTACAAAAATTAAATTGTCCAAGTAGAGATCTGCTTGCCTATTTTTTTTCACCAAAAATAAATAATACAATAAATTATGCACAGAGAATAAGAGTGCTGAAATTAAAACAATAAGCTTAGAATATTTTAATTTAAGAATTTTTTTATAAATAAATCCTATTTTTAACTGCCAAATCGCCGATAAACCTGGATTCAATTTTTTTAAATCAGTAACATGAAATCCATTTTTTTCTACTAAATGCTTAATTCCAAATGAAGAGTAGCGCGCATAATCTATTGGCTGCTCATGTTCGTCCCAAAGAAATGGTATAGTAAATAAGGCTTTTCCAGTAGGTTTCAAAACACGCCTAACCTCTTGTAAAAAAAGGTTGGGTTCAAATACGTGTTCGAGAACTTGATTACATATAATGAAATCAAATTCATTCTCCTTGAAGGGAAAAGACTTTCCATCGTAAAAAAAGTCTGCTTTTGTGTTTTGTCTATTTCGATCACTATCTAGCTCTAACCCGATATACTTACTCACTTTAAATAGATTTTCATAGGGCTTAGAGCCGCAACCAATATCCAGTACCTTTCCATTTAACTGAGTACTAAAACTTTGCATCTCTTTGTAAAGGGCATATCTAGCAATGAAAAAAGGATTTAAAAAAATACCTAAAACATTTGGTTGAAACTGTTGTTTAAAATAAAAATTTTTAATTTTTTCTTTCAAAGACATACCCCATATATGCGAACCTAGAATCTAATTGATCTGGATTTTTCTCTGAATACACCACTCTATAGTCAGAAAGTAATTCTTGGAATTCATTTTTCGCGAAAATCCAGGTCGGGTAACTTGCCTGATAAATTTCTTTAGGTACATGCTGAATAAAAATACTTGTAGCCTCACTAGAAGTATAGAAAGGCGTTCTATCTAAAATGATAACCTTAGGCTTTTTATTTAATAAACTAAAAAGCACCTCTTTGTAATTTTCAATATACTGAATCGAGCTAGAGAAAAGTAAAAAATCGATCATCTTTTCTTCTCTATAGGCGTCTACGAACGATAGTTTATCATCTTTAATATGCTGGTTTCCTAGTTTTACTATTTTTTCCTGCTCTATAACCAACCAAAGAAAATTTTGTTGCTCCAATAAGTTCTTATATAAAAAATATGTGCTACCAAAAGAACCTCCAAAGTCTACGATGGAAAAATTACGTTCGTTTTTTGCTAGAATTTTCACTAGGCCAATCGTAATAGGAGTAGAAAAGATTGGTTTTTCAAAAAGAACTGTATCCCTTTCAAATTGCGCTCTTCCTTCTTTTACTTTTAATGTAGCCGCTAAGGCCTTACTTATAATTTCATCTGAGTCATATCCTTGAGAGCCACTTGCTGCCTCACACCAAGTAGAAAAAGGGCCAGCAAACTGCGGCTTGTGCATTTGCATTCTATATACATTTAGCAAAATTGGCGGAACAATATTTTTTATAAATGTCTTAATCATTGAAAGATGAATTAAAAAGTAACTAAATTTTACTTGAATGGCAAATAATCTAAGGCCCTATCTGCTAAATCAATTGCCGAAGTTAATCCTGGCGATTCTATTCCTAAAAAAGCTATATAGCCTTCTTCATAAGGCTTTAAAATGAAATCTTTCTCTACATTCTCGTTGTATGACCTAAGCTTTGGCCGAATTCCACACGAATCATAGGCTAAATCTTCTAAATTTAAGTCTTTTAAAATTTTCCTACCCGCCATCCAAAAGCTTTCTTTCTTTTGCTCAATACTATCTGGATCTTGAAAACTGGTTTTAGATCCGGCAATCGAAACATCTGGCCCTAGCCTATACCGACCATCCAAGTCGATTGTTAGGTGAACGCCTAAGCCCGGATCATTTTTTTTCTTAGTGGGGTAAATTAAATAAGGGCAATTTAAATCTTTTTTAACTCTAAAATAATCCCCTCTGTAGGGATAAATTTTGATGTCCGTGTATCCCAGCATTTTGTGAACTTCATCTGAATACAGTCCAGCACAATTTATAATAAAATCAGTTTCAATTTCTCCATTAGAGCTTTCAATAATGAATCCATTATTTTTTCTTATTATTTGTAAAACTTCAGTATTTAAAACAAAAGTTGTTCCATTCTTTTCTGCTTCTATTCGAAAAGAATTCGTATATTCATAAGGATCTACGATCCCTGATAGCTCTGAAAATACTGCAATGTCTGCGTTTATTCCTATGTCATTTAGCATTTTTATCTCAGTGTTACTTGCCTTCCTCAACCTCTTTGCACCTGAATCATTTGCATTTTTTAAAATACTCATAAGCTCATTTTCATCATCCCGGGAGCCTACTATCCATTTTCCTGTTCTTTTAAAAGTCACAGACCGCTCTTCACACCACTTATAAAGTTTTTCATTTCCACTAATACAAGACTTAGCCTTCAATGAATCTGGTGGATAATAAAGTCCTGCGTGAATTACACCACTGTTTCGACTAGTCACTTCATCTGCTATCCGAGAATTTTTCTCTAAAACATAAACGGAATAATTTAGTTTTGATAAACGACATGCAATGGCACATCCGACTACGCCTGCACCAATTACTATTATATTTTTTCCTCTATTCGACATCAGTCTAAATGAAATGCATCTTTATAGTTGAGACGTAAAGATTCAGGCTGTTCGTGCTTATACATCACAAAATCTTCTATTACTAACAGCTCTATATCAGTTCCCATAAAACAACGAAACGAGTCTTCTGGTGAACAAACAATGGGCTCACCTCTTACGTTAAAACTCGTATTTACTAAAACCGGTGTTCCTGTTTCACTATAAAATTTTTCTAAGAGCGCATGAAATCTCGGATTTGTTTCTTTATGTATTGTCTGTATTCTAGCAGAATAATCCACATGAGTTACAGCTGGTATAGTAGATCTAGGAACATTTAGTTTTTCTATTCCAAATAATTTTTTTTCACTTTCTGTCATTTCTTTTCTTTGTGATTTATGAACATCGGCAACTAAAAGCATATATGGGCTATCAACATCTAACTCAAACCACTCAGACAGCCTTTCTCTAATTACAGCTGGAGCGAATGGTCTAAACGACTCTCTATATTTTACTTTTAAATTTAATACACTCTGCATTTTTGGTGAGCGAGGATCTCCTAAGATTGACCTACCTCCAAGGGCTCTAGGACCAAACTCCATTCTTCCTTGGTGCCAGCCCACTGCTTGTCCTTTTTTTAATGTATCAACAGTAATTTCATATACTTCTTCTTCTGACTTTTTATGAAATTTAGCACCTATCGATGATAGCCTTTTTTCTACTTCAGCGTTTTCATACTTTGGTCCTAAATATGAGCCACGCATGCTATCCTTTGATTTTATATTTCTTTTGTTTTTTAGATGTAAGTGATTCGCTACATAAGCGGCACCTAATGCGCCTCCTGCATCGCCTGCAGCTGGCTGTATCCAGATA
>JAMLID010000040.1 GCA_023954355.1 Oligoflexia bacterium | reverse complement strand
ATCCATTCGTCACTGTATTGGATGTATTTCCCGGCCAAACAAATTGTAGTGGCTCTTTTGAAAGAATTTTGTTTTCAAGAGGGATTAACAATCAAAGCGCTAGCCCTCAAGCCGCAAAGGTAAATGTTTTTAATACAATAACCTCAACAAAAATATTTGTTAAAGACTAAGGCTCTTACTAAGGGTTTAAATTTTTGCCTACTTTTAGCTCAGATAAATAAAGTTTAACAAAAGCCAAGCCCGTTTGTATGGAAGGCGATCCAACTCTATTATCGATTCTATTTGCTTCAAGGGTTGGGAACTCAGCAATCTTTAGACCTAATTTAAATGCGCGAATAGAGCTTTGATATTCAATTGTATAGCCGGGTCCATTAGGGCGAATTTTTTCCCAGGCAGACTTTTTAATAGCGCGGTATCCGTTTATTGTGTCGGTTACATATTTGTTACGATTCCAAGTCAAATTTGCCATGAGCGTGAAACCATTATTGGCCCATTTTCTCCATTTAAAAATCTGATCATCTTCTTCATTTCTTGCAGATTTAACCATCCTCGTGGCTATAACTAGATCATTATCTTGCTCTAAAAGGGGCTTAAATTTTGGAATATCGTTTGGATCTTCATTGCCATCAGGGCTAAAAAAAAGTAATGCATCTCCTTTTGCATTTTTGAAAGCAATCCGAAAAGCTTCTCCTCTACCTTTAATTTCTTGTCCATAGACTTTGATACTGTTCTTTTTAAAGAATTCCAATGTACCATCGGTGCTTCCCCCATCAACAGCGAACACCTCATCTACTGTTTCGAAGGGGATTTTATTCCACAATGCTTTTAAGCCGATAATTTCATTATAAGTTAAAATCACTAGAGATATTTTCATGCTAGATTCACACCATTATTTTTTGTGAGAAAGTCGTTATAGGCTATTTCAATACCACTCTCTAAAGAAATTTTTGAAGTCCAACCCAAGGCTTTTAGTTTAGAAACGTCGAGTAGCTTTCTCATCATGCCGTCAGGCTTTGTTGGATCTGTCTTGATTTTTGCTTCTAGACCAATAACTTTACAAGTTAGCTCAGCAAGCTCAAAAACGCTTAGGTCTTCGCCCGTTCCAACATTGATGGGTTCTTCTCCAGAGTAATTATTCATTAAATGAACTAGCGCAGAGGCGCAATCGTCACTAAGCATAAATTCTCGTTTAGGTTTGCCTGATCCCCAAATTTCTATTTCTGTTTGCTTGTTGATTTTTGCGATATGGGCCTTACGAATTAAGGCAGGCAATAAATGGCTTTTTTCTGGATCATATTGATCGTTGATCCCAAATAAATTCGTAGGAAGTGCGGTTATAAAATTACAGCCATACTGCTTGCGATAAAATTGACAGAGGCGAATACCACTTGCTTTAGCTAAGGCATAACCTTCGTTGGTCGGCTCAAAAGGCCCTGTCATAAAAGATTCTTCTTTAATAGGGCATTCTGCTTCTTTTGGATATATACAAGAGCTGCCTACGAAGAGAAGTTTTTCAACGCCAATTTTTCTCGCCCCTTCAATAACATTATTTTGGATGGCTAAATTGCGGTACAAAAACTCACCGGGAGCCAGCATATTTGCCCTTATTCCTCCAACTTTGGCTGCACATAAGTAAATTAAATCAGGTTTTTGATCTTCTAAAAAAGAAAAAGTTTGCTCTTGGTTTGTTAAGTCTACTTCATCGCTTGTAGCAGTAATTAAATTATCAAATCCTTTTGATTTAAGTTCTCGAACGACTGCCGAACCAAGTAACCCTCTATGCCCAGCAATATATATTTTTTTATTTTTAGTCATGATTTTTTAGGAATAAAGGCTTCGGTAAAAAGAATCCAAGTAAAGCTAAATGCGCTCAGTAATCTATTGCGTTTTGTTCCCATTGCTCTAGAGGGCTTTTCTATGGTTGGAACTTCAACAACATCTAAATCAGCTTTTAGAGCTAATAGTGTCATTTCAAATAGAGCGCTATCGCCATAGACTTTGGGGTGAATCTTTTTGTAGGTTTGTCGCTTGAATCCTCGAAATAGATTATTGCAGTCGGTAATGTTTCTGCCAGTCATAACGCCTAACAAAAAAGTAAAAAATCGATTTCCTATAGATCGGTAAGAAAGAGGTCGATTTGTTCTGCGTCCACCGTCGGGTAAGAATCTACTGGCAATGACTAATTCATTGCCTTGTCGAAGTTTAATTAAGATTCTATCTATGTCTTTAGGGTCATTAGACCCATCTGTACCTAAAACAACAATGTTTTCGCAATTTGTTGTCTCTAAGGCTTTTTGAATAGCGTCGCCTTTTCCATAGTCGCCTTGGATGATTTCGAAACCATTCTTTTTATAAAATGTTGGAGCTTCTTGGTCGTTACTGGCTTCTATAAAGATTTTTTGGTCAAAACTTGCTGTAGGGATTAAGTCAAAAAGGTCTATTGCCGCTCGCTTGTCGCCCTTAGATAAAAGAACAAGACATGACTTTTCTTTCTCTACTTTTTTATTCGCAAAATAATTCGTAAATGTTTGTACGATATGATCTTTTTCATCGTCAGTTAGATCTTGGTGGCTAGCGATATAAAAACCACTTTCGTTCACCCATTTCGCTACAGGGAATGTGCTTTCATCGATTTGAAAAATCTCTTGATAATAAGGTTGATTTATTAGAGGTAGCATTTCTCTAGTTTCGATCCCATTTTCTTCTAAATACTGCACAAAAGAATCTTTCTTTTCTTTTTTTAGAACGATAGGGAACATCATAAAGGCGTGATTCGAATCAGGCCGAACAGTTGGTAGCTGTATATTCTCTGAAAGGTGTTTTAGTTTATCCATGAAAAACAAACCATTTTCCCAGCGTTTTTTCATCATGGATTCATGTTCTTCAAATTGAGCAAGGCCTAGAGCCCCTTCCATTTCAGTAACTCGAAAACTATAACCCATTTGTACAAACTTAAATCTTCTTTGCACGATTAGTTGCATTTCTTCTTTGGTTTTATTTTTATCATCATCAATGCTCAGATAGATTGAATCTCTACCATGATTCATTAGTGAGCGAAGATTGATAGCTAAATCAGGATCATTAGTAGTGCAGAGTCCACCAACTCCAGTAATTAGAATATGAGCAACATAGGTTGAAAAGCATCCAATATCGCCAAATGAACCAACGGATTTGCCTTTATATTTTGTGAACATGGTCTCACAAGAATCTTCAACTATTTTTAAATTATGTTTTTTAGCAATTGCTAAAATAGGATCCATATCACAAGGACAGCCAAATAAATGAACAGGTATTATCGCTCGTGTTTTTGATGTAATGGCGGCTTCAATTTTAGAAGGATCAATTTCGTAATAAGTAGGTTCTACGTCTACAAATACAGGTTTTAAGTTAAGCTGTAAAACCACATTCGATGTGGCGATGAATGTAACCGCAGGCACAATCACTTCATCACCATCCTGCCACTTATATTTATTTTTTAAGGCGGCAAGGGCGATTAAAAGAGCGCAAGTACCGCTTGCTGTCATAATAGAGAAACGGCAATCGTGAGCTCCTGCAAAAACTCTTTCGAATTTTTGTGTGTATGGACCATAGGATAAACGTTCAGAGTCTAAGACGTCGTTAACGTAATCTTTGGCTTTTTGCGAAGTTCTAAATGTACCTACACCAATCACGAAACTCTCTTCTTTTATGGTTGTATTTGCGTTGACTTTACCTGTTTAAACGGATTCGCCAGATGTTGCTATAGTTGATGTAAAATTGCAATCAAAGGCAGGGTCTATTTGAGCGTATTAAAGCAATGCGTTATATTGAAATGCAATCGTGATAGCTTCGCTACTCAAGTTCGATTAGACTAAATGCGTATGAAAAATAAAACAGTAGCGGTATTAGGTTTAGGATATGTTGGTTTACCTTTAGCAGTGGCATTCGGCAGAGTAATGCCAACTATAGGATATGATCTTTCGCAGAAAAAAGTGGATGCCTACAAAAAAGGTTTTGATCCAACGGGAGAAGTCGAGGGGCAAAAATTTAAAGAAGCTAAACATATTCAGTACACAACAGACCCTAAAGACTTAAGTAAGGCTGACTTTGTTGTAGCCGCAGTGCCTACGCCGGTAGATGAATCAAATCGACCAGACCTTAGTCCTATGGTTTCGGCCAGTGAAACTATAGGGAAGAACCTTAAAAAAGGGGCAATTGTTATTTTTGAATCTACGGTTTATCCCGGCGCCACAGAAGAAGTGTGTTTACCTATTTTAGAAAAACTTTCTGGCCTCAAATGTGGTGTAGATTTTAAAATTGGCTATTCACCTGAGAGAATCAACCCAGGTGATAAAGTACATACCTTAGAGACAATCGTAAAGGTAGTTGCAGGTATGGACCAAGAAAGTTTAGACCAAATTGCTTGGTTGTATGAGCAGGTTGTAACGGCAGGAGTACATAGAGCGCCAAATATTAAAGTGGCAGAAGCTGCAAAGGTAATCGAAAACACGCAAAGAGATTTGAATATAGCTCTTATCAACGAGCTATCGATTATTTTTCACAAAGTAGGGATTGATACTTTAGATGTCTTAACGGCGGCCGGTACAAAATGGAATTTTTTACCTTTTCGACCAGGCCTAGTAGGGGGGCACTGTATAGGTGTTGATCCATATTATCTAACTCACAAAGCAGAGACACTTGGTTATAATCCACAGGTAATACTAGCTGGTCGAAGAATTAACGACGGAATGGGTGCTTATATTGCAGAAAACACCATTAAGAAAATGATTGCTAGTGGTTGTGAGATGAAGAATAGCCCCATATTAGTTATGGGGATTACGTTTAAAGAAGATTGTCCTGATGTGAGAAATTCAAAAGTGATAGATATTATCACTGAGCTAAAAGCTTACGGTGCGAATATTTTAGTTTGGGATCCTGTTGCTGATGCTGATGAAGTTCGTCATGAGTATGGAGTCGAGCTTTGTGATATTAATGACCTAAAGCAAGTCAATGCTATAATCGCAGCGGTTGCACATAAAGAGATTAAATCTTTGGATTTACAAAAAATCAGAAAATTTACCAAAGCGGGAACTCCGTTCATCGATGTAAAATCTGCTTTTGACCGTATAGCTTTAAAAGAGGCCGGATTCGACTTCTGGCGCCTTTAAAAAAGAATAGGTAATGAATAAAATTACAACGCAGCGATTTGTGTATGCCACTTTAGTTACTCTATTAACTATCATATTTTTTGCTATATTCTATTTTCAACCTCACTGGGGGCTAATGGATGACGCTTCTTTAATTTATGACCTTGTTCCCACAATGCGCCAGCAAGGAATTTTTAACACATCTTGGCAGTATGCTGTGAATGATATAAGCGGCTGGGGAATGTTTAGACCATTATATCCGTTGATGGCGTTTGTGATATATCTTCCGGGAATCTTGTGGGGATCTACATTTGCTTTTTTATGGAACGCTTGTATCTCAATTTTAGTTCTTATTTTTTCTACTAAAATTTTTGCAAAAATTTTTCGGCTAAATACTATTTATGTTCTTGTGGCGCTTGCTTGTTTTTTTTACCAATATGATTGGTTTCAGCACCCCAGCCTACAAGAGAAAATTGTACTTTTTTTGGGAACAGTTTTTTGCTTTTTCTGTGATCGTTTAGGAAAAGAAATAAATCTAAAATTGCTTTCAGTTACTCTCGTTGTCTTTATTTTGGGTGTAGGATCAAAAGCATCATTCATGATTTATTATTCTATCGGCTTTTGGATCTTTATAGCGAACCAGTCAGGGTTAATTTTACATAGAAAAATAAGAAAGAAAAATATTTTTACCTTTTTATGTTTGTTGGTTTTAGGAATTTTTGCGTTAAGTTTTTTCGCTTATATCTCTTCTCAAGGCGCGTATACTAAGCAGTATGATTATCGGAAAATTATCCCTAATTTGTTTACAATAAATGGAGTTTTCTTCATGGCTCCGATTTTGATTGGAGCCGTTTTTAATTTTAAAAATAAACTACCTTTGATTCATTGGACTCCTATTGTAGGAGTTTGTGCCTTCTTAGTACTTTTTTTGCCTTGGGGAATATCTGCTTATATTCAATCTATCATTGGTGTTATCTATTCATGTTTATTGGTTCAAATTATTTTTCAACAAAGCTTTATAAGAAAAGAACGTATTTTGATTTTCTTATGCCTGCTTTCTGTGATGGTTTGTGGTTATCGATCTACTAGTATGTTTGTACGTTTACATGACCTTGGGAAGGCTTTAGAGCATATTAAAACAAGTTCTGATATTGTGCTCTCTACCATATGGATGCCTTGTGATGAGGGGGCTCATGCTACTAAGAGATATCTTTTAGCAGAAAATAAAAACATAAATATTAGATTTTGGAGTCCAGACCAAGGGTATCATGGAAAAGTGTTTTTGTATGATTCTGCACTTTGTTCGCTACCTAATCGAGTTCACACGCCTGCGGGCTGTATCTCAGAAGAAATTTTCACTGGTGTTTGGAATCGTTCTTTTCGTATGGCAAAATTTTCTTGTGAGTAAATCTATTAGCGAAGGCGATCAAACTTTATGGAAAAATACTTAGTAACAGGTGCTGCAGGCTTTATTGGTTTTCATACAGCAAAACGACTCTTAAGTGAGGGCAAAACAGTAATTGGTCTTGATAATATGAACAATTACTATGACCCAAGTTTAAAAGAGGCGAGATTATCGCAATTAATTGCGCACGGTAATTTTCGATTTCATAAAATTGATCTTGCTGACCGCCAGGCAATGGAGAATTTATTTCAAGCAAACGAAATTGATTGTGTGATTCACTTAGCTGCACAAGCAGGAGTTCGTTATTCGTTAGTGAATCCTCAAGCTTATGTAGAAGCAAATTTAGTGGGTTTTACTAATATATTGGAAGGATGTCGTCACAATAAAATAAAGCATCTGGTTTATGCTTCAACATCTTCTGTTTACGGGGCAAATACTAAAATGCCGTTTTCAGAGCATGATAGCGTGAATCATCCGTTATCTTTTTATGCAGCCTCAAAAAAAGCAAATGAGCTTATGGCGCATACTTATGCGCACTTATTTGGATTGCCCTGTACTGGTTTGCGGTTCTTTACAGTATATGGTCCTTGGGGTAGGCCTGATATGGCACTTTTTTTATTTACGAAAGCTATTTTAGAAGGCAAGCCAATAGATGTTTTTAATCATGGAAAAATGAAAAGAGATTTTACATATGTGGATGATATTGTTGAGGGAGTTACAAGAATTTCTAGAAAAGTGCCTGAGAAGAATTCAAATTGGGATGCGAATAGGCCCGATCCTGCTACAAGCTCAGCGCCTTATATCGTATACAATATAGGTAATAATAACCCAGTAGAATTGATGCGCTATATCGAAGCGATAGAGAGTGCTATTGGGAAAAAAGCGCAGAAAAATATGATGCCCATGCAGGCCGGCGATGTGCCTAGTACCTATGCCAATGTAGATGCCTTGATTGCTGATGCAGGCTTTAAACCATCTACTTCAGTAGAAGAAGGTGTGAAAAAGTTTGTAGACTGGTACAGGAACTACTATAAGGTATAGCTATGTCTATACAGAGAGAAGAGCTCTTCGAATTAAGTCGAAAGTATTTTGCCGAGAATTTTGGAAAAAAAGAATTCATTCCAGGAAAAACCTATATTCCGCCTAGTGGAAAGCTTTTAGATGCAGACGATCTTGTTTCACTGATCGATGCTTCTCTAGATCTATGGTTAACCGCAGGAAGATTCTCTGATGAGTTTGAGGCAGAGCTGCCAAAATGGATGAACCGAAAAGTAAAAGCACTTTTAGTTAATAGCGGTTCATCAGCTAATCTTGTTGCTACATCTTCTCTTACAGCGCCGATGATGGAAAGCTTGGGTAGAGAACGTCTTAAGCCAGGTGATGAAGTGATTACTGTAGCTGCGGGATTTCCCACAACAGTGAATCCGATTGTACAAAACGGTTTGGTTCCTGTTTTTATCGATATTGATGATCGTACTCTAGATGTCTCTTTAGAAAGTATTCAAAAAGCTTTTGTAAAAGGAAAAACAAAAGCAGTTATCATTGCGCATACTTTAGGGAATCCTTACAGAGCAGATAAGATTGCCAAATGGTGTGCTTCTGAAAATATCTTTTTCATCGAAGACTGTTGTGATGCTCTAGGCTCTGAAATTGAAACTGAAGATGGTTGGAAGCCCGCGGGTTCTTTTGGAGATTATGCAACCTTAAGTTTTTATCCCGCCCATCATATTACTACGGGAGAAGGTGGCGCTGTTTTCTCTAAAGATGGACGACTCAAAAAAGTGGCTGAGAGTATGAGAGACTGGGGACGTGATTGTTGGTGTGCTCCTGGAAAAGACAATACCTGCAATAAACGATTTTGTTGGAAGCTTGGTACTTTACCTGAAGGCTATGACCATAAATATACGTACTCGAATATTGGATATAACTTAAAAATGTCTGATATGCAGGCCGCTATTGGCTTATCTCAACTTAAAAAAGCCAAAGGCTTTATCGAAAAAAGAAGAGCGAATTGGAAATCTATTTATAGCGGAATCAAAAGCTCGCCTCTTTTAAAAGAACATTTAATTCCTGTAGAGCCTAACAAAGGAACAAATCCTTCTTGGTTTGGTTTTCCTCTTCATTGTAGTGATAAACTTGATAGAGAAAAATTTGTCGCAAAATTAGAAGAGAGAAAAGTGGGCACCAGACTTTTATTTGCGGGAAATATCATTCGTCAGCCAGCTTATCAAGGAGTGAACTATCGTGTTGTTGGTGAGTTGGTTAATACAGACAAGATCATGAATAAAACATTTTGGATTGGTGTTCATCCAACGATTGACCAAGTTCAAATCAATTATATGCTTGAAAGTTTAGAGGCAGTAACAAAACAATTATTATAATTACTTGAGTGCTCCATAAAAAATTGGCTTCCATTATGAAAATTTCGGTCTTAGCCAAAACAAAGTCTAAAGTCGAGTCAGTTGAAGAACAATCCGATGGTAGTTATCAAGTTAGAGTGCGAACCCCTCCAATAGATGGAAAAGCAAACGAAAAAATTATAGAACTTTTAGCGGAGTACTTTGATCTTTCCAAGAGCCAAATCAGGATTGTAGCTGGTAAAAGAGGTAAGAAAAAAATTTTTGAGCTTGTAGGGTTTTCTGATCGCGGATCTAAAAAGTAGAACTATACGTTTTACAAATTTTTACAGCATTTACCCGTGCTTTAGTTCCCAGCTATACTGAAACATAGGGTCATTATACGGCTTACGAGTGATTTCCTCTGGGCTATGCGCGTGGGTCGCGCAATTAGCAACAATCGAGCTTGTGTTGCCTAGGCCTTTGAATCCATTCCAAACCCCAGGAGGGACAGTCACTAGAGTGCTTGATTGTTCATCCATATAAATCGTTTGAGACTTTCCATAGGTAGGGGAGTCTTTTCTTCCATCCCAAAGGCCCAGTTGAATTGATCCAGTGACAACTAAATAATTTAAAGTCATTAAGCTATGGTGGTGCCAGGCCTTAATGGCTTCTGCATGGATTTTAGAAAAGTAGATTTCTCCAAAATTTTGAAACTCAGGGTCATCGCTGCGCAACATATGAAAAATACCCCCTCGATCGTCGAAGATTTTTCTTCTTTGGCTAATGTTGACTCCCTGAATGTTTGCTCTTTCTTCTTGTTTCATACCCTTCTTTTATCATAATACCGGTTACTGAAAAGCTATTGTTTATAAGAGCTCTCTGAATTAAGGTAATTTTTATGCAAGCAATCATTTTATGTGGTGGTAAGGGAACAAGACTTTCAGAAGAAACCCAGGTGCGACCAAAACCTATGGTTACGGTGGGGGGGCATCCCATTTTGTGGCATATTATGAAAATTTATGCCTCGCATGGAATCAAGAATTTCACTTTAGCTACAGGTTATTTAGGGGAATATATCAAAAACTATTTTCTTCATTGGGCAGCATTAAATAGTGACTTTGAAGTAGATTTGAGTACCGGTGCCACAACCTCTTTATCTCGTCATCGTTTGGAAGATTGGAAAGTAAAATTAATAGATACTGGTTTAGAATCTATGACGGGTGGTCGCCTAAAGCGGCTAGAGCACTACTTTAAAAATGAACCGTTTTTATTCACCTATGGTGATGGAGTTTCTGATATCAATATTGAAAAGTTAATTGCATTTCATAAATCTCACGGGAAACTGGTGACAATTTCTGCTGTAAAGCCTTCTGCTCGATTTGGTGGTCTTGACATAGGAGAGAATGGTTCTATCTCAAACTTTCGAGAAAAATTAGGCAGTGATGTTGGTTGGATCAATGGTGGATATATGGTTATGGAGCCAGGAGTTTTCAAATACTTAGATGGCGATAGCTGTATTTTAGAAAAAGCACCGTTAGAGAATATTGCAAAAGATAAGCAACTTATGGCTTATACTCATGAGGGTTTTTGGCAGTGTATGGACACTATTCGAGACCGTGAGCTTTTAGAAGACCTTTGGGAAAGAAACAAAGCGCCTTGGAAAACATGGAACGACTAAATGAATTTAGCTTCTTTCTATAAAGGAAAAAAAGTATTCGTATCTGGACATACAGGATTTAAAGGTAGTTGGTTAACAGAGATTCTTCTGGGGTTTGGCTCCGAACTTGTTGGTTATTCCAAAGACATTCCAACAGAACCTTCTCTTTTCGAAGTATTAAATCATCAAGGGCGTATTCGAGACATACGAAAAAATATTTTAGACCTGGATGAGCTCTCAGAATCAATGAAGGACTGCGAGATAGCATTTCACCTAGCTGCGCAACCTCTAGTACGCAGGTCTTACGATATTCCAATACAAACCTTTTCTGAGAATGTAATGGGAACTGCGCATTTTTTAGAAGCTGTTCGAAGAAATCCCCAATTAAAATCGGCTGTAGTGATTACTACTGATAAGGTTTATGAAAACTTAAATGAAGGTAACGACTTTAAAGAAAGTGATCCATTGGGAGGGCACGACCCTTACTCGGCTTCGAAAGCAGCTGCTGAGATTGTTTTTTCTTCTTATGTTCGTTCTTTTTTCTCTAGTGGATGTCGAGTTTCATCGGTTCGTGCCGGAAACGTCATCGGCGGAGGAGATTGGTCAGAAGATCGTTTGATTTGTGATGCCTTTCGCGCGTGGGAATCTAAAAAATCATTACTGCTTAGAAATCCAGCAGCCATACGTCCATGGCAACATGTTTTAGAGCCTCTTTTTGCTTATTTGTGTGTAGGGAAAAGCTTAATTGAAAATCAAAAGATCCATGGTGAAGCGTTTAATTTTGGTCCGAGAAAAGAGTCCGAAGCAAATACAAAAGAAGTTATCGAGCAACTGAAGAAATCGTGGAAAGATTTTCGTTATGATATTCAACCGCTCAATGATGGAAAAAAAGAAGCTCAAATTCTGCGTCTGAATTGTGACAAAGCTTCTAATCTTTTAGGCTGGAGCCCAAAGCTAAATTTCTCTCAAGCAATTGAGTGGACTGCAAACTGGTACAGTCAGTGGTTGATTCATAAGACTAACATTCATGAGTTTACATGCCAGCAAATCGAAGATTATTCGGTAATTTTTTCTTCTAAAAATAGCAGCTAAAGCATATTGCCTAGTTTTTTTAAAAAAATACCCAGTGAGCGAAAATCTCTCAATCTTAAGCAACGAAAAATTCTTCTCAACATTCTATAGTAAAAAAAATAGTCAGCTACCAAAGAGTAATAAAAATGGTTTGATTGAATAGATTTAAGTCTTAGAGCACTTCTTTTTCTTAAGCTTTGAACTTCAAAGAAATCTTGGTGGTTTTCTATGAATTTATTAGTGAGATTTTTTTCATGGATGCGAAACTTACAGCTAGTGCTAGGAACTTGCATTAGATCACCATGTTCTAAAAGCTCAATCCAAGCTGCCCAATCACAAGCGTAAGAATACTCTTTAGGAAATTGAAATTTAGGGTAGCGCCTAAAACTAACAGATGAAGGAGGACCAATAAAGTTTTCGGAAAACACCATTTTTTTAAGAGCTAGTGCTTTAGGTAAAATAGACTCTTTGGAAAAGTTTAGTACGAGTACTTCTTTGTTTTTTGAAAATTCAATGCGATTTGAGCACACTAAAGATACGTTTGGATGTTTGGTGAGAGACTCAATCTCATTTGAAAAACCTTCTGGAACCAATAAATCGTCATCGCACAATAATTTAATAAATTCACCCTGAGACTGGTTTATGCAAAAATTCCAGTGATCTACCATAGATAAGGGTTCTTTTTGACGAAAGTAGCGAACCCTTTGGTCTTTTAAAAACGGACTTTGAATTTCTATCTTCGAGCAATTATCACTAAAAATAATTTCTAATTGAGTATGTTTTATAGACAAAGCACTTTGCAGCGCATCCAAGGCCCATTCAGGTCGGTCTTTTGTGGGAATTAAAATGCTAATTAGTGGCATATATCTGACCTCGTTTATAACCGAATCTCATTTATTCTAGTACGAGTTTAGTGTTGCGTCAGATTATTTTAGAATATGAACAGAAAATATATCTAATCCATCAGAGACAGAAATCGTGCTATAAGCAAGACATGAGAGAGAATAGTATACCCCTAATTGACGTTACAACTCAGAATAAACCGTTTAAAGAAGAAGTGCTTCAAGCACTAGAGCAGATCATAGATCGTTCTGCTTTTGTCATGGGAGAAGAAGTCACTAAGTTCGAAAGTGAATTTTTAGCATACACTGGTGTAAAGCATGCTGTTTCTTGTGCTTCTGGGACCGATGCTCTCTTGGTTCCCTTGATGTCAGCTGGTATTGGTCCTGGTGATGAAGTGTTAGTTCCATCATTTACTTTTTATGCCACCGTAGCTAGCGTTGTTCGCGTAGGAGCTATTCCTATTTTTATTGACAGCGACAATAGCTATAACTTGTCTTTAGAAGAAGTAGAAAAAAAAATTTCTACCAAAACAAAAGCAATTATCCCCGTTCATTTATTTGGGCGAATGGTAGATATGAAAAAGCTCCAACAAATAATAGCCAATGCGAAACAAAAAATAACGATAATCGAAGATTGTGCACAAAGCATGGGAGCCTCTATTGATGGAAAGCAGGCAGGTACATGGGGTGACTATGGATCATTCAGTTTTTATCCCACAAAGAACTTGGGAGCCATGGGCGATGCGGGAATGATTTCTTGTAAAGACGAGTCTGACTGTAGAGAGTTAAAGATGATTCGTGTACATGGTTCTGAGCAGAGGTACTACCATGAAAGAATTGGTTTCAATTCGCGTTTAGATTCTTTTCAAGCAGCAATTTTACGAATTAAAATGAGAAAATTAAAAGAATTTGAGCAAGAGCGTAATCGAGTTGCCCAAGAGTATTTTAGATATTTTGCTGAGACAAAGTTAGATGAGTTTATTCGTTTACCAATGAAAACGAAAGAAAACGAATATAGTGTTTGGAATCAATTTACTATTCGCGCCAAGAAAAGAGATGATTTAAAAAAATTTCTTTCTGAGCAGAAAATCGGTTCGGAAATATACTATCCACTAGCTATGCACAAGCAGCGAGCTTTTTCGAATTATGTAGGTAAAGAGAATTTAAGTACGTGTGAAGAGTTAGAAAGAGAAGTGCTATCTTTACCGATATTCCCTGAGCTTTCTAATGAAAGCGTCTCTAGAGTAGTTGATGCTTTAGATGCCTTTTATAAAAAGCAGTAAAACCAATTTATATTTTTGTAAGTAGCTGAGAAATTGATGTTAAAATTCTTTCTGCATTAACTTTTTGAGAGTTAAGTGTCTGGTTTTTTGCGTATCGGGCTTCGGCAATTTCTTGATGAATTTTTTTAATCTCTGTAAGTACTGCATTTGAAAATCCATATTCATGCCAAGAGGTTTCTAGTTGAGAGATGGTTAGGCCTCTAGTTGGATAGCCTAATTTAATGTCACTAATATCTATAATAATGTCTTCTATTTGAGAGAGTAGGGTTTCAATTTTTTGATCTTTACGAATCGATTTTATTTTTTGCTTTGGCTTTGCGTATGGATCAAGTTTTAGTCGTGCTTTTGAAAAAGTGTTAGATACGAATTGTCCGTATATAAACAAAGCTAAAATAAAGTTGACTATAATTAGTGTGATGAAGATCAAAAATGATTTTTTAGCAAATGAGGATTCGTATTTATAATCAAATGTTCTCATGGGTTGTGTGAGCGGAGTAGAGTTCGTTTGATTGGGATTATTTTTAGCATTTTTTTGTAGATAAATATTTGTATCAGAAAAAGATTTGTCTGATGGTGTTACTTCGAGCTGAATTGATTTCGTTTCTATAGTTTTGTATTTTTCTACATTTACATCAAAATAAGAGAAAGAAATTGACGGAATTTCAAATTTACCTGCAGCTCTCGGTATAGCTATATAGTTAAACGTTTTCCCAGTTGTGATTTGAGAATTATTTTTAATGAATTCTGAACTACTGTCATATATTTCAAAGTCACTAGGAAACTTAACTTCAGGGGCCTCTATGCTATGAAAATTTCCATTTCCTAGTAGTTCGAGTGATAAAGTAATAGGGGTATTTTGCTCAACAACGGTAGAATTGATTTTTGCACTGATTTGAAAGCCACCTACGGCTCCTGCAAAGTTTGCAGGGGCACCTACTGTTGGCAGAGGTACAATCTCTAAGGGAATACTTTGGCTAGCATGTAAGCCTGATTTCATGTCGAATATACCAAACCCAGACATGCCTCCAGGGTTATAGACATACATACCTTTGACTTCTAATTTATCTAGATTAAACTTTCCAGGGCGTAATCCATAGATAGCGTAGCGAGAAATAAACGCTTTTCTCATCAGGTCACCTTTAACGTAAACTTCGTTATAGGTGATTCTCTTAGTGATATCTAATTCTTCTTTCCAAAAACCATTAAATGATGGCCATTTTTGAATAATGGTTTGCCTAATTGCTCCAAAATCATAAATATTATATTCAACGTTTATTGGTTCACCCACATAAGCTTTAGTTTTATTGACGCTTGCTACAACAGTAAAGTCGCTATTAAAGCGATTGGGTAAATGCGAATTGTTTTTATTGTCATTGTTGTTTGTTTTACCAAAATTATTCGGTGATGCTGGATTCGTATCTTCGTCATCACTGTTATTATTGCTTTTTTGAACAACAACATTAATATCAGGACTAGTAATTATATCATTTGCCACTTTGACTTTAATATTACGAATTGTGAGATTGCCTGACTTTGTTGGCATAAGAACAAAGGAAAAGCGTGTCTTTTTTTCGACTTTATTGTTTATTTGCGAGAATTCGGCTCCGTAAGATGAGCCTAAAACATGAAATTCATTAGCTGTAAATTCGGGCTCGAAAATTGGCACGCTTTGATCCGTAGATACAGAAATGGTAAATTGAAGACTTTCTCCCTCTACCGCAGGATTTGGCTTAATAAATGTTGTGATAGATGGGGCAGAAAAAGCCAATGGGATATAGCAAATTGCTATAATTATATTTTGTAGAATAAATTTACCAGTCTTTTCCATTTTGTTCGTTAACTTTACCTTGTCCTGATTTATTTTTTAAGAATTTCTTTTGTAAATCGGATTCTTTTTCCCCTAAAGCCTCTAAAATTTGTTTTGCCTGCTGTTCACTGATGTCATCACGTTCTTTAAATTTAGAAGTAGATTTAAACTGTTTAGATTGATTTTCTTTTGTTTCATTTTTAGAATCTTCTTCTTTCTGTTTCTCTGAGGAGTCTTCCTTATCAGCCTCGTTTTTATTTTTCTCTTCGTTATTTTGGTTTTTCTTATCCTGGTCAGAATTGCTTTCTTGATTCTTATTTTCTGAATTATTTTGATTCTGCTGATTCTGCTGATTCTGCTGATTCTGCTGATTCTGCTGATTCTGCTGATTCTGCTGATTCTGCTGATTCTGCTGATTCTGCTGATTCTGTTCTTCTTTATTTATAAGTTCGAGATTTTTTATAACCTGTTCTTTGATTTGTTTCGCTTCTGTATTTTCTGGATTTTTAGAAATTTCTCTCAATAATTCGGCATACTGTGCTTTGGCCTCAGGATGTTTTTTTTCTTCTATATAAGATCCGGCAATATTAAAGAGGGCCTTGATTTTAGAGTTGTCTTTATTTTCTTGTATTCCGTTTAATAAATTTCTTCCGATATCATATTGCTTATTTAATAAATAAACAGAACCGGTATTGTAGTTAAGTGCTTCAGAGTATGGATCATTCACTAATTCATCATTTAAGATTTTGAGCGCCTCATCTTTCTTATTTTCTGATAAAAGTGATTCAACTTTTTTACTTTGAATTTTCTCCTTTGAGTAAAGTGGATTTTCAAAAGAATATCCGTTTAAACAAATAAAATGAGTGAGTATAAATATGATGAGAAATTGAAAACTTCTAAAAGATAGGAAGAAATTTAATAAAATGAGTAATAGTCCAATAGATAAAAATATTCCAAAAAATTCAGTGTATACTTTTGCTTTAATAGATTTGGTGTCAGATCTATCCATATAAGATAAACGATTAATAATATCTATAATTTCATTTTCTGAAAAAGTGGAAAAGTAAAAATTTCCGCCAGTATTGTCACTAATTTCTCTGAGAAACTTCGTTTCTACTTTACTTACAATTGGGTTTCCGTCAGAGCTTCTTTTATAGCCGCGAAGTTGTCCTCTAGCATCCCTAGAAGGAATTGGAGCCCCCTGTTCAGTGCCGAAAGCAATAGAGAAAACTCTTGTTCCGGTTTCATGTAATTCTTTTATTAAAGAAGAATCTAAAGATGAGTGATCTTCACCATCGCTGAATAAAACAATTGCTGTACTGCTGCCATTTTCTGTTTGTGTTTGTGATTCGGCCCCCCGTTTAAGAGCCAAAAGAGCTGTTTTGAGTGCTGTATTATAGTCAGTACCTTGATTTTCAATAATAGAAGTGTCGATATTTTTTAAAAGTGAACGAATAAGTTCGTAATCAGATGTTAGCGGAATTAATAAAGTAGCAGAGCCTGCAAATCCTATGATACCTACTCTATCCCCCTTGAGTTTTGAGAGAAATGTCCCCATGGATTTTTTTGCCTTACTAAGCCTACTGGGGGGTAAGTCCTCTGTGTCCATGCTTTTAGAGAGGTCAAGCAAGAATAATATATCCAGGCTACTAGTTTCTCTATCTTCAATTACTGGATTGGCTTGAGGTCTTGCCAAAGAAATAATGACTAAAGCTATTCCCAGGGGAAAAAGCATTCTTTTAAAATTTGAGTTATTTTCCGTTCTTTTTAGAACCAACTGCTCCAAATTATATCTTTTTGCAAATTGCTCTAATTTTCCATACTCTTTTTTCTTCATGAGGGTATTCAAAAAATAAAATACCGGGATAAAAAATATAGCTAATAAATATTCTGGGTTAGCAAAGTGGAATTCAGTAATCATTCTGGTAGCACCTTGAATATTGTTTTTCGTAAAATTAAATCTAAAACTAAAAGAGTAAGTCCTATAATTAAGAATATTTGGTAATGCTCACTCCATAAAATTCTATCTTGTGAATCGATTTTATTTCGTTCGAGCTGATTAATTTCTTTAAAAACATTTTCTAGAGCATTGGCATCCTCAGCTCTAAAGAATTTGCCATTTGTTGTGCTTGCAATTTTCTTCAGCAGCTCAGGATTTATCGAGCTATTTGTTGTTCTATAAATTTTCTTTCTAAATCCAAAAAAATCAACCTCTTCATCCGGATACTTAACAACGCCGTCTTTGCCTAAAGCTATTGCATATACTTTAATGCCATATCCAGCAGCTAAATCACCTGCTGTAAGAGGAGCGATTACTCCTTGATTGTTGTCTCCATCAGTAATGAGAATGATTACTTTTGATTTCGCACGACTATTTTTTAAACGATTTACACTGGTTGCTAACGCTTCTCCTATAGCCGTACCATCTTTTAAGAGCTGTACGTCAGCTTGAGAAATCATTTGTTGAACAACAGCGTAGTCTAGAGTAGGGGGTGCTAGGGATATTGCTTCTCCTGAAAACATTACAAACCCTATACGATCGTCTGCTCTCCCCTCAACAAATTTTAGAAGGATTCTTTTTGCTAGTGCGAGTCTATTTTCGTCTTCACTGTCAGTGTCTTCAATTGTCATACTCAAGGACACGTCGAGAGTTAATACAATATCAATCCCTTCAGAAATTCGTCTAGAAATAGACGAAGCAGTTTGTGGACGAGCCAAGGCAATAACAAAAAAGCTCAACCATAAAAAGGTAAGTATTTTCGGAATTAACTTTTTAAGGAAGCCTTCTTTGCCTACCGATTTCAGTGCTCGCTGCCGCACGGGAAATAAGAGAACCGATCCTTTAGATAATAGAGATGATTTATAGACAATCCAAATCAAAACAGGAATTAAAAAAAGTAGATAAGGATACTTTAGAATCATTTTTTTCTTTTGTCCTTATCAATGAATGTAGATTCTATAAAAGATCGTGTTTCGATAATTAGTTGAGGTATTTCTGATTTATTTAGAGGCTCTTGGCCAAAACGAACACCGTTCAGTCGAGTAAGTATGTTTTCTAATTTTGATATTTGGTTTTCATTATTTATCTCAGCCCCTAATTTTTCAATGAACTCTTTATCTGTCAGATCTTCTATAGACAGATTAAAGTTTTGCCTCACAAATACTTTAATTATTTTAACTAAAGAGTAAGAGAAGTCTTTCCAGCTGTTGCTAGCCAGTGGTGTATCTACTCGTGAATACTTTTGCAGCTCTTGTAATGACTTTAACGCAGATTGCTTCGGATTGAGCACTTCTACTTTATTGGTCTCTTTTTTCTTAAAAAACCTAATTAAAAAAACTGCAAATATTAAGAGGGCCAATAATAAAGCACTTAGTGTATAATAGTCGATTCCGCCTCTGGGGATTAGACTGGTATAAGGTTGTATTTTCTCGCCTTCAGAAATAGAGATATTTTTTGCTTCACCAAGATTTGTTTCTACTTCGATATACTCAATTTTATTATCTTCAATTCTTCTTATGTTCAGTGGGCCAAAGTTTATTGGACCAGATTTATGAAGAACTCCTTGGATGTAAATTTTATGTAATCCATTTTCATGTACAGATCTTATGGATGAATTGTCTACTAAAATAGATTGGCTAGGAATCCATTTTTGTTCGTACCCATCTACAATCCATTTTTCGTTTTCAATATATCCAATATCACTACCTATAGTAAGAGTAACCAAATCACCAATTTGAAAAGTATTTGATCCGTCTGTATTTTTTATAATAATCCCAGTGATCATTTTCTTCCTTTGCGTCTTGCATAGAAAAAATTATTCAAACCTCTAATGGGATCGTCACTAGTGCTAATGTGAATAAGTTCTGCCCCAGTTTTTCGTAATCGAGCACTTAATTCTTTGCGAAATACCCTTTGTCCCTCTCTATAGAACTCTCTGTATTTAGAAGAGCCAGTGGGTAGTATGAATATTTCTTTTGATTCTGGGTCTTGTACTCTTAGCGTACCGATATTCGGTAAAGTTTCGTCTCGAAAATCTGTTGTTTGAATTAAGATAACATCATTTTTTTTTGCCAGTTTTTTTAAGTAATGGTCATCAAACTTACTAAAAAAATCTGAGCATAAAATAATCATACTGCCATTTTTATTTAAATTAGTAAGTAGCTTCAGGGCATCATCTATATTTGAAGTTGTGCTATTTGAGCTAGAGCGAATTACTTCATCTATAATACGAAGCAAGTGACGAGTTCCTTTTTTAGGTGGAACATAAGTTACTACTTTTTCATCAAACAAGAGTAGAGAGACTTTGTCCTGGTTACTAACAGCAGCTCCTCCGAAGGCGGCTAAGCAAATTGCAGCTGTTTCTTTCTTATTACTACCTTGTGAGCCAAACATAGATGATGGACTAATATCTATAGCGATACATAAATTTAGCTGCTTATCTTCTTCGAATGTTTTTACGTAAGTAGATTGCATTTTAGCACTTGTTCTCCAGTCAATATGTCGAATATCATCCCCATATTGATAGACTCTAGAGTCAGCAAATTGCATCCCTTGGCCTTTAAATCTAGATTTATATTCACCAGATAAAATAGTGTTAGACTTTTCTTTAGCAGTTAGTTCAAGTTTTTTAACTTTTTTAGTGATTTCATTAAACGGTACTCTGCCTGAAGCTCTGATCTCTTCTTCTGTGTTTTCAGTCGCTTCTACGGATGAAA
The DNA here is from genome assembly GCA_023954355.1 of Oligoflexia bacterium. GTDB lineage: Bacteria > Bdellovibrionota > UBA1018 > CAIPTA01 > CAIPTA01 > JAMLID01. The sequence continues at coordinate 6,035 of JAMLID010000040.1, read as the reverse complement.
TTTTTTTACGGAACTTCCACCACATCTAGAATTCTCCTAATGACCGTTTCGGTACTAACATTGTTTGCGTCGGCATCATAGGTAAGAAGCAGTCGGTGTCTTAAGATGTCATAACTAACGCTTTTTACATCATCTGGGCTCACATACGATCTACCACTTAAGAAAGCAGCAGCACGACTTGCTTTCGCTAGCCCTAAAGTAGCTCGTGGAGATCCACCCACCTGAATATAACTTTTTAGATCATGTAATCCTTTTTTCTCAGGAAAGCGGGAGGCGAAAATTATTTTTAAAATATAGTCTTTTATCTTCTCATCAATATAAACTTTTGTGCATAAGTCTCGTGCGTCTGATAAAGCAGCAGGGAGTATTTTTTTTGAAATTTTAGGTAATTCAAGCTTACTCATGCGATCCAAAATTGTGCGTTCTTCCATTTCATTTGGATATGTAACTTTAACTTTGAATAAAAATCTGTCTAATTGTGCTTCTGGTAATTGATAGGTACCTTCTTGCTCTATAGGATTTTGAGTAGCTAATACAACAAATGGCGTTGGCAGTGGAAAGGTTTGTTCTCCCAGTGTTACTTGGTGTTCGGCCATAGATTCTAATAAAGCAGACTGTACTTTTGCTGGAGCTCTATTGATTTCGTCAGCAAGAACGATATTGGCAAATATAGGCCCTTTTTTAGGGCTAAATTCTCCCGTTTTTTGGTTGTAGATCATACTGCCTACTAAATCTGATGGTAAAAGATCTGGAGTAAATTGAATTCTATTAAATGAGAGATCCATAACTTCGGCTACTGTTTTTACAGCCAGTGTTTTTGCTAAACCAGGTAATCCCTCAAGTAGAATGTGCCCATCGCAGAGAAACGCCATTACGATTCTCTCCATCATTGATTTTTGACCGACAACTACTTTTTCACATTCTTTTAGAAGTTCGATCATTGTTTGACTTTTTTTTACGATTTGTTCTTGGATATTTGCGTCTTGCATGGCGTGAGTATACCAAAAATTCAGTCGATCGTTTGATACGAAATGTAAATTGAACCAATTTTTGCATACCTGGATGTATCACGGAAACAGGTAACGATTGGAGTATAGTAATGATTAGTAATTTGGTTCAGAAATTCTACCTATGGTTTGTATTAGCTTCATTAATTGCAATTTCAAGTTGCGGCAAACTTGATCAGCAATCTAACAAAGCACTAGCAGTGTCATTAAGCCCACAAGAGAGTACGAATTTAGAGATTTTTTGGTACGGTGTATTGAAAAAAACTCTGCAAATTTATAGAGACGGCAAAAAAGAGCATGAAATCAATTGGAGTGAACATACGAAATTGCATGTAAAGCTAAATAAGGGAGATAAAATGAGGTTTATAGGATTGAGTAGTAGTGGGGATATATTGGTTTTTGGAGAGGCAGAAGTTACAGATGAATTAAATATTTCCATCCCTATCTTTAGGGTTTTATAATTTAGTTATGAATTTAATAATTTTAGTTTTGGCTTATATTTCGATTTATTCTAATGCAGATTTTGTGGCAGTAGATGCACTAATAGCAAGAGTGGGTAAAGAGGCAGTTCTAGAGTCTGATCTTGAGAGATACCAAGATTTGAACAAGATATTGGTTTGCATTGAGGTTAAGAAAAATAATGATACAGTAGGTTTGAGTCGAACTGATTTATTGAATAAATATATTGATGACGAAATTTTATATCTTGAGGCAAGATCAAAAAAATCAAAGCAATTGGGAATTATTAACTCAGCTGTAAAAGAAATATATAAGAAAGAGGCGTGTAAGAAGCAATGGCTAGATTTAGGAAAAAAATATTCTAGTTATTGGAATATAGACTCTCGTAGAAAAGAAGGTGAAGGGCAATTGATTAAAGAGCTTGAAAAGAGGGTTTTTATTCAGAATTATTTAACTTCATTGAGTGAGGGAGATGCAAGTGCCTCACTTCAAGAGGCTAAAATAAAAACGTTAGTCAAAGTATATCTGGAGAAATAATTGAAAAAGCTATCGTATTCTCCAAGACCAGCTACAGAAGATGATATATCGCAGGTTGCTGAACTAGAGAAAGGCTCAATGCTAAAGCCTTGGAGTAAATCGAGTTTAGATGAAGAATTAACTAACGAGAATTCCATTTTTTGGGTGGTAACTGATGATGATACAGATTCTGAAGTACTAGCATATGCAATAGTGCGGAAGGCACTCAATGAATCTCATCTTTTAACAATCCTAGTAAAAAAAGAGCATAGAAAGCAGGGAATCGCTGAGTGGTTTTTAAGAAAATTAATAAACAAATGTGAAAAAGAACAAATAGAATCTATGTTTTTGGATGTGAGTGTGAAGAATACTTCTGCTATAGGCTTGTATCAAAAATTAGGATTTATTATCGTGAGAACGATTAAAGATTTCTATCCTGATAATATCAGTGCGTATTCCATGGTGTACAAAATGAAACAGATAAAAATAGATTTACCTGAAAAGGAAGCGACAATTGAAAGAAAGAATTTTAATTGAAGATGATTTTTTTATAGCCTTGTCTAAAAATTCAGGCGAACTAGTAGTTGCTGATCGCTGGGGGATAGAAAAAAATATTTTATTGCATGAGGTAGGTAAATATCTAAGGGCCAATGGGCACGAAATAGATAGTTCGGGCCGTGATTTATATCCTGTTCATAGATTAGATAGAGAAACTAGCGGAGTAGTTTTATTCGCTAAAAATCATGAAGCACATAAAGCGCTATCTCTTTTATTTGAGTCGAGAGAAATGAAAAAAACATACTGGGCTTTTGTGCGTGGTGAACCGTTATGGACTAAGTGTGAGGTAAATATTCCTTTACTAAGAGCAGAGGGTAAAAAAGGTAGAGGTAGATCGCAGATACAGTTAAATAAAGGGAAGCCTTCCCTGACGATTTTTCACGTGAAAGAGAAATTTGAAAAATATACTCTCATTGAAGCTAATCCAGTTACAGGAAGGCTTCATCAAATTAGAGTTCATTTAAATTTATTGGGACACCCAATACTTAACGATAAAAGTTATGGAGAAAATAACCAAATATCAGAGACAAGTTTACTATCTAGAATGGCTCTACATGCTCGCAAAATAGAGTTTCAACATCCATTTAGTAAAAAAAGTATTTCTATAGAAGCCCCTCTAGGTGAAGAACTTAGAACTTTTTATAATGAGCTTAAGAACTCTATCTAATATTTTACCTAGTTTATTCATGTAGTTCTAACTGATATCTTTTGACTAGCTCTTGTAAGTCTTCTGGTATGGTGGCAGAGACATCAATCGTATTTTTTGTCATAGGGTGAGTAAATTTTATCTTGTACGCGTGAAGCGCTTGTCTTGAAAATACTTCTGACCATGGTTTTTTTGCGTACTTTTTATCACCTAAAATAGGGTGTCCTATATGTGAAAAGTGTATGCGTACTTGATGGGGTCTTCCGGTAAGGATCGTTGCGCTTACTAAGCTAATATTAGATTTTGTATCTATTTTTGTATAAAGAGTTTGCGCTGGTTGGCCGGAAGAATTAATTTGACAGATATTTTTGTGTTCAATTTTTCTAATTGGCAAATCAATAATACCTTCTTCTTTAACGCTTCCTTTGCAGATGAGTAAATATTTTTTTTCTAGCTCTTTATTTTTTATAATCTCAGACAAGTAATTCGCGCTTTTAGATTTTTTTGCAAGAATGATACAGCCACTAGTATTGCGATCTAATCTATGTACAGGGGCTAAAAAATCTATACGGAGATTTTTATTTAAAAGAGAGCTGATATCTAAATCATTTGCGGAGGCTTTTTGTGATAAAATACCTGCAGGCTTATTTACAATTAGAAAATCATCTTCTTCGTATAAGATTTCAACCTTCAACTTTACCTCTTTCTCCAAATAACTTTGAGCCGATGCGCACCATTGTGGCCCCCTCTTGAATAGCTATTTTGTAGTCATTGGACATTCCCATAGATAGGTGAATAAGTTTAGTATTCAAACTGCAGGATGAGTTTAGGCTATTTAGTAACCCCTTCATTTTTCTAAATTGCATCTGACAGACTTCTTGAGATGAGTTGCTAGCAATACACATTAATCCATCAATTTTTAATTGCTCAAATTGCTCTATATCTTTTAAAAAATCAGATATGTGAGTCGGAAGAACACCGCCTCTTTGAGGTAACTCAGAGATGTTGACTTCAATTAGCGAAGGCATGATTTTATTTAATTTTTTCAATTCTTCGTTTATAAGGCCAGCAGATTTTATCGAGTCTAAAGAGTGGATTCGATCAAAAATATTAGCAATCTGTTTGGATTTTTTAGATTGTATTTTTCCAATAAAGTGTAGGTTGTATGTATTACGTTTTATTGCTTTATTGAGTTCATTCGTTTTAAGTATCGCCTCTTGAACATAATTTTCACCAAAATTTCTTAGTCCAGCGTTATATGCGCTAATGAGCTTATCAATAGATTGGCTTTTAGAAGCGCCAATCAGAGTGATGCTGTTAGGAGCAGAATATAATTTTTGAATTTCATCTTGAATCAAGGAGAAGTTTTCAGCTACTTCTAAGTAAGGTTTCATGAAAAAGTACCTAACAGATTACATGTTTCTGATATTGGTAATCCGATTACATTAGTATAAGAGCCTTCTATGGATTCGATCATAACTTGTCCTATGCTTTGTGCTCCATACGAACCCGCTTTATCTAAGGGTTCACCAGTAGATACATAATATTCAATCCAATTTTTTGGAAATTTATAAAATTTAACTTTAGTAGTCACAACAATAGTTTTTATTTTTACTTTCCTATTTTTTGACTTGGTAACACAGACTGCGGTTTTTACTTCGTGATATTTACCGCTCAATAGAGAGAGGGTTTTTTTAGCATCATTCTCATTTTTGGGTTTTCCAAGAATTTTCTTATCGAAGTAGACAATCGTATCTGCAGAAAGTACCAAAAATGATGTTTTTTTCTGGTCTTTAAGTGTTTTTAGAGCAGATAGACATTTGGCTTTTGCAACTTTAGTCACATGCTTGTCAATATGTTGACGATTAAGTGTCTTTGGCGACTCTAGTTCTGGATCTTTAGGTAGTATTACACGAAAAGGAATTTGGGCCGTGGTTAAGAGCTCTTGCCGTCTAGGTGAGTTCGAGGCTAAAAATAAAGGGGTCTGGACGCGAATTAGGGAATTCTTTGCTTTTTTCATCAAGAATTCGGTATCAAAATTTAAGAAGAATTTACAGTAGTTTACATAGAAAAAGGAATTCCTTGAGGTGTTCGTCCAAAGTGCTATACTTTTTCTTAGGAGGTCAGGGTCTATGAAGTACAGGAAGTACAATAAAATCAAAAATGGGGCAATCTTAGGAATCATATTATTAGCAGTCGGTTGTGCTAGTGTAGATGACGGTCGGTCATTAGATTCCACAAAAAACGAAGAAGATGAAAAACATATGATCTACGATGGTCGTGAGCCAGCGTCTGCTCGAGGTGATTTTGGTTGGTTAAACCAAGTCGAAGATGACTTTGGGAGAATCGCATCAGAAACAAGCAATAGAGCAATTGCTAGCCAGAATAAAAGAGAAGTTCTAGCGACTAGTAAGAGATGGGCGTTTAGTTACTTGCCAAAGTCCAATAATTTTTATTTGGAGCTTAATGGCGTTACATACAAAATGATTCAAACAAAGATTAACGACGGCGAGCGCTTTGCGTTCGCCGCCGAAGGTCAGTCAGAAAATCCAGTGGTTATTTCGTTTACAAGAGGCAGTGAGCGTAATCCAGCAAGTGAAACCGCATGTCGTGGAGAAATTAGCTATTGGAGCGTGCGAAAACGTTCATATGTTTCTGAAGATCACACAATAGCTAAAGAAAATTGTGGACAGCTTTGGGCTGCGCTTAGAGAATATGTTCCATGAACCAAAGGATCTCTAGTCTAAAATTATTTCTTCTTTTCTTAATTTGTTGTTTTACTTTTCAATCAAAGTCCGCAGAAGCCGTTAGTTTTGGAGATTCTGCTCTAACTGTTGCAGTCACTACAG
>JAMLID010000004.1 GCA_023954355.1 Oligoflexia bacterium | reverse complement strand
TAAACTCTTCATAAGATTCCTTTCAATTTAATATTTATTAACTGTCTTTCATTCATCTGGCCAGATGAGGCGATAGGATAGCTCAAAAAATTACTTTGCATATTCTAATTTCTTTAGATTTTCATTTTATAAATTTTTTTATTTAATAAAAATTAACTAAGAATATTTTCTGCATATGAAGAACACCTATATAACTAAGCACTATTATTTGTGCTTGTTCTCAACCAGCAAATAGAAATAATGCGGCGCATTTAATGACTTAATTTAGTGCGCTTACAACATTATGCGCAAAAATCCCTGATTTTCTCTCTATGTTTTGATAAGACCAAGGTAAGAATGAAATCAATATTTCTGCAAAATAAAGAGATTGTACAAGACACCAACACAACTCTTACCGAAGCTATAGAAGCATTAGGGACTAGCCCTATAAAACTTTTACTTATAACCAATGACAGAAATCAGTTGGTTGGTACAGTAACCGATGGAGACATAAGGCGAGGACTTTTAAACGGTATCAAGCCACATCAAGCCGTGGCTGATATTATGAATATGAGCCCTATTGTGGCTAAAGAAAATGAAGATCCCTCTAACTACTTAAAGCTTCTAAAAAAGAAAAACCCTACCTTAATACCTGCGATACCGGTAGTTAACGATAAACAAGAGCTGGTCGATATTCTTTTAATAGAGAGAAATACAGACCATTTACGCGAAAACCCCGTACTCATCCTAGCTGGTGGATTAGGTTCACGACTAGGCGATCTAACCAAACAAACTCCAAAGCCACTGATCCCAATCGGTGAGACTCCTATTATTGAAATGATCATTCAAAATTTAGTGAAATTTGGTTTTCGAAAGTTCTTTATTTCCCTTAACTATTTAGGCGAGCAAATTAAAAATTCTTTAGGCCACGGACAAAAATGGAATTGCGAAATTCAATATTTAGAAGAAAAAATTAAATTAGGCACAGCCGGCCCACTAAGTCTATTAGAAGGACTGGTACATAAACCTATTCTAGTTATCAATGGAGACATCATTACTAAGGTAGACTTTGACAGCTTATTAGAGTTTCATAATAGCCATAAAGATGCCGCTACGATGTGTGTAAAAGAATACGATATGCAGGTGCCCTTTGGCGTAGTTCAGCTAAAAGACAGTAAAGTTATAAATATAGATGAAAAGCCAGTACATAGTTTTTTCGTAAACGCAGGAATCAATGTTTTTGACCCACACGTAATTTCTTTAGTACCCAAAAATGTCTGTTTTGATATGCCACAACTTTTCGATAAGCTTTTACAATCTAACAAAGGGGTACGTGCATTCCCCATGATGGAATACTGGATTGATGTCGGAAGACAATCTGATTTGCAAAAAGCCAAAAGTGATCTTCAAAAATAATTTTACATTACTGACAGGCTTTTAAAATAGTTTCATGCTCGTCTGGACAAAAACTTGCGAGCAAACCTTTTTCAAATCGAATCATCGGGTTTGTAAATGAAATAGAGCCACCCTCAAGGTCTGTGACTTTTCCTCCAACAGCTTCTACTAAAGCTATACCCGCAGCGATATCCCAACTACTCTTGGGCCTAAAGCTAACTGTTGCTTTTGCTAAGCCAGCAGCTACAAGAGCTAGCTTATACGCAATACTACCTAATCCTAAAATTTGATACGGAAGCTTTTTTCTAAGCAAAAGGCCATCTTGAATTTCTGTTCTACTACATAGAATGTAATTATTGTCATATGTCCAAAAATTGGTATTCATGCTTTGCGTATTAATACCGTCATATATAGCCATAAATTTATTAGAAGGATTATAGATACATCCAGCCTTAAGTATATGACGCTCTAAATAAGCTAGAGAGAACGAAAACTCAGGAATCCCACGAATAAACTCTTTTGTACCGTCTAGAGGGTCTAAAATCCACAGCCGATTACTCACTTCTAAATATGTAGACGTATTTTCTTCAGATAAAATTTCAGAATCAAGAAAACCAAAACTTCTTAGATGAGAATAAACATAATTAGAAACATTCAGATCAACTTCAGTTACCGGGCTTTCACTCTTTAGGCCCAAATCAGTTTGTTTTTTATTTAAGTCAAAAAATGAGTCAATCGAACAGCATAGAGAATAAAAAAAATCTTCAGTGATAATTTTATTAGATGCGTTCTTCAAGCCCGCCTCGCGTTCAAAGATAATTGTTCTTTTATATACAAATTTTATTAACCTCTTCTCTTTATTTTATTATAATCTAAAACATATTGAAAAGTGAAAATTGACTGCTGTATTAGCTCTACTTTTTGTATCTTTACCCAAAGCAAATAAAGACATAAACCATTATTAAATGTATGCCTTAGCGCCGTTTTGGGTTAAATAAATACCAATATGGACAGTAATGAAATAGGTAATATAGTTTTAACTTTATGTGTGCTTTTAGCGCTTGTTCACTCATTTGCCTATATTTTTGAAAAACTAAAACAACCAAGACTAGTTGGAGAAATTCTTTCTGGTATTGTTTTAGGTCCGTTTATTTTTGGATATTTTTTTCCCGATTTGGCACAACGTTTATTTGGAATTACAAACCAAATAGGAAACAAAACGGATACTGTTTTAAATTTTCTTTATTGGATAGGGCTATTTCTTTTAATGTTTCTCTCGGGTGCTGAAACTCGCCGTTTAATGGCACGAGAAAATCAAAAAGAAACAATATGGTTATTTAGTGTTGGGGTAATTATCCCATTTGCGTTAATTCTATTTTTTGGACACAATCAGATAGCTCTACCCCTAGAGAAAATTATTGGCTCTACAAAATCTACCGAGTCTGCATTATTGGTATTAGCAATTGCCGTTACAGTTACCTCTATACCAGTTATATCAAGAATTTTTATGGATCTTAAAATTATTCACACCCGCTTTGCGAGTTTAATATTAGGGTTCGCTGTGCTTGAAGATATTATACTTTGGGCTGCCCTAGCTGTAGCGACAAGCATTGGAGTTCAAGCTACTACTGAAAAAAATTTAATTAATAATATAGCAACCCATATTACAATTACATTTATTTATATGGGGATAGGATTGACCTTTGCACCCAGGATTCTACAAAGATTACACAATAGGCGCTGGAATCTATTAATTAAAGCCTCACCTGTTGGATATTTATTTTTTATTTTATTTATTTATGCTGCCATAGCTTCTCTTTTCGACGTTAACTTAGTATTTGCTGCTTTCTTAGCTGGGTTTGGAGTCGTTGGTGGTATTACCGGAGATGGTCGATCTCGATTTGCTCTACCACTAGAAGCCATAGCTAATGTTGCCAAAGGCGTATTCATTCCTATTTATTTTTCTTTAGTTGGATTTAAGTTAGTCTTTGGACCAGAGTTTGATTTTTCATTATTAGTTTCTTTTTTTCTATTATCATCATTAATTGCGGTGCTATTTTTCAGCTTAGCTTCTTATTTAGCTGGCTTTCGAGGCTTAGATATTATTAATTTATCTATTACAAAAAATGCGCGAGGCGGGCCGGGAATTGTTTTAGCCAGTGTTGCTTATGAAGCCGGAATAATAAATGGAGCTTTTTACACTACGCTTGTTTTAACGGCAGTTTTTACATCGCAGATTGCAGGTATATGGTTACGTTTTGTATTGTCAAAATCGTGGCCACTACTAACTAAGAAACCAAAGCTCGCAAATGAATAACAAAACTTCATCTTTTTAAATTACAGTATTCTATCATCTCAAGTAGTACACAGATTATAGCTTACCCCAAAATGCTCCATAATCTGTTGCCAATTCATCAAAAATAAACTGATTATTGGGAGCAATTTTTGATCTCACTGTACTGTAAATTTTTTCTTTTTTTTCTTCGTCTTCTTTCCTAGGAAGTCTTTCTCTTTTTAAAATCTCTTCAATGCCAGGTAAAGTTTTCGATCCAAGAAAAACTTCTAGTCGTTTAATTTGTTGCATAGGATCTACAATAATTTTTTCAAATTCTACGAAAAGTACTCTACTTTTGTATTCTTGAGGTGAGCTCAAATAAGACTCTTTCGCCATTGTGACTAACGTATATATACTTTTTAAGCATCTATCCATATCTTCTGCTTTTAAATACTCTTCGGGCCAAGACACTGCCCACCAAGGTACTGCATTACCCTTATAGTCAAAAGAAGACCAGCCTACAGAGGGGTCGCTTCCTATTCGTCTTCCCCACCCTCTTCTATACCATGATTCCACTAAAGCAATTGGATCTCTTAGTGCGTTGACAATTTTAACTTTAGGAAAAATTTTAAAAATTGTCTGCATATTGGATAAGCCTTCATGATTAATGTAAAAAGGTATTCTTTTTTCACTTCTAAAATCATTTAGTAAAAATTCGCGATCCTCAGTTAAAGAGCGTTTTTTATACCTATCAAATTCAATAGAGTTCTCTATACACGACAAATCATGTTTTCTAGAGTTAAGTGACCTACCAAAAGCCATATTGAGCGTATTCATATTATAGTCTAGATGAAGTAATTCACGTGCTGTAAAAAAATCAATTTTTTCTAATCTATGAAAATACAATACCGTTTCTAGTAGATGTGGGTATTGAAAAAACTCGACTCTATCTAGTGCCGCAACTACATTAGCAAGCATAAACTTACCAGCTCTAGTAACTCCGTCTAATAGAATAAATTCATCTGCTAGAAGAGGTCGTTCTTTAAATTTCATTGTAGCTAGATCTTTCTTATTTTAATAAATAGTCAATTATTTTATTTACAGAATCAACCTCAGAAAGTTTAAAAGTTTCAATTTCTAACTCAGGGTTTTCTGGTATTTCGTAAGTTACTTCCCCTGATACACCTACGAAATCTTTTATTTTCCCTTCGTGAGCGTTCTTATAGTGTCCTTTTGGATCTCTTTTCTTACATTCTTCAATTGGGCAACTTATATAAATTTCATGAAAATTTTTTATTTTCTCTCTTGCTAATGTGCGCATTTCTTTAAATGGCGATAGTGTTGACACTAAAACAATTTCGGCGTGTTTAGACATTTGCTCGGCTAATTGAATAACATTTTTTTGGTTTTGCTTTCTACCTACTTTAGAATAGTCCTGATTAGAGCCCCAAAAATCTCTAAACTCATCTCCATCAATAACACTCACATTAAGCCCTTCGTACTCTAATATAGTAGAAATTTTTCTTGCTAATGTAGTTTTTCCGCTACCAGATATACCTGTAAACCATAAGACAGGTGCGTGATTTTGCCTTTTTATTTTTCTTCTTACATGGTCTGACTGTAACGTTTTTCTGATCAGCTGTAATATCTCTACAGGATATTTACCAACCGCAGTCTCTTCAGAAAGCTGTATGCCATCAACTCCTGCATTTACAGCGTCTGAAAAACCACATATTTCTGCTATAAGAGGCACGTTATTCTCTAACATTGAATGAAAAAATTGCGTTGCAAAAAAGACCTTTTTCTTTGGGTGCCTTTTAATAGTTTTTAAAATGTACTTTTGCACACGGTCTACGTTTTCAATTCCTATATCGCAGCTTAAATCTCCTCTATCTACCAAAAAATCATCAGCTAGTTTTATTATAGAATCTAAATTCTTTACCGCTGGACTAGTTTCAATCTTAAAAATTGCTTTAAGTGGGCTGTCTTTAATCCTCTCTAGGCCTTCTTTTATATCCTCAGATGTTCTAACAAATGAAAACCCAATATAATCTACACCACACTTTTTGGCTTCATCTATTAAAGCTCTGTCGCGATCAAATAGAAAAGGTAGATGCACTTCTTTTCCAATTAAATGGATTCCTTTATTGCTTTTTAAAATCCCGTCTGTATAGCTAAGTAACGTAACTTTCTCATGATCTATTTTTTCTACCTTAAATTTAAATAAACTATCATTAGCTAGAAGAATATCTCCCAATGCTAAACTTTTTAAAAAGCTAGAGTAATTTATTTGGTTTGCCCGTAAATCAAAAGTTTTTCCTGCTTGCAAAATGATTGGCTGTGAAAGCACCGATGTACGAATTTTATTTCCAGGTAAATCGATAAGAATCTTTACATTTTTTCCCAAGGCTTCTCGAACAGCCGAAGAGTAAATGTTTAATTCATCAACTCGAATGTGAGACCCATTTATGCGAAAAATAGTCGCACCATTTTCAAATAATTTTTCAAGTGTATCCTTATTGAGTAAGTGCAAATTTAGTGTTGCGATAACATCAAAATCATTCATAAAATAAATCCTTTCTAGAAAGGGAATTTAGAATATCCAATACATCTTCACGAAAGATATATCCGGTTGGGTCATTCCCAGATTTTAAAATTGATCGAATTTTTGTCCCACTAATATACTCTTTAGATTCTTCTGAGTGATTGCAGGCAGAATCAGAGGTAATAGAGTTACAAATAGCACAAAAATATGGCTCTCTTAACCTCAATATCTCAATACCTAGATTCTCTACACTATTAAAAATTTTATGGGCAGCATATTTTTCATAAAAATCGCCTACACCAGCATGATCACGTCCCACTATAAAATGAGAACAACCGAAATTTTTTCTCACTATCGCATGAAAAACCGCCTCTTTAGGGCCAGCGTATCTCATAGCTAAATTTAAGAAAGCCAAGACAGCCCTATCATGTGGGTAATACTTTTCAATAAAATGTGCGTAGGCTTTCTTTACTGCCTCTGGCTTAAAGTCCCCTTGCTTTTTCCAACCTATTACAGGATGAATTAAAACCCCACCTACAGCCTCAAGTGCTATTCTTTGTAGGTGCTCGTGTGCACGGTGAACAACGTTTCTTGTCTGAAATCCTGCAATCTGAAAAAGATTTTTCTTTCTCAATATATTGCGAAGCTCAGAAGGAGTCACTAAATCTTGGCCAGTAAATGCTTCTTGAAAAAGAGAAACATTCCCTCCTACTAAAAAGGGTTTCATTTGTGACACTACATAAACTCCGGGATGCGAATAATCGCTCGTACCGAATACGGATTGCATATGCAGCTCTTTATCGTGAGGGTAAATTTCATCAGGCTCAATATAGCCTAAACATTTTTTATTTTTTTTTGATACTAAAAATATTTTTTGCTTTTTGTTTACGCGACTTCTTTCTTCTTCTGAAAGATCCAATACAATTGGTATTGTCCAAGCTAGTGCGCTTGAGCTTAATTTCATATTTTGGCAAACAGAGAGAAAATCTTTCTCCCCCATGAATCCCTGTAAGGGGCTAAATGCTCCAGTAGCGATATTCCAGAGATCTGACTCAATAATGTCAGAAATAAAAATAGAATTGTCTACTTTCTGCTCTGAAGCTTCAGAAGAAGCGGCTATTCTCTGTACTAAGCTTCCACCATAGGGGCTATTCAGCATTTGATTTTGCATTTAATTTCACCTACACATTGCATGAACGTACCCTATACTCTACATGAAGAAAAATGAACCCCTCATCATTCTAGTTATACTGAAGAAATAGCATACTAATGATTTTACGCACAGTATAATTACCCTGGGCGAGAATTATATAACTTCTATTTTTAGGCCTTTTTCAATTGGAAAATACCTATGAGTTTATATATCTTACGCAGAATGATGTTTTTGCTTTTACATTTTAAAAGAAGTTTGCGACTTCTGCACTCAAGAGCACCTTTTTCAGTAAAGTATTCGCTATCAATTTTTATAGAAAACAAACTTTTACTCATAGCTATTGCCTTAATGGTTACTGGGTGCAGCAAATATAATCCTGAGCATTTATCCATTCTTGAGTCAGGTGCGCTAAAGTGGAATGAGTGGAGAAAAAATAATCCCGATCTTAAGCCCAATTTAAAAGGAGTAAAGTTATATAAAAAAAATTTTATAAATGTAGATTTTAGTAATACTGATTTTAGTTCTTTTGAATGTGCCTTTTGCACCTTTGATCAAACCAATTTTGCGAACACAAATTTAGAGAAAAGTTATATACAAGGGTCTGTATTTAAATCTACTAACTTGACTGGTACAAATTTTTATAGATCTTTTGCTTATGGGGTAAATTTCCGCGATTCAAATCTTAAAAATGCGAAACTCAGTAGGGCTAATTTCGAAATGGCTAGCTTTTATAATACAGATCTCGAAAAAGCTAGTATGCAAAATACTGTGCTTGTACGTTCAAGTTTCTCTAAGAGTAATCTAATGGAAACCATACTAAATAAAGCAAATCTAGAAGATGCATATTTTTTCAAGTCAGATCTAACTAAAGCAAACCTAAATGATGCAATTTTTGATAAATCTCACTTTATTGAAGTAAATTTCAAAGACGCCTCTCTGAAATCTGAAAGTTTTAAAGACGCTAGTATTAAGCACCCACTTAACTTAACCCAGTAGAGGCATAAATGTTTATTCTAGGATTGATTTCAATTATACAAATCTGCTTTTTACCGGGGTATTTACTTTTACACCTCATAAATGACTCTAAATCTAAGTTACAAATTTTAGCATATAGTTACTTTTTAAGTTTTCTTGTGAATTATACTCTCGCTTGTACATTAACCTTCTTTAGCGTCTATACTAGCACTGTCATTTACTTACTATTATTTATCGAACTAATATTTCTAGCCTACATACTTTATAAAAATAAAAGATCAATCAGTACAGTTGATATTCAGACTAGTTTATTAGATTGGAAAAAGAATTCACTTATTAGCAAAATATGCATCGGTATATCTATTTTAAGTATTTGTGTTTTCACTTTTTATATTTTTAAAAATTTAGGTACAATTTTTCAACACCAAGACGAAATTGGATCATACAATTACTGGGCAACTCAATGGATCAAAAACAAAATGCCTAGTGCCCTCGATACAATGGGGTATCCAGTTTCTGCATCTGCAAATTGGTCTTTAGGATATTTAATTTTAAATAACTCTCAAATTCAATTTTTCAATAAAATATCAATGACGTTTTTTCCTGTAGCTACAATTTTGCTCTTTATCGATATTGCGAATAAAAAATTTCAGCCATCATACTTAATAAGCACTATAATTTTTTATTTAATTCTGCGCATGTACACGCCATACTTTATCGGTTCTGGACCTTTAGACGTCGCTGTATCATGTATTATTTTTGCTATATTTCACTCAGCATTAGAGTTAATAAAAGACCCTCACAATATTAGAAAAATTACTCTTCTTCATTTACTTGCTGCTAGTGCAGCCAGCCTTAAGCAGTCTGGCCTATTCGCAGCTATCATCGCTCTAGTTTTCACGATAATTTTACTGTTCAAAAGTCGAACAAAAGTACCTAATGCGAAAACATATAAAGCAATTTTGATTAGCGGTTTAATCTTCACCTTTCTTTCATTATTTTGGTATATACGAATTCAGTATTTAATATATGAAGGTCTTGCCACATCAGAGTCTACGTACTTAATCAAAGGAATCCATGGAAGCCTTAATTATACAGAGCGTTTTTGGAAAGCTCTCGACATGTTATTTGGAGGGAACAAAATTAAAGAAATAGTATCTTTAAAATTTATTGCTATGGGTTCAATAGTTTTTTTAAATTTTGTTTCTTTAAAAAAGAGGTTAAATAGATTCGTCTTTTTATTTTTCGTTTTCCCTTATTTTTTTATCTGGGCCTTTCTATTTAGCTATGAACCTAGAACACTAGCTCCTATTTTTCCTTTTCTGGCAATAAACTCTGGGGCGGGAATATTTATAATATTAGAAAGTATACTAAACCTAAAGAACTACTTTATTCCTCTAACCATTTCATATTCTCTATCAAGTAAAAGACTTTTTTATGTATTATTAGTTCTTGGTGTCATCTCTGCTGGACTATCATTTACAACATTCTCTAATGATGCGCTCATAGAAAAGCAGGTTGCATTACAGAAAAAAATCATGGATTCAGAACTTAACCAGAAGCTATATCAATATGAAGAACTCAAAGGGTTTTCTGGGAAAATAGCCTCTCTATATGGAATATTAAAATTTTTACCTGGGTTAGAGAAATACTACTTTCATTTACGTGCTCCTGCGACCTACGAATTAATAAACTATCTTGAAAACAGAGAAGACATTCATTACTTATTATTATCTATTGATAGACAAGCAACAATGTATAATTTTTCTATGACAGATAAAGAGGCACTAGACTTAATCGAAGAAAGATTGAACGAAAAAAAATATGAACTAATATTCAAACATAATAATTTAGGCCTTATAAAGATAAGATAACTGTCACCTACTACTATAAGTGCAATGTTTTATCAGCTATTTTTAATAGTTCATTTCTATGAGTAATTGCGATAATCGTGATTTCACTCTTCAAAGAAGATAAAGTATCTACTAATTTTGCTTCTGTTTCGATGTCTAAATTTGCTGTTGCTTCGTCCAATATTAAAACTTTAGGTTTCCGTAATAAAGCTCTCGCAAGTGACAGCCTTTGTTTCTGGCCTGCAGACAAACCTTGCCCTTGCTCTGTAATAAAGTGCTTTAGTCCATAATCGAAAACAAACTGACATTCTGCCTTTTTACACATAGAAAATATAAATTCTTCACTAGGGGGGTCTGATAGTCCGTAGACCAAATTATCGTAAATGCTTCCTTCTAATAAAAAACTTTCTGCCCCTACATATCCCACAGATTTTAAAAAACTTTGACGTACTTTTTGAATATCGAACCTAAGGTCTTTATTAATAACCTTTACGCTACCAGAACTAGGATGCAAAAGACCCAACAAAATTCCCACTAATGTGCTTTTCCCCACACCTGAGGGGCCAGTCACTACAAAGCACTCTCCGGGAGAAACGTTCAAATCTAAATCAGTAAATAGTTTATGATTAGAATTAGGGTACGAAAAATTCACCCTCTCTAAATGAAATCCTATTGCACTGTTAAATTCTACCTTCAATTCATCGTCATTAAACGTTTTTTGATTTCTAACACCATCAAACGAGTGGTCAGCCCACCATTTCGCTAGTTCAGATAGCTGAGGCCAATATTGAATGATTGGTGATATTGCCTGTGCTGAACTAGATATGGTTTGTAGAAACCGGACAAACAAATAAAAATAAGAAACTAATTTTCCAGAAGACATATTTAAATGTGTCTTTGCGAAATAAGCAATTAGGCATATTAAAAACAGTCCAATAAACTGTGGTAGTGCAAACTTTAAAGCGTTAAATGAATAGTAAATTAAATGATAGGTTCTAATAGAGGCTGAGCGAGCTTGCGCTTTTTTTTCTTCCTTAGACTGAGTCCCGTAAATTTGCATCAATAGTAAATTTTTAATACTAGTTAATAATTCTTGATTAATTTTTGCCCCTTCAGCATTAAGACCAATCCCAGAAACTCGAATTTTTGCATCAAAAAACTTCATGGGAAAAAGCAAAATCAATAAAGCCGTAGCTATAAAAAGTGTTAGGATCGGCTCCATATAAAGCAAGCTTGCGCCAAGCAGCAAACCACAAGTAAACTGTATAAATAATATCTGTAGACTTTGAACAAATGCGCTAGCTGAATTAGTTCTGTCATTAAGAAGTGTTATGATGCGGCTCGCGCTAACAGATTCGCTATGAAAAGCCCAGCGTAGCAAGCGGGTTCTCTGTAAGTAACGAAGCTCTTCTTCTGTGTTACCCTGTAGAAAAAGCTGCCCCCACTGGAGAATACAACGAAATGTTCCTATTAAGAAAAAAAACAATAACACCAATATTAAGTCAGACTCAGGTACCCACCACGGTAACCTCATAATAGACTGTTCAAAAACGCCAATTGCTTTTAGAAATGCCTGTAAGCTATACGCAAATGCTACCTCAACAACGTAAACGAAGATTCCTACTGCAATTCCTAGAAAAAATAACTTAACGACTTTGATCCCTAAAAAATCAATAGTCTTTTTATAAAATCCTAGATTAAATAACTTACTTTTCTTCATATCATCGTGGAGTGTGATAGACATAAACACCTGTCAACCCGTACACAACCAATGCACATGTACGCATCTCTCTTGCTAATAAAACAGCTTTTTTTTGGCTTAATTGGTAATTCACTAACAAGTCTTGGCACACCAATATCTAAAGAAACAGTGCATAATAAGGCCCCCATAACTGCTGATATTCGCAGGAATGCCAAACAAATTCAACTGGCAAAATCCATACGAAATATACTTCAATTGCTTGCACTATCTAGATCCAGTAAACTATGCCCTATGAATCTTTTAATCACGATATGCGCACGCAAGGGATCTAAAGGTCTACACTTGAAAAACATTCGTCCACTCTGCGGAAAACCTCTTATAATTCACTCGATAGAAGTCGCCTTAGGGTGGCAAAATCAAGCCATAAAAACAAAAGAAATTATTGTATCAACTGATAGCGATGAGATATCTAATATAGCTAAGGCAGCCGGCGCTAAGGTTCCCTTCATTCGACCTAGTCATTTAGCAAACGACAGTAGCGGAAAGTTACCAGTTATTTCGCACGCAATAGAATTTCTTGAAAAAGAGAAAAATGAACAATATGACTTAGTGCTTGATCTCGATCCAACAGCCCCTATTCGTAGCTTTAAAGATTTAGATGTAGGGCTTGAAGAATATTTATCTAAAAAACCAGACATATGTTTTTCAGTTACCAAAGCTCGAAAAAATCCGTACTTTAATATGGTAGAAAAAGACAAGGGTGGCATAGTAAATACAGTTAAACAACTACCAAATACACACCCTCTTACAAGACAGTCGTCTCCTACGGTCTGGGATATGAACGCGTCTGTGTATTTTTATAATCCATATTTTTTACGAAAAAAACCAAGTAGTTTATGGGAAGGAAAAACAGCTTGTTTTGAAATGCCCGCCTTAAGTGCGTATGATATAGATACCGAATTAGATTTTTCTATTGTAGAAATGATAATGAAAAAGCATTTACTAAAGGATAAGCAGCTATGATAAAAGATTGGTTTGGGTTGGATCATGTAACTTGCGTAATTGCAGGATCAGAGGGTCTCATTGGAAAATCTTGTGTCAAAGCCCTTACTGACTGTGGCGCGAATGTTATTGGTATAGATATTCAAAAAAGAACACAATTAGTTCGAAAAAATTTTCAATACACAAATTTAAACATAGCTAATAAATTTCCCGCTACTCAACTCTCCTCTATAATTAAAAAAAATCCGCAAGCCAATAAAGCAAAAGAATTGTTTTTTATTAATTGTACTTACCCAAGAACTAAAAACTGGGCACATCTGGACTTTAAATCAATAACTGAACAAGATTGGTGCAATAATTTAAATTTACATTTAAAAAGTGCCTTTTTTTATTCCAAATTCGCAGTTGATTTTCTCATGCAACAAAATAAATCTGGCGGGATAATAAACTTTAGCTCCATCTACTCCCTACATGGACCCGATCTTAATATATACAGTGGAACACAGATGATAAACCCTGTACCTTATTCAACAATCAAAGCAGGGATAGTAGGTTTCTCAAAATACATAAGTACTGTTTACGGACAAAATAATATTAGATCTAATATTATTTCACCAGGCGGGGTCATAGACAAACAATCTAAAAAATTTATACGCGCATACGAGAAGAAAACACCAATGAAAAGGATGGCAAAAGTGGAAGAAATTTCTGGAGTTTGTGCCTTTCTAGCCAGCCCTGCTGCAAAATATATAAATGGGCAAATCATATACGTAGATGGTGGTTGGACTGCCTGGTAAAAACTGCTACTGGCCGCTAATTAATTTAGCTAAAGATATGGCTAAATTGGCTTTTTCAGGAATTACAAAAACGCTACCTCCATTATTTCTATGCCATTCAAATTCTTTGCTTTTTTCAGATACTAAAAAAATACATTCTTTCTCTTGTAGAGATTTAGGCATATCAACGTTCATTAAAAATTTAAATTCTGCATACTCTGCAATGTCAACACCATATAAAAGAGAAAATAGCCCTAAAAGATATTTATAAAAATATGCTTCTTCGTTCACAGATGATCTACTATCAGAATTTAAAATTCTATCTTCTCTAAATGTGTAAATTTCTTTTTCCATTGATATTGATTCAAGAATTTTAAGTAGATAAGGCTTTTCTTCATCACTAATAGAGGTTGATTTCAAATATTTACTCAAAGAATATTTAGGAATTTTCAAAAATCTTTTTACTTTTTTAATTCCCCTATTTATTAGCGATCTTTTGTCTTCTTTAAGCCAAAAATTTTTTGAATCAAAATTAAACTGTAACTCTGTATGAAGATACAAATACCATTTTAAAGCAACCATCATAAGTGATTTGCTTGTATCTTTTTCTTCTCTTAAAGACTCTAAAATTGTTTTTTCATATTCTTCAACACTTTTGGGCAATAATGCAATTGCCGGAATAGGATACATACCTAAACGCTGAACAGTAGATATCAAAGGAATCCCAAGCATTGCACCTTCAATACCAGCCGTCGTCTGCGCAGTTATTTGTAGATCCGCAATTTCAAAAAGATCGTAGATAGAGTTTCCTTCTTCCGGATGGTCTAAATAAATATTTTCAGGTAGATCTCTAAAAATTTTTTCATACTCTGCTATTCGTGAAGACATAACTTTCTCTCTTTTATTCGGAAACTCACGAGGATGTATACGTATAATCAACAAATATTCAGGATGTTTTGAAAAAAAATCTATAGTGTTTTTTACCCACTCTATTTGATTTGAAAAAATCTTTGTAGCATTTTTTACATAAGTAAATTTCATTATCGCAAAGTCAGCTCCATAAGTTTCATCACTAGAGCTCATGGATAAAAGAACTACCTTTTTGTATTTTTTATTTTTGAAAATCTTCTTACATAAACTAGAGAAATTAGAAGCTTTTCTTGCACTAGAATAGCTAAATACCGAGGTGCTTTTAAAAGAACTTTTAAAATGATCTAAAACTAGTCGGTATTTTGCATAATCTAAAGACAGCTCTTGTGCATTATCTACAAAAAATTTTATACTTTTAATATTATAATCGATAATGTTACTTGGACTAAAGTATAAAGAATCAAGCATATGATAAAGATTCAGTCCGGCATGCATAAAGAAAACTGGAATGTTAAATTTTTTAGCCACCTCACATAGTGCAGAGTTAATAGAGTAGCCAGAATTATATACAAATATTTTATCAAATTTATTACTAGAAAAAAATCTCTCAAAAGAGATCACTGCTCTAATAGAGTTCTCTAAATAAATTTTATAGTAATTAAATTGCTCCTCTGAAATCTGACTCATATCGCTTATCTTATGATTTAGGATGAATTCATAAGAAGACGTTTGCCCAATGCAATAATCTCGGAACTTCAGGTTATAAATTTCTTCTTTTTTAAGAGCATTTAATATTTCCCTAATATTCTGATCTTCCGATTGATCATAATAATCATCTAAATAAAAAAATGGAATTGATGAATCACTAATTTGATTTCTATTATTAATGCATTCAGCACAGACCTTTTCTCTTTCTTGTTTTGTCGAATTTTCTTTTAATGAGAAGGCGGCGTGACTAATACAAAATTTTGATAGAAACCGATTACACCCCAAATAACTTACCTCATGCGCGCTGTTCATCAAAATTTCTGCAATAAACCTTTCAGGATATACATGTTTTGCTATGGCTTGATATGGGGAAAAAAATAAAAAACGCATTTATATTTTTTAAGAATTATTTAAATAATTCTCACTCCAATTCTTTTTTATAAAATCCCTGCCAAGACTAGCACCTAAGTCAGCGCGACTAGCTAACCTCAATTTAAAAATTCTATTCTGAACAGGATCATTATGCAAAAACTCTTTAAGTAACCACTTTTTGATTTGTAGCGATCTTTGAATACAAAACTTTTTCTGTAAATCACTATAAGCATAATCATGATCCTTTTTTAAAAATTCTGCTACTACATCCTTTATCTCGTTTTCAGTATTTTCTAATAGTTCAAATTCACCGCCAAACTCATGCAAATCTTGCGAATTAAAATCCAATTTTAGCAATTCATGAATAGATAGATATCTTTTTAAACTTTTAGAAAAAAAATGTTTACATATAATTAAGCTGTCATTCAACCTAGGATAGCCTATCCCCCATTCCGTAACATTAGCCAGCACACATTCTTTCTGAAATAAATATGCCATATCCAAAATCCCAGAATTCTGCCCTAAAAAAAATTTACATTTATTTACTAAATAAAAATCCATCATTGGTGATTTAAATTTGGTAAACGGATAATCAATTACACGCTCACTTAATTTTGGCAATTTGGTCATGGAAGAATCTCCCATCCGAATTACCCATCCGCCACGATTCACAATCTCTTCAATTGCTAAAAAATAATTATTAATATGATTATTTCTCTTATCTATTGGGTCATTATAAAATCCAGACTCTCTAACATGTAAGCAAACAAACCAATCATCTTTTTTTAGCCCAAGCTCATAAAGAGCCTTCTCACATATTTTATTTTTTTTCTCATTAAGTCTTATTTTTAAATTCGTCTTCACCTCATTCTGCCAGACTACATTTTTATCACTATTCTCCCATATTTTATCAAGTCCAATAGTTAAATCATTAAAGCATGTCCAATAATGTGCGTAAGGAAAAGGCCCTTTTTCACCACAAAGCTTTTTCAAAAAAAATACTATGCTTAAAGAACTGTTTTTTAAAAGGTAAACGAAAAAAGCAAAAGAATGACCTATAAAAGTAAGTAAGCTATTTATAAAAAAAGTAAGACTCTTACTAAAGAAGTCACCAGCAATATATTCAGACTCTAAATAATACAATTCTTTATTAGCAATTCTAGGACCTGAGCCAATCTGATATCTTCTTAGTAAAACTAATTTTTTTTTATTCCTTTTTGCATAGAGCACACCAAAATGAACTTCTTCTGCAGCGTTGCCTATCGCCCTTTCATGAGGAGATAAAAAAAATAAACCAGGAATATAATTCAAAAAAATTTGAATTATATTTATAAATGAAAATTCTAAAAAGCTTATTCTTTTTAGTATAGAGTTCACGACTACTTAGGAAGGTGTTCCATCACCCATTTTCCATTTCTTTTTTTCCATACATTGGATTTCTCGCGGTATACGTCCATCACCTGCCAAAAAAACTCTTCTTCAATATCTAAATACTCTAAAAACCATTTAAAATATAACGAGGGAAATTCACCATCATAGCGTTCTACCAAAGCAATACCCTCATCTCGAGTAATATGATGACGCCTAATATCTTGTTGTGCATCTCTAGATGCTCTGCCCATTCCAAACTTCATATAGCTTAAATACCAATGAAATCCATCTGCCTTATCATCTAGACTAGAATACTTCGTATATGTTCCCTCTGATCTTCCGTCGGGATTTGTATTAAAACCACAGTGTTTAACAGCGTAGTAAAAATTTTCTTCTGGCGTCCATTTTTTATAATAGGAAAACCAATGCATTTCAGCATTTAATTTTTTAATTAAATCTGGATGTGGTGGCTTATAAAGTTGAAGCCCTTTTTCTACTTCTTTTTGAGTCAAAACCCCTCTAGAAAGACCTTCCATCAATAATTTATCTACTGAAGTTCCTTTATAATATTCCTCTTCCCACTCTTCTGGTGTTTCACTTGGTTTGTTTTTATATTTCGTTGAGCCTCCATACTCTAACTCTCCATTTTCTCCATAAAAAATCAAACTAATATTAAAACGAACAGCCATATGAAATGCCCAAGCTTTCTGTCCATAAGCAAAGGGCTCCCAGGCGTCGCCCTTCAGCTCAAATGCCAATCTAGAGAGCTTTCTATGAAGCTGCCCATCTGGGTTTCCCGTAATTACATCAAATCCAGAATGAATAAAGTTCTGTAAGTTTTTCCAACCAACGTCTATATATTCAAAAGGTGCCCACGTAACACATAATGGATTCATTCCGTACTTATGTTTCAATTGATGAGCCACGAAAGCGCTGTCTTTTCCACCGCTTCCAGGAACAACTACATCCCAAGAGCCATCATTTCTTCTGTGACGATCACATAATTTTTGCAATTCTTGTTCTCGCACATTCCAGTCAATCGCATGATCTTTCTCGTAAGACCACTGACAAGCAGAGCAAACACCCTCGGCGTTAAAAACTGTTCTTGGCCTCTGGTTAGAAACAACACAGTTTTTACAAAAAACAATTTCCTTAGGTAAGGCATCAAACTGTCTATCTAAAATTAAAGGAGATCCATTCTTTTGCACTAAAACTTACCTCGTTACACTTTTAAAAAATTTTGAAAAATCTTTAATCCAACTTCTCCACTTCGCTCCGGATGCGGTTGGAATCCAAAAATATTATTTTTTTGAAAGGATGAACAAAAAGTATCACGCCCATACTCTGTCTCTGTCATCACAAGACTTGTATCTTCTAAATCAGCATAATAAGAATGAAGAAAGTACATAAAAAAATCTTGCTCTTGGCTTAAAAAAACATCTTTTAAAATCTTATTTTCTTGTCTTACCTTCATTTTATTCCACCCTATATGAGGAATCTTATATAACACTCCAGGTAATGGTTGCTTAAGTGATACGACTCTCCCCTCTACAAAGCCTAATCCTTGATGAACTCCCCATTCCTCTGATTCGGATAATAAAAGTTGCATCCCTAAACAAATGCCTAAAAGAGGCTTTTCCAAAAGAACAAACTCTCTCAGCGGATCAATCAACCTCATTTCATGAAGCCCTTTTATTCCGTCTGCAAAAGAACCAACACCAGGAATAACTACTCTATCCGCACTTACTATGTCTTTATGGTTAGAAGAAACTTTTACGGAGCAACCAACACTAGAAAAAGCAGCCTCAATATTAAAAAGGTTTCCTAGTCCATAATCTACTATCAAAATACTCTTAGACACGAACCCTCATCCCCGCCTCTAATAAAGCGCTTTTTACTTTTTTAATAGATGCTGGCATTACTTGAAATTCTCTAATGCCTCCATACCCTTCCATCATAAAGTCTACATTTCCCGTATCAATTTGCTGTCCACTTCTTAAACAATACCTGGACTTTAAATGTTCCTTATCTAAAGACTTCGCATAGTGATAATGAAAAATAGAAGACGCAGAAATCGCACTAGCTCCCCCTTGAGAAGCTACTACAAAAAAATCATCCACGCTGCCCGCACCACCACAAGCAATCACAGGCACAGGTACATTGGTTGAAATATCCCTAGTCAGCTCCCAATCATATCCTCTACCAGTTCCCTCTTGATTGATTGAGCTAAGCATAATTTCTCCCGCTCCCAGTTCTACCATTTTTTTCGCCCAAGAAATTGCTTCTATTCCCGTTCGTTGCCTGCCGTAGTCTGTCCAAATTTCGCATCTACCGTCATAACGACGAAAGACTTCAAGAGATGCAACAATACACTGGGAACCAAATACTCGAGACGCTTCACGAATTAGTTGTGGCTGGTCTACTGCAGCGGTATTAATGGCAACCTTATCTGCACCCGACCTTAAAACAGATTTAATATCCTCTAACGTTCTTAAACCACCAGCAACTGTTAACGGAATAAATGCTCTTTTAGCCGTTTTTTTGACAACATCTAAATCTATGCTTCTTCTATACAGACTCGCCACTGTATCCTGATAAATGAGTTCATCCGCCCCTTCATTATAGTAAAGCTCTGCTACTTCTTCAGCTAAACCAACAACACGATAGCCATCAAATTGGATGCCCTTAACGATATTGGACCCTTTAATATCAAGACGAGGAACTACTCTAATTAGTCCATTCATGGCAGAAATATGCCATAATTTTAGTGCGAAGGCGATGAAGATGCATAGGGATTTTCTAGATTTCAGCTCAAGAGCTGAAAAAATATATAAAGAATGGTGCCGCGCATTAAGTCAGTTGAGTGCTCTTGCAGGTACCCCTACAACCACTTCTTTATCCTTAATATTTTTCAATACAACTGCCCCAGCTCCAATTAATGCGTTCGAACCCACTGACACCCCTTGGATGATAGTAGCTCCAACGCCAATATGAGAGCCAAGACCAACGCTTATATCACCAGACAAGACACAGCCAGGCGCTATATGTACGTGGTCAGCTATATTACAATCATGATCAATAGACACTCTCGTATTTAATATAACATTATTTCCCAAACAAGTTCCTGATTGAACCACAACTCCAGCCATTATTTGAACTCCGAATCCAAAAGAAACGTCTTCTGCCACTACTGCCGATGGGTGAACAATATTAGGAAAATCAAAACCTAAATCAAAATATTTTTTAAACAACTTCTCTCTAGGCTCAGTATTTTTAATCGAACCCAAACCATTTACCAAAAACACAGTCTTAGGACCTCTCTTCTTTAAGTTTTCTTCATCACCCAAAATAGGCACTCCTAAAATATTACTTCCCCTCTTGGACACATCTAAATCTAAAACACCTTCTATTTCTAAATTAGATTTCTTCATAAGATCTATTAAGACCTTTGCATGGCCACCAGCACCCAAAACTATATATTTTTTACTCATCAATAATATCTTCCTCTACATAGTCTCTACTAGATTTTCTACCAATCAAACTCCAATAATCCATAGGAGAAAGACCACTGCCAGCGCGCTTTACTTCCATATTTTTCTCTGAGAAGCACTCTCCCTTTTTAATACTTTTTGCTGCCACTATTGTTTTTCTGGCTACAACCATATTTTTTAATTCAGATTGCCTAGGGTTTTTATAATATTCACCCAGAGACACTTCCATACTTCGAATGCCCTCTACCATTAATTTAAGCTCTCGCGGATCAAGTGATGCCTTATGGTCTGGCCCAGAAAGATTTTTATCTGAGGTAAAGTGCTTCTCTATAACTGCCGCGCCTTGAGAGACCGCACCTATAGGGGCTTCTATTCCTTGAGAGTGATCTGAAAAGCCCACCCTCAGATTGAAAAAATCTTTAAGGTATGCAATCGATTTAAGATTTAGATCTTCTAAGTCCGCAGGGTATTCTGTTGTGCAATGTAAAATTGTTACCTTAGATTTAAGTACCGCAAATTCATCTTTTTCTAAAAAGGCACTATATTCGGGTGGATTCCCATTTGGGTGTAAATATCCAAAGGCTAATACGGACAAAGACTTTTTAATTTCCAACAATGTACCCATTCCGGTTGATAGTATAACTGGAATATTTTTTCTTGCCGCAGCCAAAAGTAATGGACCATTTGTAAGGTCACCTGAGGATATTTTTATTCTACTCACCCCTAATTCATCTACCAAATAATCCAAACTATCTTCGTCAAACGGCGTGGATAAAAACTCAATCTCTTTGGTTTTGCAGTATTCAAATATTTTTTTATGGTCTTCTTTACTTAATTCTAATTTCTTAAGCATCTCGAATTGAGATTCGCTTTTGCCAGTATTTCTAATTTGGTATTCCGCTTTTTGTGCTTTTTTGGAAACTAGTTTTTCTGCTTTAAACGTCTGAAATT
This sequence comes from Oligoflexia bacterium, assembly GCA_023954355.1. Classification (GTDB taxonomy): domain Bacteria; phylum Bdellovibrionota; class UBA1018; order CAIPTA01; family CAIPTA01; genus JAMLID01. Next base: position 97,099 of record JAMLID010000004.1, on the reverse strand, counting down.
TTACCGCATCTGCTCCAGAATTTTTTGCTATATCCACCAAAGAAAAGGCTTTTTCAAGTGATCCGTTATGATTAACTCCGGCTTCAGCTATAATAAACACAGACTCTATTTCTTTTTTATTATTACTATATGAATAAAACTCTTTTTGTAATAACTCACTTGGATCACTAATACTTCTAAGGATCGACACGATTTTTTCTGAAGCAAATCCATCACCGTATGGATTCAACACGTCATCACAACTGAAATGAATAGCTTTTTCTATTGTTGTTCTAATTTCATTTCTTTCTGTTTTGCAATCTAAAACAGAGCTTGCCTTCAACCTACCCTTTTGTCTATTGCCTATATTCACAGTAGGGATTTTAAAACTGGGAGCCTCATACAAACCACTAGAAGAGTTTCCTACAACAACGTCCACAATACTCATTAGACTTAAATAATTTGTCTGCCCAAGAGAAGTAAACACATAAACATTTTCTCTTCTATTAGAAAAATCGTTTATTGCCTTTATTAAATCTAAACTACCAGGATCTGAATTTGGCAAGGTAAAAATAATCCCGTATTGTTCGCCAAGATCATTTAAAGCAAGTAGGAGCTCACTTAGTTGCTCCGAAGAGTTTCCATCCAAAGTAACAGGGTGAAAAGTTACTAATAAATTTTTTTCTCTCCAATTGATTTTTAATTTTTTAATAATCTCTTCTTTATTAAGCAGATTCGCTTTACGAATATAATCTATTCCAGGACTACCTACACAAAAAATATTACTAGGATTTTCACCTAACTGACGAATCCTATTTTGTGACTCTAGATTAGTCACAAAGTGTAAATGAGACATTTTTGTTATGCTATGTCGAATAGCTTCATCAAAAGCCCCTTCAGTAGTGTCTCCTCCAGCAATATGTGCAATTGGAATATTTAAAAACAACGCTGCTTGAGCAGCAGCAAATATTTCAAACCTATCTCCTAAAACTAATAGTACATCTGGTTTCAGCTTTTCAAAAACGGTAGAAAATTTCTCTACACCTATCGCCGTCGATCTAGATACAGAAGCACCAGATAGGCCATCTAACTGTAAGTCTAATTTTTCGTATATAGAAAACCCATCTTCTTCTATGGACTTATATGTTTCCCCAAATATTTTGGATATATGCATTCCAGTTACTATTAGGGATAAGTCTAATCTCTCTTCTTCTTGGATTCCCTTGAGAACCCAGTATAACAAGCCATAGTCAGCCCTAGACCCAGTAACAACAGCTATTTTTAAGGTTTTCTCATTCATGAAGCTTTCTCACTAAATATGAGAATATTACATTTCCTGCAGTAAGCCCGCAAGCAAACCTATTTCTCAAACATGATCACAAACACTTAACTCACAGCAACAAATTTCACTCCATTACGAAGAAGACCTCTTCTAAAAAATATGTTATGAAATTTTCAATAAGGAACTTACATATGAAAAGCCAACGCTCTGCTTATGAAGAAAATAGGTTAAATGCAGAATTTTTCGCCCTAGATTCTGCTCCAAAAATGAAGGACTACTTTAAGTCTACAACACATTTTTTTACTCCAACCTACATAAAAGATAAAAATACTTTTTTAGACATCGGTGGATCTGGAGGTAATTTTGCGGCGGCCATTAAAAGTGAAATAGCAGACATTAATCCAACTGTTATAGACCCTGACCCTAATAGCATTACTAAAGGGAAAAACAGCTACCCTAGTTTTGAGTTTATCCAAGGATATTTTCCCGAAACCAAACTACCAAAAGAAAAATATGACATAGTATCTATACAAGCTCTTTTCCCACAGATACCTAATTGGAAAGAAATGCTTCTTTCTCTAAGTAAACATACAAAAAAATATCTTAATCTTTCTTTAGTACTTAAATTACATGGAACAACAATTGTTGATAAAGATGTTTCATATTTTTACTATTTAGATAGCGGAGAAAGAGTACATCAAGTAGTACACAATATTCACGAGCTATTAAATTTTTTATGTATTCGTGAAATGAATGTAAAAAAAATAATGTTTTTTGGATATCATACACCAGAGGCTGGTCATAATTTTCGTTGCGTACCTAACTCAGAGCAAATTAAAGGAAATTTAATGCTAGAGTTATTTGAGGATGAATCCGATAATCCTAAGAGAATGGGCGGGGCCGTACATAAAGGAGCAAATAACCCCAACTACAGTTTCTTCGTCCCCGAAATGGACATCATTATTGATGGAAAAAAAATAGATCCAAGAAGTTGATATCGCTGAAAAGCGACTACGCACTAAAAACCTTTATTTGATTTTTAAAAAATTAAATAGAATTTAGACCAGAAAATGCTTCTCTAATTTTTTGAATTAGAGAAGCTACAGAGATTTACTCTAAAACTTCGCGATTCTTCATAATAAGAACTGCGGCCATCACTTTAGCTAAATAATTTTTATCATTTTCATTACCTGCTCTAATTAACTTCCACGCATCTCTTGTCTTTTCTTTTTGAATCGCAGATTCGAGTGCATTTTCTCCCATATTATAAGCCATGATAGAAAGTAGCCAATCGTTGAACGCGAGCTTATTCATCAGTAAATACCTCATCGCCGCATCTGTTTCTTTTTCTACATTAAGTCTTTCGTCAACTTCAGAGTTTACTAACATTCCGAATTTTCTTGCCGTTGACGGAATAAATTGCCAAAGACCAGCTGCCGTCCACTTTGAATTTTTACGTTGCGGCAAATTTTGATATCCAGACTCTATTAATGGTATGGCCATAATCTCCAATGGCATATGGTATTTATTTATCTTTTCTTCAACTAGGTCTTTATAGGAATCCATTCTAAGAATGGCATCGCTCATAAATTTTCTTCCTTCAGGAGTCCCTAGATATTTATTCATTTGCTTTAAAACTAGGTCATTTACAACAATGGGAAAACTACTCTCGCTCCTAGCCTTGTCTGCCATTTTTGTCGCTTGAAGCATCGAAACTCTTCGATCTTGAACAAAATTACTCGCTATGATTGTTGTAGTAAAAAAACACGATAGTATTGCTGCGCCAAGAATTACCGGCAACACACGAGCCTTATTATATTTTTTAATAGTTAACATTTTCTCTATCCTCCGTTTGATTAAGTTACACTCAATCAAAAACAGCAATCCTGTTGCGCAGGCAGGAGACTTTTCTTGATTGAGTGCTGTTTCTGCCACATCTATGAGGCAGTTTGCATAGTTTTTTGAATTCACTCTTTTTTGGCCTAAAAGAGCTTCATCGCATGCAAATTCTTGAATTTCTAAAATGGACCTAGCCCAAAGATGAGAAAATGGATTTAGCCAGCAAATTATTTTTGCTACATATATAAAGTAGATAAATAATGTATCTTTTTGTCTATGATGCTGAAGTTCATGTAAAATAGAAATATAAAAATTTTCTTTTTTCTCTAAAAATTTTTGAGGCAAAATTATATTAGATGTGCGAACTAGAGCAAAAGAAAACGGAACTTTAATTTGATCATGAACATAGATTTCTAATGAGCCTATTTTTTTATATAGATAAGAATTTTTTTTAATTTTAAGTAATAAATGAACTTCTTTGCTTATTTTTAAAAACAAAAATAGGCTTGTCGCTAAAAATAAAAACATAAAAAAGTTACCTAAATAATCAAATTTTACCGGAATCGCTTTTTTAGAACTTGAAAACGATACGTAAGCTTCAATTAAATCAGAACCATTTACTATTTGTTTATTTACATTAGCCTGAGAAGACCAAACTTTAGCCACTGGTTCAAAAAATTCTTGTTTGGGTAAAATAAAAGGTAAGGCCACAAAAACAAAAAGTGACACAATAAGACCATATTGAATACTAAGATTTTGGCGATAAGAAATTTTTTCAAATTTACTTAGCAAGCTTAAAAGCGTTATTCCTATATAGGAGAGAAAAAGCAATATATTCAAAATTATATAGCTCAAAATAATTTCAGAAAAAATCATTGATTTTCTCCAGCATTGGCTATTAATTTTTTAAGCTCTTCCAGTTCGTTTTTTTTAATCTGTACACTTCCTAGCAATTGCTTTACTAAAGCCACAGGAGTTCCATCAAAAACATTTTCTATTACATGCTTTAAGGCACGAGATTCATATTCCGACTTTTGTAAAACAGGGATATATATATGCCCTCGACCTACTTTTCTAGTTTTTAAAATCTCTTTTTGTTCTAGAATTCTTAATATAGTAGAGATTGATGTGTAGGCCAGTGGACGATTCTCTGGTAGTGCCACTTGAACATCAGCCACACTGGCTTCTTTTAACTTCCAAATTATAGACATTAACTCAAGCTCTACTTCTGTAAGAGTCTTCTCATCTTGTGTTATAGATTTTATTTTTTTCACCATAAATACTCCCTGCACCCATTTCAACTAATCTTTTAGTTTAAATCAACTAAAAATTTAGTTGATTTCATTTACACGTTAATCGTAAATTCTAAGACATATTTAAAGCCAAGAATTATATCCCCATATGATAAGAGAATATTTATGAGCAAAAAGACTAGAGAAGCCAAAGAAGGCGAGCTAAGAGAAATTCATGCTCTAGAAAGCTTAGAGCGGCTCAGCAAACGTCCTGAATCTAGAATGGATGTTCAAAATTTATTAGAAAATTTATCAGAGCATGGAAAAATTTATGCGCGACATTTAATCACATCTGGCCCATCTAGTCTTCTAGCTGCAGCTAAAGCCTGTAAATTAAAAGTTGCAGAAATTGAATCTGCTTTAACTGAACTAGAAACAAAAATTAAGTTACTAAAAAGTTAACTCTATACAATCTAGTATTTTAAAAGTAAGTATTTTATATGAAATTAATTTACTTAGTATTTTCTCTCTTTATTACTCATAATTTTTTTGCGCACGCAACATTACAAGAAAAACTTGACGCAAAGAGCTCTGCTGGTAAAGCTCCTAAAGAGGCAACGAAAGTCATGAATAATGCTCTAGAAAAACTAAGAAAAGAAAAAATTTCTGAGCGCTCTAAAAAAACAGGGGAAATATTTCCAGATTTTGAACTCAAAAACTCTGAAAATAAAACTATTAAACTTTCTGAAATACTAAACGGAAGCAAAGCCATAATAACTTTTTATAGAGGCGCTTGGTGTCCATACTGCAATATTCAACTCATTGAGTATAATAAGCATATTGAGCTATGGAAAAAATCCGGAGCTAAATTACTTGCAATCTCACCAGAAAAAATTGAACTCTCGAAAAATTTTAAAGAAAAAAATGAATTCAAATTTGATCTCTTATTTGATGAAAACAATAAGCTCGCAGAAAAAGTAGGGTTAGTGTTCGGTCTGCCCAATGATTTGAAAGATCTATACAAAAAGTTCGGTATAGACCTCAACAAATCTCAAGGCAATGAAAGCTGGAGACTACCAATTTCTGCCACATATGTTGTCAATGAAGAGAGAAAAATACTTTATTCCTTCATTGATCCTGACTACAAAAAGCGCGCTGAACCAGAAGAAATTACAAATGCTTTGAACAAATAAAACACGATAAAGCGTAAGTTCAGTGTAATTACCTGATTTAAATAACAGAAAATCATAGACTAATTCATTTATAATAGACCTATGATAAGCGCAGAAGATCGTGTCTTAAAGATTAACTATTTAGAACATTTACCACCTAGCAAAAATACTAAAATATTAGATGTAGGCTGTGGTAACGGACGTGTTCTAAACTTTTTAAAAAGTCAGGGGTATGAAAATTTTTTAGGTGTTGATATTGATTCAAAATCTTTAGAAGAAATTTCTACAGATTTAAAAACTAAAACCTTATTAATAAATAATCTCTCAGACTTTCTAAAGTCAGAAAATACTCAATATGACTGCATTATAGCCAAGGATGTTATTTATTATTTTACCCGATCTGAGGCTACAAAAATAATGCGAGAAATCGCCTCTAAATTAAATACGAATGGAAAAATAATCATTGAAATATTTAATGGGGCGCAACTAACCGCTGCCTACACTGCGAATAAAGATTTAGGAATACAAACAGTTTATACAGAACACTCGTTAAAACAATTACTAGACTCTGCTGGCCTAAAAGTTACACATATTTTTGGACAAAAACAGCCATATATAGGCGTAAAAAAGAGAATATTAAATTTAATTTTAAGTTTTTTTTACAAATTTGTATTTTTAGCTGAACGAGGTGTGGATGAAAATAATCCAAAAATTTTCACAAAAAGTATTATAGCAGTTGCTCAAAAAGATTAGCTTATGAAGATTTTACATATTTGGAATGACTACTCGCCAAACTTATTTGATCAAACACATCCCATATGTTTATCCAAAGAAATTGATTCCAACATTATTTGCGCCAATTTTATTGATAATGGAGCGATAACTTTGCCATCTACACAAATATTTCTAAAGCGAAATGTAAAGGAACAAAATGATAGTAAATTTTATTGGAAAATTTATCGTAGATTAAAAAAAATTTATATTAAAAAAAATTTTCCTAGATTCGTATATAAAAAAAATAACGAAATTAAGCCAAACTTAATACACTACCATTTTGGAAATACCGCAGTCGATTTAGAAAATTTTCTAATTTCAAATAATACACCTCAAGTAATTTCATTTTATGGTGTAGATATAAGTGCCTCACTGAAAGATAAAAAATATGTAAGTAGTTTAAAAAATATTTTTAAAACACCAACTTTCTATTTTGTTTTATGCGAAGACGCAAAAAATAGATTGGTAAATTTAGGATGCCCAGCGAATAAAATTTTTATTTGGAACCTACCACCAGGTATAGAGCAATATCCTATAAGAAAAAGATCATTTGCGGGCGTAATCAATTTCTTGATGGCAGCTAGATTTGTAGAAAAAAAAGGCCATAAAATCGCTTTAGCCGCATTTAAAGATCTTTTGTTAAAAAGAAAAAATATTCACTTAACTTTATTTGGCTATGGCCCATCTGAATGGCTCGCAAGCTATATTAATGAGTTAAAACTAAATGACTATGTTACTCTAATCAATAATCAACAATCTTCTAATTTTACTGCTCAATATAATGAGCTACTAAATACACATCATATTTTTCTAGCACCATCAACCTTTGCAAAAAGTGGTGATGATGAAGGTGGTCCTGCATTGACTGCTATAATGGCGCAAAGTTCTGGGCTACCTATTATTGCCTCAAAATTCCCAGGTTCTGAAATCTCTATCATTGAAAATAAAACTGGAATTTTTTTTGACGAAAAAAATCCCAGTACATTGACCACTATCATGAACCAAGTTGCAGAAAAAATTGATGATTATAGTTTAATGGGGATTGAAGGCAGTAAATTGGTACAAAAAGAATTTTCATTTGATACTCAAGGAGAAAAATTAGTCGGTTTATATGAAAAGTTTTGTCATAGAGATTTTTAAAGAAAAAATTATACGCAGATTTGCAGCTGGCGGTATTTTAAGTTTAATTAAAATAATCTGTGGATTTTTGCGCGTAAAAACATTTGCTTCTTTATTAGGTGTTGCAGGGGTAGGAGTCATCTCTCAAGGAAATCAATTTCATCTAACCGCTATTGCTCTAACAAGCTTGAGTATGGCCGTTGGAATCATCAATCGAATACGTGAGCCAAGTCGAAAAGATATAAAAGAAGAAGTTCAAAAAACACAGGGAACAGCTCTTTCATTGCTTACTGCACTTATTAGCATTTACTCTGTTGTTGTAGTTTTAAGCTACAATACTATTAATACTTATATATTTAATAATCTTATATCTGCATCTTTGCTGATCCCTATATTAATTGCCGTCCCGTTCTCTGTTATCGCATCTGGTTACTTTGAAGGGATTTTCTTTTCTCGTGATCGCTATGATTTATATGTTAAAGCTTCTTCTATCGCGGCTATTTTAGACTTAGCTTCTACTATAGTATTAACTTATCTATATGGTCTTAAAGGTGCTTTTATTTCTATAGGTCTATCTAGCATATATTTGTTTTTATCGTTCTTGTGGAAATCTAGAGATCTTAAAGAAAATATTTTTTCATTTTTTCATTTTTCGTTTGATCTAAGTGAATGTAAAAAATTATTGAATTATTGTTTAGTCATGGTAGTAAGTGTCAGCTTTGGTTATGTAGCAACTATTGTCATACGTTCTTTATTTTTACAAAAATTTGGCTCAGAAATGAATGGACTACTACAAGTCTCGATGGCCTTAAGTGCGTACTCTCTACCTTTTATAACCAATGGTCTATGGGGACATATGCATCCAACGGTTAGCTCTCTAAAAAATTCTTTGGACGCAAAAAAAGAATTAGAAATCTCACTAAGAATAGTTCTCACACTTTCAACACTAGCTTCCGGTATATTTTTAACTATCCCAGAATTTTTTATTAAAATTGTATACAATCATTCATTTTTACCATCTATGCAATTTTTCCCTTACCAATTTTTAGGTGATTTTTTCTATTGTTTTGCATTCACCGTTAGTGTCTATACTTTAGCTCTTTCTAAAATTAGAGTTTATTTACTAGGATGGCTCATTTTTCATTCACTTTTCTTATTATCTTCTTATCTATTATTGCCCATAGTACACGAACTATCTGTACCCATTGCTTATCTTGGCACCTCAGCTATTTGTGCGTCTCTTACACTAATTTGGCTAAAACTTAACGATTCTTTAAACAAGCAAGTACTTTTACTAGCTCTTTTATTTTTAACTGTAATTAGTACTTCTGCTTGTTTACTAAAGTTTGAAAGCTCATTTAGTATACGCATTACTTTTGGTTTATTGGTATTTTTTGTTATGATTATAAATATTAAAAAATTATTACACAGAAACTAGGTAAATCTATGCCAGATTGTAAAGCTTGCTCTTGGCTGGAAGATAAAAAATGCAGAGCACATTCGTTTGCACAAAAGCAATATGATCGCCCATTACCGCCGCCTCCGTTAGGAGCTTGTGTATACGCCATTAATGAAGAATATATAGAAAAAATCAAACCAAATATGAGGGTTTTAGAAATTGGCTGCGGATCGTGGAGTAATATCAAAATAGCATGCCAAAAAATAGGCGCTCATTATGAAGGTGTCGACACCATAGAAGAATATTATGGAAAAAAAACCGTAGCCACAAAAATCGAAAATCTAGCGGAGCTCTCATTTGATAATGATACTTTTGATTTAGTTATTGGAAATCAAACCATAGAACATTGGGGAGAACACGGATGCCCAACCTCATGGGGATTGTATCAAATTTTTCGTGTCTTAAAGATGAATGGTACAGTTATGTTAAATGCACCCATACACTTTCATGGAACCTCTCCATTTCTTTTAGGTGATTTTCAAAAAATTCAAAACCTATTCAATGAATTCTCTTCAGAAATAATTCTAAAAAAGTGGGGCGAAAACCCAGAGCCTCACCACCCATTTCATTTATATAAAAATTATTGGCCGTTAAGAGGAAAACAAGCATTTATCGTAGACATTCAAGCTGTAAAAACTAAAAATTTAAAATTTAAAAAGAAACCTTTACTACTAATTGATAATAAATTTTTTCGTTCATTACATTATCCATTTTCATTTAACTGCTATCGCTTATTAACTAAGATTAAATTTTTGAAAAAAGACAATGCCGCAGATCTTATTGGGCATTAAATTATTTTATTTTTTTAAAGTTATCTTTAAACCCTTCTAAAAAGCTTCTAACATTAACACCTAATTTTTCTACAGAGTATCCGCCTTCTTGTAAAATTAGAGTGGGTAAACCTAAATTAGCAAAACGTGCCGCTACCTCTGGAAAATCATCTGTCTCAAGATTAAAACGCCCAATAGGATCTTCTTTATACGTATCAAAGCCTGCAGATAAAATTAAAAACTTTGGATCGAATTTTTTTAAGGCTGGTATTACCAAAGTATCTATTATTTTTAAATACTCATAACCATCAATACCTTCAGAAAGCGGTATGTTAATTGTGAATCCTTTACCTTTTCCACGACCTTCTTCTTCTTCATATCCACTAAAATAAGGGTAAAACTCTAAAGGATGTCCATGAACAGAGATAAATAAAACACGATTGTCTTCGTAAAAAATATCTTGTGTTCCATTACCGTGATGAAAGTCTATATCTACAATGGCTACTTTCGATTTACCTGCCCACCTGGATGCAACAATGGCAGCATTATTATAATAACAATACCCACCAAATGATTTATGGCTAGCATGATGCCCTGGTGGCCGACATAACGAATAAGCAAAAGGACTTTTTTTATTCTCTATCAGTAGAGCGGCACCATTCGCGCATGCCACACTCCACTCAGCTACTTTTTTTGTCACAGATGTAAGAGGTGTTCCTGAATCAAAACAAAAACCACCTGCATGCGCCAATTTTTTTGCACTTGGCTTTTTGCTAATAAGAGATCTAGGAAAAACTGATGGATAAAATGTTTTGCCTTTAGCTAACTGCTCTTCTGCTGTTAAATATAGTTGAGTGAGCTTTTCATCATGCACATTATGTATCAGCTCTTGAGAAATTGCTTCTGGAACAATAAATTCGAAAATATTGTGAGATGCCTCTAAGGCCGCTAAAATACTCTCTATTCTTTTTGTTGTCTCAGGGTGATTTAATTTTTTCCCAAATGCCCATTCGTATAGCGGCTTGTGCTCTTTTTGAAGTGGATGAAAAAAAACAGGAAACTTCAAGCTTGTTTCTCTTTATTTTCAGTATTAAGTCTTCTTGCCCAAATATTCATATCTTCATAGGCTCCATAAATATCACAGTTATTCACTAATCTACCCAAAAACTCATACCCCATTCGATAAAAAACATTATTCATTCCAAAGCTTCTTGCCCTTGCCATCGTATAAGAACAAATATAATTTCGTTTCTGTAACTCAACTTCTAAGAATTGTAATATATGAGTCATTATCCCATGACCACGCACTTGTTTTCTAGTAGCACAATCTGTTAATTCAGCTGACAAATAATCGTGATTTAATTCAGCGCTGGCTGCAGAGACTATCACACCATTATCTTCACAGACGGCAAAAATAGAGTCTTTTTGGAAAACCATTTCAAAATAACTAGAGTGGATTAGGGGCGAAGGATAAGTTTCAAAAATTTCTTGGTATAAAGATATAAGTTTTGGAACATCATCAGGTTTTGCCATACGAACACGAAAATTTTCTTTTAACGGTGTTTGTACATGTTGCTCTGAATCGTTTAGAATTTTTTCTATTAAAAGCATTTCTTCCATTAAACTACCTGAGCTTAAGCGTTCTTGAGAGCGAAATTTACTCATTACATAAGCATCGTCCCCATTTAGATAGTATTTAATCATTGCTTCTAATACATAGCCAAAACGTAAAAACTTTTGCCAGTCCGATCTAGAGGCCATACAAATAATTTTATCGAAGCCATTTGCTTCAGCTATCCACCGAATGGCCATGATCATGGCCTGAAAATCTTCTGCCTTATATTTAAGAATTTTTATTCTTTGATTATATTGATCTAGAAATAGAGTAGCTTCATAGCCTTTAGCGCGTATGATATGTTCTACACCATATATATCTCCAACTGCCCTCAATGATTGATTTTGAGACAACTTCAATTCAACAATTCCCGTTTGTGCTCTTTGCTTGATAGGTACAGGCTTAACATCTTCGATTAATTTTTTTTGGTTCATAGATAAATTATTAAACAATGAATTTCTTTATTATAACAAAATAAAAAATCATGTCTATTTATATAAATTTTTCTAAAATATAAATTTAGATTATATTAAATATAATTTATTATATTTAATTCTTATTATTAATAAGAATCCACCTTCTTGGAAAAAACTCTAAAAATAAAAAAACCACAACCCACAATATAGGTCTATGTGTAAAAGAATGAACAGTTGAGTGTGGTATCAGAAAAATATTCCAAGACAATAGAGAAAAAACAACCAAACTACCCAAAACCAGTTTTTTATAATTTCGAAGATATATTTGATATAAACAAAGTAAAACTATTGAGGCAATTCCACTCCAACCAATAAGCCTCTTATAACCATGTATGGTATACTCAAAATAAGAAAAGATTTTAGTCAAAAAAGGCTGATAGAGTGAATGCTTCTCTCCAATTACCCTGTCACTAGCCATTTGCATCCAATCACTAATTGCTGCATCGAACCCTCCCAGCACTAATGTATTTTGGATAAGTCTTAGCGAAAGAGAAGAAATAAGTGTAATGGCTAATAAAAACACTAAAATGCTTTTATTTAAAAAAGATTTTTTAGAGCAGAGCAAAATCCCCAGATACATTAAACAAAGCGGTAGCATTGGCTCCCACGAGAATAAAGAAGCCGAAAAAATTAATAATAAGAAAAAATAATACTGGATTTCTATTAGGTTAGGTTCTTTTTCTTCTCTTAAACTCAACATTAAAAATAAAGAAAGACCGATCCCAATCATTAGGTTCGAGAGCCCGTGGCCAAACAGGTTATCGATATAAATCCAACTACCATAAGATGAACAAAACCAAATAAGCAATGGAGATAGAACTAAAGCTCCTCTGCTCGTAGCGCATGAAAATATAGTGAAAATAAATGCTAAAAGTAGACATGAAAGTAAAACCATCGCCCACCTGGCCACTATTATTTCATCAGTAAAAAATAAGATTTTTGCTAATAAAAATGATCCGAATGGATAATGCGTATAAAATGCTTCACACAATCCGCTTGCGTTCAAGCGAATGCAGGGAACAAAATAGGTAGCCGTTGTACCTCCTAGAGATTTCCAATTATTAATTGCTGGTATAGTCCAACCATGCTCTGTATAGCCGTCACCTAAATGATGGTGAACTCTAACCTCATCTAAAGGACTAGAGTGTTTCTGAATTCTATCCCAGACGTAGAAACCACTAACTGAAATGGCGATTAAAAAATAAAAAACAAACTGAAAGAATACAGAGTTTTTATATCGGCCGGCTCGAATACCGGCCTGATAATGCTTATTGTCCACCTTCAACAAAGCTCTTCAAGAGCCTAGCTCGCGAAGAGTGACGAAGCTTACGCAATGCTTTAGCTTCGATTTGTCTAATTCTCTCTCTGGTTACGAAAAAATCTTGGCCCACTTCTTCCAAGGTATGGTCACTCTTCTCACCAATACCGAAACGCATACGAAGCACTTTTTCTTCTCTAGGTGTTAGAGTAGCAAGCACTCTTCTGGTCTGTTCAGATAAGTTGATATTGATCACAGCCTCTGCAGGGTTAATAATATTTTTATCTTCGATAAAGTCACCTAAATATGAATCTTCATCTTCACCTATAGGTGTCTCTAAAGAAATAGGCTCTTTTGCAATCTTCAACACTTTACGAACCTTATCTACAGGCATATCCATTTTTTCTGCTATTTCTTCAGGGGTTGCTTCTCTTCCTAATTGTTGCACCAACTGCCGTGAAGTACGAACTAGCTTATTGATCGTCTCAATCATATGCACAGGAATACGAATTGTTCTCGCTTGATCAGCAATTGCACGAGTAATCGCCTGGCGAATCCACCATGTAGCATATGTAGAAAACTTATATCCTCTTTTATACTCGAACTTATCAACCGCCTTCATTAAACCAATGTTTCCTTCTTGAATTAAATCAAGAAACTGAAGTCCACGATTGGTGTATTTTTTCGCGATCGATACAACTAATCTTAGGTTAGCCTCTACTAACTCACTTTTGGCTCGATCTGCTTTTAACTCTCCCTGAATAGCAGAGTCATAAACATCTTTCAAAGAAGCAATATCTACACCGGCCTTGATCTCAATCTCTTTTAATCGTGAAAATCCGTTTTCATAGATTTCATTCATTTGCTCAAACTTCGCCGCTGTTACATCCTGGTCACGAAGAATTTGAATTCTCGTTCTATCATCTCCGTTTTTATAAGTAGTGCAAAGAGCAACATAGTCTTCAGCTGTCTTGCAGTCATAAAACTTTAAGGTTCGCTCTTGATCTAAACGAATAGAAAGAGTGTCTTGGTATGAACTCTTAATCGCTTCTAAAAGCATGTTAATCGTTTTTCTGTTGAAAGAAATTTGCAAGAAAGCCTCAATTACTTCATCTTTCTTTTTAGCCATCTCTTTTTCGATCTTAATTTTTTCTTTTTGAGAAGACTTAGGACTTAAATAGATCATTTTAACTTTCTTAAAGTGATCTAATTGTCCTCTTAAAACGTTCATAGAAGTCATAAGACGCTCTTGGTGTGCTCGCTCATCTTCTTCAGAAATCTCTTCGTCCACTCCGCGGATCATGTCTTTTACACGAATTTGTCCATCAGCTACTTTTTGAGAGAGACCTAAAATTGCATCTACGCCTAATTGACAACTCAATAGAGCTGACACAATTGCTTCTTCACCTTCTTCAATTCTTTTCGCTATCTCTACTTCACCCTCTCTAGTTAAAAGAGAAACTGAGCCCATTTTTCTCAAATAAAGCTTAACAGGGTCAATAGAACGAACATTAGACTCTTCTTCTTTTTGCTTCTTCTTAAGAAACTCATCTAACTCTGGATTATCGCCATCTTCCGCATCGTCTCCATCATCCGTAGATCTTGCACGATCAGCTTCATCTACATCAATATCGTTATCCGCTAAAAATTCCATGATCGCATCGATTTTCATTTTATCCTGAACATCTGATGGGATTAGGTCATTGACCTCAGCAAATGTAAGAACGTTTCTTACTCTGCCTAATTCTAAAATTTTTTTCAGATCTTTTGCTGGTAAAAAATCTGCGGCTTGTACTTTATCTTTCATCATTTTCTTTGTCCTTGGTTATCAGAATGAATTTGTCTTGAAGAATTTTTTAATAAAATCATTTTCTTTAATAAGCTTTCACTTTCCAATGCATCCCCACGCCCCTCTGCTTGCCTTAACTGATCCTGCAATGCTCTTAGTTCTGTATTAAATAATTCTTCTTTAAGTTTTCTAAGTGCTCCCTCTAGTTCTTTCTCTGGCATCTCTGCATTTTTCGCTGCAAACGCTTCTGCAATTAAATTCCTAATCTCTCTATTCTCTCTAAACTCATCAAGTATTGACTTCAGCCTAAGCTCGTCTGTTTCCTCTTCTACTAATGGAGATAATAATTTTTGTAATACATCTTTAACTGTTGGATCTCGAAACAATGTATAGAATGAATTGTCACTATTAATACTTCTCTCTCTAAGCGCTACGATCCAATTGGAGTAATGAAGCAAATCCACTAAAAATCTGCTCTCAACACTAAGGGACTTTTTATCATTTTTTATTGGTTTTTTCCTGTTTTTCTGTAGAAAATTCGATGATTTAGTATTTTTTTCTATACTTTGATTCGGCACGGATTTTGAAGCAAACTCAAGGCCTTTTCGCTTTTTGTTGAGTAAATTAATCAGTAAGCGATCTTCCACATGGAGCGAAGAACTCACAGCACTCACCCTTGCAGCAATTAAAAATTCATCTTTGATTTTAACAAGTTTTGCAACTATTAACTCTGCCGCTTCAGCCCGAGCTTGTAGGGTAGGAGGGCACGATTGGATTCTATTTTCTATCCATAAATCAATTGCCGCCGGGCTAGACTGCAATATTTTTGCTAGCTGCAAAACTCCCTCGGGACCAGATTCACGCAAAAACTCATCAGGATCTTTCCCTTGAGAAACCTCGGCTCTCAATAAAACTTCGCCTTCATCCAAAAATAAATCCATCGCTCTTTCAGCCGCTTCAATGCCCGCGCGGTCGCTATCATAAAAGCAAATCACTTTTTTGCTTATTTTTGTGAGGATTTTCACTTGGTTCTTAGTAAGAGCAGTTCCGCAATTCGCGACAACATTAGAAAATCCACTTTGCGAAAGGGTAATAGCATCCATATAACCCTCTACCAAAATTATACTCCCTAAATCTCGAGCACTTTTTCGGGAAAGGTCTAAATTAAATAGCACCCTGTCTTTATGGTATATCTTCGACTCCGGGCTATTAATATACTTAGGAGCTTCTGCATTCGCAGCCCCCATCCATCGACCACCAAAACCCAGGATTTCTCCTCTAGAATCTCGAATTGGGAACATTAAACGAGAACGAAATGCATCAAAACAATTGGAACCATCTGCCTTTGGTTTTTCTCCATTTTTTACTCTTAATAACCCTAATTCTACTGCTTTTAAGATTGGAGCCTTTGCTTTCAATAAGTAATCTCTTAACCCCACCCAATTATCGGGAGCATACCCAATACCGAAATTTAGCAGCGACTCACGGGAGAGTTTTCTTTTCTCTGTATAAGCTCGAGCTTGTACTCCCTCTGAACCATTAAGAGCTTCTTGAAAATAACGTGCAGCAAATCGATTCAGTTTAAAAAGAATCTTTTTCTCTTCTTCTTGTGCTTTTTCTATTGCAGCCTTTTTGGGGTCTATGCCATCCCACTCCATGGGGATTTCAGCTTTTTCTGCTAAGTATTTCAATGCCTCAGGAAAAGTCCACCCCTTAACAGATTCTAAAAAGGTAAAAATATCCCCACCCTGATTTGTACTATAGCAATAGTAAGTTTGTTTATCCGGACTAACGAAAAAAGAGGGACTCTTCTCTTTTTGAAAAGGGGATAAACCAACATATTGAGCGCCTGATTTTCGCAAATCCACAAATTCGCGAACCACATCTACAATATCAATTTCGTCTTTAATTTTCTGAATAAATTCTTTAGAGGCCACTCAATACCCTCGTTAAGATAATCGAGATTTCACCAGCTCACTAATTGCAGACCCTTCGGCCTTGCCTCCAACTTTATCCATCACTGCTTTCATTACAACGCCCATATCTTTACGACCAGTAGCGCCTGTCTCTTTAATTGCAGACTCAACAACTTTAGTTAGCTCTTCTGTCGACATTTGCTCAGGTAAATAAGATTGTAGAATGGCAAGTTCGCCTTCTTCTTTTTTAACTAAGTCTTCACGACCACCCTTACGAAATTGATCGATTGAGTCTCTTCTTTGTTTAGCTAAATTCATTAAAATAGCCGTTACAGCCTTATCATCTAAGTCAACTCTAGTATCGATTTCTTGTTTTTTAATCGCAGCCTGAATAAAACGAATCGTATCTAATCGCTCTTTTTCTTTCGCTTTCATAGCTGTGATCATATCGGATTTAATTTTTTCTTTGATACTCATTGGAATACTCCCGATAAATCATTTTTTGTTTAAATAAAAAAAATCAAGGGTAAGACGTGCTTGCCCTTGATCTCTAAAAGCATAATCTCAAGGATTAGCGACGATCGCCTCTGCCACCACCTGGGCCGGTTTTCTTATCGCCTCTCTTACGAGCCGCAATTGATTTTTTCTTACGACGAACGCTTGGCTTTTCAAAGTGCTCACGCTTTCTTACTTCAGCTAAAATTCCTGCCTTTTCGCAAATTTTCTTAAATCTACGGATAGCATTTTCAAATGACTCACCATCATTTACTCGCACTGTTGGTTTTTCCATGAACAATCACCCCGCTTTCATCATTTTTCTATAAAGACAAATCTTCCACTAAGTAGAATACTCTTTACACAGAAAGTAATAGAGGATTCTTAATACCTTGGAAACAACTTGTCAATTTTGCTTCTGGATTAAATTATACCCTAAGGCTCTGGCTAAGCCTTCATCTGAAGAGGCAATCTCGACTTCTACAGTTGCTCCCGTCACGTCTCCACAGACAGCCAAATGCATCATCCCGTCATAACCTTTACGTGCACTAAATACATTTACTCCAGCTGCTTTAAGCTCACTGGTAGCAGATTCCGGTGTGATTACAGGTCTATTTTCGCACTGAACGGAACCATCCAGTTTATTCATCCAAACTCTAGCGCTTCTATTTGTACTCACTTTTACCGACCACTGCCTTTCTTGTTTTTGCTCCGCACTAACGCAAGACATTAAAATTAATCCACTAGCTATAGCCAAAGAAACAAATACTTTCATAGTCCACTTAATTTATTCCTAGGCCCTTTATCGGGCAAGCAGATTCTAAAAACTTGATCTAACCAAGACTGGTACACATTCGCAATTAGGGCTATGATTTGGCCCTATGTCGATACAAAAAGATGCTCTTGATTACCATTCACGTGAACCTAAGGGAAAAATTGAAGTCAGCCCAACTAAGCCTTGCGTTACAGCACGAGATTTAACGCTGGCTTATTCTCCTGGAGTTGCTGAACCCTGTAACGAAATTTTCAAAAACCCCGACAGTGTTTATGAATATACAACTAAAGGCAATCTTGTGGCTGTTCTTTCTAATGGAACCGCGGTGCTCGGGCTAGGAAATATCGGCCCACTAGCCGCCAAGCCAGTGATGGAAGGCAAGGGTATTTTATTTAAAAAATTTGCCAACATTAACGTCTTCGATATCGAACTAAATGCCAGCGACCCCGATGACGTGATTCGCGCCTGTCGAATGCTTGAACCAACATTTGGTGGAATCAATCTAGAAGACATTAAGGCTCCTGAGTGTTTCTACATTGAAGAGCAACTAAAAAAAGAGCTCTCTATTCCTGTATTTCATGACGATCAACACGGAACAGCCGTAATCTCGGCGGCTGCATTTAGTAATGCCGTAGAAATTATTGGCAAAGATTTCGGTAAAATGAAAGTCGTTTTCTCAGGTGGCGGAGCTGCTGCAATGGCCTGTGCCAATATGTTCTTAAATTTAGGAGTTAAAAGAGAAAATGTAATTATGTGCGATTCTAAAGGCGTAATTTATAAGGGAAGAAAAGATGGTATGAACCCTTATAAAGAACGTTTCGCCGCCGATACAAAATTACGAACATTAGCAGAGGCCATGGTAGGAGCAGATGCATTCATTGGAGTTTCTGTAAAAGGTGCTGTCACCTGCGATATGGTAAAATCCATGGCAAAAGACCCAATTATTTTTGCCATGGCGAATCCAGAACCAGAAATTCTACCTGAAGATGTTCAAAAAGTTCGCTCTGACGCTATTATTGCTACAGGACGAAGTGATTACCCCAACCAAGTGAATAATGTTCTTTGTTTTCCCTTTATCTTTCGTGGAGCACTCGATGTTCGAGCTACCCAAATCAACGAAGAAATGAAAGTTGCTACAGCAAAAGCTCTAGCGGCCTTAGCAAAAGAGCCGACTCCAGAAATCGTTTCACAAGCTTATGGAGGCACTAAGTTTGAATTTGGACGTGAATATTTAATCCCCAAACCCTTTGACCCAAGAGTTTTACTCTGGGTAGCTCCTGCCGTTGCAAAAGCGGCTTCTGATACGGGAGTTGCTCGATTACCTATTCAAGACTTTGAGGCCTATAAGGGAAAACTCGAAGGGATTATGGGCAACCGCTATGTGGTTATGCGAACACTTAGAAATACAGCCCAAGCGAAAGTTCAGAACTCAAAACATATTCCAAAAATTGTTTTCGCTGAGGGTGAAAATGATAAAATTCTTAAAGCGGCACAAATTGTTCTTGAAGAAAAAATTGCAACTCCAATTTTACTAGGGAACAAATCCATCATTTTGAATAAAATTAATCAATACGGGCTAGATTCGCTAAAAGATATAGAAATTGACGATCCATTAAACTCTACTCGCCACGAAAAGTATGCCGCTGCCCTATTACAAAAAAGACAAAGAAAAGGAATGACTCCTGTACGTGCAGAACGCGTAATGTGCAATAGAAACTACTTTGGCCCGATGATGGTAGAGATGGGCGATGCTGATGGCGTGCTAAATGGTATTGCCCAAAGTTATCCAGATACGATTCGACCAATGCTTCATACGATCGGCACCAAGCCTGGCCAAAAAGTGGCTGGTATTTATATGATGATCTTCAAGAGCAGAATTATGTTTTTTGCTGATACTACAGTAAACACAAATTGCTCTTCTGAAGAGCTTGCAAAAATTGCTATTGAAACTGCCAATATGGCAAAAAATTATCTTAGAACCGAACCAAGAGTTGCCATGCTATCATATTCAAACTTTGGGTCTGTTAAAACTCCAGAAACGATTAAAGTAAAAAATGCCGTAGCTATTGCTAAATCGCTTAATCCTGATCTTATTATCGATGGTGAAATGCAAGTTGAGTCTGCAGTATTAGATAAAATTGCAAATCAGTTTTTTCCATTTTCTAAAATTCAGGGTGATGCAAACGTTCTCATCTTCCCTAGTTTAGAGTCTGCAAATATTTCATATAAACTTTTGCAAAGACTTGGTGGAGCCGAAGCTATTGGACCAATTTTAGTGGGGATGAATAAACCAGTAAATGTGATTCCTATCGGTTCTGATATTCAGGATGTTGTAAATATTGCAACATTCACCTCGATCGCCATTCAAAATAGTTTAGAAAAGGAACAATAAAATATGAAAAAAATCATCAATTCTAAAAATGCCCCCTCTGCCATTGGCCCTTATTCTCAAGGAGTTTTAGTTCCAAGTGGAGCTAGCACTGTATATTTATCCGGGCAAATTGCATTAGATCCCAAAACCGGACAATTAGTCGGCGGGGGAATCGAACCTGAAACAAAACAAGTTATGAAAAATATTGAAGGCCTGCTCACTGAGTTAGGCGCTTCTTTTGATAATGTAGTGAAAACAACGATATTTCTTACAGATCTTCAAGATTTCACAACAGTAAATCAAATTTATGGAGCTTTTTTTAGATCTTCACCTCCGGCGAGAAGCACTGTAGAAGTATCAAAACTACCTAGAGATGCTAAAGTTGAGATTGAATGTACTGTGGTGATTTAAATGAGCACAAAATCTAGCACCCCACCTAAAAATATAGGCATTGTAATTAAGCATAAAGTTCCTAAGGCTTTAGAAGCTGCTATATCTGTGGCGGATTGGTTAGAGAAAAAAAAATGTACCGTTATAGTAGCTGACGAATCTAAAGATTTTTTAAAAAAAAGAAAAAAGACTGCTAGCTGTTCAAAAGAACAGCTCCCTGCTCAAACAGACCTTATTATCGTATTTGGTGGTGATGGAACTTTTTTATCCATTGCCAGACAAATGATTTGGAAATCTGTGCCCATACTAGGCGTTAACTTAGGACAATTAGGTTTTTTGACTGAAATCTTATTAGATGAAGTTTACGATACTCTAACCGATATTCTAAAAGGTAAAATCAAAATACAAGAGCGCTCTATGCTAGAAGCTTGCGTAAAAAGAGATGGTAAAGAGCTCTTTTGTCTTCCTGTTTTAAATGATGTGGTTGTAACCAAAAGCGCAATCGCTCGTGTTATTGATTTTCAACTCTACTTAAATAAAGTTCCCATCGCCCGCTTAAAAGCCGACGGATTAATCGCATCTACACCAACAGGGTCAACTGCTTATTCTCTAGCTGCGGGTGGGCCTATTGTTCATCCTCAAGTTGGAGCAACTATAATCACCGCCATTTGCCCTCATAGTTTAAATATTCGGCCATTAGTGATCCCAGAAAAAGCAGATATTGAAATTGAATTATTACAAAAAGATGGCGATATTATGCTGACTCTAGATGGGCAGTTTGGATATGAACTACATCTTGGAGACCTTATTACGATCTCTAAATATAAAAAGCATTCTTTAAAAATTGTTCAGTCCCCAAAACGAGATTATTTCGAATTATTGCGCTCTAAACTTTACTTAGGAGCAAGAGGCTAACATGCTAAAGTCATTAAGAATTAAAAACTTTGCCATTATTGAAGAGTCTGAACTCGAATTTTCAGATGGCCTTAATATTATTTCTGGAGAAACCGGTGCCGGAAAATCTATTATCATGGATGCCCTACACCTATTGTTAGGTGGTCGAGCTTCATCTGAAATCGTAAGAGCCGACACTGAAGAGGCAATAGTTGAGGGGTTGTTTTTACTTTCAGACCAAAACCAGATTCAAAATTTATTAGAAGATATCGGTATTATTGTAGATGACGAAGAGCTAATTATTCGCAGAATTATTCACAGATCGGGTAAAAATAGAATCTACTTAAACGACAATATGGTGACACTCAGCTCTTTACAAGAAATCACCAAGGGATTGGTAGATCTATGCTCTCAACATGATCAACGCCTATTAATAAATCCTATAGAGCAAGCAAACTGGATAGATAAATTTGGAAGATATGAAAAAATAAAGAATGAATATATAGATTCTTTTCGTGAGTGGAAGCTACTCTCAAAAACAGTAGAAGACCTAGAAAGCAGCATAAAAGATAGAGAACAAAAGTTAGATTTTTTAAAGTTTCAAATTCAAGAAATTGAAGAGGCCCAGTTAGCAGCAAAAAACGAAGACTCTGAGATAGAAACAGAGATTTCTCTTTTAGAAAATGCCGAAGATTTATTCCTTTTAGTACAAGACTTTGAATCCGCAATTCAAGGTGAAGACACTTCAATTATAGACCAAATATCTAAACTTACGAACCGTATTCTCGGCCTAAAAAATAGCGCTCCAAGTTTTGAGCCCATAGTAGAACAATTGAAAAGCGCAAAAATTCTCTTAGAAGAAAGTTTATATTCAATTCGTAATATGTCCGGACAAATCAATCACGAAGAAGGTAGACTTGACCAACTTAATGCGAGAATCGATCAAATAAACAAAATCAAAAGAAAATATGGATCCACCATTTCTGACGTACTTATAAGCCTAGAAAAATTTAAATCTGAATATGCAATTCTTTCTAACCACGAATCTAGCCTTGAGCAAGCCAACAAACAAAGAGATATAGCACTTAAAGCTGTAACCACTAAAGGTCAAGCACTCACGAATAAACGACAACAATCAGCAAAACAGATGGATCTCTCTATATCTAAAGAGCTACACGAGCTTCATATGCTAGGTGCTCGATTTGAGGTACGCTTTGAAAAAATCGAAGCCCCTACACTACAAGGTCTAGAAACTGCTAAATTTTATATTTCTGCTAATCCCGGCGAACCAACCCAGCCTATTCAAAAGGTTGCTTCTGGAGGGGAACTTTCAAGAGTTATGCTCGCTATACATAGCATAGTTTCTAGTAAGGGCGGAGTAGGGGTTTATCTATTCGACGAAGTTGATAGCGGCATTGGCGGCCAAACAGCAAAAGTGGTCGGACAAAAACTAAAGTCTGTTGCACAAAATCACCAAGTAATTTGTATTACCCACTTACCGCAAGTAGCAGCATTTGCCGATGGTCACTTCCATGTAGAAAAAGAAATTCGTATTATAGGTGGCAAAAAAAGAACAACCTCTACAGTTAAACAACTTTCTTTTAATGAAAGAGCTATAGAGCTTACAAAAATGATGGGCGGTGATACCAATAATAAATCAGCCCTAGCAACGGCTAAAGACCTTTTAAGCTCTATTCATTCCACCGAAAAAAAATCAGGCAAAAAATCTAATAACGCCCAAAGAAAATGATAAAGATTTTTCGAAGCTATTTATAGAAAGCAGTAATTTGCTCTATAATATACTCTTGCTCATTTGTCTTAAGCCCCGGATACATTGGTATTGAAAGTATTTCTTTTGCTAGCTTCTCAGTTTCTGGCAGATCTGTTTTGTAATCAGAAAATATCTTTTGTTGGTGGTTAGGTAACGGATAATGTATTCCAGTCTGTATACCTTTATCTAAAAGAAATTTAGCTAATTGATCTCGAAGCGAGCCCGTCTCTAACCTAACAACAAACAAATGCCAATTGGGCTCACAATTAGGTGTGATTTTTTGAAATCGAATAGGAAGTGCATTTAATTCTTTTTTATATTTCTCCACAAGACGTGCCTTCTCTAATTTTTGTTGCTCTATCAGTTTGAGTTTTTCTCTTAAGATGGCGGCTTGAATTTCATCCAGTCTCGAATTGATTCCACCTTTTTCTAAAGCAATATAGCGATCTTTCTGCCCATAAAAGCGGAGCATTTTAAGTTGATCAAGAAATTTTCCATCTTGATTTACCACTGCACCACCATCGCCTAGCGCACCTAGGTTTTTCGTTGGATAAAAACTAAACGCACCCATTGCTCCCATAGTCCCTAGCGCTCTACCTTTATAAGCACTGCCTTGGGCCTGTGCGACATCTTCTATAAGTAAACTTTGCACCTTAGATAGTTTATCTAAATCAACGCTATTCCCATAAATATGTACGGCGATGACAGCTTTAGTGCGGTTATTAACCAAAGAATTAGCTTGCTCAGTGTTCATTACCCATGTTTCTGGATCACAATCACAAAATTTTGGTTCTGCACCAAGTGAGCGAATAGCAGTAATTGTTGGAATCGCTGTATGACTAGAAACAATAACTTGATCTTTTTCTTTAACACCCAAAACCTTTAGGGATAAGACGAGAGCATCGGTGCCTGAGTTGCACCCAACAGCACTATTACTTTTAAGCCCTAGAGAGTTAGAGAATTCTTTTTCAAAATTTTCTAATTCTTTACCTAATAAGTACCAACCGCTTTGAAAAACTCTCTCTACTGCACTTAAAATTTCTCTCTCATGGGTGATCATCCCTGCTTTTGGATTATTAAATTTAATTTCCATAAAACCTCTGTGTATCCATAGCTCTCGCGAATAATCAGTGATATAGCAGCTTTAAATAAGCCCAATGCTCTTTTATAACGATTATATGGACTCACATCTAGAATTACGAGAAAAATTACTTAGCACTCAAACTGAGTTTTCCTATGTATATGCTCATATACCTTTTTGTGATGTTATTTGTCATTATTGTGATTTTTACACTGAAAAAACAAGGCTTGCAGACTTCAATAATTTTTTTCAAGCTCTAGAAAACGAATTCAACTTCTATTCAGACTTTATATCACCTAAGAAATTAACCTCTATATACTTAGGGGGCGGTACTCCTGGCGCATCACCTTTAGAAAAACTAGATTTATTTTTTCGTTTTTTAAAACAGTACATAGACTCTATTTCTGAAATCTGTATTGAAGCGAATCCTAAAGATTTTAAAGAACGAAATACTTTAGAGAATTGGATTTCGCTTGGGATCAACCGCATATCTATGGGAGTACAAAGTTTTGATGACTCTATTCTTAAAACTCTAGGCAGAAACCATCGATCTATCGATGCAAAAGAAGCTATTTTGCAGCTTAAAAATAAAGTAGAAAACTTTTCTATTGATCTTATTTATGGCGTTCCCGGGCAAACATTACATTCTTTTGAAAAAGATCTACAATTTCTATTAGAAAATAATGTTCCTCATATTTCTTGCTATAATCTTAGCTTAACCAAAGAACATTTTCTTTATAAAGCATTGCCTAGCGACCAAACTTCTTTATCGTTTATTCAATTAGCCAATACACTTCTTGAAAGCCACGGCTATACTCAATACGAAATATCTAATTTCGGGAAAGGCCAATTGGTTTCAAAAAATAATTGGAACTACTGGAGTGGGGGCAGTTATCTTGCTCTTGGCCCATCGGCTTCTGGCTTTAATGGAAAAAATATCCGTTGGAAAAATATCTCAAATTGGAAGCAGTATACAAATTTTTGGACTGACCAAAGAAATCAAGATCAAGTTTTAGAATGGGAAGAGCTCTCTCTAAAGCAAAGACGAATCGAAGTGCTTTATACGAAATTACGTCTAAAAGAAGGCCTAGATTTAGAGTGGTTCTCTTCTCTATTTTTAGAAGACCTAGAACATAGTCATGAAAAGGTTTTTGATCGCTGGCAAAAAGAGGGCTTAGCGCAGAGGGAAAAAACAAAAATTTTCTTAACTTTTAAAGGAAGAATGCTCTGCGACCAGCTAGTGCAAGAGCTCATATAATATGTATTTTGCCTCAAAGCGCCTCTTGACAAGTCTAAGATCAAACCCATTTTTTAGCTAAGAGAGACCTTATTATAGAAAAGGAAAAAATTAATGATTTCAAATGATTACGTAGAGACAGAAAAAGATACAGAGTCTGCCTCTACAACAGAAGCAGACTCTGCTGATAAAACAGCAGAAAAAACAGATAAAAATAGCGAAAAAAGCACCGCTGAAGGGGGTATAAACCCTGAAAATTCGCTGCAAAAAAAGCTAGAAGAGGCTGAAACTAAGTATCTATATCTGTATTCAGAATTTGAAAATTTTCGTCGCCGCGTTGAACGAGATAAAAGTGAGTTTATTAAATTTGGCCATGAGGGCTTTTTAAAAGACTTACTTCAAGTTTTAGACAATTTTGAGAGAGCTATTTCTCACGCAAAAACATTGGTGAAAGAAAAAGGAGATGCCGTTTCATCAATCAATCAGGGCGTAGAGATGATTCATTATCAACTCTTAGAAAGCTTAAAAAACCAAGGCGTAGAAATAATTGCTACTGAAGGCAAAAAATTTGACCCAAATTTTCACGAAGCTCTCAGTGAAGAAGAGTCAGAAAAACCAGAGGGAGAAATAATTCGAGAAGCACGTAAGGGATATATGCTTTACGGCCGCTTATTGAGAGCTTCTGGCGTAGTTTTATCAAAAGGAAAAAAATAAAAAATAAGAATTTTAGGAGGTATTTATGGGAAAAATTATAGGAATTGACTTAGGAACAACAAATTCATGCGTTTCTGTACTAGAAGGCGGAACACCGAAAGTAATCGCTAACTCTGAAGGTGCTAACACAACCCCTTCGATTGTTGCCTTCACAGAAGGCACTGAGCGCTTAACAGGACAAATTGCTAAACGACAAGCTGTAACAAATCCTGAAAAAACAATTTTCGAAGCCAAGAGATTGATTGGAAGAAAATTTGAATCTAAAGAAGTACAAGAGTTTATTAAAGTGGCTCCATTTAAAATTGTAAAGATGCCTAATGGAGATGCGGGCATTGAGGTCGCTGGCAAACAGCACACACCTCAAGAAATCTCTGCGCAAATCTTAATGAAAATGAAGAAAACAGCAGAAGATTATCTTGGCCAAAAGGTTACTGAAGCAGTCATCACAGTACCCGCGTACTTCGATGATGCTCAAAGACAAGCAACAAAAGATGCGGGAAGAATCGCAGGACTAGAAGTTAAACGGATTATTAACGAACCTACAGCTGCAGCTCTTGCATACGGACTAGATAAAAAGAAAGATATGAAAATCGCCGTATTTGATTTGGGAGGCGGTACATTTGACGTATCGGTTCTAGAAATTGGTGATGGCGTATTTGAGGTTAAGGCTACTAATGGAGATACTTTTTTAGGTGGCGGTAACTTCGACCAAAAGATTATTGACTTCTTAGCCGATGAATTCAAAAAAGAAAACAGTATTGATCTACGGTCTGACAAAATGGCGCTTCAGCGACTTAAGGAAGCTGCAGAAAAAGCAAAACATGAACTTTCTAGCTCACTAGAAACTTCTGTAAATCTACCTTTTATCACTGCAGACGCAAGTGGACCAAAGCACTTAAGCATAAATATTTCTAGATCAAAACTAGAGGCTCTTGTTTCTGATCTTATTAATAATTTAGTAAAGCCTTGTGAAACGGCGTTAAAAGATTCTGGCTTATCTAAAAGTGATATCACTGAGGTGATTCTTGTTGGTGGTATGACCAGAATGCCTAAAGTGCAAGAGAAGGTTAAAGAGATTTTCGGTAGAGAACCATCAAAAGGAGTAAACCCCGATGAAGTTGTTGCTGTGGGCGCTGCTATTCAAGGTGGTGTACTTCAAGGCGATGTAAAAGATGTTCTTCTATTAGACGTTACGCCTTTGTCATTAGGAATTGAAACACTTGGTGGTGTATTCACAAAGCTTATTGATAAAAATACCACGATCCCTGCGAAAAAATCTCAGGTATTCTCTACAGCTGCAGATAATCAAACAGCGGTTACTATCAATGTTCTTCAAGGAGAAAGAGAGTTCGCTGCAGATAATAGACCACTAGGTAGATTTGATCTTGTTGGAATTCCTTCTGCACCAAGAGGAATGCCTCAAATCGAAGTCACATTTGATATTGATGCAAACGGATTAGTTAACGTTTCCGCGAAAGATTTGGGAACAGGCAAAGAACAGAAAATTCAAATCACTCCAAGTTCTGGACTTTCAGAAGAAGAAATCAAAAAAATGGTTTCGGATGCTGAAAAATTCCGCACAGAAGACGAAGCCAAGAAAAAAATGGTTAATGCCAAGAATGAACTAGATGGACTAACCTACTCTGTTGAAAAAACTCTGAGCGAGAATGAAGCTAAACTTGATGCTGATATTAAATCTCAAGTGGAAACTGCACTTAAAGATTCTAAAGCCGCTTTAGAAAGCGCTGAAGAGGGTAAAATTACTAGCGCTCTCGAGGCGCTTCAAAAAGCGTCGAATAAAATGGCAGAACAGCTATATAAATCTTCAGCCAATGCACAACAGCAGAACGGAACAGCGGAATCTTCTAATGGCGCTAAAGGTTCTACAGATGGAGAAAATAAAAAATCTGATAATGACGACGTAATCGACGCAGATTTTAAAGAAGTATAAAATAATTAGAAACGAAGGAGTCCCACCGCGCTTTTATGCTCGGTGGGTTTTGCTATATGGCTGCTACAAACAAACGTGACTACTACGATATTCTAGGTGTCTCTAGAAGTGTTTCCTCTGATGAGTTAAAAAAGGCCTATCGCAAAAAAGCTATTGAATTTCACCCAGATAAAAATCCTGGAAATAAAGAAGCAGAAGAAAAATTCAAAGAACTTTCTGAGGCTTACGAAGTTTTATCTAATCCAGATAAAAAGAAAATGTATGACCAATTTGGACATGCCGGGCTCGGAGGAATGGGCGGCGGTGGGCCTGGTGGTTTTGGTGGTGGATTCTCAGGCGGCTTTGATGGATCTAATATCAACGATATATTCGGAGATATCTTTGGAGATATTTTCGGTGGTGGCGGCTCAAGGAGACGAAAAAGAGGACGCGGTCATGGGAAACCTGGGGAAGATTTATCTACCGAAGTACAAATTACGTTTGAAGAGGCTGCATTTGGAAAAGCAGAAACTCTAGATGTTTGGAGAGAATCTGCATGTGATAAATGTTCAGGAACAGGATCAAAATCAGGTAAAGCGAGTAGTTGCTCGACCTGTGGAGGAGCAGGAGAAGTTCATTTTCAACAAGGATTTTTTAGTGTTTCTAGGCCGTGTCCCGCCTGTCATGGAGAAGGCATTGTTATAAAAGACCCATGTGATAGCTGTAGGGGTCACGGTAGAATTCAAAAGAAATCTAAAATAGAGGTAAAAATACCTGCGGGTATAGACCAAGGACAAAGATTAAAGCTTTCTGGAGAGGGTAATAGTGGGGTACGCGGCGGAGAAAGTGGAGACCTTTTTGTTCAGATTCATATTAAAGAGCATCCTATTTTTGAGAGAGATGAAATTAACGTGCTATGCGATATTCCCGTCTCAATTGGTCAAGCTGCGTTGGGTTGTGAAATAGAGGTTCCTAGCTTAGACGGTAAAGTAAAAGTGAAGATCCCAAGTGGAACTCAAAGCCATAAAGTATTACGATTAAAGGGCAAGGGAATTCCAAGGCTAGACGGCTACGGAAGAGGAGATCAACTCATTCGAGTTATTGTTGAAACTCCAACTAAGTTAACTAGTAGACAAAGAGAGCTATTAGCAGAATTAGAAAACACATTTAATGAGGACGCTCAACCGCTAACTAGATCGTTCTTAGGCAAAGTAAAGGATTTATTTGGATGAAGGTATTTAGGCATAAAAAAACACTTATTCTTTTATGCCTGCTTTTTTCTTCTGTAAGCTTTGCAGAAGAAACCATTCTGCCACCAACCACCGAAAGTAATGAAACGACATACCAAGAAGCTGAGCGATTGTACTTAAATGGAAAATCAGACCAAGCTTTATCCCTATTAGAAAAATTTCTTCAAGCCGCCCCTCCAACCACTGATCCCTCTAGCATAGTTAGAGCTCGTAACTTACGCGGCCTAATGCTTTTTCAATCTAAAAAAACTCCATTGGCGTTAAATGAATTTGAAGTGGCAGTACAAATCGCAAATCGGAACCTAAGCCCGACAGACTCTTTGTTGCACTTAACGAGATACAACCTTGGCAATGCTCAATTTCAGTTGGGTAAAAATGATGACGCTTACGAAAGTCTGTCTCAAATAAATCCAGAAGCTCTAGATATCGATACGAGAATGAGATTTTATCATCTGAGTGGAAACATTGATGTATCGAGAAATACTTATAAAGAAGCCATAGGAAACTATTTGCTAGCCTCTAGTTTAGCAAAGGATATTGGAATTAGAGATACTTTCATTCATAAAGCATACAACAATTCTAAAAAGATTTTTTTAAAAGAGCCTCAATCAGAAATTAGCTATCTAAAAGAAATTAAATTGCCTGAACAGTCAGTTTCTCATTGGGCTAGAGAAGTTCTTCTCGCTAAGGGTTTCATGCATTTAGGAAAACTAGAAGAAGCTACAGATCATTTAAAAGACTTTAGCTCAAACGCAGCTCTAGACAACCCTCTTAGATTGCAAGCAGAGGAAATGCTATCTGACCTAAGTAAAATTTCAGATGTTAATCCAAAAAGCATAGGTATTCTTTTACCCTTAAGCGGACGTTTTGGAAAATTCGGAAAAATGTGCCTAAACGCTATCACCATGGCGATGAAAGGGTATGATCAATCTCTAGAAACCTCTCCCTTAGATCAATTTAGTCTAATTATAAAAGATTCGGGTGAAACTGCTGAATCTGCACAGAAGGCATTTGAAGAGCTGGTAAAAGAAGAAAAAGTTGTTTCCATTATAGGACCACTACTAAGTAAACAGTTTTCTACTGTAGCAAGAAAATCTCAGGAATTTGGGGTTCCCCTATTTAGTCTTTCGCAAAAAATCGATAGTGAAGCTGCAGGTTCTTTTATTTATCCCGTATCTCTAACTCCGCAGAAGCAAATAGAATTGATTGTTGATCGTGCAGTTAACGTAAATGGTTATAAAAAATTTGCCATTCTTGCACCAGATGATTCTTTTGGTGATGAGTATGTAAATTTATTTTGGGATTCCGTAGAAAAACTTGGTGGTGAAATTACCGGCATAGAAAGATACCCTTCAAAATCTACAGATTTTCGAGAAGAGATCTCTAGGTTATTAGGTATACCGTATATTGAGTCTCGTTCTATTGAAGTAGCAGAACTTAAAAAAAGGCAAGAGCGCTTCGCTTCAACTTTAAAAGTACGTGGACGACTAAGGCAGCGATATTTGCAAACTTTTGAACCAAAAGGAATAGCACAATTCGATGCTATTTTCGTACCTGATGACCCTAGCACAGTTGGACAAATCGCACCCTCACTAGCAGTTCAAGACATAGAAAACGTACCTTTTCTTGGAATTAATACTTGGAACACGATGGAACTTGTACAAAGAGCTGGAAGATATTTACAAAAATCTCTTTTTGTAGACGCTTTTTATGCAAGCTCTAAAGACCCAAAAACCATTGAGTTTGTTCAAGAGTATATGAAACTCTTCCAGTCAATACCTGGTACAATCGAAGTACAAGCCTATGATGCCACAGCTATCCTGCTAGATGTCTTGCTAAATTCAAAAGTTGAACAAAGAAATCAAGTCAAAGATTATTTATTAAGCAAAAGTACTTTTGATGGAATTTCAGGTACATACAAATTTACAAGCGAGGGAGTAAGTCGAGATGCCAGATTATTGACGGTCAAAGGCAACTCAATACTAGAAATATCGTCGAGATCACCCTCTAACGACACAATTAATTAGTGGAAGTCTCACACTCTTAATCTTATAATTAATACTGGAACTGGAACAGCTTTTATCAAGGAGGATGAAAGTTGGCTGGAATATCACTTGGTCCTATCGCTTCGGGACTCCCAAAGGATTTAGTTCAACGGTTGGTTGAAGCCGAGAGGGAGCCGATTCGACAGTTAGAATCTAGAAAGCAAAACGAGGAAGCGAAACTCGAACTTGCAAATGACCTTTCTAAAAAGGTAGGCGATATTACGTCTAAAATTGCTGACCTAACTAGGTTTAGAAATTTTAGAGATTTAATGGCTGAGGTCGGTCGTCCAGAGCTCATGGACGTAACAGTGGATAAAAATCAAGCTGAACCCGGTAGCTATCAAATAGAAGTTGTTCAAATGGCAGGACACTCATCAATGATTTCAAATGGATTTGAAGACAAAGACGAAACACAAATTGGTGCTGGTTATTTCAGCTATACTCTGCCAAGTGGTGAAGTAAAAGAAGTTTATATTGATCCGGAAAATAGCACCCTAGAGGGAATAGCTAAAATTATCAATAATCAAAGAGATCTAAACCTTAGTGCAATTGTTGTAGATGATGGAATTGGATCAGAAAATCCTTACAGAATAATTGTTTCTCACAAAGGAACTGGCGAAATTAATGATGCCGAGTTTCCTGAATTTTATTTTCTAGACGGAGATGAAGATTTTTATTTAGAAAAAGAAAAAATGGCTCAAAACTCTTTAATTAAAGTGAATGGTTTTGATGTCGAGTTTGAAGGGAATAGTATTACCTCACTTTTACCAGGAGTTAGTATAGATTTAAAAGATGTAGCTCCTGGCAAAGAATTCACCTTACAAATAAAAGAAGACACTCAGAGCGTTAGAGGAAAAATTGAGGCTATGGTAGGCACTCTCAATGATGTGCTAGGTTTTATTCAAAAACAAAACACTCTTGATAAAGATAGCAACACTAGAAGTACTTTAGGTGGTGATATCACACTACAAACTTTAGAATATAAAATTAGAAATTTAGTAATCACACCATTAGCGACAGAGTTTGGAAACGTTCGAATGGCCGATATAGGTGTTCAGTTTAACAGACAGGGCTTGCTTGACTTTAATGGCGAAAGATTTGAAAGCGCGTTAAAAGAAAACTTCGATGCTGTTGCACAATTTTTTGTAGGGCTAGAAGACGGCGGCGACGGATTCGCTAGCCAATTAGATTCTTTTTCTAAAAACATGATTCGGCAACAAGGTGTTGTTTCTTCTAGAGTAGACGGAATCAAAAGAAGAATTCGAGACATCGATCGACAGATCGAAATGAAAGAACGACAAATCGCTAATACAGAAAGAAACTTAAAGGAAAAATTCGCAAAGCTTGAAGGAACAGTTGCAAAGCTAAAAGCCCAACAAGCGTCAGTTCAAGGCGCTTTAGGTGGTGGTAGCTTATTGCCAAATTTAGGATAGGAGTAAACATATATGAATAACTATGGAGCGAAGGCGTATCACAAGACGGCTGTTCAAACTGCAAGTAAAGAAAAAATTCTTCTAATGCTTTATGAAGGTTGTATTCGAAATTTAAAAATCGCAAAAATTGCTATGGAAAATAAAAAGTGGGCAGAAAAAGGTGCGGCCCTCGGTAAAGCTCAAGATATAGTAAATGAATTATCTAATTCTTTAAACTTTGAAGTTGGAGGTGAACTTTCAAAGCAATTGGAATCACTCTATATACATATTTTTGAACAAACAACTAAAGCAAATATAGAAAATGACCCAGAAAAAATTACACATTGTATAAAGCTATTAGAAACTCTTTATCAGGGCTGGAAAGAAGTAATAGAAAAACTCCCACAAACCAAGAGCGAGGAAAATAAATGACTTTACTGAAGCTATTAGAAGATAAAAATACTTGGTATAAAAAATATTTGCAATGCACCGAGGCTTTTCATCAGGCGCTCATGCATGCTCCAGACATAGCGATAGAGGAAATAGATTTATTTTTAAGAAACCGAGATAGCCTTTTAATGATAATCGAAAATATAGACGAAAAAATTCAAACTCTATTAGAAAGAGATCCCTCTACAGAGCAAAATTTAAACTCACACATTATTACCAAGATAAACAGCTATATTAGAGAGAAAGATTCTATAATAAAAAGTGTACTAGAGGTTGATAGCAAGGTCCAAAAAGAGATAGAATTAATACAGGAAAAGGGGTTAAAGCAGCTTTCTACGCTAAACAAGAGCAAGAAAGCTATCTCTAGTTATAAAAGCCAAGATGGTGGTAGAGAGAAAATTAACAAAAGAGTTTAAAACCTATGAGAGAAAAAGAAATCGAATTTTCTAGCGCGATAGACCATAACAAAGCAATTCAATCCATGGTCTCTGAAACGTTTGAAACCTCAGAGAATTCTGATTCTGTATACTTTTCTAATGGAAAAATTAATTCCGAGCTACTAATTAAAAATGCAAAAATCTTACTCTCTTCTGGTGATATTACTCTTGCAAAGAATATTTTTAGGGTATTAGTCGAAAATGGTGAACGTCTGGGAGTGGCATACGCAGGCTTAGGTAGTTGCTATGAGTTAGAGGGTAAAACTGATCTAGCAATAAAAGCCTATAGAGAAGCCATCATTTATGAACCAACTTTCGGTTGTCTGCTTGCTCTATCAGAGCTTTATATAACTAAAAACCAATATGAAAATGCTCTTGGTACCCTTTTAAGAGCTCAAAATCTTGGAAAATTGTCGCAATCACAAAGATTTGAAATTCATAAATCTCTAGGTAGTTGTTATATGCATCTAGGGCAACTCAATAATGCCGAATCTCATTACAGGTTGTGCTTTGAAATTAACCCTAAATCTGAGCATTTACATGTAAACATAGGATCATTAGCCTTAAAGAAGGGTGACCCTTCAACGGGTTTGTTGCACTTTAAAGAAGCTATTCGTATTAATATTCGTCACGGAAAAGCGTATACAGGTGCCGGTCTCGCCTACCTCGCCTTGGGCAATAAATTAGAAGCACATAACTATTTTGCTGAAGGCTTAAGCAAAGATTTGCAAGATACAACGGCATTATTCAACTTGGTAAAGTGTGCTTATGAATTAAAAACATTTGATCAGGCCGCTACATTGTTAAAAAAATATATAGAAAATAACACGGTAAATTCTCATATTTTATATAGCTACGCTGGTATATTATTTCACCAAGGAAACTATAAACAGTCTTTAGAAGAGTGTGAAAGGCTGTTGACCCTAAAGCAGGATCACGATGGAGCCAAAAAGCTATTGGCAATGATCAAAAAAAGTATGTAGATCGTTATCTCAACAAGGACGTTGAAAATGGCTTCTGAAAAATTAGTTTTTAAAGATATTGATTCTCTCGATTTATTGTTAGCCACAAAAAGTATTCTGGGTTCTTCGTTTGTTATAAATAAAAAATCTGAATCAATAGAATATAAAAATCTTCTTTCACTTCTTGAAATCGAAGTAAGCAATAATAGTGGTGATGTATATAATGAAATTGATCTAGCACTGCATTCATCTTCCGATGATTCAGTTGTAGATTCTAAATGGTTAGCACATATATATTCAAGTTTATCAAATCCTATCGCTAATAACTTTCATATTATTGATTTGATGAAAAGAGCATACGGACTATTAAACTCTTCTGCTCCACATAAATACCCTACGCCAAATAGCATAGCTGAAGAAAAAAATATAAATTTAGGAAATTTAAAAATTCTAATTAAAGAATCAAAAAAATTAGTTTGTGATGAGTTTTTCTTAAAATCACTTTCAAATTTAAATTGCAAGATAGAAATCATTTTAATTGGCGAAAAAATATCTAACTCTCACATCCGAGAAGCAGAGTCGACAATTAAAATACATGATTTCAGAGAAGAGCTGGCTATCTCACAAATAGCTAGGTTAATGTACTTATCAGATATTTGCATATTAGAACCAAGCACGGCAAGCCTGCTCGCATCTGGATATGGAACACTGACAATATGTGTAGCCTCAAAAAACAGAGTTAACAATCTATTACTCCCATATGGACAAGGTAATTTAATTATAGAGTCATGTAGTGAAACTGCATCCGGCTTAGATCTTTGTCCTGAAATAATTAAACAAATAATCAAAACTGCTCCAAACACACCAACATCAGAGGAGTGGAAAAATTTTGGCGAATCTTTAATAGAAAGCCATATTCAAAAATATAGACTTTTTTTAACAACTCTTGTTGAATCCGATATTTCAGAAGGGAAAAAATTGGAGCAAAGCTTATTTCCACTTCTATTTCAAGGCACAGAATTTAATGACCTTCTAAAAATGTCTCACGAAATTTCATTATCCAATAATATAGATAATGAGTTTGCTTATCCTTTTTGGGCATCTCCGATACATAAAGACACAATTAATTATTTAACAAAAGACATTGATGCCTTAGAACAATTTTCACAACTTTGCCTATTTGCTAAAAATTATTGCTTACAATCTACTATTGGATCAAATGCTGTATCACTTGAAAATGTGCGTAATTCATCAAAAAAATTAGAAGAGTGTGATGAATTGTTTCGCTCTCTGGCTCTAGTGAACCCATTGATAAATTATTACTTTATATATTTGTCAAACTTGCAGAAACTAATACCAGCTTCTGGTCTTTCTGCCTTATCTCTAAAAATGGCTGACACATATCAATTTATAGCGAATATTACAATTAAACATCTTGAAGTTATAGCTGAAGTACTCGCTCTCGTTAAAGAACAAGAAAAAGAATTTTTGAACTTAGTTAAGGAGTAACTATGGCAGATTTAAAAATAAATGGCGAAAATTTACAAAAAAGTGGCAGCACTCTCTTTGCTGATTTCATTAGGTCACTAAATAAAGAATTGGCCATGAAATCTGAAGTTGTATCTATTTTAAAAGTGAATGGCAGTGTATTAGATGAAGACCAAGAAACGCTAATAGGTATGAAGTCACTCGATCAAATTGGTAGAATAGAAATTACTACAATTGATCAAACTGAGCTTGCTTTTGAAGCACTTTCTTCCGCGAAGGCGTATATTAAAAAATTAATACTGTATTGTGAAAAAAATGGAGAACGTTATAAATTGGGCATGGTAAATGATGCTGACCAAGATTTTATTCACTTAGTTGACGGACTAGAAAATTTGACACAATTGATTTTAGCTTCGCTAAGTATTTTAAAAGTGAAGTATAAAGGAATTCATACAAATGATTCTTCGCTAAGAATTGCTCAAGTTCGATTAGTTTCTGCAATTGAAGAGTTATTACCGGCCAAAAGAGAAAACGACTACATAATGCTAGCTGATATCTTATGCAATGAGCTTCCAGACGCTCTGCGCGAAATGGCAGACTATGGTATTCCTATGCTTCAGAGGTTAAAGTGTTCTTAGGATGACACTTGACCTAAAATTTCGCTTCGTCAGCAAAGATAAAGAGCTAGAAGTCTTAAAAAATAAGTTAGAAGATACTTTTCAAAAGATTGATTGTGTAGAAAGTATTGATGAAGCCATCGAAAAACAAGATGTAATAGCATCGGATGTTTTTATACTATCTCCGTCTTTTTACTTTCAATCGCATTTGAATACGATTTCTAAGCAAAATTCGCCACCCTTAGTAGTA
Organism: Oligoflexia bacterium; assembly: GCA_023954355.1. Classification (GTDB taxonomy): domain Bacteria; phylum Bdellovibrionota; class UBA1018; order CAIPTA01; family CAIPTA01; genus JAMLID01. The sequence goes on along the minus strand of JAMLID010000004.1, from coordinate 59,850 downwards.
CTGGGTGTTGCAGATAAAATCCCAAATCTAGCTAAAATACTTACTCCTATGATTCTTTATTCCGATTGGAATAAAGATGAAATTAGGTCATCCATGCTAATTGCATATTCAAACTGGAAAAAAGATAAAAGACTATTAGCTCTAAGAGATCATCATAAAAGGGGTGCTAATTTAGATAAAAATCCTATTGTTGGACTAGTTACTAGCCTAATGAATAAATGTACAAAATCAGAAGAAATGGTAGATATTGCACTTTCCGCACACTCACTATCTACTACTTTAGAATTTGATGACTTAATATTATTTTCAAAAGACGAAAATAACGAAATTCTTGACTCTTGGATTATCAGTAAAGAAAACAGAATGCTTCCCTCAAAACTAAATCTAGAAAAAGGAACAAATTTATCTAAATTTAGTTTTGAAAATGAGAGCATAACATCTTTATTTCAAAGCTCTGATCCGAATTATAGCTATTTAAATGAAAAAACAATTCATCCATGGTCTTTTGGCCTAAGCCTTAACATAGGAATGAAAGATTTCCCCAGAAAACCTAAATCAATTTCTGGTGCCGTTTTTCTCTTTATACGAAGACAACTAATACCATTTAATGAAAACGACCGCTGGCTAGTTGAACTTGCATACGGTCCACTTTGCTTAGCTTTAGAGAAAGTTTGCACACTAAAGGCCATAGGCCAAGCTAGCAAAGAATGGCGCTCTACCTTTGATGCTATCTCAGAACCATTAACTGTAGTTGATTCTGGATTCAATATAGTAAAAGCAAATCGGCCATTCGCTACTTTGGTAGATGTTGATGTTAAAAAAGTTAAGGGTAGAAAATGTTTTAGTCTATTGGCCAATAGAAGAACTCCTTGTAATAGTTGTCCGATTAAAAATGAGCAATATGGACCCTTCGGTGCAAGAATACAAACTAGAGGCACTATCAAAAGAGATTTATTAGCCTGGTCTTATGGAATAAGATCAGGAATAGATAAATATTATTTTCAATTTTATAGAGATGTGTCTAAAGAATCTGAATTAAGTTCTAAGTTAATTCAGTCTGAGAAAATGGCTGCTCTAGGTCGTGTTGTTGGCGCAATCGCACATGAAATCAACAATCCAATAGCTGGGATTCTGGCAACTAGCCAACTATTAATGAGTGAGTCACTAAATTCAAATCAATTAGAAGATATTCAAGAGATTCGTTCGGCAGCATGGCGATCGAAAAAAATTATTGATGATCTTTTAGGATTCACACAAGATACGGACACTAGCTTAAAAAATATTGATGTAATAGATGTTATTCGATCTACAGTTGTATTTACTAAGTCTGCTTCAAAAGGTGTAGAGATAATAATAACTAGTGAGCCTGAAAAAATATTTGCCCTAGCAAGCATAGGGATTTTGCAACAAGTACTCTTTAATTTAATAACAAATGCCTGCCAAGCAATGAACAGCCAAGGAAAGATATTTATTTCTTCTTTAGAAGAAAGCAGTAAAGTTATTATTAAGGTTCGTGATACTGGACCAGGCATACCAAAAGAAAAACTAAAAAATGTATTTGATCCTTTTGTTACTACAAAAGCAGAGGGATTCGGTACAGGCTTAGGATTGTCTATCGTTAGAAATTTAGTAAAAAAAATAAACGGTGAAATAGAAATCAGCAGCAGCACACCTAGTGGCACTGAATTTATAATTACACTAAACAGAGGATCATTTTGAAATGAAGATTTTTCTAGTCGATGATGAAAAAATTATTTCTAAAGCAATTCAAAGACTATTGGAAAAAAATCAGCACGAGGTAACTGTTTTTAATAGTGGATCTGAAGCCTTGGAGTATTTAACAACTAATAAAAATAATTCGTTTGATATATTTTTTATTGATTATCTTATGCCAGAAGTTAGTGGGTCTGACATTTTAGCATCAGCTCGAACAAAGTTTCCTCAAGCGAAAATATACATGATGACAGCATTTAGTGACAATACAGTTAGAGAACAATTTATGTCTCTAGGCGCGAATGCTGTTTTAAAAAAACCTTTTGACGATATTCACGACTTACTAAAGCTTGTGGTCTAATTAAAAAATTACAGCCTTTTGAGCAGCGTGAATTAAACCGCTAGGAAAAATACCGTAATTTAATGTTAAAAATACACATACAGCTAGTGCGAAATAGGCCAACGGGCTTCTTTGAACCTCAACCTCACTAGATTCTTCTGACATATACATAATTACTACTATTCTTAAATAATAGTAAACTGATACTACACTCGTAATCACTGCTGCTAGAGACAATAAAACTTCGTCTGCTTCTATTGCTTTAGTAAACAGAAAATATTTTGCCACAAAACCAGCAGTGGGAGGAATCCCAGATAAACTTAATAAAAACAAAGTCAAAATGCTTGCCGTGACTGGATTTTTTCTACCAAAACCTCTTAAATCAGAAATTTTAACTTCTTCTTTAAGATTCACTAGACTTATTACAATGAAGACACCGATATTCATTGCTGTATATGCTACTAAGTAGAAAAGTACTCCAGAATATCCTGCCATAGGTCCAGTTAGGATTCCTACAAGCAAATACCCGGTATGTGCGATAGCAGAGTAAGCCATGAGTCTCTTAAAATTACTTTGCATAAGGGCGACGAAGTTTCCAACTATCATAGTAAGCAAAGCTAGTACCCATAGTGTGTTATAAAAAATATCACCAAACGCTCCTATAAGTGATACTCCTTGATTTCCTACCATTCCATCCATAATACGGATTAAAGACGCAAACACTGCCGCCTTAAGTGCCGTCGCCATATAAGAAGTAATATTTGTTGGTGCTCCTTCATAAACATCTGGTGTCCACATATGAAATGGAGCAACTGCTATCTTAAATAAAAATCCAACTATTAATAAAACAAAACCTAGAAGAAGAGTGTGACTAGACCATATTTGCTCAGATCCTTGTTGTGCCAAAAATGCAGAAATTTCTGATATTTTAGTAGAGTTAAGCGCTCCATAAATCATAGCTATTCCGTACAAAAGCACTGCACTAGCTACGCTACCTGTAATAAAATACTTAATAGCTGCTTCATTACTAATAGATATTTTTCTACGCAAGCCTACTAAAATATAAACAGTCAAACTCATCAATTCTAAAGAAACAAATAGTGTCAAAAGCTCCGTAGAAGAAACCAATAAAAGCATTCCAAGAGTAGCTGTTAATAGAAGGGGGTAAAACTCGGAGTAATGAATATTTATTTTTTCTAAATAGCTATAAGATGAAATAACCGTCAATATAGTCGCCGCTAGAATTAAAACACTAAAGAAACAACTAAAATAATCCATTGCTAAAATATTTGTAAAAATTGGCGTAGGTTCATGTACCCAGTGAGTAATTGTCCACAGCAATGAAAGCACTAGTGTGAAAACGGTAAAACCAAAAACCAGTAGGTTTGTTTTTATACTTCCAATTTTTACAGTTGCTAGAAGCATCGAGAATAAAACGCCTCCAGTTAAAATTAAAATTGGCATCAAAGCATTCATTTGAATTCTTGATAAATATAAATTCTCAGGATTAATTAGTTCTGGAAACATATAAACTCTCTCTTATCTGTGATTTTTTGACTTCTTCTTGCTCTTCAGCACCTGATTCTGACGCTGGAGGTACCACATTTACTACAGCAATAAAATTCTTAACAGCAGGCTCTAATTTATTTAAAAAGGGCTTTGGATATACTCCCATATAAATTATTAAAATTACAAACGGAGCTAAATAGAGCGCCTCTCTCCAATTAATATCAGTAAGATCTTTTTTTCTCTCAACATGCTCTTCGCCAAATAGAATTCTTTGACAAAGCCAAAGCATATAGACAGCCCCTAAAATCACACCAGTAGCAGCGACTATTGTTGCTATAGCATTTGTTAAAAAACTCCCTTGAAGAATTAAAAACTCTCCAATGAATCCATTTGTCCCAGGTAGGGCTATAGAGCTAAAAGTTACAATAATCATTACTATTGAAAAAATAGGTATTGTCTTTGCGATTCCTGAATAGGCAGAAATATCTCGCGTATGCGTTCTTTCATAGAGAATACCAACCAATAAAAATAGTGCGCCTGTAGAAATTCCGTGGTTCAACATCTGGTAAATAGCGCCAGTAACACCGATTTCATTGAGCGCAAATAACCCTAAAATAACATAGCCCATATGACTTACAGAACTGTAAGCAACCAACTTCTTAATATCTGTTTGTGCAATCGCGAGACATGCGCCATATACGATTGCTATGGCAGAAATACACATTATATATGGAGATATAGTAGGCAAAATCGTAGGCGCTAATGGCATCGCAAAGCGAATCAATCCATACCCACCCAGTTTTAATAATACTCCAGCTAATATTACAGAACCTCCAGTAGGCGCTTGAACGTGGGCATCTGGCAACCATGTGTGAAAGGGAAAAAGTGGCACCTTAATAGCAAATGCCAGAAAGAAAGCAAAAAAGACCAATGCTTGTGGGCTCATCATGCCGCCATCTGCTGAAATATTTAGTTTCATAATATCCATAAGGCTAGATGACATAAACCAGCTGTAGCTTTTATTTCTGAAAACCAAATAAATAATCGCTATCAACATGGGTACTGAGCCAGCAAAAGTGTACAAATATGGAATTTTTGTGCAGCGTAGATTCTTTCTTTACCGCCCCATATTCCAATTAAGAAAAACATTGGAATCAACATGGCTTCCCAAAAGATATAAAATAAAAATAGATCAAGTGCTAGGAATGCTCCTAAAACTGCTGTTTCTAAAAATAGAAGAAAAATAAGATATTCTCGTACTCCTTTTTCTACAGCTCGCCAAGTAGACAAAACGATTAAAGGAATAAGAAATGTTGTTAATAGAACTAAGTAAACACTAATTCCATCAATCCCAACTGAATATTTAGTGCCAATGCCTCTGAGCCATTCTTTGGTTTCAAGAAGCAAATAGCCATTTTGGCTAAAATCTAAAATACAATATACATAGATAGAAAAAATAAAAACTAAAGTACTACCAACTAAGGCTAAAATTTTACTGATGTCTTCATTCTTCTTTGGAACAAAGAGTAAAAATACAGCTAAAATGGACGGTAAAAAAATTAACGTAGTTAATGGATAAGCAAAATTTTGCATCTATTCCTCTTTCAAGTTCTAAATCAAAAACATATAGAGTATCGCTAAGCTAACTAATCCACCAATGAAGGCCAATAAGTAGTGCTCTAGCTTCCCCGTCTGTAAGGTTCTAAAATGTGATCCGAAAAACTTTGACCCTTTGCCTAAAACAAGTACAAAACCATCAATTAAAATAACATCAATAATTTTCCATAAGAATATTGAAAAGGCTTGTATGGGTCTCACGAAAATAGCTTCATAAAGCTCATTCAAATAGTAGCTATTTTCTAAAAATGAAACGAGAGGGCCACTCGCTTGTTTTTCAGGATTTTGAATATAAATACGACTAGCTAAAAATAAACCACCACTTGCCACTAAAACAGAAACCAAAACTAGACCCCATTCCATTGCAGCAGATCCGTGCCCTTGGTTTAAAGGTAGAATACCATGCAGAAGATGTTCTAATGCATTTGGAAAAACATGTCCGCCCATAAAATGAGGAAAGCCAAGGAAACCACCAAGGGCGGCCAAAAAAGCTAAAACCATTAAAGGTATAGTCATTACTAATGGAGATTCATGTAAGTGAGAGCGAACTTTTTCAGATGCGCGGTTTTTCCCATGAAAAGTCATGAAAAAAAGCCTACCCATATAAGTAGCAGTAAGTCCTGCTGTCATAAGACCAATGATATAAAGAGGCAATCCTCCTAGAGGACTTGAAAAAGTTTGCCAAAGAATTTCGTCTTTAGAGAAAAAACCAGAGAAAATAGGAATACCAGAAATCGCCAAGGTACCAATAGCAAATGTCCAGTAAGTTATCGGCATGTATTCTTTTAATCCGCCCATTTTTCTCATATCTTGCTCACCATCACATGCGTGAATCACTGAACCTGAGCCTAAAAACATTAATGCTTTAAAAAATGCGTGAGTCATCAGATGAAAAATAGCTGTTACATAGGCACCAACTCCTACAGCAAGAAACATATATCCCAACTGGCTTACAGTAGAGTAGGCGAGCACTTTCTTAATATCATTTTGTACAATAGCAATTGTAGCCGCCACAAATGCAGTCAGTACGGCTACAACCGCAATAACAAGTGAAGTGATCGGCGTAAGTGAATAAAGAAAGCTCATTCTACAAGTCATGTAGACACCTGCGGTTACCATCGTAGCTGCATGAATTAACGCAGAAACTGGTGTTGGCCCTGCCATTGCATCTGGTAGCCAAACAAATAGAGGTAATTGAGCAGACTTTCCTGTTGCTCCGATAAAAAGTAGAAGAGAAATTAAAGTTAAAATACCAAAGCCTATTTCTACCGAGCTACTACTTAAGGCAGAAGAGAGCTCTTGAAAATTAAGTGTTTTAAAATTTTGAAATAACAAAAACATCCCAATTAAAAAAGCTAGGTCGCCTACACGATTAACCACAAAAGCTTTTTTTCCTGCTTTAGCTTTTTCAATATCTTGAAACCAAAATCCAATGAGCAAGTAAGAACAAAGGCCTACACCTTCCCAACCTATAAAGAGAATAGGTAAGTTTGCACCTAGAATTAAAATCAACATAGATGCAGTAAATAGATTTAAATAGCTAAAATATCGTTGAGGGTTTTCGTCATGCCCCATATATCCAATGGAGTAGAGATGAATCAAAGTACCTACACCAGTCACCACCAAAGTAAGTAGACCAGATAGTCCATCCATCCTAAATTCCATAGGAATATTAAAATCACCTACATGAATCCACTCAAACGCTATCTGCTCTAGAGACGTTTGTACTTCGCCATTGCCAATCAAAGATAAGAATAGCTTTACAGTTAATAGAAACGCTAAAAATACGCTACCCGTAGCCACAAAACCAGATGCTGTAGCAGGTATTCTTGGGAAAGTCTTCCAAGGTATTGCCCCAAAAATTCCGTTTACTGCACTTCCTATCAATGGCAGCAAAATGATCCAAAGAAGTAAATTTGTTTGAAGTGCCATTTTTTTCCTCTATTCCTTCATTTTACTTAAATCTGCAGTACTAACAGTTTGTTGATTTCTAAATAAGGAAATCAACAAGCCAAGACCTACAGCACCCTCTGCTGCGGCCACTGTTATAATAAAAAATACCATTAATTGACCTGTTAAATCTTGGTTTTGGTGTGCATAAGTAACTAAAGTTAAGTTTACACCTGTAAGCATAAGCTCTATACACATAAGCATTGAAATAATGCTTCGTCTTAAGCTAATTCCCACAAGGCCGATAGAAAATAAAATTGCCGCTGTAATTAAAGCCGGATGATGAACTATATCAAACTCTGCCATAAATTATTCGACCTTCCTTTTTGCTAAAACAACTGCGCCAACAACGGCAATACTTAAAAGCATCCCCACGGCTAAAAAGGGGACAGCGTAAAGTGAAAACATATGTTGTGACAAAACTGTAATATTTCCGCCTAATTCTTCAATTCTCTCAACAGAATAAGGCCCCTTAGTAATATGAAAATTGGTATTTAGAATTGCGTAAATAAAAACCCCAGCAAGAGCTACCGATAGTGCTATCGGTATTGGCAAATAAGCTTGTTTCTTTGGCCAATCTTTTTCTACATGCTCAACACTCAAGAGCATAATTACGAAAATAAAGAGAACCATGATCGCACCTGCGTATACTAGTACCTGGACTGCCGCAATAAAGAAGGCATGTTGTAGAGCAAAGATTCCAGCTACATTTAGAAACACAAGTATTAACGAAAACGCTGCGGATACTGGGTTTTTTAGAAAAATTACCCCTAGCCCGAACAAGACACTAAATACACAAAACGTAATATACAAAATAGTAGGTAATTGGTTTTGAATAAAATCGATCATTTTTTTGCCCTTTGAATCATCAAAAAATCTTTGTCGTATACTCGACGCTCGTAATCTGCCATTTCATATATATTAGATAATTTAATTGCATCTTTTGGGCAGGCCTCTTCACAATACCCACAGAAACAACAGCGCAGAATATCAATATCAAATTTAACTGGATATTTTTCTTTATTCTCTTTTTCTCCCGCTTCTATATGAATACAGTCAGCAGGACAAACGGTAGGACAAAGCATACAAGCAGTACAATTTTCTACCCCGTTTACTGATTTAATATAGTGCTGCCCTCGATATCTTGGAGAATACTGTCTTCTTTGCTCTGGATATTGATAGGTGATGTTTTTACCAAAAAACCAGTTCTTTAAAGTGATCCCAAGACCAAGAAAAAACTCAACCAGATAAAATTTTTGCCAAAAACTATGCTCTCTTTTAATTAGCATTTCTTCTCCCTATTGAGCTGCAACAGCTATTGCTACCGCTGTTAACACAATATTCACTAATCCAATTGGTACTAGTACTTTCCAACCCAACCACATTAACTGATCATAACGAAATCTAGGCAAGGTGAATCGCACTACAATAAAAAATAACATGAATAGAACGACCTTAGTCCAAAAGGCTATTACTTGTGCCAATATCAGTAACCAATATGACCACTCAGAGTTTAATCCTAAAAGATTAATTAAAGACTCTGCGCCCGGAGCCTGCCAACCACCTAAAAAGAACGTAGCAACTAGACCCGAAGCAGTAATCATATGAGCGTACTCAGCCATAAAGAAAAGGCTCCACTTCATACCGCCGTACTCTAAGTGATACCCAGCAACGATTTCAGATTCTCCCTCTGGTAGATCGAATGGAAGTCGATTTGTTTCAGCAAACGCAGCAATAATAAAAATTAATGCCGCTAATGGTTGATGAAAAATTCCCCAATTAGGTAAAAATGCTAACTCTTTTCCAAAAATTGTAAGATTCCCACCTTGAACAGTAGAAATTTGCATAAGATCTACAGAATTAAAATGCATTATAATTGCTACTAAACTTAGTCCCATAGCCAACTCATAACTAATCATCTGCGCTGTGGACCTTAGTCCGCCAAGCATCGAATATTTATTATTAGATGCCCAGGAAGCCACGATAATTCCATACACTGCCAAAGACGAAATCGACATAATGTACAAAAAACCCACATTCATTGTGGATACTTGTAGGGGAATCTGGACTCCTTGAATTTCTACGATTGGACCAAAAGGAACAACAGCAAAAGTCATAAATGCTGGAACAACACATAACCCAGGAGCTAATAAATAATACCATTTGCGTACATGAGCAGGCACTAAGTCTTCTTTAAAAATAAATTTAATCGCATCGGCTAGTGACTGTAATAAGCCGAAAGGACCAACTCGATTGGGGCCGGTACGATTCTGCATCCATGAACAAATTCTTCTCTCAGCCCATGCCATAATTGGAGCCACATGTAAAAGAACAATAAGAACAAACGCTAGCTTGGCTAACATTGCATAAAATACGATCTGAGAACCAAATTCTAAATCCAAGCTATCCTACCTTTCTATCTGACTTTGTAAGTGCTTCTAATATTTTATTTAAAGGCCTAGATAATCCTACAGGTGCAATTGCGGCAGCAAATTTTTGTTTCATACCAGTATGATTCACAAATGTGCCTGATTTTTCATAAGTAGATAAAGAAGGAAGAACATAATTCCAGCCATTTAAGTCTTCTTTCATAGCGACACCTATTGCTATAGCATTTTTAGCTAATTTAGCTAATCCATAAGGTACACGCACTTTTCCCGCATTGAAAAATATCAATAAATCACTTCCACTCTTAAGCTCAGAGAATGGACGAAGGCCGCTTTCTTCTAATCCTTTTAAGTTAGGAGACTTGTCTTTTCTTCTAATCAAGTGATCAACAGCCTTATCTTCAGATGTTTTCTCTACACTTGGACTATAAGAATAGAAATTTGCTGAAGAAAAGTGAGTCTTCAATATAGCAACTTCTTCTAATGTTGCATCAGCAGCAACTACCACTGAAATATTTTTCGCTTGTTGAACTAAAGCGCTGACTGAGGGGATAAGATCTCCCCAAAGACGTGACTCAAAACTATCGCTTGTCTTTATTAATGGCCCCAAGACTCTTGATGGGCTATGTACGTGGTGAAACCCGTATCTACCCTCATCGCACATCCACCACTTATTAATGTCCATATTTTTTCTTGGTTCAAGTCGGTAAATAAGGTTGCTTTCAAAAGAAGCAGAAATATTACACCCTTGTGAGCAACCATCACAAATTGTGTCTTTACTCCTTAAATACCAAACTCTTTTCTTAAACCTAAAATCTTTAGTTGTTAATGAACCAACAGGACAAACATCAGCTAACCCGCCAGCATACGCTGTCTGTAAAGGATTTCCATCTATCGTAACAATCTCAGTATCATTTCCTCTTTGTTGGGCAATCATTTCATGAATTTGGCCAACTTCATCACAATACCGAATACATCTCGTGCAATGAATACAGCGATTCATGTTTTTCTTAATAGATGGCCCCATATCCACATCTATATATGTTCTTCTAAAAAAATCCGTTCGGGCATCTTCTTGGCCATGCTTATAGCTATACTCTTGCAAGCTACATTCACCAGCTTGATCACATATTGGGCAATCCAAGGGATGGTTTACTAATAAAAACTCTTGTACTCCCGATACAGCTTTTTTAACTTTCTCAGATTTAGTAGAAACCTTCATCCCATCAGTGCAAGGTGTAGAACAAGCAGTAACTAATTTTCGTTGCCCCTCAACCTCCACTAAACACATTCTACATTGAGCTACTATAGAGAGCCCCTCATGATAGCAATATCTTGGAATGTGGTTGTTTACTTTTGAAGCAACGTCGATAATTTTTTCGCCGGCTTCAAACTCTACATCAACTCCATCAATTACAACTTTTGCCATAGCATTACCTTTCTACGCTAACCCTCAAACGGACATCTCTTTTCAACAACATGTTGTTCATATTCTGATCGAAATTTCTTAACCATACTTCTCAGAGGCCAAGCCGTTGCCTCCCCGAAAGCACAAATCGTTGTTCCGTCCATATTATTACAAATATCTTCTATGAGATCTAAATCACTAACTTTACCTTCACCCGCTTCTAATCGAATATGTAACTCTTTAAGCCACATCGATCCTTCTCTGCACGGCGTACACTGACCACAACTCTCTACTTGATAAAAATGAGCTGTTCTAATCGCTACTTTTAATATGCAGGTCGCATCATCAATAACCATAATACCAGCAGAACCAAGCATAGAGCCTGCTTTTGCCAGTGAATCAAAATCTAAATTTACATTACATTCTTCTGCCGTCAAAACAGGTGCCGATGACCCTCCAGGAAAAGCTGCTTTTAATTTTCTGCCCTTCCATATTCCGCCACAATCTTCTTCTATTAATTTCATGAGTGGATACCCCATGGGTCGCTCATAAAGACCTGGGCGATTTACATGCCCAGAAATACAAAAGAGTTTCATTCCATGATTTTTTTCTGGACCAAAAGAACGAAACCACTCAGCGCCTTTGGAAACAATCATTGGAACACAAGCCAGAGTTTCAACATTGTTCACAACAGTGGGACAACTAAACAAACCAATTGCTGCTGGAAAAAATGGAGGCTTAATTCTAGGCTCTCCTCTTTTACCCTCTAAAGAATTCAATAGCGCTGTTTCTTCACCACAAATATATGCCCCAGCACCTCTATGGACAACCATATCTAATTGATATCCTGTACCCGCAACATTTTTACCTAAATAACCAGCTTTATAAGCTTCCTCTATTGCCGCATCTAAAATCTTAGCCTCTTTTACATATTCTCCACGGATATAAACGTAAATCATATGTGCCTTAATCGTCATGGCAGAAATAATTGCCCCTTCAATCATCAAGTGTGGCTGGTATGCCATAATTGCACGATCTTTAAATGTTCCAGGCTCGGACTCATCTGCATTAATTACTAGATAAATAGGCTTTTCTGTATTTTTAGGAATAAATCCCCACTTCATACCACAAGGGAAACCAGCCCCACCACGACCTCTTAAGCCACTATCTTTAACTTCTTGATGAACTTTCTCAAAGCCCATCTCAATTGCCTTTAGTAGAGCATTATATCCATAGTCATGCTTTTTATAATAATCTAATCCTTCTGTTTGAGATTCGCCGTAATATTTAGAAAAGACGATTTCATGATTCATGATTGTCTGCCCTCTAATAATTTATCTAAAGCTTCTACAGAAAAATTTTCATGGTAATCATCATTTACCTGACAAACTGGTGCCGTGCCACAAGACCCCAAGCATTCCACTTCAGATATAGTAAAGACTCCATCACCTGTAGTTTCACCTAACCGAATATTACATTTTTTTTCTGCGTGATGAATTAACTCTTCTGATCCACGAAGCCAGCAAGCGATATTATTACAAAACTGTAAATTCACCTTACCAACAGGCTTAGTATGAAACATATGGTAAAAGGTAACTACTTCCTTCACCTGAGTTTTAGGAATTTCTAAAAAATCAGCAACATCTTGCATGGTTTCATCAGAAATCCATCCACGCTCTTTTTGGGCCGCATGTAATGCAGGCAAAAGCATTGCTCTTTTATTTGGATAGAATTGCGAAATTCTGTCCATTTCTTGGTAAAATTTTTCTCCAAATACCTTTTTCATCTATCGATCCAACTCTCCAGCAATAATATTCACAGATCCTATAGCAGCAATTACATCCGCTATATTCTCTCCCTTAACCATTTCTGGCACGGGCTGAAACATAAAGAAAGAAGGCGCTCTTATCCTTAAACGATAAGCTTTAGGCCCCCCCTTACTAACTATATAAAATCCAACCTCTCCATTTGGCCCTTCCATTGGAACATAAGCCTCACCTTCAGGAACATCGAACCCTTCCATAAAGAATTTAAAATGGTGAATCAATGATTCCATTGAGTTATGAACTCTACCTTTATCTGGAATTCTAATTCTTTTATCATCAGCCCAAATTGGACCACTCGGCATTTTCTCAATTATTTGACGAAGGATACGAATAGATTCATACATCTCTTGAACACGTACTAAGTAGCGGTCATAGACATCACCGCCCTTGGCAACAGGAACATCAAACTCTAACTGTTTGTATGCGAGGTACGGTCGATCTCTTCTTAAATCAAAGTTAATATTAGATGCACGCATACAAGGACCTGTCATCGAATATGTCATCACTTGATCTGCTGTAAATGCCGAAATTCCCTTTGTTCGATCTACCCAAATTCGATTATTCGTTAAAAGCTTATCCATTTCTTTTAAAGTATCTTCTAAGCCATCTAACCATTTTTTCATTCTAGGCAAAAAACCGTCTGGCAAGTCTGCCGACAGACCGCCAACGCGAGTATATGTTGTAGTCAATCGAGATCCACAAAGACTTTCAATTAATGAATAACATTCTTCTCTTTGATGAAAGCCATAAAGAAAATAAGTCATTGCACCTAAATCAAAAGCGCTGATTCCTACACAAATAATATGGTCTATAATTCTAGCCATTTCACAAACCATAGTACGGATGTAAGTGTTTCTAGGAGGGAGCTCGATTCCCATTAATTTCTCTACACTTGTTACATATGCAACGTTATTTTGTAGAGCCGAACAATAGTTTAATCGATCAGTATAGGGAATAAACTTATGATAAGTTTTAACCTCACCCAATTTTTCCATTGCTCTATGCAAATACCCAATCTCGCAATGACTATCAATCACAGTTTCGCCACTTAATTTACAAGCTATCCTTAACGTCCCGTGAGTTGCAGGGTGCTGAGGACCAATATTAATGAGTGTCTGAGAACCTTCAAAAATATCCCCCTCCTCTTCAAAATCATCATCTATTTGCTTTTTTGCTGGATCAGATTCATCTAAAGATAAGCCAAAACTCTCTAACGAAGCAGCATCTTCAAATCTTTGATATTTTTTAATGGGGTAGTCTTTTCTAAGTGGGTGTCCCACCCAGCGATCGTCTAATAAAATTCTCTTTAGATTAGGGTGCCCCGTGAATCGTATCCCATATAAATCAAATACTTCTCTTTCTAACCAATTCGCAGACTTCCAAAGTGAAACCACTGATGGGCAATCTTCTCCATCATTTAAACGAACTTTAACTCTAAGCCTGTCCTTTGTTTGAAGAGACAATAATTGATAAACAACAACAAAGCGGTGGTCACCACTTTCTTTTCGAACGGAACCCAATCCATAATCCCTTATCTCACCCAAGGGGGGGTTATCATCATAGGCCGTCAAGTCAGCTAAGAAACTCAGCTCGAATCCTTCTTCTTTTCGTATAGAAGATAAAAAACTAATAAGATTTTCCTTAGCCACATAAACAATTGGCACATCTGAACCAGTTGATTGCAGCTCTTGAATCTCTTTCGCGTATCTTCCTTTTAGTCTCTCTAAACCATCTACAGAAAATTCTACATTCATATTTTAGATCATCGCCTTATTTTTTTTAATTTTCTCTTGGAGCCTCATCACGCCATGTATCACTCCTTCTGGAGATGGCGGACAACCGGGTATATAGATATCTACAGGAATAATTTCATCAACACCTTGAACCACACTGTAGGTATCAAAAATACCCCCTGAAGAAGAGCATGCTCCCATAGCAATCACCCACTTAGGATCATGCATTTGCTCATAAATAGTTTTCAGTACGGGGCCCATTTTTTCAGTGATCGTTCCCGCCACAATCATCATATCACTTTGGCGAGGAGAGAACCTCACTACCTCTGCTCCAAATCTTGCCAAGTCATAATCCGCAGACAAAGTTGCCATCATCTCTATACCACAACAACTTGTTCCAAAAGGGTACGGCCATAGAGAGTTCGCACGCGCCCAATTTACAAAATCATCTAACTTTGTAGTGATGACTTCTGGTGCTCCATCTTTAGGCATAATTTACTCCCATTCCAATCCGCCCTTGCGCCACTCATACACAAAAGCTACGGTGATCATCGTTAAAAAAAACAACATTAATCCTAGAGCAAATAAATTGAATTCAAGATATTTCCTATACGCGATTGCCCATGGGAACAGTAAAGCAACTTCAACATCAAAGAGTAAAAATGATATGGCGACTAAATAGAAACGCACAGAAAATCTTTTTCTAGCATCACCACTTGGCGGAACACCACACTCAATAACAGAGTTTTTAAATTTATTTGGTCGCTTAGGCCCAAGTAGTGCGACACCAAATATTACAGCTGAAGAAATCGCTAAACCTACTAAAAACAAAAGCAAAACCGGAAAGTAGCCGGACATGCTGCACCCCCTAATGTGTAGTGAAAATCTAGCATGTTGAATTTATTTTAGAAAGAGCTTTGCAGATGGTTCTAGTAGATTCATTAGAGAAAAGCCCGAAATACCAAATATTAAAAACGCGAAAGCACAAACAACTAACACAGCGCGCTCTAACCTATCCAATGTCCAACTCACCTCAGACAGTGTATGTGAAGGTAGAAATAGAAACGACCAAAGATAACGACAACTCATAAATCCTAAGCAAAGCAAGAGAGATAGAGCTGCGCTCACAGCCACTCCAGACCCAGTGTTTAAAAAAGATTTTAAAACTTCGTGATTTATCACTAATCCTGGAAAAAAAGGAAGTAGTGAAACGCCACTCAACACGCAAAACACCAATAAAGAAATAAGCTTTGATTGAGCTCCTAAGCCATTCATAAGATGAATCTCATCACTATCTATAATCTCGGAAGCTCTGCCCCAAATATAGCCAAAAACCAAAATACAAAGTGTATATGCAGAAAATGCGTAAACGGAAACAGCTAAAGACCTTGGCCCCCCACTAAATGCAACAGAAGCAACAATACTATATAAAACCAAAGAATATGCCGCAAAAGCTCTACTCATCTTAGGTTGAGTAACCTGAAAAAGACCAAGCCAGATTCCACCTAAAAGACTTAAAAAGCGAAACCCTAACTCATATTGTGACTGATTTAAGTTTCCAGACCATAAAATAGTCAAAAACTTTACAGAAGAAATTAAAACAACACCCTGAGTGATGACAGATAAAATTTTAAGACCCCAAGGCACTCCTTGACTTCGATCTATCGCAAAAAAATGAAACGGAAATAATTGCCCTAATAGAACTAAAGGCAAATACGTACTTAAAAGTAATAAAATGTAGAAGAAATGATTGGTTCCTGATTGATTTAAGAATTCCTTAATTTGAAATATGTCCCCTGATGAAACAGAGAATAAAACAAATACAAGACAAATAGACGAAAAAATGAATCCAAACCCTAAAGAAACAAATGATTTAGTTAATGACTCGATTCTACCATAGTAACCTCTACTCATTCCGATAAAAGCTATAAAAGAAAAAGAAATTCCCATTAATAATATAAAACTGAGAATAATGTTAGAAGATACAATTAATTGATCTAATAAAAATATAATCAAAGAAAGATTTAAAATTAATTCTGAGCGAAGTTTTTCGTTGAAAAACTTTGACCTACTTAAACCCAAATAAATAACTATAGCAGCTATACAAAGTACTGCTCTAGGCAACCTGAAAATAGCCGCATCATAGTAAACAGTCAGGTATAGCGTGTCCTTTAAAGAAAACCCTATCAGAAAATAAATGGCGCAAAGTGCAAATGCTGACAACGCAAAATATTCTTTAAAAGAATTTTTTTTAGTCGCCTGATTAAAGAAAGATAAAAAAACCAACTGTAAAATAACAGAAAATAACAAGACTCCCATGGGGAAAAACATATAATAGTTAAATAAAAAAAATTTTAGCGAAAAAATAATAAATACCCCTCAAATCCTGCATTTAAAAAAACAGACGGCAACATAATAGAAAGCAACAAACTAGTTATTAGCGGCAGTAAAAAAATCATATGATTTGCCTGAATTGATCTTAATCTTTGAGATAAAGAATACTCGCTGGAATATTCGCTATTAATTAAAAAGTTTTTTGCTGTTGCAAGTATAGAAAGAGAAAGCACTGCAATCACCAAGTAAAGCGCCCAGCTAGAACCTTCATTTTTAATTGCCGTTATAATCATAAAAAGTGAGAGACATCCTATAGAAACCGGAGCAAAAAGTGTAGCCGCCCTAGAGAGTATGAAAGCAATATCACTTATATAAGAAAAATCTGACTCTATATTATCCACTTGTTGGCTATTATTTGAAGTTAGTAAGCCGACTGCAATATTTAAACTATAAATAATAGGAACCACTAGAGCCAAGACTAAGCCTCCACTAATGCCTTTTGAATTACCAGAGAATAATCCTAACATTACCCAGGAAAGCATCCACGCGTAAACACCTCTAAATTCGTATTCATTAATTTTATTTCTCCTCATTAAGTCAAATACAGAAAAAAACAAAATCCCTATAAATAACCCTAAAATGAAAACTCTCATTTCTTCAAAAAGAACTGTTTCTTTAGGTAAGTGAAAGGTAATTAAAACAATAGAAAAAATTGCTGGTGCAATATTTGCTAAATTTCTTTCATAATTTTTAGCCTTTAATCCAAGGCTTAAATCTAAATGAAAGGGAGGCAAACCAGAAATAAGCCAAAATGAAAGCAAAATGCCAAATAAGTGTATTTTTTCCTTTGATTCGAAACTATCTCCTAGAAATTTTGGGAAATGGATTAAGTAGTCTCCTTTAGAAACCAAATCTACCACAATTAAAAGTAGAATAGATAAAAGCCCCTTACCCACTAGATACTTTAAATACTTTTCTTTCTCTTCGAAAACATCGGATCCGAAAATAGTCACTAAAGAAATCAACATTAGAGACATAAAAAATATGTATAGTGAAATGCTTCCACCAAACAGTACACCGGCTAATGAGATAGAAAGAGCCGACCAAGCAGAAACTTCTGATTTACTAAATTCTCGTCTTCTAATAATTAAAAACTGATTTAAAAAGAAAATTAAATTTATAAAAAAAGCTAATATCGAACTGAATCTATTTATCTCTAATAAAACTGTCCCTGAACGAAATAGCGGAGATTCTAATAAAAATTGTGCACCTCTTTGTGTAAGTTCTTGCTTATTCAATAAGCTAGCGATCATTACAAATGCAACGCTTAGTGTTGATAGCCCATGTAAACATGTAAAAATCTTCCACACATTATGTTTATCAAATTTAAAAAGTGCATTTAATGTTATAAATATTGCATGAAGAATAGGGCCTAAAATTAAAACTAAATAGAACGAATCGCTCATAATAATCTTCCCGTTAAATACCCTATCATTATTAAAACAAGTCCAAGTAAAATACCGAGTACCAAAAACTCTTTTCCTTGCTCATTTGATGATCCATTTTTTATATTGTCTTTTTCCGATAAAATCGCTGTCCTAAAAAAATGTACGTTAACACTAAAATAAAAAAACCAAATCAAACCGAAAATAGCCGTAGTCCACAAACCAATTTCAATAGATTTTGATCCCAATGAACTAAACACTAAGTATATTGGCGTACCAGGAAGGCCTAAAATCAGAATAAATAGAATAGAATAAAAAATCTTATGTAAAACCGAATTTGTTCCACTACTAGGAAAGCATACAACAAAACTCACAGACGCAGGCACCAGCATACTAAGAAAAAAGGCCGACTTCGCCATTGATTCCTGAGATAAACCAAGTGAAATAAGCATAAGAGATAAGAAAAATAACGGCATTCCAACTGGTAGCTTATGTGGGGTCTTGTCTGAGAATAACTCTAAAACGCCAAATATCGATGAAATCAGGCCTAAGCCGTAAAAAATCATTTTCTCTAGACCAGACCACGAAGTATAAATTTGTGAAAAAGAAAAAATATTTTTATAGGCCATCGCACTCAATAAAATCATAGAAACAATTACTAAGTTTGGCGGTAAATTCGAAATTAAGATATTCAAACGCCTAGACCAAGGTGGCAGGGGAATAGTAAAAACGACCATTACCATCCACAAGTAAAAACCAAAATTAGTGCCTTGAATATTTTTCAAAATAAAATCTGAATCTTGAAATTCTAAAAAACCCCATACACCAGTTAAAATAGCTACTCTAGAAATTGTTATAAAAAAAGACTGAATAAGATTAGAATCTTCTAGATTTTCTTTTGAAGAATTTGCATTAATTAGAAAATAATACATACAAATCGCAGATAAAAATAACACACCTGCTGCGGCAAGAATATTATGACAAATGATATAAATAGGAATAAGTGCTTGCAATAAGGCTCCAAAAAAACCAATAGAATTTCTATGCCTTATACTTTTGTGTATAGAGTGGTTTGATATTAAAAAGCAAAAATCAACTATAAACAAAAATCCCAAATGACTTTTATTTAATGCCAAATCAAGTGAAAACCTCCATATTCTTGGATCTCCAACTTCACCAATAATATGACCAAGTCCAGTGCTGCTTTCGAAAAAGAGTAGAATTAAAAACAGAACTCTAATAACACTTAGAATAAGCCAAATGCCATTAGATACTGGCCATTTATGTAATAAAAAGTAACTTATTAAAAAAACAAGAATAGGAGAAGCTAGATACCCACTAAGCAATAAAAGTTCCATTTAACTTTCTCTCCAAAGGAAAAACATAAATAACGATACTATAATAAAAAAAACTAAATAGTACACTTTTCCATTCCCGGAGTGAATAAGCCTAATTAGTCCTGACGTTGAAACCAAATATGAATTGAATATTTTATAGAAAAATTCTAATAAAAGCTCGGCATCTATAAATTCTATTAATTTTTGTATTCTATTTCGAAGCTTAACCTGAAAATTTTCAATAGAAATTTGAGTCTTCTTAGGTAGAGACACCGCCATAAGCAATAAACTCCAGGCGCGAGCATCAATCATTGGACTTGATTCTTTATTTGATTTTTCTATCTTTTGAATGAATTTTGCAAGGAAGGCAGCTTTACTGAACCAATAATAAATCAGTACGCCAACTACGATTGCAACTGAAACTTCAGCAATCCTCCACGAAGTAAAATATAATTGTAGGTCTACTTTAAGCATATCTAAAGTAATTAAATTTTTATATTTAAGAAAAATAATAGAGATAAAAATTGTGTAAAAAAGTAGAAAGAACAAAAATGGTCGAAAATCAGAAATCTTTTTCACTCTTCCCAGAGTGCTATTCTTGGATCTCTGAATGATAAATAATTCAGATGTAATTAAAGTAGATATCAATACTACCAAAATAGGATTCACTCCGAAAATATTAAAAATAGAACTATCTAGTGACATGATTGGCCCAGGAACAAATTGAACAATAAGCCCCAGTGAAATGAACCACATGGTATATTTTAAGATTTCAAATACTTTATTTTCAGAACGAATTGGCATTGCTCTTAAAAGAAGCAATAATCCAATGCTTATTAATATCGCTATGAGATGTAACGCCCATAAGTCTCTACTATTCCCACCTGAAGAGAAGTTCAGATACATATATAAACCAAGAACAGATGGTATCAATCTAGAAATTATAATTTCAAAATTCGCATGACTAATTACTGATAAAATCAAATAGAAAGATATTATGCCGAATAAAATCGCTATCGGGGCCCATAGCTCTAATCCCGCTCTTATCCCATTACTCATAAATGAATCTAAAATATAAAGCGGTACAACAGAAATGATTAATAACTCTGAAGCTTGACAAAAAGTTTTTATTTTCGTCTTAGAGAAAACAAAAGATAAAAAATATAAAAGAAAAGCCAGCAATATTAAAGATTGAATATCGAAAGCAGGAATAAAACTTAATATCAAAATAGAAACACAAGTAAGAAAAATGAAAATATATCTACGAAAATAATAAACCTTTTCAAGCGCTTCTATTTCAGAAGATTTTCTTGTTTGGTCTAAATATAGTAGAAACGCTCCTATTTCTGTAAAAAATACCTCTGTAAAATAATTTTCATTCAACAGTGCTAAACTAAAACAAAAGAAAGACGCACCACTAAAATACAAATCTGAATTTGCTTTATTTTCTTCAATAAAAATAAAATAAGCTCTTATTAAAAAGAAAAATGCCAGTATGGAAATAAAAAATAAACTTTTCCAATACAGAAATAAAGAAAAATCAAAATAACCTGTTTTCTCCAACGATAAAGTGAATATCGGTGCTAAACTAATACTTTCGCTTAAAGAAATTGCAGAAATTAAGCAAATCAATAGAGCGGGGATATAAGAAATAGAATAAAATAAATTTTTTCTCTCATTATTAATGCCACTTAAAATAGGGGAAAAAATAAAAAAAAGCAGCGGAACACTTAAAGAAAAAATTGTAAAATATAATAGTAGCTGATCCATGATTTAATTTTTTAATTCTGAATTTTTATCTAAATCCAAATCCCCTTTTTCATGATTAATTCTGTTCATAATAAAACTTGCCAAGATCACAACTAATCCAAATAGACCACTTAACAAAACAAAAAAGATTAACATACTAGCGCTTACATTCGCTTCTTTCAGCATTAATAAAAGAATTAACGCAATTACTGCTTTAAGAGAAAGAACTAGACTTTTTACGGTAGTAAATAAATTATTTGCACTTATATACAAAAAAAGCCCTAAAAGAGTTAGACTTGCCAGACCAGCCAATAAAAATCTTGATGCATTTTCTATTTCAACCAACACTAGTCGTCCTTTTTGTTTAGTAAAAACCCCGCCATAGACACAGATAAAATAGTTAATGTTGTAACGCTAGTAAACAGCATGTTTTCTATTAGGCTCTTACGATATAAATCACCTAGATCCGCTATAGACTTTACAACACCATCAAACGCTAAAGATTCTGATAAAATATTTTTGCCTATAAAAAAACCTACCGATGTTAAAATTGAGAAGAAGAATAATCCTAAAATTATGTTGTGTGGCTTAAAAATTTCTTCACTAACATTTTTGATATCAACAGAACGAAAATAAAGATGAGTGCCTATATCTACAATTAAGTATACAACCAATGGGATTAAACAAATCAAACTTCCTACGGCGACACATAAAGAAAGCCCAATACCGACAGAAATTATTATATCGCCAATTAATCTATATAAAGAATGCGTGGAAAACGACAACCACACCATTCCCATAATTATTCCCATTAAAATTCCTAAAAAAACTATCAATCTTACCTCCGAATATCGTATGTACGAATTCTAGAAATATCTTTTTCTTTTTTAAATGCTTCTCCATGTAATTTCATAACAAGTCCATTTAAATTTGTAGCGTGCAACTCAAATTCTTTAGAGAAAAAAAGGCTTTTTTCTGGGCATTTCTCTACACAGAGCCCACAAGAATAGCACCGCCCAAGGTCTATATTGAATTCCTCTATCTTAACTTCTGTACTTGACTCATTCTCTACAAATGAAAGGGCTTCAACTGGACACAAAGTTAAGCAGTCACCACAAGCAGTACATTTAGATAAATCGTTTCTCAAATACCCCTTATATGTTGGAAATAGATCATCGCTCGTTTTTGCAGAAACTACATCGGGATATCTCTCAACAATACCTTTATATCGACTTGTTGTTCTTATTAAATACTTTAAAAGTAATTTAATAATTTTAATTGCCTGACTCAAACCCATTTTTCACCTTACGAATGCTATCCAAAAAACTTCTAATAAAACTCCAATAAAGCCAAAGGAAAATAAATATCTCAACGAAACCTCAGCAGCATCTTGTGCTTTAATTTTACTTATTCCTTTCTTAAATAAGAGAAATATAAATAAAATAAATGAAAGTTTAAAACTAAATAAACCTGCCGATACATAGCTATTTACACCACCGAAATAAACAACAATCCAATAAGAAAGTAATACAACTATCCAGCTCGCATCTATAAACTCAATCAAAGCTTGTCGTCTATTGTTAATACTAAGCTGTTTATTTTTCCCTAGTAAAATATCTGGATTAAGAATGATAACACTACCGAACGCAATGATTCCTCCGACAAAATTACCTGGACTTAATAGTAAATTTAAAAATGGTGCCTTGGTTTGGATGAGTGAAAAGGCTGCTATATCTAAACTTCCCGTTGCCATTATAATCGGTAAAAAACTAATTGAAAAAACACCTAATCCAAAAATGCGCACAACCGCTCTTCTTTTCCACAAATAAGACTCATTTGCCTCAGTTGTTAGCAAAGAAAATAAGACATCAAAAATAATGGATAGAGCAATTAATAATACTAAAATAAAAACACCTAAATCTTCAATAATGGTAGGCATGGCTCTATTAACAATGACAAAAAAGAATAATAGTGGGGTTATTACCCAAAAAGAAATTACGAAAAACTCAAAACTAAAAATACCTCTACTTGATCTTTTTTTATACTCACGTATAAAATCGTAAAAAATTTGAAAAGACCCCTGGATTCCATAAAAAAATGGCCCTTCTTTATGTTCTACCCTTGAGTCTAAAAATCTTTGCGCTACTAATAATACAAATGAAGCAAAAACTATATATAGGAAACACAAAATCAAGCTAATGAATAGATTAATAAATACTATCATAAATCAATCTCCGAACTGCTCAGATCAAACGACCCAACAATTAAACTAAGATCATCTAAGTTATTACCAATAAGTATTTTCTCAACCAAAGAAATAATTCTACTCGAATACGTAGATACCTCAACAGACCGTATTGTTTTTGTGTTCTGATCAAATTCTAAATAAAACCCCGCCTCTCCTCTAGGAGTTTTTATTGATTGAAAAGACCATGGAAGAGGGTCGTTTTTTTGAAACCTTAGTGAATCATCATCCGCTTGTGGGCTTTTACTTAATTTTGTCAGTAATTCAGAAATAGTATTTAAGGATTTTAGAAAAAGATCATATTTATTTAAAATTCTTTGATACACATCAGTTGAGAGTAAGCTAAAATCACTTTTTAAATAGCTTTCAGAATCAAAGTGACTTTCTTGAACAACCGCAAGCCCTCTTGCTCTTTTTAATAGAAGCGGGTGTTGCAATAAAAGTACACTCAACTCCTCTGTATATTCTTTTAGAAACGCCAGTGTTTTTTCTATCTTAAATATATAACCATCAGAAACATCATTAGTATAATTAAAGAGATTGATAGCACCAAAGCCTAGACGAGAACCACAATACATTTCAAATAAATCTGAAACCCTGTCTCGTTCTCGAATAGAGTAGTTAGCCAATGCGCTTATTTCCAATATAGAAGACAATTTAAAGAAAAAAGTGAGTAACCCATAAATTGTAGATTGTTCTAAAATCAATCTGCGAATTTGCTTCGTTCTTTCACTAACAGATTGACTTAATAAATCTTCTAGCGTGCTAACAAAAGCATGGGAATAGTACTGAGAGTAATCATAATCTATTTTTTCAAAAGCTAACGTATACAGCTTAAGACTCTGAGGAAAGCTCAGTTCTTGAATTTTTCTATTTAAAAAACTATTGCTTATTAAGGCCTTTTTAATTAACCCATCATCTACAACCAAATCAAAAGATAATAAGTCAATGCCGTATACAGCAGCGGATTCAATAGAATGGATGTTGATTTCTTCAAAATGATCATTCATTTAAGAACTCCACTCTGTAAATGGTATTGTCGTGCCCTAACACTATACAAAAATTATTTTTTCTAGATTTAAAAAAGAAAATATCTTTAATTTTGCCATCTGCTTTATTTCTCTCAAAAAAATCAAATATTTTTTCTTTTTGTTCCGTCCTCGCATCACACTCAAATAAATTTGATATTTGATTGGAAGATCGCAATACGCTATTTAGCTTACAATTTAACTTCTCAAATTCTAATTTAAGCAGATTCATGTTTACCTGCTTCATTTGCTATTGAGAGTAGGGCGTTAATAATTGATTCTGGGCGAGGAGGACACCCAGGTATATATACATTGATTGGTATTTCATCGGCATATTTTTCATTCTTAGGAGCAAACATTCCACCCCCAAATGAACAAACCCCAACTCCAACAACCCACTTAGGAGTACTCATTTCGCTATAAATTTTTTTAAGAGAAGGCACTAATTTAGCATTAATCGGCCCGGTTAAAAGAAGTATGTCTGCTCTTCTATGATCTTTCGTCAAAGACATACCAAAACGATCCAAATCAAATCTAGGACCAAAAACAGACTCTACCTCATTTGAGCAACATAAAATTGGTACGTGGTAGACCCATAGCGAAGTTCTATTTATTTTACTTAATGAATGAAAATTGGACTCATTCGCCATAACTTAATGCCCTATCCACTTAGTGAAAGATTTTTTTACTCCCCAAACGAGAATACAAATCAGAATAAATGGAAAAAGCGCTGTGGCAAAAAAAATAAACTTCTGCTCGAATCCAGATAAAGCGAAAATAGATTTTTTAAAAACTAAAAAATTAAATAGGTTAAGATAAATTCCTGCAATTAGAAAAATTATCCACGCAAATGAATTTAAAAATCGAAAAGTTTCTTTTTTCTCTTTCTCAATCTCGTTTTTATTATTTTTCTTCTTCCATAAAAAAAACAAGGACAAAGTAAGGATACTCGCTAAGGCTGGAGCAAAAAATAACATAAACAAAAAATCCTCTTTCCTTTGCATAAATCTTATATGAAATACTTAATTGCTCAAGAGTAATTAGGGTGGGGTCAAAAAATTATAATCTTTTTCATCAAAAACAAAACTTGATAGAAAAACACTATGTAGATAAAGAAAATAGCAATTTCCTTGCAGCCCTTATAAAGTAATCTAATTCATGAATAGCAAAGAAGCCACCACTAATCTACACACAGAAAATGGCCTTGAATTGAACGGAAACACAATCTCTGGACTAGCCTACAAAATTTCGCTTTTAACCAAAAATCAACCGCTAGGTAAAATTCATCTTATTCTTCCTGATGACGAGCAAATTAAAGAATTCAGACAGAGTTTAACATTTTTTACTCGTTTTTTAGGCCTTGAGGAAAAACTTTCTTTATACATATGCCAGGGCTGGGAAACATCCCCCTACCAATGGCTTATTCCTAGCCCGAAAATTAGGTCTGATAAAATTTCTTTTTACCACTCTCTTTTTAACCCTAATGGCAACGAGCAGAGTTTAATTTTTGTCTCTAGCGCCCAATCTCTTTTAGAACCATACCCAGACAAAGAATTTATTCAAAAATCTCTATACTTAAAAGAAAGCCAACTCATAAATCTCGACTCATTAAAGGTAGAACTTGAAATCCTAGGTTATAAGCCCACTGAAATCATAGAATCGGCAGGCTCTTACTGTATTAAAGGTGGTATTATTGAAATTTATCCCTCCAACCACCCATTGCCTTTACGCATCGAGCTAGAGTTTGATGAGATTGAAGCCATTCACTCATTTGATTTAGAAAGCCAACTCAATACGGGAAATAAGGTTCAGGGTATAGAACTTATTCCCTTTCAAATAATCTCTTCCGAC
The DNA here is from genome assembly GCA_023954355.1 of Oligoflexia bacterium. GTDB lineage: Bacteria > Bdellovibrionota > UBA1018 > CAIPTA01 > CAIPTA01 > JAMLID01. Next base: position 33,378 of record JAMLID010000004.1, on the reverse strand, counting down.
CCCGTCTCTACGGAACTTCTCAGATCAAACATTAAAGATTGGTGTGATAAAAATGATATCCCAAAGTCTATTCGTGACAAATATACAAAACCTATCCAAGAAAATATCTTCTATCCACAAACAGAATACTTTCTAACTTTTTTAAACGAAAATCGTAAGAAGCATATTTTCGATGATCTTGAAATAAAGCACTTATTTTATGAATATGATGAAATAGAAAAAAAACAGAATTCCTTTTTAGTCACTGAGGAAAAAAAATTTAAGCTGGCCAAAGACAAGGATATAATACTACCTGCACCAGAGGAGTTTTATACGAATAGATTGCCAGATTTCACACAAAAAAATTTAAAGAAAATCGGACGCATAAGCATAGAAAAGCCAGAGAGCTGGCTTCCTATTCAAACAACTAACTCAAATAAAAAAATAGACCTTGTGATTCAATTCATAAGTGAAAAAACTCAAATTAGAAAAAAAGTCATAATTGCATGCAATACCAACATTCAATTAGAACGAATTAAATCGATACTCAATATTCACTTAATCTCTTACCAAATAATCACTAATAAAAATCAAATTACAGACACTACAAATGTATATCTTTTCAACGAAACTATTGGTGATTCGTTAGAATGTGACTTTGATGAACTTATCTTTATTTCAGAAGATGTTTTTTTTGGTAAAAAAAATCACCACTCAACCTCTGAAAAAAGAAAAAAGCCTACATTTTACACTGATGACCTTACTGTTGGTGATTTAGTTGTTCATAAAATACATGGAAAGGGCCGTTATATTGGTCTAGAAAAAGTTTCTAGCTTAGGCGATCAAGAATTTATCCGCTTAGAATACCAAGGTGACGATAAATTATACGTACCCGTCTACCGAATGGACTTGCTGTCTAAATATAGTGGTCCAAGTAATGAAAATCGCCTAGATAAACTCGGCGGAAACATTTTTCGATCCGAGAAAAAGAAAGCGAAAGAATCTGCTGCGAAAATAGCCATTGATCTACTTAAATTACAGGCAATTCGTTCTACCGGACGTGGATTTCATTTTAATGAAATCGATCAAGATTTTGAAAGCTTTGAATCTACTTTCCCGTTTGAAGAAACATTGGATCAAGAAACAGCGATTCAAGACACAATTAGAGATATGTGCAGCGATAAAATTATGGATCGCTTAATTTGTGGCGATGTTGGGTTTGGTAAAACAGAAGTTGCTATGAGAGCCGCATTTAAGGCCGTCCAAGATGGTAAACAAGTAGCTGTTTTGACTCCCACTACAGTACTTTGTGAGCAGCATAAAAAAAGCTTTCAAAATAGATTTATAAATTTTCCTTACGTTATTGAATCTGTTTCTAGATTTAAAAGCAAAAAAGATCAAAAGAAAGTTCTTGACCATTTAACAGAAGGGAAAATTGACATACTTATAGGGACTCATAGAATTTTATCAAAAGATGTTAAGTTTAAGGATCTTGGACTGTTAATTGTAGATGAAGAACAAAGGTTTGGAGTTGAACACAAAGAAAAAATTAAAACTATAAAAGAATCTACTGATGTACTAACCTTAACAGCAACACCAATCCCGAGAACACTGCAACTATCCTTAATGGGACTCAAAGATATAAGTGTTATTAGGACACCACCCACAGAGCGACTATCTATTAAAACATTCGTGGCTGAGTTTGATCTTGATTTGATCAAATCAGCAATAGAAAATGAACTCTCGCGAGGTGGGCAGATTTTTTTCATTCACAATCGAGTTCACGATATAGACAAAATATACAATACCTTAAAAAAACTGTGCCCAAATGCAAGGATTGTAGTTGGCCATGGCCAAATGTCAGAAAAATCTTTAGAAGAGGCGATGATCGGATTCTACGCTCATGAGTTTGATATCTTACTATCAACAACAATAATTGAAAATGGGCTAGATGTTCCAAACGCCAACACAATTATAGTAAATAGAGCAGATACTTTCGGACTTTCTCAATTATATCAAATCAGAGGTAGAGTAGGTAGATCGCCTCAAAAAGCATATGCCTATCTTTTGACTCCTCCGAATCAAGTGACCAGCGGAGATGCTAAAGAGCGTTTATCCATTCTTCAGCGATTTGTAGAACTTGGTAGCGGTTTTTATATTGCAAATCATGATCTAGAATTAAGGGGCGGAGGCGACATTCTTGGCGCAGCTCAATCAGGTCACATTGATTCAGTTGGATACGAACTATATTTTGAAATGATCGCTGAAGAGATCGCGAAATTAAAGGGTGAAGCCCCATCGCAAGTAAAAGAAGAAATCGAAATTAATTTACCGTTCTCTTCTTTAATTCCTGAAAATTATGTTCCTCATCTTGCCACTAGAATGAAATTGTATAGAAAACTTGGCGAAATAAGAGACGAAGAAGGAATCTCTCAATTCGAACAAGAACTAAAAGACCGCTTTGGCCCCTTACCTAGTGAAGCCATAGAACTGTGCAATGTTGTTGAACTAAAACTAAAAATGTCAAAGTTCGGGATCAAATCCGTTTCATACAGTAAAAAAGGTATACTGTTAGGCGCAGGGAGCAATCCCATACTCTCACCGGATATCGTGTTAAGTCTTGTTCAGCAAAGACCAGCTCAAATTGGACTGATTCCAGATGGTAGAATTATTCTATATTTTCAGCCGAAATCATCTTCAGAAATAACCCACAATTTAAGTCGACTTATAGATTCAATTTATCACTGAAATACCCTTGACCCTGTGGTTCCTATGCTCGCATAATTTAGATTAGACAGCTTTAAATTCCTTTGATTTAACAGAGGAATTTACACAAATGATTGGGGTTTTTCATGAGTAATTTTTTTGTCCTTACTACAACTTTTATTTTTTTATTTTCACTTAGTGCTCATGCTGCACTAGATGCAAATACAGTTGCTGACATTAACGGAAAACAAATTTCTAAAGAAGACTTTGATCGAAGATATAAAGAAAGCATTCAGAGCTTCAAATTTGGATCTCCAACCAAAGCAAATATTTTAAATGAAATAATTAGCTTTGAATTAGGAGTTCAAGAAGCAAAAAAATTGGGACTAGATAAAGACCCTCAAGTAGTAGAGCGAATGAATGCCGTTCTTTATCAATCTCTAGTAGAAACCCAACTCGCTGATAAATTTAGATCTGTAGTTAACGTTACAGACAATGAAGCAAAAAGCTTCTGTAATAGAAACCCGGCTGTACGCACAAGTCATGTATTTGTTCCTCTTACCCCCTCTGCTCTAAAAACAGAAGAAACTGCTGCATATAATAAAATCAACGAAGCACAGGATGCATTAAAAAAAGGCATGAAATTTGAGCAAGTAGTCGCAAAATATTCTGAAGGCGCTTCTACAAATGGCGGAGATACAGGTTTTGTTTCAAAGATGGATGTTGACCCAGCCTTTTACTCTAGCGCACGAAAACTTAAAGTTGGGCAAGTTAGCCAACCTGTTCGCTCTCAACTAGGACTACATCTTATTAAGCTAACCGCGATTAAGGATTGCAATAAAATAAACATCCCCGAGTGGCAACGTATGGTATATGAAGAAAGAAGGGAGCAAATCTTTCAGACATACCTAAGTTCATTGCGCTCGAAAGCAAAAATCTCAATAAATGATTCTTTAGTGAAAGAGTAAATTTTTTATACAAAAATAGCTTTACTCTTAAATTATCATATTTCTTTAGCTTTAAAGCTGAGATAAGACTAGTTTTATGAAAAAAACTTATCTTTCTATCCTCAGCTTTTTTTTAATTTCTTCAATCACTTCTAATGCTGCTCTAATCGATAAGACTGTTGTATTTGTTAACAGTAATGTGATTCTACTTTCAGACATCAACCACTTTAAAAAGATTTATTCTCTCAGAAAAGAAGTCGATCCATTCTTATCTTTTAAAAAAGATTTTTCTTTAGAGCAAAAATCTATTGCTAACCATTTAATTCAGGAAGAGCTGGTTCTTCAAAAATTTCCCGTTACTGACGAAGAAACAGATTTAGAGATAAGCCAAGTACAAAAAAATAACGGTATAAGCAAAGAACAATTAAGCTCTGTATTAAAGTCTCAAGGCATTTCATATGATAGCTACAAAGAAGTAGTTAAAGTAGGTATTGCTAAGAGAAAGCTAATTGATAGAGAGCTAAGACCCTTAGCATCAATATCTGACGAACAAGTGAAAAACTTTTACTATACTGACCCTAGATATTCTTCAAAAATTAAACAAGAAAAGCTTGTGCTTACTTATTCGTTAAAGCAGTTAATTTTACCGAATAAAAAATTATTACAAGAGGTTCAATCTAGATTAGAAAAAAATGAAGACTTCGACACTGTTATTTCAGAAGTTTTACCTAAGGGCGCAGAAACAACTATTTTAGAATCTATTTCAGAGTCTAATATGAACTCTACGATTCGTTCTGCAATACAAGGACTAAAAGTTGGTGAAGTTACTAAACCAATCTCTACCGGTTCCGGATACTTGTTTTTAAAAATAACAGAAATCGGAGCCCCTAAAGACCCTTCTTATGAAAAAGAAAAAGAGAGCATTAGAGCAATGCTTTTTCAGAAAGCGTTAATAGAACAAATTTCTTTATGGACCGATAGAGAAACTCAAGATTCTTTTATTCATTGGCATTAGCTCTTATGGTTAGCAAGCCCTATAGGTGATATCCTATAAAGAGGAATGCACGAGAATAAACAGACATATAAAATTAAAATTACACCGCAGAGAACTCTCGGTCCGTTAGAAATGGATCGCATAAAAGCTCTAGTGGAAAAAGGCAAAATTCAAGGTGATGAACCTACTAGCGTGGACCCCTACACGAACTGGATGCCATTTAGATCTTATCCAGAATTATGCGACCTTATTCTAGAAAAGCTTGCGTCCGAAGGTAAGAAAAAAAATAAAAAGAAACAAGAGTCTGAACAGAATCCATCTACTAGAACCATTATTAGTAGTGACGTAACAAAAACAATGGCAGAACCACTCGCGCCCCCTCAAAAAGATAGCGAGCCTAACATAGAAGAGAACACTGGTAGCTTTGGGATTCCTACTTTGCTTAATATTTCGATGCCTGAAAAAATAAAACAAGAGAATCCTGATCTTGAAAGAACAATTGTTAACATTCCAGTTCCAGTAAAAGAAACAATGCCGGGGGAGATAGAAACATCAGAAGGTGGGACAAGAATTTTATCTACCGAGGCTGTTGATATAGCATTGCAACAGTATTCTGTTCCTGATCCAACTCAATTAGAAGGCATTATTGATGAAAGCGGTGAGCCTAGAAAAAATATTTTAGGTAAACCAATAGACCCTTCACAGTACGTCACTGACACAGGAAAAAGAAGATTACTATCTAGAAACACTGCAGCTATTTTAGCTATCGGATTATTAGTTATTGCTTATTTTTCTTCTGAAAATTTTGAACAAAAAAAGGAAGTAGTGATCGTTCCAAGATACCATACATTTCCATATGTAGAGGTTAATTATCCACCAAGATTAGGAGCAACGCCAAACCCGAGCTTATCTTCAGACTTAGTAGAAAAAGGACAAGCACTATTACGAAAAGAAACTCCTAGTGCTTATATGATTGCCATAAAAAAATACTTATACCCAGCTGTTGGAAGAAATCCATCGAACGTAGATGCCAAATCACTTCTGGCTTCTGCCTACATGCGATTGTCTGAAATTATCCCAAGAGACAAGAGATTTTTTGAAACCATTGATCAACTGCTGCTTCCTGGACCACAAAAGGCGAGATGGACACCAGAATACGTTGTTGCATTGTCGGAATATTACCAATTATTAAATCGCTTTGATCAGGCTCAAGAAGTTGTAGATACTTTTTTAAAAATTCGAGCCACTCCAGAGTTACTTTATCAAAAAGCAAATATTGACCAAGAAAGAAAAGAGTTGGATTCTGCTCTTTCTACAATCTCTAAAGCCATACCACCAGAAGAGGTACAAAAAGCGAACCCAAGACACTTAATGTTATATATTTCACTTTTAGATAAAAAAGCACAATCGGGAACAGCTACTCAGGCTTTAAAAAGACTAATTAAAGAAAATCCAAACTATGGCCCTGGATTGCTTTTTTACGTAAATCACTTATATAAATCTGGTAAATCTAAAGACGCGCTCGGTGTTTTAGAATTTTTATTAAATAGACCTTATTTATTAAATAGAATTGAATTGGCAGAAACGTTTCTAACAGCTGCAAAAGTATTAGAGACTACCAAGCAACTAAGACGCGCAGAAATATTTGCGACAGCTGCCGGAAAAATACATTATAACCAAGAACAAATTGATGATATTTTATTTCGTATACGCTCTAAGCTGTCACAAACACAAAAAACATATACTTTTATAGTTAGTGGAAGACAAAAAGAAAAATCAAAACAATATGAGTTAGCACAAATTCAATATACAAAAGCACTTGAATTAAACAGACTAGATCCGATCCCTTATTTATTGCTCGCCAGCCTACACCAAGAAAGAGGAGAGGTTAATGCTGCCATTGATAGATATCAAAAGGCTCTTTATACAACAAAAAAAAGACCCTATGAAGCCGCCTTTAAATTGGCAGAAATATACACAGAAAGATATGAGCTCACCAAAGCACAAAGTTTTCTGAAAACTGCTCAAGAATTAAAAGCTAAAAAAGATCTAATCTTCTATATGAATGGACTAATTAAGCTTAAGCAAAAAAGAGAAGATTTAGCTGAACCTTTATTCGAAAATGCAACAAGAGCAGGTAGTAGATATACCGATTTATATATTTTAATGGGTGATTTAGAGACCGAAAAAAAGAACCAAAAACTCGCCGAATTTTATTATTCTATAGCACTTCGTTACGATCCATTTCATCCAAAAGCTATGCTGGGCGTAGCACTTACGCGTTTTTACTCTGATAGTCCGTCAAGAGCCATTTCTTTCTTGAAAGATAAACTTGCAGCTCAACCAAGCTCTGCTCCTATCATGACAAATTTAGCTATTATTTATTTGCGATCTGGAGACCAAGACTCAGGCAAATACTATCTACAAAATGCCATTCGCTCTGATTCTAAATATGCACAAGCATTTCGTTTATTAGGTGATCTGACAAAAGCCGAGGGTGATCGCCAATTAGATAATTATGAAGCCAGAAAGAATTCTTATCGTTATGCGCTAGCTAGTTATGAAATGTATTCTCGTTTAGCACCAAACGACCCAGAGGGTTTTAAATCCACGGGAGATCTCTATTTTGATATAAGAGACTTAGGTGCGGCAGCTAAAAACTACCACAGAGTTCTTGAACTAACACCTAACTACCCTGAAGTACGATTACGCTTAGCTCAAATCTCAAGAAATGGTGGTGCTGCTGACCAAGCAATGAAATTCATTGATGAAGAGATTTCTATAAATCCAAGAAGTGATTCTGCTTATGTAGAAAAGGGAAATATCTATATGGCAAGAAAAGAATTTGATCTTGCTACTAAGTCATTTACAGAAGCGGCTAGAATTAATGAAAAAAATGCTGATGCTCTTTTTGGTCTAGGTGTGGTTTATCATTTACAAGGAAGCTACGATAATGCATTGTCTCTTTTTTCGCGTGTGATAAACTTAGACCCACTTAAAGCAGAGGTTTATTGGCAAATGGGACTAATATATCAAAAACAGAACAATAAAGTAAAAGCTTCCCAGGCCTTTACGAACTATAAAGGAATCGTTCGCGATCCAAGAGCAATAGCAGAGGCAGATAAAAAATTAGCAGAGCTTGCTAAATAAGAAAGGATATATGTTAGATCTAAGATGGCTAGTCGAGAATGAAGCTACTTATAAGAATTGTTTAAAAACGAGAAATAATTTTCCGAAAGACTCGTTGGAATTTGTACTTTCTAAGGACAGCGAAAGAAGAAAATTAATACAAGAAGTAGAGGCTTTTCGAGCCCAAAAAAATCAGATCGCTAAGGAAGTTGGGCAACTAAAACGTACTGGTGGTGATGCTTCTGCTTTAATGGAAAAATCTATTCAAATTAGTAAAAACATGGACGGGCTCGACGCTAAATTAAATGAATTGAACCAAGAAATTGAGAATCACTTATTAAGTATCCCAAATATGCTTCATTCTGATGTTCCAGAGGGAAAGGGAGCAGAAGAAAATAAACTAATTAAAACAATCGGTACCCCTAGAAAGTTTGATTTCGACATTAAAGACCATCATGACTTGGGGGTAAATTTAGGTATTATAGACTTTGATCGCGCTAGTCGAATGGCCTCTACAAGATTTACTACATTGGTAGGTAAGGGTGCTAAGCTAGAAAGAGCTTTGATTCAGTTTATGCTAGACTTACATACCGAAAAGCATGGATATACAGAAATGCTCCCTCCTTTAATGGCAAATAGTAAGGCACTAACAGGAACATCGCAGTTACCGAAGTTTAAGGAAGACCTGTTTAAGATCGATGGCTTCGATTTATTTTTGATTCCTACTGCAGAGGTAACTATCACAAATTATTTTAGAGAAGAAATTCTTGGAGAAGACCAACTGCCGTCACTTTTTACTGGATATACTCCATGCTTTCGCTCTGAAGCGGGTAGCTACGGAAAAGATACAAGAGGACTTATTCGACAACACCAATTTGATAAAGTAGAACTCGTACAGTTTTGCCATCCTGATTATTCTTGGCAGGCCCATGAGCTTCTCACTTCAGCCGCTGAAAAGGTGCTTGAACTATTAGAGTTACCCTACCAAAGGATGCTTCTTTGCTCTGGGGATACAGGATTTGGTGCAGCAAAAACTTACGATTTAGAAGTATGGCTACCCGGCCAAAGCGCTTATCGAGAGATTTCTTCTTGTTCAAATTTCTGTGATTTTCAAGCGCGCCGCGCTGGAATCCGCTTTAAGCCTAAAGAGGGCGGAAAACCCCGCTTTGTGCACACTTTAAACGGCTCAGGACTGGCTGTAGGGCGTACTTTGGTAGCTATTTTAGAAAATTACCAAGAAAAAGACGGAAGCGTCACGATTCCTAAGGCACTGCAAAAATATACTGGCTTCGAACGTATTGAGAGTCAGAAATAAATCTGATAGTACTGATTATCTATTATTTAGGTAGGAGAGATGGCTGAGTGGCCGAAAGCACCGGTCTTGAAAACCGGCAGGGATGTAAGTCTCTCGTGAGTTCGAATCTCACTCTCTCCGCCAACAATAAAAAAGCATTAAGCCTATTTATTTAATGTAACACCTTCAGCAGACTTTTCTTTGCCCTCTACTAAATCACCCCAAGCAAGAAATACTATGGCTACTAAAATAAATGCTAAAGAGATCCAATCTTCTTGAGGCGGAACTTTGCCTCCAAAAAAAAGAAACAAAATTAAGCTTGAGGCAGTCCCTCCCATAAGAGAAACAAGCCTATTTAATACTCCAGTGAAAGTCGCAGATTTTCCTGGAAATAAAAAAAGAAATACTGATAAAAAAGCGATGAAAGCATAGGGCAATCCCGAAATACTAGCTAAAAGCCAAACACTCTTAGGGAAATAAATTGCATCTACAAATTGCTGTCCAATTTTAGGTGAGTCCAAGTAATGATTTTGAATCCAAAAGAATAATCCAGTAGATATTAATAAAAGAATAGCCGATGCGAAAAGCTGCTCAACACCAAAATACAAACGCTGATCAAGCTTCTTCCCTGCAAGCCCACTAATCTTAGAGCGATTCATTACATACAAACGAAGAAGATAAGTAAAAAAGTAGCAAATAAGTAATGCTACTCCCATAGAGGGGAGCTTAGTATCTACATTTTTAGCAAAAAATAATTTTATTGCGACTGCTGTGATAGCAAATAGAACAGCAACTTCTTCTTGCCATGGAATAACTTTTTTCTGTAGATTTTGAATATTAAGAATTAAATCAACAATTCTGCTAGCAACTATAACCGTTCCACGCATTAGCACCATAGCAATCATAATGGATATTGGCAGAGACATAATCAACGTACTCGCGGGAATTATATAAGCTGTACATAACCCAGATAAAAAGAGCACCCACAATTCATTTTTCGTAAGCTTCGCTCTAAGATGCCACTTTTTCGCTAACACAACCATAACGCAAAATAAGCTAGAAAAAGCGGTAGAATAGACTAAATACTCCATTGAGCTTAAGCCATAAAAGCCTTGGTCAATACTTCCAGTAAAAAATTTTATCGCCATACCAGTCGCGATATAAGACAAAAAATATCCAACACTAAGTAACCAAATAGAATTCATACTCACTCTTTCTTAATGGGGTAAATAATGAACAGATCTTAATATGTCAAATTTAGGATAATAATGAGAGTAGTAGGTAATTTATTGAGACGAATTGTCTCGTATGTTGCCAATAAATATCTATTGCACTTTGTGCTTTCTCTTTATTTTAAGATGAAGTTTTTTGAATATCTATACAATCAACTAACTAAGACTGCGCTATACATATACACTGAATGCTATTTGTTTATAGTCTAGTTAAAAAGTTAACAAAAACTTCACTAGATCTATCTAAATTCTACTTTTAAAAAAGCTATTTTATATTATAGTTAGCCTGATTTTATAGACAAAAATATTTAAACCAAAAAAGGAACAAGCATGCTCAAATTTTTGTATTTTTTATTCATTCCATTGTTCTTCTTAACTAGCCAAACGGCTTTTTCTAGCACAGGGAACAAAGTATCTAGCTGTCACGCTAAAAAAATTATCCCCACACTTTATTCTGAAAAACTAAATGCAGATATTAGCTTTGATGTTTTTGAAAATGATGAAGGCGAAATCAGCGGCAAAATAAGAGGGTACTATATTGAGCCTGATGGTAGCCGTACTACTATGAGTGAAGTAGCTAAGAGATCTGATGTTGATCCGATGAACTTAAAAGGTGATCGAATTCTTAATTTAGACTATAGCTATGCACTAACACTCAATCATCTTGTAACATCATTAGGCAATGCTAACATTCAAACAAATGGCATGAAGTTAATCGCCTTTAGTTTTTTTACAGATATTAAAACAAAAAATTGCTCTGTCATAGAAGGTCAAGAGTTTTGTCAAGAAATCAACGCACCTTTTGGACATTACTTAGAGTTGCATAATAAAAATGGACGCCGCCTTGCGAGTGCAGTTTCTATTTCTGGTGGATGGTATTTATTTTCTTGTGAATAACTTTTTGATACTTGCCAAACAAATATAGATATTTAATTGAATGAAAAGAATGATTCAACTTTCTCCATATCTCTATGCACTTGCAGCTATTTTTTTATGGTCCTTACTTGCCGTTAGCAGCATCATTTTATCTCATATCCCTCCTTTCTTGCTGATCGGAATCGCTTTTTTATTTGGCAGTATTTGTGGGACACCCTTTATTAAACAGTGGAAAGCTTCGTACAAAATAATATTATTAGGAGTTTACGGTATTTTTGGTTACCACTTTTGTCTTTTTATGGCTCTCAGAGCAGCTCCTGCAATTGAGTCTAATTTACTTAACTATTTATGGCCACTAGGTATAGTATTACTTACTCCAATTTTTTTAAAAAATACCCTACTTAAAAAACATCATATAGCAGCTGCATTTCTTGGCTTCATCGGGGCTGCTCTTATCGTCACCAATGGTAAATTTAATTTCAATACATTTCATATTGGGTATGCTTACGCTATTGCTGCAGCTTTTATCTGGTCAACCTACTCATTACTCTCTAAGCGACTATCTATTTCTACCCCTGTGATTGGGCTCTTTTGCTTTATATCTGGAGTTCTATCGCTTTTTTTACACTTTATTTTAGAACCAAGCTATTCGATTCAATTGTCAGAACTTTTGTTGATAATAGTACTAGGAATCGGTCCCATGGGAGCATCTTTTTATTTTTGGAATACTTCAATGAACCTAGGTGATTCACGTATAATAGGATCTATCTCTTATCTTACACCTTTGCTTTCTACTACCTTTTTAGCTTTATATGGAAAAGCGCAAATTACCTTTATATCTATTTTAGCCATGTTTTTAATTGTATTAGGTGCGATTGTTGGAACTAAAAAATAAATAATCTAAATTTTGATATTCATTCCCTCAAGAGTTTTATGAAAAAAACTAGCATGTGGAAGATCTTTTCCCAGACTCCAAGGCTTATATTCAGTAGTATAGTGAATAATTTTAGCATCTTTAAATGATTGCGCCACATAAGGAACATTAAAAGTACCGTCTAAAACTTTTGGGTGCACTGTTTGAGCATTCCAAACTGAAGGTAGTTTTCCAATTTTATTTCTAAAGATTATGTTAATTGGAGTTTGATCCATAAAAAATAAAGTATCTGGATTATTTTTTGCGAAAGAAATTACCTCTGCAGCTGAATTATCTTCACGCCATTTTTTTAAATTCATAAAGAGAACCCCTGAATTATAATAAGGAAGCTCCGGTGATATTTTTAATTTTCCCAAAGCTTCATTTGATTTAATGAGAGGATTACCTATTTTTCCGCAATAATCTATGCATGCTTGAATGTGGTAATTAGAATCAAAATACTTAAAAAGTTCTGTAATATTAGATAAAATAATTGTATCAGCATCTAAATACAAAATTTCATTTACCGATATGGGAATAAGATCTGCAAGAATCAATCGAAAATAATTTGCTAAAGAAAAATGTAAAGATGTATCCAAAAACGAAACTTTATCTAGAGGAAATTCTCTCCAAAAAATTTCATATGACTTTTCTTTTGGCAATAAACTCAGCACATGATCCTTGTCATTTTTAGAAAAATTTTTAACAAAAATATAAATATTTAATTTATTTGAACTTTCATATTTATCCAGCAGAGAGTATAGAGAGGCACACAGTGGTTGAATAAATTTTTCATCTACACAATAAACAATGGGAATGTTTTTTTCAGTTTTTACTACTCTTTTCAAAATAGAGCCATATGAAGATGATAGATTCATTAATTGCCCAAGACCAAATTTTTCTTTCTTCAAGTCTTCAGATAAAAATTTATTTCTGATATCTATTTCAGTTTTTCTATAAAGATCAATATGTTTAATATGGCTATTATCATAATCGCTTCCATCTAAAGAAACTCTTTGATGATAATAAGAAAGCTCTTCCTCTAAAAAAACAGTGTCCAATAAAGCAAATACTCTTAGAGAAAATTCCCAATCTTCTAGTTGGTTTAAATTTCCATTAAATTCTCCAACCAGGGAAATACATTCCCTTCTAAAAAAAAATGCTATAGAGGGGAATGTCTTACTCTCTGCCAATCGAAAAAGTGAAATTTCATGAATCTGCCAATCTTCAAACGTTTCTTGATGCTTTTCTACTATTTCTGATTCATTAATTTCTTCTTTTACTAAAATTGTTTTTGTAACAAGAGCTGATTTATTGTCTATGGCCTGAATAGATTTTTTTAAAAATTCTTTTTTCCAACTATCATCATCATCGTGAATAGCAATATATTTTGAATCACTGTATTTTATGCCAATATTTAACGCTGCTCCCTTTGTGGTCCCTTCATTTATATGAATTAGCAAATATTTATTTTTTAACTTTTCTTTAATTTCTTCGATACAATTTTCAACTTCAAATTTATTACCACTATTTAGAATCACAACGCAAAAATCTTGGTCTGTTTGTTCAGTAATACTCTTAAGAGCTCTCTTTAATAAAAGTGGTCTATTTTTTGTTCTTAATAAAATCGCTGTCTGTGCAGAAACTTTATTTGATTTAAAAAAATTAATCCCCAACAAAAACACTCCAAAATCATTGCGGTCTTGGGCTTACTTTCCCTTTCCACGGTATATCAAACTCCTCACAAGTAGCACTATATATAACTAAGTCGTTCCATTTATTTCTCAGAAAAACTGCTCTCTTTTTAAGACCTTCTTTTCTTAATCCAATAGACCTAGCAAGCATTATAGATCTGCGATTCGTAGGCTCAATGCCAGCTTCTATTCTATGAAGTTTAAGGTCTCTAAAAGCAATATCAATCAAAGCATATACTGCTTCTTTTCCATAGCCGAATCCCCAATAGTTATTATTTATAAAATAACCAATATAAGCAGATTGCCCCAAGCCTCTATTTACGTCCATTATAGCTACAAAACCAATAATTTCATTTGTTCTTTGATCAAAAATTGATAAGTCATAAAATTTGTCTGAGGCTCTCATTTTTAACTGACTTTTGAGAATTTTTTTGAAATTACTCTTAGTTAAAAAACTAGATTCTTTAGGTTTTCGATCCCATTTATTTTTTTGCTCACCCATTAGTAAATGAGAGTTTTTCCAACGGTTAAAATCTAAAATTGTAAGAGGTCTAATGATCAGCCTCTTTGTTTTTCTGTAAATTTTTTTCATAAAACTAAAATTTTTTACTGCTATAAAAGAATAAACCCCATACATTGTACCCATGGAATATGTTAAATGGCTACGTACACTAGTAGGAAAAAACAGAATAATCGTCGCTGCTACTGCCGTAGTAATTATGAATGAAAAAAATGAAATTTTATTACAGCTTCGTGATGATTTCAAAAATTGGGGTTTGCCCGGTGGATTAATGAACTTGGGCGAGAGCCTGCTAGAATGCGCTATTCGCGAGGTTTTTGAAGAAACAGGCCTAAAAATAGATAATCTAAAATTATACGGGATTTTTTCTGGAGAAAAGTTTGAAGCCCAATACCCAAATGGAGACCTAACAGCTCCTATTATCATAGGCTTTTACACTAAGCACTACTCTGGTAATTTTGTAAAAAGCGATGAATCTCTAGACTTGCAGTTTTTTAATTTAGATTCTTTACCTAAAGATATGAACCCGTTTCACAATGAATTTGTACTTGGTTTTAAAAAATTTAGCGCTGATAAGAATAAAGATTTTATTTTAGGCTAAATCATAGAAAAATAGATTTATGAAAATAGGTCTTAAAGTTTGGGATTTTCTTTTTTGGGCACTTGTTATTTTTCCGGTCTTAACTGGTGGACTCTGGATTGATAAACCCGGCCTTCGCATAGAGCTAACTCAAATAAGTATACCACTTGCTATTTTAGGGATTTTTCCTATTTTCATTTATAAATTTCGTGCAGAGTTCGTAAATACAAGTTCTATGCAGTGGATACGCTGGCTATGGCACTTTTGGTCGTTACACTTAGAAAAAAGTCCTATCAGAACATTAATCATTAGCTATACATTTTTTTCTTTATTATGGGCACTTACAGCCCTTGAAAGACATTGGGCGTTTTCTTCTGGTTACGCAGATTTAGGAATTTTCACAAATGCCATTTGGAATCTAGTGAACGGGAACGGTTACATTTCATCTGTAAAAAATGGAATGAATTTATTCGCCGACCATCAATCACCTATATTTTGGTTAACTTATCCATTTTTTTACATATACCAGAAAGCAGAAACCCTCTTAATACTACAATCTTTTATTCTGTGTTCAGCGGGCATCGCAACATACCTATTAGCTAAACAGTATAAATTATCTAGAGAGTGGATAGCTGCTGCTCCATTAATTTTTTGGTTCTTTAATCCAATAAGAAACGCTAATCGTTTTGACTTTCATCCTGAGGTTTCTCTTTTACCATTTTTTCTTTTTGCTATTTGGGGGCTACAATCAAATAAGAAAATTAACAAGCTCATGGGCATTATATTTCTACTACTTGCAATGATGGGAAAAGAGTCTAGTGGCCTTGTTTTACTTGGTGTCTGCTCTGCATGGATTCTAGGCTCTTCCCCAAAAGAGACAAGATGGTTTACGAGGGTTATTTCTATACCGCTATCTATTATTGCTTTAGCTCATTTTTATTTTTGTTTAAAAATTGTTCCGGGATATTTTTCAAATACTTATCAATACTCTGGTGCTTATTCTCATTTTGGACCTAGTTTGTCTGACTTAATTCTTTCACCATTTAAACAACCCTCTCTATTTTTCGAGCACTTATTTGGTAAAGATAGAGTAAAATTTTTCTTAGGCACTATTGCTCCTCTAGCATTTTTACCTTTATTTTCAATGCGCACTTTTATTGCATCAGCACCAGGGTATTTAATCTATTTTCTTTCACAAGGATCTCATCGAGTAAATCTAGGTTATCACTATGCCATAGAGTCTTGTGTTGGTGTTTTATGGGCGTTTATATTAGGTGTTAAATATTTCTCTAATAAAAAATTTATTCAAAAAATTTTTAACGAAAAATATTTATTACCTCTCGTATTTTTTTGTCTTTTTATTGCCTACGGTAGGAGTGAAATATTTTTCATACGCAAGTATAGTACATCGCCTCACTATAGTTGGATAAAAAAAGAAATTTTTCCACAAATCCCCAAGAATGCTAAAACAAGTAGTACAGGAACCTTAGTGCCACATATAGCCAATAGACCCTGGGCTCACCACTTGCCCGAAATACGTATTCAAGATGGTCTGCCAGGAACGCAAATTATTAAACAAGAAGAATATGTAGATTGTATTTATTGGTCTAAAAATCCTGAGGTAAATCAAACTCCGATGAACGACCAAATGAACATTGATCTAGAAAAGAAAATTTTAACCCTAGGTTTTATAAAAGAATTTAACTGCAAGGGATTAGAGGTCTGGAAAAATCTTAGTTACACTGAGCCCTCATGCTTATTAACAACTCCATCTTGCGAATAAGTAGACCTTAATAATTTATACTGGGTAAAAATACTCACTAGTAATAAAAAGAAAAATAAGAAAATTCTTAGCTCACCAGTCATACTGGGTTTGCGTAATTCCCATAAATAAAAATCCCAAAGAGGAGTAACAGCAACTAAAATTGTTGAGCTATATGCTAGCCCACGAAAGATAAAACTAGGTATAGCCGTTAACCATATAAAATATGAAATAATTCTTGGAAAATTTATTATAACGAATGCCCCCAATAAGGAAAAAGACGGAAATATAGCAGACATATACCTAGGACCAACCCCCATGCCTCCGTGCCAACCACCAAAAGAAGCATTCATGATTAAAAGGCCTAGAAAACTCAAGAAACAAAACCAACCTAAATTTTTACCATCAGATTTTTTTGGTAAAAAGAAGAAAAAAGGAATCAATACCAACAACCATGCTTGCGTATACAAAATACCCCTTGATGGACCAAAAAGTAGCTCTATAAACACCTCTTTAGACGGAAGCGAGAATAATCCCCAAATTTGAATCTGCTCATTTGCCTTATCTAAAAAAACAGGATTTTGATGATGATTCGCTATTGAAAATGGACTACCAAAAGCTAAAACATGATACCAGATCCATAAAACTCCTGGAATAACGCCACCCAATAGAAAGTGAAGAAAATTTTTCTTAACCCCTTTCACATTCCTAAAAAATATTAAAGATAAGAATAAAAATGCAGGTATTTGCATACCGAACCCATAATCACAGAGAAGGGCAGATCCAGCACAAAATGAAAACCAAAAAAAGTTTCTCTTCAAATAAGAAAAGCAAATCCCTAATACAAAAAATGCTGCAATTGCATGTCCTGAAAAATTATTAAAATAAAATGAAACGGTATTTCCAATAAAAGCCGTAGATAGGAAAAAATTCACAGCACTTATGGTGAAATTATTTTTTAGCATCCAAAGTGAGATAAAAAAAGAAAGAACTAAAAATGGTACTAATTGAATTAAGAGCGAACTTGTTGTTTTTAAAAAATATCCTGGGTATGGTCTATGCCCATTCTCATCGAGATTCGTTCCTAAAAAAAATTTAGATGCGTGATCTAGCACAAAAAATACAGGGAATCCATACAACATAGGCCCAGGTGCTTTATTAGAATAATAGTGGCCATCAGGCGTTTTTGCCCAATCTACGCTCGCTCCGATTCTTTTATCTATGGTAAATGTTGCTTCTTCTGACATAGCTCTTAAAGACAAAAATCTGCTAGTGGCGTTTTGTCCACCATCTTGAGTAACAATCAAATTTATTAAAAGAAGAAAAATAGCCCAGGGAATAAATATAGCAAAAAGCACTTTTTTTTCTTTACTAGAATTATATTTTAAAAATTCCATTTTTTCGGATGAACTCTTTCTATAAGCATCTTAATTTTTCTTTTTTCAGCATTAATAATTGGTGAGAGCGAAATAACAGCCATTGTGAATCCAATCATTAAGTAATAAATTAAAAATCCAATTTTTCTGCCTTTAATTTCTGGTGTGGCACCTTCGGCAAACATTCTCCATAAAGGACTAAATTCTGGTACATAATGACAAATAAATCCCATATCTTTGCCACCTAATGTGATTGAGCAAGGTTCTAAAAAATCTTGCCCAAAAGTTATCCCTTGAAACCCAACCCAAACAGACAACAATAATGCGACTAAAAGAAAAATATTTTTTCTGAAATCATATTTACTAGATTGTAAAATTTTAGTCAGTAAAAGTGCGTTTAATATACTTGCAAATAAATAAAAACGTGGACCCCAAAACCAATCACCTGACCAGCTCCACCAACGAGAAAACATAAGCACTAACCCAACTAAATAAAGAATTGATGCTCCGACAAGAAATGAGTCTTTTTTATCTTCCCAAATACTTTTTGATACACTCCCTAAAGTGCCTGGACAATAAAAGAAGAGGCCCTTCCCGAAGGAAAATAATACAGATAGTGCCCCAAAAAAAAGTGGGTACGAAAAACCAGGGCCACTCGTATAGGGAGAAATTTTATTATTTTCTAAATAAGATAAATATAAATTAGGAAAAAACTCTCCAAACTTTAAATACGTTTCTAAAATAATTCCCACTGGTAGCAATACCGCAAAAAATAAATACCTTAAGCGCCGATAATAAATAGCTGCAAATAGAAAAATAAGTCCTGCACCAATAATAGAACCGGGATTATTCCAAGTAGCCAGAGACAATAAAACTGAACCAATCAACCAGTAAGATCTATTGATTAATAAAATAGATAAAAATGCTAAGCAGGCGCTAAAAACCTCACCATAATAGTCGGCAGTATGTCTTGGAAACATACTTGCCCCCAGCAAAAGGATGAGAAAGATTTTCTTCGCACTACCAGTCCACTGCCCTGGAAGTAATCGGTACGAGAAAAATAATAGTGCTAAAAATAAAAATGTATTATAGCGAGACATCCACCAAAATTGGTCTTTAACTAATTTACCTAATAAAATGAGCGGTGCCGAAAAAATGGGGCCAACATAAGAATAAATCATGGGCTTTATTTCTTTTTCATGAATTAAGTGAAGAAGCGCTTCGTATCGAACAGTACCATCACCATGAATTCCATGAGGAAAAACAAATAAATAAAAAATTACTCCAAAAAAAATCAAAAAAAGAAACCATTTGTCTAAAAAAGTTTTAGTCATTATATCCTACGAATCAATTATTAACGAAGATGCCTTTTTGAGACGGTCCCGAATTCCATCCCAAGACTCTTCTTTCATATATTCTTTATATTTGAAAAATATATAAGAGACTTTTGTATTCGACAAACTTCTTAATTCACTATAAAGCTCTCGTGCAGCCAAATTTGCGCTTTTTGAAAGAGTAAGCTCTACACCTTTTGAAAGATGATCAAGTTGAAATATTTTTTGAATGTGCTCTTCATCTTTATTGGAAAAATCTTCTTTATCAACTATCACTAAAGGGATCTCAGGCTGGTAATGATTTTCTAAAAGCCCTGGAGAAGCCCCTTTTTGGCTTTTTTCTATTTTATATTCTGAATCAAACTTAAAAACCTTTTCTTGTAGTAACGAAAAGGAAAGTGTGCCTGGTCTTAAAAGCTTAATTAGTTTGTTTTTTTCATCTATTGAAACAACTGTTGACTCTATCCCTATTAATGATGGGCCTCCATCTAGAACCAAAAAATCTCTTTCAGGGAAACTATTTTTCACATGATCAGCACTAGTAGGGCTAGTTTTACCAAATTGATTAGCGCTTGGTGCCGCCAAAGGAATATTTAATGTCTTTATAATCTCTAAAGTTATGGGGTGTGCAGGGGCTCGAACGGCAACTGAGTCCAGGCCAGAGGTAATTAAAGGGTTCAATGTATTTGACTTAGGCAAAACCATAGTAAAAGGCCCTGGCCAAAATTGTTCTGCTAAATAGTTTGCGATTGATGGCCAGCTAGAAACTACTGATTTGGCCATTTCTATGCCAGAAACATGAACAATAAGAGGATCAAAAAATGGTCGATTTTTTACAGAAAAAATTTTTTTAAGCGCTGCTTCGCTTTGAATTGAAGCGGCTAGACCATAAACAGTTTCTGTAGGAATTGCGACAACATTCCCCTCTGTTAAGCTCAAAATAACTTTATCTAATTCTTGTTTATCCATTGCTTTATATAATATAACCGTTTCATGATTCTCTATGGCACGAATCCCTCACACTTTACAAGAAAGGTACGAATTCTTTTGCAAGAATATGGGATTTCTTACACCTTCGTTGAGCTTAACAATCTACTAGAAGCGAATTTAGAAAATTTTGCACAAATTCCACTGCTCCAGTTCCCTATACTTGAAGATAATGGAAAAAAGCTGATTGAATCTGACCTAATTGCTCTTTATCTCATGGAAACTTACGGAAAAAATAAAGAAATCAACACCCTTTATCGCCAAATAGAAACCAAAGTCGATGACCTTCAGTTTTTAGCCTATACAAATGGAGCCATGGCCGCAGGAGTAAAGATCATACGGGCTACGCGCAGCGGCATTACAGATTTAGAAAAATACCCTTTTTTTCAACAAGAACTCTTAGCCATTCAAGCCACACTTGATTGGCTAGAAGAGCGAACTCAGCTGACAAGTGCTTTTACTTATCTAGACCTAAGCCTAGTTTGCCTTCTTCAGTGGGCCCTTTTTCGTAAGCTGATACCTAATCTAGAAAAACACCCAAGGCTTATGGCATTCTTAAAAACATGGGAAAATCGCCCATCTGTGCTATCTACCCATCCGGAGCTTTAGAATGAAAAAAATTTGTCACCTCTACTATCGAGTACCGTTTTCAGAAACTGATGCCATGGGTATTGTACATCACTCGAATCACGCTAAGTATTTTGAGAGAGGGCGAGTAGAATTTTTACGATTAATGAATTTTCCCTATAGTAAAATTGTAGAAAAGGGATTTCATTTTCCTGTGACAGCTTTAAATGTGCAGTTTAAAAAACCCATCTATTTTGATGATTGTTTGTTAATCGAAACTAAAATTTCTAAGCTCACCAATATACGATTAAATTTTTCTTATTCACTCTATAGAACAGAAAATTTGAACGATTCTTCTTTAACAAACAATCTAAGTTCATACCAAGCGCTAGTTCTTGGAGAAACACAGCATTGTTGTGTTAATACAGAAGGTCGACCAGTAGAAATGTCTTCAGAGCTTTTTGAAATTGTTAACCAATACTGGGAAAGTGAAAGCATAGAATGATTACTATTAAATCTTCAGATGAAATCCAAAAAATGCGTGAAGTAGGCAAGCTAGCCGCTAAATGTCTTGTAGAAATGTCTAAATTAATTATCGAGGGCAATACCCCCAAACAAATCGATGATGCCTGCCATAAATGGACTCTTGAGCATAATGCCATTCCCGCTACTCTAAATTACAAGGGATACCCTGCAAATTTATGCGTTTCAGTAAATGATGTCGTCTGCCATGGTGTGCCCAATGAAGTTCCCTTTAAAAAAGGAGATATTGTTAATCTAGATGTAACACCTATTTTAAACGGCTATCATGGAGACACAAATGCAACCTTTGTAGTTGGCTCTGTTAATGATGATATTAAAAAATTCATTGATGTGGCTTACCTATCTATGTGGGAAGGCATTAAGCAAGTTTGCCCAGGAAACACCGTAGGCGATATTGGTCATGCCATTGAAACATATGTGAAGAGTAATGGATACTCTGTTGTTGTTGAGTATTGTGGTCACGGCATTGGTAAAAATTTTCATGAAGACCCTAATATTGTGCACGTAGGGCGCCCTAAACAAGGTGTTGTCTTAAGAGAAGGCATGACTTTTACCATTGAACCTATGATTAATATGGGTGGACCTAGGACAAAATTAGAAAACGACGACTGGACGGTTCGCACCGTTGATGGAAGTCTTTCTGCACAATTTGAGCACACTGTTCTTGTAACAAAAACAGGTGTTGAAGTTCTTACTCTAAGAGAAAACGAAAAATCACTTCTATGAATGACTTGAAAGAATTAGTTCAAAATAATGCTACTTTTTTCGCATTAAAAAAAAAGAACTCCGCTATAAAATTTTACTATTCTGAAACTAAAGAAAAAACGAAATATAAATTGATTCTACAAAAATTCTATGGTGAAAACTCTCCTAATTCATCCATATGGGGAGATCTAAAGCCCAAAGAAATTATAAATTTTCTAAAGTCAAAAACCTTTGAGAAAATTGATGCCATTAATAGCAATCATAAAAGAGATATTACGTTAGAAAAAAAGGGGAGTAGCTGGGAAAATTTCACTAAAAAAATTCAAGCTGCACTTAAAGAAGGTTCTATAGAAAAAATTGTTCCTTCCTGTATTTTTCAAGCAGAAATTGAAGATTTAGATATATATGAAACATTCTGTCAGCTTTTCTCTCAAGAAGAAGAACTAAATTATAAATTTTTTCTGCGATATAAAAGTTTTATATTTCTTGGAAACTCTCCCGAACTTTTGTTTAGCGTAAATAACAAAATGATCAAAATACCTGCCATAGCTGGAACTCTCCCTTATAAAAAAGATATTTCTTTGGATGATTTTAAAGAGAAAGAAAAAGACGAACACAGATTTGTCGAAGAAGGTATAAAAATAGCATTAAAAAGAATAGGAATTATTGATTATAAAAAAACCGATATTCAAATAATTAATACAAGAAATTTATCCCATCTATTTTCTGAATTTTCATTTAATTATAATCAAATTAACTTAGATCAATTAACAGCTGAGCTTCACCCAACCCCAGCCATTAGTGGGTATCCAAAAAGTAAATCACTTCATCTTCTTAGAGAGTTTGAGGGCTACGATCGCGGACTATATTCTTCTCCAATTCATTTATCAGATGAAGATGATGATAGTATAACTTCAATTGTAGCTATCCGTTCTGCCTTATTCATTAATCAGTTTTGCTACTTATTTGCAGGTGCGGGCTATGTTAAAGAATCGAGCTCTGAAAAAGAGTTTACAGAAATCACTAACAAAATAAAATCAATTGCTGATCTCTATTTTAGGATAAACCAATGAGTAAAGAATTTATCAGAGAAAACACTTTAAGAATTTGTGAATTTTTTAAACAAAGAGAAATTAAGCATATTATCATTTCTCCAGGATTCAGAAATGCACCTTTATCGTTAGCATTTAGTGAAGACTCTTATTTTAAAATAACTACCGTTATCGATGAAAGATCAAACGGTTTCTTTGCGCTGGGGATCGCTAAAGCCACTAAAAAACCTTCTATTATATTAACTACCTCAGGCACTGCTGTGGGTAACTTATACCCAGCAGTTATGGAAGCTTACCATAGTAAAGTGCCTCTAATTATTTTATCTGCCGACCGCCCAATGAAAGCACTAGCCACGGGAGCAAATCAAACCACAAACCAAACGAATTTTTTTCATCCCTACACTAAAGATTTTTTTGATTTTGATTTTTCTAAACAACAAAACAAAGAGTTAGAATTTCATTTAGCTAGAATCACCAATTCTGCTATAGAAAACGATTCTCCCGTACAATTAAACCTTCGTTTAGATGAACCATATTTAGGTAGCTCTTCTTTGGAAAAAGATCATCCTATTCCTAAGATATTTTCCAAAAAGCAAGAATCTCTTATCCAAATGATAGAACTGCTAAAAAAAGCTAAAAACCCTGTTTTTTTTGCTGGAATTAATCATCATTTATCTTCAGATGTTCTCTCTATATTAGAAGAAAAAAACATTCCTATACTTACAGAGAACTCAAGCAATCTTTCAAAATCTAAAAAAAATATCATTTCTAATTCTTTTGATTTCTTTCATCAAATCGAAAAAAATGAAGTCGCCCATCCGGATCTTTTTTTATTCTTAGGAATGCCCCCCATCAACACTAAAATCTATGAAAAAGTGGCGAAACTCGGTTGTAAAATTGCAAGTATTTACATAAAAGATGAAATTCTAGACCCAGATTTTATTTTCTCTGATTTTTTCAAGATAGACTTTAGGAACGTACCTATAGAAGATTGGTTAGAATTGCCTAAAATAGAAATTCAAAACCAGAGGAAATATAAACCATCAGAAAATACCACGCACTATGCCTCTTCAAAAATATGTGAACCTTCTTTCTTTCGCCTGTTTAGCAAAACAGTAAAAAAATCTACCTACTTTCTTGGAAATTCTATGCCTGTAAGAGATTTTAATAAGTATTTTTCTGGAGAATATGAAGAGGTGTATACAAATCGCGGGTTAAGTGGAATCGATGGATTACTGGCTACTGCGGCGGGAGTCTCCTATGGCCTAAAGAAACAAGTCATTTCTTTTATTGGAGATTTATCTTTTTTACATGATATTTCTTCTCTTTCCCTATTGAATAGGCTACCAGAAATTAATCTTAAAATTTTTGTTCTCAATAATGGTGGTGGTGAAATCTTTAGGGTAGTAAATACTAAGAACTTTTCTGAAAAATCAGAATTATTTACAACGCCTCAATTATTTTCTATTTCAAATATCGCCAGTGGTTTTTCTATTGCCTATAAAAAAATAGAAAATAAAGATGAATTACTAAATATAATCTCGGGTCTTCAATCAAATACGAAATTAGAAATTATAGAAGTTATAATTGATAAAGAAGAAAATCATAAAAGTAGAAATTTATGAGAGCTTATTTATTTCATGGAATGGGATCAACACCTAAGTGCTGGGATAAAGTATTTAAAAAAGATACCAAATTCCAAACTATGAAATATCCAGAGGAGTCCTCGTCATGGGAAAACTGCATTCAAGAATTACAAAGTAGTATTTCTGAAACTATAACAACCCCTTCTGCTTTCATCGGCTATTCCATGGGCGGCCGCCTAGCCATATCTACAGCTATAGATCACTATATTAAAGATAGACTCACTCACTTAATACTTATCAGCACTGGACTTGGGTTTTCATCAGATTCTGAAAAAAAAGAAAGAGAAACAATTGAAGAAAAATGGCTAGAAAGTGCTCGTACTAATATAGATATTTTTTGGAAAAACTGGGCACAAAGCCCCCTATTTTCTCTTAACGAGCGCTTTAAAGAAGATAAGCTTAATGAATGGTTGGAAGAAAAAAAACACATAAATTTCAAGCATTTAAATAGAGATATTGCAATCTTAAGCCCTAGAAATCATATTTTCTTAGAACCCACCCTAAAAGAACTCTTAGAATCGGACATTAAGGTACTTTACATATCAGGAAAACTGGATAAAAAGTACGAAAGCATTGGGGACTCACTAAACAATAAGTTTAAAAATATTGGATTTCACCACCATATGGTAGAAAACTGCGGACACAATATTTTATGGGAAAAACCAGACCTTTTACGTGAATTAATTCATTCTTTTTTAGGAGAATAAAATGGCTAAAAATACTGATAGAAAAATCATTTCTGCTGACGTTAGCTGGAAATCAAAATTAAATTTCAAAGATATTAAATACCAAGTCTCAGAAGAAGGAATTGCAAAAATCACAATTAATAGACCGGAAGTACGAAACGCCTTTAGGCCACAGACAGTATTAGAGCTCATCCAAGCATTTAATGATGCTCGAGAAGACTCTAGTGTTGGAGTTATTTTACTTGCAGGAGAAGGCCCAGACGCATTCTGCTCTGGCGGTGATCAACGCGTAAGAGGCGAGATGGGTTATGTAGGCTCAGATGGCGTACCTAGGCTTAATATTTTAGATGTTCAAAAACAAATACGCTCGATGCCAAAACCAGTAGTTGCTATGGTTGCAGGTTACGCAATTGGAGGTGGTCACGTTCTTCATGTTGTTTGTGATCTAACAATTGCTGCCGACAACGCAAAGTTTGGACAAACAGGACCTAAAGTAGGTAGTTTCGATGGTGGATTCGGCGCTAGTTATTTAGCAAGTATCATAGGCCAGAAAAGAGCTCGAGAGATTTGGTACCTTTGTAGGCAGTATGATGCAAGTGAGGCGATGCAAATGGGCCTTGTAAACAAAATTGTTCCCTTAGAAGAACTAGAACTAGAGTCTATAAAGTGGTGCCGAGAAATGCTAGACCACAGCCCACTGGCGCTACGCTGCTTAAAGTCTGCTTTCAATGCAGCTATTGACGGGCAAGCAGGAGTACAAGAGCTCGCTGGTAATGCTACCTTGCTTTACTATATGTCAGAAGAGGCACAAGAAGGCAAAAAAGCGTATCTAGAAAAGAGAAAACCGAACTTCAAGAAATTTCCTAGAGTTCCATGAAGTATTGGCTACTAGCTGCTAGACCGAAAACATTAATCGCAGGATTAATTCCTGTATTTATTGGCACCGCCTACGCAAGCCATTATCAAAGCTTTAAATGGCATTTATTCATCGCAATCTTATTTGCGGTTATCTGTATTCAGATAGCTACAAACTTCATAAATGATGCGGCTGACTTTGAAAGTGGTGCAGATAATGAAGATAGGTTAGGTCCTGCTAGAATGGCAAATTCTGGTTTTTTATCTCCTAAATCTCTCTATAGAGCAGCCTTCGCTTTATTATCTTTATCTTTTTTTGCAGGTCTATACGTAGTCTCGTTCAGTGGATGGCCCCTATTTTTACTGGGGCTAAGCTCGATTTTATTAGCTTACTTATACACAGCTGGCCCATATCCACTTGCTTATTACGGCCTTGGCGATGTTTTTGTATTTGTTTTTTTTGGACTCGTAGCAACTGCAGGAACCGTCTATGCATATACTGAAATTTTTAGTACTAAAGCGCTTTTGCTAGGTGCATGCACTGGACTTCAAGGTACAGCCCTTATTTGTATTAATAATTTAAGAGATATTCCCACAGATACTAAGTCTGGTAAAAAAACATTCTCTGTGTTTTTAGGTGAAACCAATTCTAAAATTTACTATACCTTACTAACTATAATACCGTTTATAATATGGATTTTTGTTTGGCTCGATAAAAGTAATTTATTATCAATTCTACCCTTACTTTCACTACCTCTTGGCATTTTAAATATTACTTACTGTTTTCTAATTACGGATAGAAAAAAATTTAACTCCCTTCTAGGGTTTACTTCTTTAATACAGGCTTTATTTGGCTTAGGAATTAGTTTGTATTTTTTATATTTGTGAAAACTCAATACGCTTTATTTAAAAGAAAACTATCTAATCCAATTCACTACGGAAGCTCCATAGTTAAATATAGAGAAGGAATCTTACTTAAACGAAAAATAGATGATCGAAATTTTTATAGCGAATGCTCTCCACTAGAAACTCACTCTATCGAAAGCATTACTGATGTACAAAATATTTTAAAGTCAAAAAACAGAGAAGAAATTATAAATTGTCAAAAAACCCCCTCTCTCTCATTTGCTATTTCGTACTTGGATAATATTTATAGGCTAACCAATAAATTAGTACTTCCTTTAAAAATAAATGCTGTTTTCTTTTTAGAAGACCTTAAAAAGATCAAAGAAAGCTCTGAAAGTGATTATACAGTAATAAAATTAAAAATTTCGGATCAGAATATCTTAGAAATTATTGAGATTATAAAAAATAAACCAGAAATAAAATTTAGACTAGACGCAAATAAAAATTTAAGCGAAAGCAATTTTGAATTTTTATTAAATAGCATTAAAAATTTTAAAATTAAAAATATTGAATATTTAGAAGAGCCGTTCAGTAATAGCACAAAAAGCATTTTAGCAATAAACAATCTTTTACCAATAGCATTTGATGAAAGCTTGTCTGATAAAAATTTTTTGGAAGATAATTTTAAAAAAATTTCACACTTTGTAATTAAACCAAGTCTTTTCGGAACAATCGAAAGCACGAATTTATTTGTCAAGAATGCACTTAATGTAAATAAGAAAGTTATTTTTTCATCTGCTCTTAATTCTGAAGTTGGGATATTAAATTTAATGCACCTTTCTGCCACATACTTACCTACAGAAACGCACGGACTAAGTGTAAATCACTTAGATTCACCAGCTTTTAATAACTCTTCGTCTTGGAGTCGTTTACCTATTATAGAAAGTCCTCTAGACTGGATGAAAGATCTAGTTTGGAAGGACCTATTTTGAACTTTTTTTACTCAAATAAAAAAATAGAAGAAAAAGATATTTTCAAAATTTCTTCAGCAATTGCTAGAGCTTCATTAAACATTGAAAAACAATTTTTAATTATTAAAGATTCTAATCTTTTAGAAACTACAAAGTGGATATTAGCCAGCTTCTATTCATCTCTTGTTGCTGTAGTCATACCAAATGATTTACCAGAAATTTACGAACAACAATTAATCAATCAATTACCTAAAAACAGTTTTTTGTTTTCAAAAGAAATATCCCTAGATTTAGCAGCACAAAACTTTAAAACAGAAAGTAAAAATATTAATGAAATATGGGCACTTATTTTTAGCTCTGGAAGCTCAGGGATACCTAGAGCAACTGCACTTTCTGGGCTAGCACTTAGAGAAAGTGCGCTAGCGCATAAAAATCATTTACCACTTAAGAATAATATTTGGCTTTTATCTCTACCTTTATTTCACATAAGTGGGTTTAGCATTATTAGTAGGGCATTTTTTTTAAATAGCTCTGTTTGTATTCCTAAATCATTAAGAACCCAAGATTTAGCTGATGAAATTAGAAGTAATGAATGCATTTCGGCTTCTTTAGTTCCCTATAATCTGTCTCAATTAAGAACTAACTATAGTAACATTAAACAAAATCTAGATTGTATTCTTGTCGGAGGAGCTTCTCTCTCTAAAACATATGCTAATGAACTTGTTAATGAGAATTGGCCAATATACAGAACATATGGCGCAACCGAAACATGCTCACAAATAGCAACTGAAAAAGCCCCTTTAGGCGGAATGATCCCTCTTAATCATATGAAGATAAAAATTCAACCTGATCATGAAATTTGTATTTCATCACCATCACTATCTAGAGGCTATTTTCAATCAGGAAAGTTTGTTCCACTAACATTAGATCAATCTTTTTTTTCCATTGGTGATCTAGGTGAAATAAAAAACAATGAGCTCTTGGTGCATGGAAGAAAATCCGATCTTATCATATCGGGTGGTTTAAATATTTATCCCAGTGAGATTGAAAGCATTGCTAAAGATTTTGATCCAGTAGAAGAAGCTGTCGCCATTGGTCTAGAAGACTCTACTTGGGGACAAGTACTCGCATTAGCAGTCAAATTTAAGCCTAATTCACAAAGCAACTTAGTTGAGTTACGAGACTTTTTTACCCAAAAAATAGACAAACGAAAAATACCCAAAAAATGGTATCAATTGGAAGAAATCCTCAAAACTAGCTCAGGAAAAATTAGGCGGATACCGACTAAACATTTATTAAAAAACAAACTCCCAAATTTAGAATAAATCACTTATTCTACTATTATGTCTACTAAGATAAAAATTCTCATTAGCGCTTTTTTATTATTTCATTTACTAGGAGTAGTTACTTCCCCCAATCAATCATCATTTCTAACACAATCATTATTAGAAATTTATCGTCCTTACATGACAACTTTAGGTCTTTTTCATTCGTGGGGCTTTTTTGCTCCAGAACCAGTTAGCCCTCCGATTTATATAGATTATTTATTGGAAAGAAAAAACGGTACCACTGAAAGTAAAAGATTTCCGAATGAGGTTAGTCCATACTTTTTCAGAGACAGACAAAATAGAAGATTAACACTAAGTAAATTTATACTAACAAGCGATGATTCTGTTAAATCTACACTTGTACGCTATTTATGTAATACAGAAAAAGATGTTTCTTCAGTCAAAATCTGGAGGGTCATGTATCAACAGCCTTCACTTGAATCAGTAAAGTCTGGAAAAATTAAAATGACTGACTCTGATAAATTTCACATCCATCCATTTGGGACTTATTACTGCCCAGATAAAAATGGAGACCCAATATGAGTGTATTAAATACTTTTTGGAACAATTGGTGTTTTTTTTGGTTTGGCTCTAAGAGCGAAGATGACCTTAAAAAATTATCAATATTTAGAATACTCTTTTATTCTGTAATTTTATTTTTTTACATATCACGACAAGCAGATGTTTTATTCTTTTTCTCTGAAAATGGGATTTTACCTTCTAGTTATATGAAAGGTCTCGATATCTTTAAATATCATCCAAGTATTTTACCCCTACTTAGTGATGGTATGATTATATTTTTACATATAATTTTTTTAATCTTGTTGTTTTTTTGCATAATAGGTTTTTTCACCAAGTCATCGACTATATTGGTTTATTTTTTACACATGATGTTTATTAATAGAAATATGGGAGTCATGTTTGGTGTAGACATGATTAGTACCTTTTTTCTACTTTATCTTTGTTTTGCACAGACAAACGCTTACTACTCTATCGATAAAAAAATCAGTAAAGTTCGAAAAGACCACAACAGTATAAGCCATATTGCCTATCGCTTAATGCAAATACAATTATGCGTTGTATATGCTTATTCGGGACTAGAAAAGCTTAAAGGCACCAGGTGGTGGGACGGATCAGCTGTATGGGATGTATTGACAATAGGAAATATGCAAAGGTGGGACTTGAGTTTTGTTTCTAGCTTTCCCATGCTTCTAGCTGTTTCTGTTTATATTGTACTACTTTGGGAAATTTATTTCCCAGTGCTTATTTGGATCTCTAAATGGCGATTACCTATGCTAATTTTTGGTGTATTTATGCATCTTGGTATTTGGCTTTTTATGAATCTACCAACATTCGGCTTTATGATGATAAGCTATTACGTACTCTTCTTAGAAAAAACAGAAATTGAATTCTTTATTAAAAAAATAAATAAGCTAAAAAAAACATTAGCTATAATTAAAACTTAAACTAATTCTTTGTTCTTTAGACTTACTAGTTGGCACCTCATGCCTTAGCCAACTTTCAAAAAGAATAACTTCACCTTCCATAATATTTGGTGAAACATGTATTCTATTTTCTAATTTTGCATTTTCTTTTTTTAGTGGTGTATTCATAAAAAACATCATTCTAGGGTCTTCAAATTTTATAGATTCTGCATCTTTAGGGATCTGCACATAAAATGTTCCGCTAATGATTGCTTTGGGATGAATATGAGAGCTATGTCGACTATTTTTATTCATCACATTTGCCCAAAAATTATCCATTTTCAATTCATTGGATTTGATGTTTAAATCTATTTTTTTTATAAATTTAAAAACCTCAGCATCTATTTTTTTTCTTATTTCATCAAATGTACTCGATATCTCGTGAAGTTTATTTACAGAAGAATAGGAAGTGTATCCATTTGGATAATTCTCTTTTGACCAGAATTTTCCATATCTGTCATTTATATAAAGGTCTTCTATTTCTAGTAAAACTTGCTTTTTAAGCTTCTTGAATGCAAGACCTTTATAGATTTTTTCTTTATGGATTTTAGTTACAAATAAATTCATATACCCTTCTAAAAGTTTTCACTTTCAAACTTTCTTCTTTTTTTCATATCTGTATTAATTTTTTTCCACTTCTTTTTACTATTAGCAGCCATTTTTTTATCTATTTTTCTATTAGAGTATTCCAATTCTTTTTTCATTTTTTGGTAATTCGCATAATCCGAATGTTCAATATCACCTAACTCAAGCGCTATTGAAATTGCACAGCCTGGCTCTGAATTATGCGTACAATTACTAAATCTGCATTTAGTTGACATATCCGCAATAGAAGAAAAAATATCCTCTATAGCACTCCCATCCCCTAATATGTGAACCTCTCTTAACCCAGGACTATCAATTAAAATTGCGCCATTAGAAATAATTAATAGCTCCCTAGAAGTAGTTGTATGTCTGCCCTTACCATCAGATTCACGAATAGCACTTACTAGCTGTTTATTTTCACCTAAAAGATAATTTACGAGTGTTGATTTGCCAACTCCAGATGAGCCAACTACGACAATTGTTTTCCCTTTTTCTAGATATTGATTTAATCGCTCTAAACCGAGATTTAGCTCTACACTAATTGGCAGAATTACGTCATTACTAAAGTGAGCTTGAATTTCTTTTACAATCTGCAAGTAGTCTTTTACTAAATCAACTTTCGAAATTAGCAGTACCGGTTTTGCCCCTCCACTTTTTGCAAGAAGTATATATCTTTGCATTCTATTAATACTTAAGTCTTGATTTATAGAACAAACTATAAAGACATAGTCAATATTTGCTGCTAATAATTGCTCTTCAGTTGATCCACTCCCCGGTTCTACTCTAGATATTTTAGTTTTTCTAGGAAGTACCCTATGAATAAGCGCTGCCTTAGAGCCATTTTCATCTATAAATAGAGGGCTTAGCTCTACCCAGTCTCCGACAGTAGGGTAGTCTGACTTAGAAACCGCACCATAAGTAAATTTTCCTGGAAGATGACAAATAATTTCACCCTCATAATTTAGAGCCTTATATAAATTTTTTTGGACAGAAGTAACTCTAGCTACAGATTGGTTGCGATAGTCTGCCCAAAAGTCGCACCAACCCAATTGTGATTTATTCACGATAACTCCTAATTGATTCAATTATTTTTTTAGATATTTATTGGATCTGCGATCTTTTACGCGAAAGAACGGAGATCACTTCTTACAAAACGAAAATTTTCCATAAATGACCTCCTATTACCTATTAAATATATTAAATTTACCTTAAAAACAAATTTAATCTGCAGGGTCTACTTCTTTTATTAATTCTATGGGGTTTTCACCCTGAGTGGATTGAATTTCTTTAGTCTGTATTTCTTTACTTAATAATTTTATGTGATTAATGACTGGAGCAACTCCGTCTTCTGCGCTTGGATTGACTTCTTCACCTTTATTTGAATTTAAGTCTATTAGAAATAAGGTCGGCTTTCTTTTGCAAGGCTCAATTTTAGCTATATACTTAGGAAGAAATCTTGTCCCAATATTATTATCTTTGACTAACTTCGAGCAAAGTTCTTTTGCACCTTTATCTTCTATTGATCTTCCCATAGGAGAATAAAAAGAAAGTGGTACGTATATAACTTTAATGTCAGAAGGAAAATTACCATCATTAATTATATTGTTTTTCCAATAATTACAGGGGCCACATCTTTTTGATCCAAAGACAAACATGACTTGAGTTTTGGTATTAGACGCTAAAGATCTTGAGACTCTTTCGTCTACATTTCTACAGTACTCTGCCTCATTAAACTCTTTGCATGGCGAATCAAATGGTTCGGCATACACAGAAAAAGACAATGTAAA
>JAMLID010000039.1 GCA_023954355.1 Oligoflexia bacterium | reverse complement strand
GCCCGTGTTCGTCGGCGGCGTGACCGTGACCTCACAAAATGTGTGGCCCAACGGGGATAGGAGTTCTCTGGGGAAGAAGAAAGTTATTGGAGAAATTGAGCCCCTATCAATATGGCGGCGATATGATTCTTCAAGTAAAAGACCAACTCACTACTTGGAATGAATTGCCTTGGAAATTTGAGGCCGGAACTCCTAATTATGGTGACTCTATCGCTTTTGGGACAGCTCTAGATTATTTAGAATCACTAGGCATGGGAAGAATATATGCCTATGAACATCAGTTAGTAGAGTACGCAAGAAGATCTCTTGAAGAGATAAGCGGAGTAGAAGTATTAGCAACTAAGCAAAAAGATTCTCATAGTGGGGTAGTTAGCTTTGTTTGTGATGAAGTACATCCACATGATGTGGCCACTTATTTAGATGCTGAAGGCGTTGCCATCCGTGCAGGACATCACTGCGCTCAACCTCTGATGACGAAATTGGGCTTACCTGCAACCAACCGCATTAGTTTTTCATTTTATAATACAAAAGAAGAGGTCGATCGAATGGCGAAAATTCTTTCGAGCGCCCTTGAGTTTTTCAGAAAGGGATAAGTGGTGGATAAGGGTATAGGCGGATTAGATGCTCTTTATAGAGAAGTGATCATGGAGCATCATCGCTATCCAAGAAATAAAGAAGTTTTAGCAGACGCTGATTTTAAGTTAGAGGGCTTTAATCCACTATGTGGAGATCGCATAGAGCTTTTCGTTAAGTTAGATGGCGGTACGATTAAAAATTGCTGTTTTGAAGGTGAGGGATGCTCTATTTGTATGGCTAGTGCCTCGATGATGACAGAAGAAGTTTTAGGAAAGTCAAAAGAAGAAGCTTGTGCGTATATCGAATCTTTTCGTATGGCTATGAAGGGTGAAGAGTGTCCTTTGAAAATAGAGGGAGACTTAGAGAGCTTATTAGGAGTGAGAAATTTTCCTGTAAGAATAAAATGTGCATTGTTACCTTGGACAACCTTAAATCAAATATTAGAGGATAAAACTCATGATTGACCAACCTCAGCTTTTGTCAAAAGAAGAGTGGCTTGAATGGCTAATGCCAGTTGAAGATCCTGAGCTGTTTATGCCTTTGGTTGATCTAGGATTAATCTATAATGTTGCTCAAGAAGGTAGTTCTGTTTCGGTAACAATGACATTGACCAGTCCAGGATGCCCCGCAGCTGGTTATTTAGTAGAAGAAGTTAAAAAAAGAATTTTAGAGCATAAAAGTGCTGAGTCAGTAAGCGTAGATGTTGTCTTTGAGCCTAAGTGGGATCCAAGCACCATGGCTAGCGACGAAGTAAAAGATAAGTTAGGAATATGGTAAAATATGAACGACAAGCTTAATGAGCATTTAGCAAAAAAATATCAATACGGATTTACCACTGATATTGAGTCTGAACAGGCACCTCCAGGCCTTTCAGAAGATATTATTCGTTTTATTTCTGCCAAAAAAGAAGAACCACAGTGGATGACTGAATGGCGGTTATCAGCTTATAAAAAATGGCAACAAATGAAAGAGCCTACTTGGGCTTATTTGAAATATACTCCTGTTGATTACCAATCTATTATTTATTACTCAGCTCCAAAACAAAAACCTAAGCTCAATAGCTTAGATGAAGTTGATCCTAAACTTTTAGAAACTTATGAAAAACTGGGTATACCGCTTCATGAACAAAAACGCTTAGCGGGAGTTGCTGTAGATGCAGTATTCGATTCTGTTTCAGTAGTGACTACTCATAGAGAGAAGTTAAAAGAATTAGGGATTATTTTTTGTTCAATCTCTGAAGCTCTAAAAGAGTGCCCGGAACTTGTAAAACAATATTTAGGTTCTGTAGTACCGGTTTCAGATAATTTTTTTGGTGCGCTAAACTCAGCGGTTTTCACTGATGGAAGTTTTGTTTATATTCCTAAAGGGGTTAAGTGTCCGATGGATTTATCTACTTATTTTCGTATTAATGCTTCTGGTACTGGGCAGTTTGAACGTACTTTGATTGTTGCAGATGAAGGTGCTGAAGTATCATATATGGAAGGTTGCACAGCTCCAATGAGAGATGAAAATCAATTGCATGCAGCTGTAGTTGAGCTAGTCGCTTTAAAAAATGCTAAGATTAAATATACGACGGTTCAGAATTGGTATGCTGGGGATGAAAATGGTAAGGGTGGAATCTATAATTTCGTAACAAAGCGTGGGCTATGTAAGGGCGAGAACTCTCATATCTCTTGGACTCAAGTAGAAACCGGCTCATCAATTACCTGGAAGTACCCTTCTTGTATTTTACAAGGAGACAATTCTTCTGGAGAATTTTATTCTGTGGCGATTACGAATCACTGTATGCAAGCCGATACAGGGACAAAGATGATTCATATTGGTAAAAATACGAAATCTAGAATTTTATCAAAAGGCATTTCGTCTGGAAAAGGAATCAATTCATACCGAGGCGCCGTAAGCATTTTGCCGGGGGCAGAAAATGCGCGAAATCACACGCAGTGCGATTCTCTTTTAATTGGTGGCGAGTGTGAGGCGAATACTTTCCCGGTAATTGGAGTAAAAAATCCAACAGCAACTGTAGAGCACGAAGCTACCGCATCTAAGGTTTCTGAAGAGCAACTTTTTTATCTTCGAACCAGGGGCTTTTCTGAAGAAGAAGCTGTAAAGCTAATTATTAATGGATATTGCGAAGAAGTATTTAAGCAGTTACCCATGGAATTTGCTATTGAAGCCAACCGCCTTTTAGATCTTAAGCTTGAAGGTGCCGTAGGGTAGTTTTTTGCGATTTCTTATTCTCATCACAGCGCTTTTGGTATTGTCTCAGTCAGCTATTTTAATACGATTTGCTAATGCTTCGGCCGAAGCATTAGGTTTATGGCGTATGTTAATTGCTGTTCCTGTCTTAGGTTTTTTTCTGTTGTGGAGAGGTGTAAAAAAGCTCTCATGGAAAAAGCAAGAATGTTTTTTTGCTCTACTTAGCGGATTTTTCTTATTTATTCATTTTTATACTTGGTTTTTGGCTGTTCAAAAAACTACGGTGGCAAATGCTATGATTTTATTTTCGTCTAATCCTGTGTTTACAGCCATAGGGGCGTATTTCTGGTTTCGAGAAAAGCTTTATCTAAGACACTTTATTGCCTTAGCGTTTAGTTTACTTGGAATCTTAGTTCTTGTATCGCAAAGTTTAGAGTTTAATTCTGCTTATATAATCGGAGATGGTTTAGCAATTCTATGTTCAATCTTTTTTTCTGCCTATGTTTTAGCTGGTAAAAACGCTCGTAAAACTTTAGATAATTTATCATTCACTTTTTTGGCGTACTCTATTTGCGGACTCTGTTTTGCTATTATCGTAGTTTATACAGGCGCTGCTATTTGGGGTTTTGACAAAAAAACTTGGTTAGCGCTATTGGGATTAGCTTTTGGCTCAACCCTAATGGGGCATGCGCTACTGACGTACTCATTGAATTTTTTCAATATTAACTTGGTCAGCATTTCGACTCTTTCAGAACCGATTGCTACTATAGCTAGTGCAAGTTACTTTTTTCAAGAAAAGATAACATGGCAAATTCTATTGGGGTGTTCATTGATTGCTGTAGGTGTTTTGATTTTATATTTACCCTATATAAGAAAAAATCTTTTTCTGAAATCTGTTTGATTTTTTACCTTTAGACTAGCAGACTCTAGATATGCTTATATCTATTCTTTATTTATTT
Organism: Oligoflexia bacterium; assembly: GCA_023954355.1. GTDB lineage: Bacteria > Bdellovibrionota > UBA1018 > CAIPTA01 > CAIPTA01 > JAMLID01. The sequence goes on along the minus strand of JAMLID010000039.1, from coordinate 22,552 downwards.
CTTGTTCATTTTAGTTTCGCTGACCAGAAAGCACAAAAGTTAGAGAAAGCACTTTGTCCCTTTCGAGAGTTAGAGGCTAAAAAGTTTTTTGTATTAGAACATGATCATGGATTTAATCTTCAAGAGATGAAAAAACTTTTTACTGAGTATGAAAAATTTTTTGGTAAGTGTAAAAAAGTCTTAGTCGCTGAAAAAAATAAATACATGATTGAATATCAATATATGACTCTGCCTTTAGAGGTAGAGATGTCTAAAAATAAAATAAAAAATTTTTCTTTAGACTTGGCTTTTGTGCGTGATGATTCCTTTGAAAAGTTTAAAGAATATATAGAGTCTCTAAACGAAAAAATTGCTTACGGAGTATTTGAGGGTTCTAAACTTATTTCAGGGGTGAGAGAGAATGAAAGCATGAACTTGGAGCGTTCATCATGGCTTAAAGTTGTTCCACTACTAGAAGAAAAAAGAGTTGCTAGAGATAAAGTAATTCAACTAAAAAAAGAGTGGTTAAATGAATCTTATGGTGATCTTCATGAGTGGGGTGAGGGTAGTTTCGTTACAGTCGAGTCATTGATTAGGTCGATGGTTTGGTTTGGCGATGGTTCTGCTCTTGATCATATTTTACTGTTAATTAATAAAGAAAAGTTAGATAGTAATCACCTGTTCCCTTCTTGGCGATCACATTTAGGTCTTGGAGGACTAAGATTTGATTCAGAGCTTTCAATGAAAAGTATTTATGAAAAAGGCGATCAAAATTCTAAAAAAAAATTTGAGGCACAAATTGATCCAAGCATTCGATTAAGAGTTGGCTGGTTCTCTTCACCAAGTGAAATCTGTAATATATTGAATCAGTTGAAAACTGAAAAAATATTGCAGCTGAGCCCACAAACGAAAGGGATTCAAAGCTCTACGGACGATAGAATTAAAATAGTAACTATAGCAAGAGATGTTGGTGTGGCACATTCGGCTGCTATTATTGAAGATAAGAAAAAGTCTTATTGTGTGTCATTAGCGTGGAATAGTGATGAAGAAGTACCTGAATCTATTATGGAAACCGTGTGGAGAAGGCTTTTACTCTTACTATAACTTCTTGTAAAATTAAGTAGTTAGAGTTTTTTTGCAAGAAAAAATGCAAATGGACGATAAAGTAATAGTTATACATGTTTTCGTTATCTGCAGAACGTTTTTTCTTATCATTCTCCCCTTTGAGCAGAATATTGTTTATAATTTATATAGGTGTTTTATGAAAATTTATTACCTAAGCTTTGTATTTGGAGCGCTCATTTATTGCCAAGGTGCCTTCGCTGAAAGTGGATCATTTCGATATGTAGGAAACTGCAATCCGGTGAGAATTCAGGCAAGCCAGACCATGCAAAAGGCTCTTCGCTCTATATCTAGAAAGGCTGGTACACAGCTGAATGTGTACTCTTGCTATAGAGATAAAGGCAAGCAGGCTAGCATTAGAAAGAGAAATAAATGCAGTCCTGAGTATGGGTCGGTTGATTGTCGTGGTAGAGTTGCTCGTGTTTCGGCTCATACTCATAATGTTGCAGCCGATCTTTGGGGGTTTGCTCCAATTACAACCCAATGTAAAATTTTAGCTTCAGTGCGTTCAGAGGTGGGTGGTGGACGAGGTGGTGTAGGTTCGTATCCTGGTAAGAGAGGGCGAGGTAATGGCCATTTTGATCTAGGTCGTGCAAGATCTTGGAATATGTGTAAATTCCTTGGGAGTAGCGGTGCGTCCGGAAGGTTTGTTAGTGAAAGAGAAAGAGTCCAAAGGTTTAAGCAGCGTAGAAGAATGCGAAGCGCATGGATAGATTGGAATGAATGGAATAGGTTACATGCTCATCAGAGTGGAAGGTAGTTCGTGTTGGGGGTAAATAATTTGCGTTGTCTTATATTAGTGGCTTGTTATGTTGTTTTGTTTTTTAATATTAGTGAAGCTAATGCGGCTAAAAAAATAATAAGATATTGCGCAGATCCAGTGGAATTGTATAACCAAACGGAAGACTGTGAAGATAATGTAGTGTTCGCAGCTTCAGCAATTGATTGCCTTGAAGACCTAGAGAAGTTAGTTGAAAATGCCAGAAAGAAATTAGATTCTAATTTGATAAAGCCTTCAGATACACAGCAAAGAAAAAGTCATGATCAATCTAAAGCAAATTATGAGATGACGAAAGCCACTTTAGATGCACTATTAAAACAAGCACAAATGAGTAGAAAAGAAGTAGATGCTTATATGGATTATTTTTCATGGCCTGAAGATTTTGATAGCGAAGAAGCTGTTGATGGAGATCCTGAGGGATTTTTAAATAGCGACCCTTGTTATATAGAGAACAAAGAAGTATTAGCCAATGTACTTTCTGATTTTGACAATCACATTAAATCATTATCAGCTGCTAGTCTTGCTTCGTTTGGTAAAGAAACTACAAGTGGTGTGAATGCAGGTAGTGCAGAGTCACTTAGCCAAGAAGTAAAAGCAAACAAGGTAAAGGGTGCGGGTTCGATACAATTAAAAGGCCAAAAAGGCCCACATAAAGCATCAGACATTTCTGGTACCAAAGAAGAAAAGAAATAAAAATAATCCTACCTCAGGCTCTCTAGGTTTATGAGCGTGTTGCTTGTCTACGACTCTTGCTCATTTGTGGTGGTCTTTGCTTTTTTATTTGCAGGCAGTTTAGATTGTTTTTTAAACTGAAAATCTACTTTTGATTTTTTATAATCAATAGATACGTGCCCACCTTTTTCTAGTTCACCAAATAGCACTTCATCAACTAGAGGTTTTTTTACATGATCTTGTATGAAGCGCTGAATGGGACGAGCACCATATTTAGGATCATATCCTTTTTCTGCAATCCATAATCGAAGTGCATCGGTAAAAGTTACAGAAATATTTTTTTCTGCTAAATGATTTTCTAATTCAATCAAGAACTTATCAACAACGTTGAGAATAATTTGCTGGTCTAGGCCTTTAAAGAAAACTACAGCATCTAATCGATTCAGAAATTCCGGAGAAAATGTTCGTTCAATGGCTTTGCGATTTCCAGAAACTGGTTTATTTTCTGCTCTAGAAAATCCTAGCGAATTCGAAGCTGTCATATCATGTGCTCCCGCATTGGTGGTCATGATAATGATTGTATTTCTAAAATCGCTTCTTCTGCCATTATTGTCGGTCAAAAAGCCATAGTCTAAAATTTGAAGCATGATATTCATCAGATCTGGATGCGCTTTTTCTACTTCATCAAATAAAACTACAGAATAGGGGTGCTTATTCATTTCTTCTGTGAGTAATCCCCCTTGGTCAAAGCCTACATACCCTGGAGGTGCACCAATTAAGCGAGATACGGCATGTTTTTCCATATATTCACTCATATCGTAGCGTAGAAACTTTACACCCAAAGCATGAGCTAACTGCTTAGCAAGTTCAGTTTTACCAACCCCCGTTGGACCAGCAAATAAAAATGATCCGATGGGTTTTTCACCTGCAGATAGACCAGAAGAATTTAACTTAATGGCTTGAGTAACTTTATCTACAGCCTCATCTTGACCGTAAATCAGCATTTTCAAATCGCGATATAGATTTTTTAATTTAGTTTTATCGTTCATCGAAACATTTTTCGAAGGGATTTGTACCTGCTTTGCAATCATATTCTCTATATCTCTATCTGAGATTGTAGATTTTTGTTTGCTCTTAGGTAGCAAACGATTTGCAGCTCCGGCTTCGTCTAATAAATCGATTGCTTTATCTGGTAAGAAACGTTCGTGCAGATATTTTTTGCTCAATTCAACAGCTGCTTGAATCGCGTTTTGCGTAAACTTTACTCCATGATGATCTTCTAACTTTTCTTTAAGACCTTGGAGAATTTTAATCGTATCTTTTACACTAGGCTCTGGCACATCAATCTTTTGAAACCGTCTTGAGAGAGCGCGGTTTTTATCAAAAATTTGCCGATACTCTTGGTAGGTTGTTGCACCAATACAGCGTAATTCACCATTGGCTAGCATAGGCTTAAGCATATTAGAAGCATCCATGGAGCCTTCTGTTGAGCCAGCACCAATAATGGTATGAATTTCGTCAATAAATAATATGGCCTCAGGAATCTGCTTGATTTCTTTAAGCACTGCTTTCATACGCTGTTCAAAATCGCCTCTATACTTTGTTCCTGCAAGTAAAGCCGTAAGATCCAAAGAAAATACGCGAGCATTCCTTAAGGGCTCTGGTACGCTGCCTTGAAAAACATGTAGAGCAAGGCCTTCGGCAATAGCGGTTTTACCAACGCCCGCTTCACCTACATATATAGGGTTGTTCTTTTTTCTTCGACAAAGAACCTGCATGGTTCTTTCTAATTCGTTTTCTCTTCCAATAAGTGGATCAATTTTACCCTCGCGAGCACGTTCAACTAAATCAATAGCGAATGAATCTAAAGCCCCCTTTCGCTTTGCCGGAGGCGAGCTCTCCTCTGACTGAGGTTCACCTTCTTCAGAGGTGAGAAGCTCTTCTTTTTCGATGCCGTGAGAGATATAATTTAGTAAATCGATTTTCTCTATACCTTGTTTTTCCATTACATATACGGCTTGCGAGTCTGGTTCAGAAAACATATGGATTAAAAGATCGCAGCCATTCACGCTAGAGCGACTAGAACTTTGCGCATGTAAAATGGCTCTCTGTAGTGTGCGATTGAAAGCAAGAGTTGGCTCTGGCCTTGCTGATTGTGGTGCTTTGGGCAAGCTTTCAAAAATACTTTCTAAGTCTACTTGCATTTCTTTAATATCTACTTGACATGCTTTAAGTGAATTTAAGGCATCGGGGTCAGATAAAAGGGTAAAAAGTAAGTGTTCAAGGCTCACAAATTCATGATTATGTTTTTGAGCCAGTTGAAATGCTTGATTTAAACTATTTTCTAAACTTGGTGTAATCATGCTGGTTGTATCCTCGTTTGAAGCGGGTATTTATGCTCCTGTGCATATTGTACCACACGCATGGCTTTCGTTTCGGCTATTTCTCGTGAAAAGATGCCACAGATACCTTGGCCCTTTTCGTGTACTTGAAGCATAATTTGCATAGCTTCTTCTTCAGTTTTTTGAAAAAACTTCAATAATATATGAATCACAAAATCCATGGGAGTATAGTCGTCATTTACTAATAAGACGGCGTAGAGCGGAGGCTTTTTTAAGCGCTCCTTTTCTGCGACTCTACTTTCTTGATTAGATTCTTCGGTCTTTTTTCCCATAAGTTCCTTCTTAGATTGAAGTATGGTTACGAAATGACTTTTGTCCAATTATAGCCAGGTTTGCTGCTCGATTCCAAGTGTTTGAACGAGTATTTTCGTCTGGATTTTCAGAAAAAAATTGTTAGGGTTAAGCGTAGACAAAATAAGGAGAAATTATGAGTGTAAGAATCGAAAAAGATACTTTTGGACCCATCGAAGTTCCTTCGGATCGTTTATGGGGAGCGCAAACGGCTAGGTCGTTAAAGTTTTTTTCGATTTCTTCTGAAAAAATTCCGCAAGAAGTCATTTTAGCTTTAGCAACAGTCAAAAAAGCCGCAGCAAGAGCGAATCAAAAAATGGGAGTCTTAAGCGAAGAAAAGTCTAAAGCAATTCAAAGTGCTGCAGATGAAGTATTAGCGGGAAAACATTTTTTAGAGTTTCCTTTATCTGTTTGGCAAACAGGTTCTGGAACTCAATCAAATATGAATATGAACGAGGTTTTAGCAAATCGTGCTTCAGAAATTTTAGGTGGAGAAAGAGGAGAAAAGCGACTTGTGCATCCCAATGATGATGTAAACAAATCACAAAGCTCTAATGATGTTTTCCCGACAGCAATGAGTGTTGCTGCTGCTATGGCGATGAAAGATAAAGTAATTCCTGCAGTTGAAGAACTTACAAAAATTTTAGAAAAAAAATCTCAAGATTTTTCAAAAGTTATCAAAATTGGCCGAACCCACTTACAAGATGCAACGCCTCTTACTTTGGGACAAGAATTTTCTGGTTATGTTGCACAGCTTAAGCACGCAAAAAAACATTTAGACGCAAGCCTTGCTCATTTGTATGAACTAGCATTGGGGGGCACTGCTGTAGGTACTGGATTAAATGCGCCTAAAGGGTATGATGTAGCTTCAGCAAAAGAAATTGCTACACTAACATCTCATCCGTTTATAACGGCTCCAAATAAATTTGAATCACTGGCTGCTAACGATGCTCTTGTAAATGCGCATGGAGCCCTCAAAAGCTTGGCTGCAAGTTTATTTAAGATAGCAAACGATATTCGATGGCTAGCTTCTGGACCAAGAGCTGGGCTTTCAGAAATTACCATCCCTGAAAACGAGCCAGGTTCATCGATTATGCCTGGTAAAGTGAACCCCACTCAGTGTGAAGCATTGACTATGCTTTGTGCTCAAGTGATGGGAAATGATGTAGCTATTTCGGTAGGAGGTTCTTCAGGAAACTTTGAGTTAAATGTTTATAAGCCACTTCTAATTCATAATTTTTTACAGTCTTGTAGAATGTTAGGCGATGGTTGTGATTCATTTCGTCAGCACTGTATAGAGGGGGTAGAGCCAAACGCTCCACGAATAGAAGAAAACCTTCGTAAGAGTTTAATGTTAGTAACAGCACTTAATACACATATTGGCTATGATAAATCTGCACAGATTGCAAAAAAGGCGCACAAAGAAGGTACAACATTGAAAGAGGCAGCACTTGCTCTTGGTTTTTTAACGAGCGAGCAATTTGACCAGTGGGTGAAGCCTGAAAATATGCTGGGCAATTTGTAGTATAAATTCTAACTGAGCGTAAATTCAAGGTGTCGCATATGCATGCGTGAATATGTGCGATGTGTACTAGATTGAAATTATTGAGCAATTTATCTAGTGATTTTTAACCTCCCTCTAGTTAAGAGGCTCTATCTTATTCATTAAAGCATATTGTATATTTGTCCGATGCTGTAACCTGAGAGATCATAAATAATAATGTTATCTCGTGTAATTAAACTAGAGGTATTCTATGTCGAAGTCTTGGAATAGTTTCGTTTGCAGGCAAGCATTACTAGTAGTCTTGAGTATCATGTTTTCCTATAATGCTTTTTCTGGTGCAGTTCCATTAAACCATTTAAGTATCTTGACTGAGTGCAAATCAGTTGCTGCTGCAAAAAGGGTAAAAGTTTATGACTCCTACTTGAGACAATTTAAAGATTTTATAAATAAGTATGGCTCGCAAATCCAAGGTGCATCACAACCTGCTCCGAAGAATCAGGCATGCGCAAATTATTTGAAAGCTATTAAAAGCTTAGAAGAACATGTAAAGTCTGAATTGGCTGGCGCCCAGTTACCCATGAAAGAAGATGGTGGTGGACATATGTTAATAGGTAAAACAGCATTCATGAAAGCGCTAGAGCGTATCGGAGCAAATGATTGTAGGCAATCAATTATGTCTAATGAAAATAAGATAAAAGAAAGCCATTCAAAAATTAGTGCACACTGTAGGTAGAAAGAATTTTTTGGAGTAAATTATGAAAACTTTAAGCATTATATTAGTACTCTGCTTTAATTTAGTTTTAGTAAAAAATGCAAATGCGGGCGCTGTAAGGCTTGTAAAACACTTACGAGCTTGTTGCACTGACAATGGCTGCCAATCGCTTCCTAATGTAGCGAAAGTTGATTCTGAAGCAACAATGGCGATAAACTCTCTTGAAGCAGCAGGACACGATTTAAGTGATGCTCAGAAATCTTGCGAAAATGTAACAGGTAGTAATACCTATAATGGTGACAATAGCTTATCTAAGCTGAATAAAGACTTTTCAAAATTAGTAAACAATGAAAACGGAAGTATTGTTAGCTCAAGCAATAAAGCGGAAGAGGCCATTAAGAAATTAAAGTTGTTAGCTTATGCCTTTAATTCTCTAGGTCATAGTTCTTGTTTGAAAAGTATTAAAGCTACTCATTCACGTATTGAAAAGATGTTAAAAGAAAATAAGGCTGCAGGTGATAAGATAGAGGAATGTGCAAATAAGACAGACTCCACAGTTAGCGCTCCGAAATTACCGTGTAATGCAATGCTTGGAGTTACAGAAAACTGCTATGAGCCAGAAATAGATGAAGAATGTAAAAATGACCCAAACTGCGTTTTAAGATAAGAGTGAATTTATTAAACAAGACGCAAAGAAATTAATCCATCCAAAAGTCTACGGCTAAACCATAGCTCAAAACCCCTTTATAAGGACTAGTTGCAAACTGGTCGGTATAAGATATTCGTGGACTAAGTGACCATCCAATTTTTTTATTTCGAGAAATGCGGCTCAAATAGAAGCGATGGCTCAATAGCAGCATATATCCCATCTTCGTATTGTGTTTCGTACCGTTGGGCCCGTAGGCCACGCCAGTGTAGGGGTCGATATAGGTAGGCGATGACTGGCCTTTGACAATTGTCATCGTATCTACTAACCCAATAGAACCAACAAGAATGAAATTTTTCCATTCATAACCAGAGCCAAACATATAAATTCCTCTGCGCATTTCTGTGCCAGAGCTATCTTTCCCTAAAGATTCTGCTTGTAAGTTTATATGCCATAGCCAATTTTCTTGAAAATATCCTAGCATAGATAATCCCAAAAAGTAGTTAGTCCCTCCAAAAGAACCAACCTTAGGTGAGGTGTTAGGACCAACAAAAAAAGAAATTGCTTTTAGGTTTTTTTGTTCAATTTCTAATTTTACGATTTGACCAACCTTTATGGTCTCAATTTTTGTTCCGGGCTGAATGAATACAGAGTCATATACAGCTGTTGTGTAAGGAAACTCCTGCGCTATGACTTCAATATAGCGATTACTTTCTCCACTTGAATCTATAACTCGAAGTTTCTCTCCAGGGACTAAAAAATATTCTCCCGAAAAGAATTTAATTTCTCCATTTTTTGAAATGGCAACAATTTCGCCTACTTCATTAGCAAGTGATAGTGATGAACTAGAAAAAACAGAACTAAAAATAATAGATGAATTTTCATATTTAGATATTTATCTCAAAAAGTTGAGAAAATGAAATTCTAATATTTAGAACTCTTGCCAAATTTTTTTCAACGTAGAAAAATTTAAAATAGTTTGAACTTTATAATGGTCTGAGCCAAGGTTATTTCGCTCTTTAAAGCTCGTGGGTAGGGCTACTTCTTTTCCATTAGGACTCAAGTAGGGAATAATTTTTGTTTCTTTTACAAGGTCATCTTTTTGTCCGCTTTTATTTACTAAAATTGCATCAAGTTGGCTATAGATAGGTCTTTTCCATTTAGGAAAATACGATTGCGTAATTCTTTTCTCTTTTGGTAGTGGTGTAGGTGCTAAATCAAAAGCATCTTTAAATCCTGCTTGCCAGAGCGGTTCAAATTCAGGTGCTGAGCGAAGGTCTGCATTGAAATCGCCAATGAGAAGCATAGGTACATTTGGTTCTTTTCTTGAATACATATCCATGACTTCAAGTGATTTTATTACTTGATTCTTACGTTTTAAGAATGAGCGAGGGTCTGAAGGGTGGCCTCTTTGTGATTTATAGTGTGTGCCTGCAATTCTTAAAATGGGCTTAGAGCTTTCAGGGTCACCCGCTTTTCTAAAAGAAATAATGGGCAGATCGCGAGAAAATACTTTTTCTGAATTGCCATTTTTTGCTTGAGTGAGATCACGATAACTTTGAACTTCTACATCTAAAGGAAGGTCTTTTTTTATAATAACCGCTATATCAATACCTCTTATATCATTACCATCGATTACTACTACTCTGTATTTATCGCCTAAATATTTTTCTACAAAGTTTTTAGCGATTTGTGAATCTTCGACTTCTTGCCAGATCATGATGTCGTTATCAGATCGCTCAATCACATCTTTAACCTGCATCCACCTTGATTCTGGTTTTGCAATTGGATCAATTTTTCGGATATATTTTTTAGATAAAGGGTCGAGTTCCCATTTTCCTTTTGTTCGTAATAAATTTTCTACATTGTATTGACCGATCTTAAGCTCGGTCATTTGGTCAAATGATCTAGCGTTTAATGTATCTGCTTTTAGAAAAACTTTGGGACCATAGGTGGTTGTTTGTTCTCGAAATAAAGTACCGTAATGATTTTTGCATGGCAGGTAGTCGGCATAAGTACTATGTGTAGCTAATGAAAGAAAAAGCCCAAGAATAATAGTGATGTAATACCGATAAGCCATTCAATGCTTTTCGGTAAAAGCCTAAGGGAAGTTAAGAGTAGACGCGTAGAGAATTAAAAAAGTCGTTTTTCTAGCTTATCCCGTAAGCTTGGTAGAATCTCTTTCGTCCACTTATGTTCGACTAGCGATTTTTCATTAAGCGAAACTTCTCTACGAATAAAGCAAACAAGAGCTTCTACTTCTTCATTGGTGAAACGCTTAAAGGTTTCTACAGCTGAATTTGGCAATATATTTAAAAATTGTGAAGTTTCTTTTCGATAAATTTCAGCAAATGCATAGGTTTTCTTGGCAAATTGCTTAGGAGTGAGCTGTATTACTTCTGAGGGGGCCACATTCCATGCAGGAGAGTAAACTTTTTTAGTTGAAAAGGCACGATAAGTTGCTAAGCAAACGTCTTGGTGGTGAGGGTGACCATACTCGCCTAGAGGTCCATGAGTGTAAATTTCTTTAGGGAGAGGAAGTTCTTTAAGTCTTTCGGTAATTTCTTCTACCGGTAAGCGGTCAGGAAACTTATCTGCATAAGTCCAATGCTCAAGAGATTTAATTCCTAAAATTTTAGCCGCTTCTTTGAGTTCTTTTTTTCGCTCTTCACCCCGTCCATCGGCATTTCCATCGGTTACACAGATAAGGTGCCACGGTAAATCGCGTTTTTTTTGTACTAATCCACCAAAAAAAATCGTTTCATCATCAGGATGGGCAACAACTAATAATCGATAGGCTTTTTCTTTCATTACATTCAAGTATACTAGAGATATGCAAATATTTCCTTTTCAAGATTGGGTTCAAACTACGAATAAATGGATCGAGCAAAAAGTTCAGCAATACCAGGCAAAGTCACTCTTTTTGCCTGCGGGAGACACGCCAAAAGAGCTTTATGCCGATTGGAGAAAAAACTCGCCAGATTTTTTAGAAAAGTTACATCTATTACAGGTAGATGATGTAATTGATAGTGAAAAAGAAGGGCTTTTTAAAAAGTTTTTTCGTGATGAACTTCCTCTATACCGTGTGAAGTATCCTCAAAAAGGTATTACCGCTGATCTTGCTATTTTAGGCTTAGGAACCAACGGACATATTGCGTTTCATGAACCCGGACTACCGTGGACTTTTGATTTTGGAGAAGTTGATCTTGCTGATGATACAAAAAAACGTCTAAGTTTAGAAAACTCTGCCAGAGGTTTAACCTATGGTGCTGCAACATTTTTGCAAGCAAAGGCAATTTTATTAATCGTAAAAGGTAGAAAAGAAGATGCCTATCAAAAATTTATGCAAAAAGATGCTGATCTACCGGCTAGCGCTCTTCGTTCTCACAGTGATTTAACTCTTATTTCAGAAATTAGCACTACTCAATCAAGGGGCTTTAGTCCAGGGAAAGACCGTCTTTTTTCTGCTGAGAATTTGTAAAACAGAAGGGGGAGAATCAGAAAGCTTCTCCTCGGATTTTGTGTCAAAGTTTTCTTCATCAAATTCTGGGAAATAAGCGTCACCTTCAAATGCCCACAAAACTTTAGTTAAGTAAATTTTATTTGATAATGGGATGGCTTGTTTAAATATCTCACCGCCACCAATAACAAAAATCTCATCTGAGCCCGGAGATTTTTGGGCCCATTCGATGGCTTCAGAAAGTGAATGGCAAATGATCGCGTTTTGTACTCGATAGTCTTTGTTTCTAGAAATAATGATATTGGTTCGATTCGGTAAGAGTCTGCCAATGGATTCGTAGGTTTTTCTGCCCATGATGATAGGGTGACCAGAAGTAATTTGTTTAAATCGCTTTAAGTCTTCAGGAATATTCCATGGCAATCGATTTTCGATTCCGATTACTCTATTCTCACTCATAGCAACAACTAATGATACATTCATACAGCAATTGGTGCCTTAATAGATGGGTGTGGGTTGTAGTTTTCTAAGGTGAAATCAGAATATTGAAACGCAAATAGATCTTTCACATTTGGATTTATTTTCATTTTCGGTAGAGAGCGTGGCTCGCGACTTAGTTGTAAATTCGCTTGCTCTAAGTGATTTAAATATAAGTGAGCATCTCCTAGTGTGTGTACGAAGTCTCCAGGCTTTAATTCACATACCTGAGCCACCATCATTACGAGTAAGGCATAGCTTACGATATTAAAAGGAACTCCTAAAAACACATCAGCACTTCTTTGGTATAGCTGACAAGATAAGCGCCCATCGGCTACATAGAATTGAAAAAATGCATGGCAGGGAGGAAGTGCCATTTTATCTAACTCGCCCACATTCCAGGCGCTCACTATATGTCGTCTAGAGTCGGGGTTGGTTTTTAAGCTATGAATCAAGTTAGAAATTTGATCGACAGTTTCTCCACTTGTTGACTTCCATGATCTCCATTGAGAACCATAGACAGGTCCCAAATTACCATCTTTATCAGCCCACTCATCCCAAATGGTTACGCCATTTTCTTGTAAATATTTAATATTTGTATCGCCTTTTAAAAACCACAAAAGTTCATGAATAATAGAACGCATGTGGAGTTTCTTTGTGGTGACTGCTGGGAATCCTTCTTCTAAATCAAAACGCATTTGGTAACCAAAAATGCTTTTTGTGCCTGTGCCCGTTCGGTCTTTTTTTTCTGCGCCTTCTGTTAGTATTTTGTGAATTAGATCTTGATACTGCTTCATAGACCCATAACAACCTTTCTGCAATTTGAAGTCAAAGCAAAAGAAAAAATTCTTGAGAAGAGTGTTTTAGAATACAAAAAGAGGCTGACTGGGCGCAGAAACATGAAACATACAGTCTAAAAACGCCAGAACAAATCTAAGCCAACCTGCTGTTTATCCTCTTTGATGCTGAATTTCTTGAGCGAGTTTACAACTAAATTTAAAGACAAATGAAAGCGGTCATAAATAAGAAGGGTCGAGAAGTTAAAGCCGAATTCTGAGTTTTCTCCACTACTATATTTGGGCCCTAGTAAGATTCGATGCCAGGAATTTAAAATCCATTCGTAATTTGTAGAAAGCTCATAGATGTATTTTCTTTTTCTGCTTTTATTTTGCAGAAACACATCATCCGGAAGTTTTGATTCAAATCGAAACCGCGTATGAGCCATAGATGTAGAATTTGATGTACTGTCTACTAATAGATCTACAGACCATGATCCATTATGTAGTTCTAAAAAACGAATGAATGACCCGTAAATAGAAAGCCTAAAGTCTTCAGTTTTTAAGAATCGAAATTTGGCCCCTCCTTGAATAGCTTTTGATATTAAAACTAGGGGCGTAAGATCCAGTTGAAGGGAGTCAGTTAGCCCGTATGCTACAGGAAAAATCCCCACTAAAAATTCACCCTTATCTAGGGTGGCTGCAGTTTGGCCATATAAGTACCCTGCATAGACTAGGGGTTTATAGCGAGATGAATAATGTTTTTTACCTTCGCGCACAAGATCGTAGCGACCATGTATTTCTTTTGTGCCTTTTGTTAAATCCAAAAAAATAGTGCGATCTTTTTTTCGTATAAGACCGTTGGAGGAGTGGTTGATCACTCTAGCAATACAAATTTTTGTATTTTTTGTTTTTCCAACGACTTCTGCAAAGCCCACGATATCGTCCTTATTGTCTTGATTTTCAATGGCGTATACAGCGTCTATTTCACAGGCATTATCGTCTTTGAGTAAAATATGACGTGAGTTAACTAAGTCAGTAACTTCTGCAAAAGAAATTGAACTTAATAAAAGCCACAAAAGCATCATTTTACTTTCAAATCAAAAGCTAAAACAGATCCACCGTGTTCGCTAAATACTTCTTTATCACTTGAGATAGATTCTTTTGGTATCCAACTAGATGTGAGTGTTTCACTGCTTAAGATTCCAGGAGATTTTTTTTCTTCTTCTAAGATTTTAGCACAATCACCTGTAGCAGAGTAATGAACTTCGATTCGATCAGTAAGCTGGAACTTTTCTTCTTTTCTACGCTGCTGGATTCGGTTCATAATTTCTCTCATAAGACCCTCTTTACGAAGTTCTTCAGAAATTTGTGTATCTAGCTCAGCTACTAATCCCTCTAGTGAGCCTGCGCATTTTCCCTCAACGGCTTTTCGGTCAATCAAAATATCTTCAAGGGTTAGTTCTTCGCCAGAGATTGTGGTGGTTCCTGTTTTTTCAAAAGCTTGAATTTCTTTAGATGTCCACTGAGCTAAGGCTGTTTGTACTTCGCGCATTTTCTTACCTAAGCGAGCTCCTAGTCGTTTTAGATTTGGTTTTGCCGTTTCTAAAACTAAGCCACTACCACTTTGTGAAAATACAAGCTCTTTAAGATTTAGTTCACTAAGTATAAGAGGGCTTGCTTCTTCTAGTAGGAGCTTTTCTTCTGGAGTTACTCCCGCTACAGTTAGTTTTTGCAAAGGTTGCCTTACACCGATTTTAGCTTCGTTTCTGAGAGAACGACCTAAGAGAATAGCTCTTTGTGCGATCGCCATCTCGCTGATCAATGTATTTTGTGATTTTGATAATGGTTTACATTCTTCATAAACGATCTCATGGATCGATGGAGTGTTTTTCTGCTCGGGAAGTTTTTCTGGATGAATACCTAAATTTAAGCTGGCATGAAGAGCCTCAGCCATATGAGGCATGAAAGGGGCAATCATTTTTGCTAATCCATTGAGACAGGTAAACAAAGTAGTATAGGCCGATAACTTATCTTCACTAAAGCGATCACCTTTATTTTCCCAGTAACGAGATCGATTTAAGCGAATATACCAATTGGTTAAATTATCAATAAATTTTGCCATTGGTTGAAATACTTGGGCGAGTTCGTATTTTTCCATCTCTTGATGAATGTTATTTTCTGTTTCTTGTAAAAGAGCAAGAATCCATTGGTCTACTTTAGGACGGCTTTCAATTCTTGGTGCATCTTTTACATCTTTAGGGCTAAAGCCATCGATATTCGCATAAGAAGCAAAGAACTGATAGGCGTTCCAGAGGGGAATTAAAACAGCTCTCATATTTTCTACTAAAAATTTTTCTGAAAATCTAAGTTCATCTCCGTGCATTGCTTTAGATTGCATAAGATACAGACGCAATGGATCGGCTCCATATTTATCTAGGATAAAATTTGGGTCGGGATAGTTCTTAAGACGTTTACTCATTTTTTTACCGTCTTCAGCTAAAACCATTCCGTTCACTACGCAGTTTTTAAAGGCAGGTTTATCAAAAAGAGCGGCAGCAAGAACTGTAAGTGTATAAAACCAGCCGCGGGTTTGGTCTAAACCTTCAGCGATAAATGTTGCGGGGAAATTTTTAGCAAAGGCTTCTTTGTTTTCGAATGGATAATGCGCTTGTGCGTAGGGCATCGAACCAGATTCAAACCAACAGTCTAGTACTTCAGGGGTTCGTTTAAGAGAATTTTTAGTTTTGCATTTTGAGCAATCAGCAATAATTTTATCAACATGATGAGAGTGTAAATCAGGTATTTCTTTTTTTGCTAAATTATTGAGTTCTTCTCTTGATCCGATCACCACTTTTTCTTGGCAGTTTTCGCATATCCATACGGGTATAGGCGTTCCCCAAAAGCGATTTCTTGAAATACACCAATCTCTAGCATTTTCAAGCCAACGTCCAAAGCGTCCGTCTTTGATATGCGAGGGAACCCAGTGAATGCTTTGATTGTGGCGAAGCATTTTATCTTTGATCGGATCAATTGCAACAAACCAAGAGCTAATGGCTTTGTAGATTAATGGTGTATCAGATCTCTCACAAAAAGGGTAATTGTGTTGAAGCGTGTCTTGCTTAACTAGTAAGCCTTTATCTTTTAAATACTTAATAATTATTTTATCTGTTTCTGGATCTTTTACGTGCTTACCTTCTAAATTTAGGTCTTGATTATTTACTTCAGAAGTATAAGTTCCTTCTAAATTGGTAGGGTCAACAAGTTCGATCCCTTCTTTTTGGCAAGCGTAAAAGTCATCTTCACCAAATGCTGGGGCCATGTGCACGATACCTGTACCATCTTCTTTACTTACAAATTCACCTGCAATGATTCGAAATGAGCTATCGGCTCTTTCTTTCACATAATACGAAAATAGAGGGGCATATGCTTTACCAACAAGAGTTTTTCCTAAAACTTTTTCGTCTGTAACGTCTACTTCTTTAGCATAGGCATCTGCTCGCTCGTCTAAGATCCATACGAACTCTATTCCTGCCTTGCTTTCTTGTTTTAATTTTGCTTTCACATACGTAAACTCTGGATGCACAGCTGCGGCAAGGTTTGCAGGTAGTGTCCAAGGAGTGGTTGTCCAGATAGCGATTGATTCTTTAGTATTCTCTTTTAGGGGAAGAAGCACAGTTACAGCCGGATCTTGAACGCTTTTATAGTTTTGTGAGGCTTCAAAATTAGAGAGCGGTGCTGTAAGCCTCCACGAATAAGGGACTACTTTTTTACCTTGATAGATGAGTTGTTTTTTCCATAGCTCGGCAAATACCCACCAAACCGTTTCCATAAACTCTGGGTTCATGGTTTTGTAATCGTTATCTAAGTCTACCCAGCGTCCCATGCGCTCGACGGTTTTTCTCCACTCGCTCGTATAGCGCAGAACAATCCCTCGGCAAGCTTCATTAAATTTATCGATGCCATAGTCACGTATAGCCAATGAACCACTTAAGTTAAGTGTTTTTTCCATTTCAAATTCTACGGGAAGTCCATGCGTATCCCAGCCAAAGCGTCTTTCGATATGATAGCCGCGCATGGTCCAGTAACGAGGTACTATGTCTTTAATTGTTCCTGCTAAAATATGACCGTAGTGGGGAAGGCCAGTAGCAAAAGGAGGCCCGTCATAAAAGCCAAATTGCTTGCGTTTATTTTGTGTAGAAAGAATACGTTCAAAAATTTTCTGGTTCTTCCAGTATTTTTGAATGGCTTCTTCGAACGCAGAAAATGAATATGAGGCACCAAAGTCAGGAAAAGTGTTTTGCATAGGGCAAATCATACCAAAAACTTGGGAATTCTGGTATTCCTGAACCATGGTCAAAAAAGGAAAAAAACGAGAAGAATCCTCGGACTTAGAAATTGAGTCACTTTTAGAGGCATATAAAACATTTCTTTCAGAGCGTCAGCTGAAGTTTACGGAACAACGCAAAGTGATAATCACAGAGTTCGTAAAATCTGGCGGTCATCTATCTGCGGAAGATTTGTTTCGTATAGTGAAAAAGAAGGCATCGAATGTGGGTTTGGCGTCAGTATACCGCACGATTAATAGCTTAGTGGATGCAGGTCTCGCAGAGGAGAGGCATTTTTTAGATAAAACTTCTGTCTATGAAATTCATAAACCCGGGGATCATCATGACCACTTGATTTGCCTCAAATGTAAAAAGATTTTTGAATTTGAGAATGAGGCTATTGAAGACCAGCAAAAGAAAGTGGCTGAGGGTTTAGGTTTTGCTCTGAAAAAGCATAAATTAGAACTCTACGGATGGTGTCAAAGATCAAATTGCCCAAACTATTAGGTCGTTATCGTAAGTCTTGGATGGCAACTTCCATTTTGACTAACTCATTGATCTCGCGTTCAGCTACAGCCGATGCATATAGGCTCCAAGCCAAAAATAAAAACCCTAGCATAAACACCATATAGATTTTTTGTGAGCTAAACATAGTGAGTCTCCTTTCTATTAGTAGGTGCAGGAGGGTGGCCAGGTCTAAGTATTTGAATTTACTAGGTGCTAAGTCGCGGTTTTAAGGGTGGCAATGTAAGGCATTAATAATACAGGTATTTTTATAGGTTCAAGGATCTCTAAGGACTCTCTCTTTTTAGATACACGGTAACTTTGGCTAGTAGTTTTTTAGCTGTTTTTGAGCCTAGAAAACTATGCATCAAGTAAAGGGGGTGAAAAATCTTTAACTACATGAAATAAAAAGGAAAAATTAAATTTATCGTACTATAAAGAGGAGCACTAGAAATAGAGTGTCGAGAGATAAATTAATTGATTTAAATCGTCTGCTATAGTAAAAATATGACGCTCTAGAGGTTTGATTTGTTTACAGAATTAGAAGAAAAGCTTGGTTACGAATTTAAAGACAAAGAAGTTTTGCGTCTTGCCTTGCGTCATAAATCTCATGCCAATGAATCAAAGAAAAAAAGCACTTCAAAAGAAGAGTTCGTTCAGCTTCACAATGAGAGGTTAGAGTTTTTAGGAGACTCTGTTCTTGGTTTAGTAATTAGCGATGAGCTTTACGAGAATTATAAGCAAGTCAATGAAGGCGCATTATCGAAAATGCGTTCAAGTTTAGTGAAAGAAGAGACTTTAGCAGCTGTAGCTAGAGATATGGAGCTTGGGAATTTTTTATTATTAGGTAAAGGCGAAAAAGGTTCTAAGGGAGCAAATAAAGATTCTATTTTGGCTTCTAGCTATGAAGCAATTTTAGGAGCCATCTATTTAGATGGCGGTCTTTCAGCAGCCCAACAAACCATTCGCAAGCATTTTGATAAATTAATGAATTCTGCTTTTGAGAAGAGCCAAGAGCACGATAGAAAAACTCTTTTACAAGAAGTTTGTCAGTCAAAGTTTAGAAAATCTCCTGTTTACAGAGTGGTGGCTGAAGAAGGGCCTGATCATGATAAGCGTTTTGAGGTAGTGGTAAGTGTTGGTAATTTAGAGCGCTATGGTAAGGGTCGTAACAAAAAAGATGCAGAACAAAATGCAGCTAAGTTTTTGCTCGATAGTTTAAATGAAGCAAAAGTAAAAGAACTCCATGAAAAAGAATAATTTTCGCTCTGGATTTGTGGCACTTATTGGTCGTCCAAATGTGGGTAAGAGTTCACTTTTAAATACTCTTTTAGGAGAGAAAGTTGCAGCGGTTTCTCCCAAGGCTCAGACGACAAGAAAAAGATTGCGTGGCATTTATACAGATAAAGAAGCGCAAATCGTTTTTATGGATACTCCCGGGATTCATGTGGCTCCCGAGGGTAAAAACTTAAATGAGTTTTGTGTCAGTGAGGCCTTAGATACGATGGTAGATGTTGATCTATTTTTGTATCTCATAGATGGTAGTAGGCCGTATAAACCAGATTTAGAAAATGGAGATGAAGCTTTTATTTTAGAAAAAATCAAAGCTATGCACAAAAGAAAACCAGCCCCACTTTTTATTGCAGTAAATAAGGTAGATTTATGGTTAGACAAGAAGATAAATTTTACAGAACAATCCCTTTTTCAAGACACAATGAAGAAGCTCCCAGTAGAGAAAATCTTTGCGATTTCTACAAAAACGAAAACGGGAATTGAAGATTTGCTAAAAGCAGTTAAAGAGGTCATGCCTGAGGGAGAAATGCTTTATCCCGAAGATGAATTAACAGATCGGCCTCTACGAGAAATTACTGCTGAAATTATCCAAGAAAAAATATTTTATCTTACGGGTGATGAAATCCCCTATAGTTGTGCTGTAGAAATTGAAAAATTCTTAGAGCCTGGTGAGAAAAGAAAATTTCCCGAAATACATGCCATTATTCACGTAGAAAAAAACTCGCAAAAGCCTATGTTGATTGGTAGGGGTGGCAAAAAGATCAAAGAAATCGGAGAAAAATCTAGAGAAACCATTGAGCAATTAATGGGGACTAAAATAGTTCTTAAATTATTTGTAAAAGTAAGTGAGAAATGGACGAAAAATCCGACAAAACTTAAGCAATTGGGGTATGCCTTGCCCAAAGAGGGAAAAACATGAGTAGCAAGGCGATTATTTCTTTAGTGGGTCGTCCCAATGTGGGAAAAAGCACCTTTTATAATGCATTAATTAAAAAACGTTCAGCTTTAGTCATGGATAAAGAGGGAGTAAGTCGAGACCGTAGATACTCTTCTGTTTTTGTAGAAGCTCTTAATCGAACAGTTGAAGTATGTGATACTGGTGGTTGGATGCCTGAGGGCTGGCGTAAGGGAAGAGAAGATTTAGAAATTTTAGAAGGCATTGAAACTCAAGTGATTCAAGCTCTTCAATCTAGTTCGTTGATCGTAGTTGTTGTAGATGTTCGAGAGGGGTTTACTGGCTTAGACCAAGAAATAGTGCGCTCGATTCGAAAACTAGGAAAACCTTTTGTGATTGCCGCGAATAAGGCCGATCAAGTAGGAAAAGATTACCAACTTGCCGATTTTTATTCGGCTGGAGCAGAAGAGATTTTACTTGTCAGTGCCGAGCATAGAGTGGGGATAGAAAATTTTTGGTTGGCAGCAAATAGTTATTTGCCAGAGCAAGCAGTTACAGAAAAGCAAGTAGAGCGCATGAATATTTGTATAGTAGGTCGTCCCAATGTGGGAAAAAGCGCCTTTTTGAATAGTCTTTTAGGGGAAGAGCGTTCTGTTTCAAGTGCAATTGCGGGTACTACTACTGATCCCGTTGATGTACATATAGAAAATAATGGAAATCATTTTACCATTATCGATACTGCAGGAATTCGCCGGCACGCAAAAAGGCAAGATGATGTTGAAAATTTATCAGTAATGATTGCCAAGAGAAATTTAGAAAAGGCCGACCTAGCCCTTCTTTTGGTAGATGCGGCCGATGGGATCACCACACAGGACTCAAGAATTGCTTCTCTCGTAGAAGAATCAGGTTGTGCTGTAATAGTAATGGCTAATAAATGGGATTTAGCCCCTCAAGAAGTAAAGTCTCAATCTGACGACAGTATGAAGCGCTTTAAAGAGGCAATGGATAAGGAGTGGTCGTTTTTAGGGTTTGCTCCAATTATTGCTATTTCAGCCAAAGGGCAAAAAGTTTATGGCAGCCGAAAAGGCACCGATGCAAAAGAGCCAAAAGAACCTTGGCCAATGCCTACAAGTTTTTCCGGACTATGGGATTTTTTTCATTATATTATTTTACAGCGCGAGCAGTCTGTTCCACAGGATGAGCTTACCGATTTAGTAGAAGAAGCTTTTTCTGGCGGACCAAGATGGGTGGGGCATTTAGGTGAGTTTCGTCAAATTCATCAAGTGGGAAATCGCCCTCCGCAATTTATGGCTTTTGTAAAAGATGCTAATGACATTCCCGAAGCCTTAAGAGGTTATTTAAAGCGTTCGATTCGTGAGCGCTATGGATATCGTGGACATCCTATCCGCTGGGTTTTCAAACACCGACACTAGGTCGTGTTGAGAAATCCAAATACTTCGTTGCAATCACTCGTGAGCTCTCTTCGATGTACTTATATGTACACCTTCGGTCGCTCACGAGCTTGAACGCCTTGTCTTTGACCTTTTCAACACGCCTAGGGTTCTCACTCACTAGGGCGTGTAAGGCTCTCTGAAAAATAACTAAAAATGCCTGTAAGTTTCGCACGCCTTGTGCGCTCAGTCGCTCTATTTTTCAAAAGCTTTTTGCTCTCTTCTTGAGTGAAGCACCTAATCAGTCGTAGCATTAAGAAAGTAGAAAGGATCACTATGAAGCACTTACTTGTTTGTTTAAGTTTTGGATTAACTTTAGTTCTTAGCGGTTGTGGGCCTAAGGCCTTTACAGATGGAGCCTATGATGACCCCAATCGCGTAGAGTTGATGGATGATAAATTCAACGAAGCGGATATGCAGCAAATGGCTAAAACGATTGTTGATGCAATTATTGATTGTCCCGACATTCAAGAATCGCGCACAAGACCTAAGATAGCTGTTTCTACGGTACAGAACCGTACAGAAGAATATCCTGATCTAGATGCTTTAACAGAAATGATTCAAGTAGATCTTTCAAAAAGTAGAAAAGTTCAATTTATTGATCGTGGATCTCGGGGAGAATTAGACGAAGAATATGAATATTCGCGCTCGGGCCGTGTTTCAAAAGAAACACAGAAAAAAGCCGGCAAACAAATCGGTGTAGATTATCTTCTTAAGGGAGCTCTTGCTACAAACGTTCAGCAAGTGGGTAATGATAAATTAATTTACTATATTTTGACGATGCAATTAACCAATTTAGAAACTTCTGCGATTGATTGCACAGAAAAAGTAGAAGTTCGCAAAAAGTACCGTAAAAAATCTTTAGGTATCTTTTAAAGAAACATGTTGATGAGACTTCCGAAACAAATTGTATTGCTAGGGAGTCTTTTTTTTCTGTGCTCATGCGCTAGCTATACTTCGGCAACTAGAAAAGGCTTCGAAGCTTTTGAAAGAAGAGATTTCGATACTGCCATTGGTACATACGATGAAGGTGCTGAAAAAGAAGGCGTAGACCAACTTGTTTACCTCTTTGATCGTGCTACTGTTTTATATACTGCAGGTAAATACGAGCAAAGTAGCAAAGACTTTATTCGCGCCGATAAGCTTTCAGAAATCAAAGACTATACCGCACTGGGAACAGAGGTGGCATCTATTGTTACTAATGATCGCATTATCTCTTACAAAGGTGAAGAATTTGAAAACGTACTCGTCTCTACTTATTT
>JAMLID010000038.1 GCA_023954355.1 Oligoflexia bacterium | reverse complement strand
CCTATTAAATCATAATTAGGTGTTACCGAAAGGAAGGGCATAGCTGGAACTTGCTTACAGTGCCCTTTTTTCTAATTTTATCTTCTCTTGTAATTTTATAAAAGCATTTAATAATTCTTCCCTTTTTCGTTTTAGGTCTGAGTAGTTTAAAGATGCATATTGGTCTCTAAGCTTTTGTTTATTCTCTTCAGGAATAGTACTTTCTAAAAGCCTTTGGTATGGCGTTTTTGGTTTATCATACTTTTTCTTTATTTTAGCCCCTACTCGTACTTTAGATTTAAGTTTGTACTGAGGAATGAAGAAGTTTTGGATTAAATTCTGCACTTCATAGATTTCGTTCATTAAATCTACTAACCGAATATCGTCAATTCGGTCATAGCCAAATAGCTGTCTAACATGAGTCCAGTTTTTTTGCTCAGCCCTTGGATTATCGTTCTTGTGATAACTTCTTGATCTTGTCATAGGAAATGGAAACCCTTTTCTCTTAGCGTAACCTACAAAATACCCATGAACCACATGATTGAGAAACTCGCTTCCATTGTCAAAATTTATTAAACTTAAGTCAAAGGGCAACTCATTAACCAGTCTTTCAATAACGGGCTGAACCCGAATTGCACTCTTATTCACCATAGCTCCATTACGAGTCCAACCTGTAAACTCGTCTGTCATAGTTAAGCTAAAGGCAAATTCTCCAGCAGCGCTCTCACCGCAATGACCAACCGTATCGGCTTCCATTACCCCGGGGGACTGCGCTATATTACTGAGACTCTTAAGTGGAATCATTCGCCTAAAAACTCTTGAACCTTTTCTCGTAAACGTTCTTTTCTTCACAGACTGTAGTTTTCTGTATTTTTTCAAATATCGATCTATAGATGCTTGCGATATACTCTTGAGCTCTATCAATACCTCTTTTGAGAGTTGCAAGTTTAATTGCTCAATCAAGATGGGTATCATCGAATGTAGCTTCCCAGAGCATTGATAGTCAGACTCACGATAGAGCCGTTTTAGCGCAAATATAGCTCCCTCACTAAACTTCCTAGGCCTTCCAACTCTAACTATTTTGTCATGGCCAACTATACTGCGCCAAAAGGCTCTTATTACACTTTTCCGATGTAGGCCCGTATTCTTACACGCTTCATCTATAATCTGACTGCGGCCCTTTTTTGTACCCTCACTTCGGTAACGTTCAGCTAAAACTCGAAAATATTCTTTTCTACTATACTCACTCATTCGAAAGCATCCTTGCATTTCAATAGGTTACGCAAGTTCTCTTTGGGTAACAGAGTTTTGATTCAACCATTGCGTCAATCAATTCTCAAAATCCCTTTTCGGTAACATTATTTATGATTCAATTCGGATGTAGACTGTCTCATTTGTGAGACAGTATCGTGTTGTTTCAAGGTCTGTTAGAATTATAAATAGGGAAGAGGATAAAGAAAGGACTCTCTATGCTAAAGAGAATATCAATATTTGGTTTACTTATTTGTCTTTCGTTCCCTTTGTCTAGCTGTAGCGATGATGACAGCATCAGCAAAAAAGATATGACCAAGGGTTTATTAACCGTAGCAGGAGCCGGTGGTGGTGCTTTGTTAGGGCAATATGTAGCTGGCCCTCAAAACCAGATGCTAGGTACTGTGCTAGGAGCTGCCTCTGGTGGTGCTCTTGGTTATTTTGTCGGTGGAAACCTTAATAACTAATTTAAAGATAAAAAATCTTAAAAAAGCCCTGGTTATACTCAGGGCTTTTTAGTTTTTAGATTCTACCAGCGAGTTTTTGTAGTCGCAGAATTCTGTCATCTAAATCTGGGTGAGTAGAGAATAGCTTTGCAAATCCACCGGCTTTACCAGAGATTTTTAAAGTAGCTAGAGCCGGCTGATTGCTTTCTTCAGGGACACGAATTGAGTAATTCTTTTTAAGTTTTTCTAAAGCTGCAATCATATTTGATGTACTAGAAAGTTTTGCTCCTCCAAGATCGGCTCTATATTCTCTTTGGCGAGAAACTGCAGAAACTACTATCATGCCGAGCATCCCAAGAAAAATTTCAAGTACCAAAACGATTCCAAATTGTACGATTGTTCTTTTATCTTCGTCGACGAATTGGCTAGCAGCATGTGCTAGAATGCGCGCGAAAAACATTACAAAAGCGTTTACCACGCCTTGAACAAGGGTCATAGTAACCATATCACCATTGGCAATATGAGCTACCTCGTGCGCTAAAACTCCCTCCACTTCTTCTTTGCTCATTCTATTTAGTAGTCCGCTAGAAACAGCGACGAGAGATCTGTTTTTCGTAGGCCCAGTAGCGAAGGCATTAATTTCTGGGCTTTCGTAGATTCCAACTTGTGGCATGGTGTTTATTCCTGCTCTTTTTGCTATAGAGTGTACTCTTTGTACAAGTTCACTTAGTTGATGGTCTCTCTCATTGGGGTCAATTATTTGTACTCCCATCATCCATTTGGCCATTACGCGAGAAAGGGCTAAAGATATAAAGGCACCACCGAATCCCCAAACGACACAAAATATCATTAGAGATTCATAGTTAATGCCTTGCTTAGTCAAATAAGGTTGAACGCCTAAAATAGACATTACAATAGATAATGTGGCGATGATTAGTATGTTTACAGTAACAAACAGTACGATGCGTTTAGCGATTTTCATAGAGACTCTCCTTTTGAAATAGAATTTTCTTTTCGTGAGCTGATGATCATAGATGCAATTACAGAACTACCAATCAAAATAGATATTATAGATAAAGACCAAGTGATGGGAAATTTACCTCCAAAAAGCTCATTTAAATATGTCATTTTTAATCCTACAAAAATAAGAACAGCAGCTAGTCCGTATTTAATATAGGCAAAGCGATCCATTACACCGGCTAGCATAAAGTACATGCTTCTTAGGCCAAGTATTGCAAATATATTAGAGGTAAAAACAATTAGAGGTTCTTTAGTTAAGGCAAAAATTGCTGGAACAGAGTCAACAGCAAAAATAATATCTGTTAACTCTAGAAAAATTAAAGCTATAAATAGAGGGGTTGCGTATAAAATTCCATTTTGCTTTATGAAAAAATTTTGACCTTCGATTTTCGGGTGAATTCGAAAAATCTTTTTTAATCCTCGAATTAATATGTTTTTACTTAAATCTTTGTCTTCAGTGCCGGCAAAGAACATTTTAATTCCTGTAATGATTAATAATAGGCCAAAAAAGATAACAACCCATTTGTATTGCATCAGTACTGATCCCATGGCGATGAAGATTGCGCGGAAGATGAGAGCTCCTAAAATGCCCCAAAATAAAATACGGTGTTGGTAGATTTTAGGAATAGCAAAATAAGAAAAGACCACGGCAAAAATGAAAATATTATCTATGGCTAGCGACTTTTCTATTACAAATCCAGTTAGAAACTCTAGTGCGAAGGTTTTTGCTTGTTCTTGAGGGTTAAATCCAGGTATCGCTAAATAGGTAGGGTCGTTAGAGAATTTCCACAAAGCATATTGGTAAAAAAATAAATTAAATATAAGTGCAAGACTGATCCATATGCTTGTCCATGTGGCGGCTTCTTTAAAGGAGACCTCGTGTGCTTTACGATGAAATACCCCCAAGTCTAATGCAAGCATAGCAATCACAAACAGAATAAAGCTGGCATAAAACCACCAGTAATCTAGAAAACCAAAAAATATCATAAAATTCCCTTATATTGAGGTAAGTCGCTGTAAAACGATTTTTCCACTACTTTATGCATTTTCGGATAAAATTTGAATTCGTTCAAATCGATAAATATATTGATTTGTATCTATTTATACAATACAAGAGAAGAGGGGCTCAATATGAACCAACAATGGATTAACTATCACCACCTTTTTTATTTTAAAACGATTGCAGAAGAGGGCAGTGTTTCGAAGGCGGCAGAAAGGCTCAGACTTGGACAGCCAACACTGAGTGCTCAATTAAAACAATTCGAAGACGTTCTTGGTATTACACTTTTTGAGAGACATCATCGAAAGCTAATACTAACAGAACAGGGTAAGATTGCTCTCGATTATGCCAGAAATATTTTTAAAATGGGCTCTGAAATGTACGAGGTACTTCATGATCGCGTAAAGCCACTTAAGCCTATTGTTAATATAGGCTCACTTGATAGCATTCCAAAATCTGCTGTTCTTCAGCTTGTAAAGAGTGCATTAGACACATCAAGCTGCCAAATTATTTTACAAGAGGGGCGAGCAGATGAATTACTAAGAGAACTTTGTGCGCATAGAATTGATTTAGTGGTTTCAAATTTTTTGCCACTTGGGCAAGAATCTAGAGAAATAGTTCATAGATCGCTTTCGAAAACGAATGTATCTTTTTATGGAACAAAAAAATTTCAATCACTTAAAAAATCATTTCCATATTCACTTTCTGGTGCTCCTATGATTTTACCTACTTACGATAGTAAGTTAAGGTACGATCTAGATCATTGGGCAAAAGTAAATAAAATCGATTTAAATATATTAGTGGAAAGCCAAGATATAAGCGTAAAAAAATTGATTGCAGAGGAAGAATTAGGTGTTATTCCAATGGCTGTACATGCTCAACCTAAGACGGTAAGTAGTAAAAAGTTAATAGAAATTGGACAAGCGATTGGCGTATACGAAGAATTATTTCTGTTGTCTATGAAAAGAAAAGTACCAAATCCGATATCTTCTGTGCTTTTCGAAAAATATTCTTTTACTAGCTTGAAAAATCACTTAGCACAGAAGTGAAAATAATTTTTTCAGAGAAAGTACTTTGCTACATTTCTAAAATAGAGGTCAATTTAAAGTGCTTCAAATAATTCTTTCACTCTTTTAAACACGAGTTCTTGTGAGGGTAGGTTTCCATGAGTGGCTCTTTCAATCTCTATATTCTCAGCGCCTGAAACTCTTTCTCCGGGCAGCCCACCACCGCACTGATAGAAGTTTATATATTGCCCTACATGTGATGGCCTTGTGTATTTTTCGTTCCCTGGGTTCTGCATTCTACAAGAAAAAATACTGCTAGAGTTATCTCTAGGGTCTAGAGTGATCACATGTTTAACTTTTATATTTTCTTGCTTAAGTGTTTTTAAGAGACTTTGTACGGCAATTCCACCACCAAAGCTGTGACCAATTAAAGTTAAGTTTAGCCTTTCATGATGAATATTTACCCACTCTCTAATGCAGGTCATAGCATTTTCTGCATTCTTGTAGCGGTGCGCTCTTACGGCAAAAGTCGAGCCTATTTCAGTATTTTGTAGTTTTTCAATTAGTCCTCTGTAGACAAAAGACTCGGAGGGCATTGCTAATCCTTCAAAAGTAACAACTAAATGATTTTTACCGTCTCGATAAAAGTTTTCTGCTTGTTCTTTACATTGCTCTTGAATATCTGCGGGTTTTGAACCGAAAGCGAAAGCAGATATGGGTAAGCAAAGTAAGGCGATAGAAATTAAGATCGTTTTCATATTTACCTCTGGTCGTGTATTAATTAGGTATCGACAGAAAGCGGTAAAGATTTAGGGTTAGCGGTAAAATGTAAGAAATTTTTTGCTTCTGGCTCGCTATTAAGCATAATCTCTATGAAATTCAATATTTAGATTGAATGGTATTCAAAAGTAGACGCTGTAAAGAGAGAAAAATATGACAAATATAGAACTTATCCGAACCTATTATTCGCTATTTAATGAAAAGAGATATGATGAGATGGCCGAGCTACTAGATGAAAAAATTGTACATTTTATCAATGAAGGCTCAACTGAAGAAGGGTGTGAAAAGTTTAGGAGTTTTTTAAATACCATGGATGTTCATTATGATGAGCAAATAGAAGATTTAGAGCTCTTCATTGGAGAAAGTGCCGATAGAATTGCTGCTGAGTTTTATATAGTAGGTATTTATAAAAAAACAGCAGAGGGGTTACCTCAGGCCAGAAATCAAAAATATAAAGTGCCTGTTGGAGCATTTTTTGAAATTAAAAATAAAAAAATTTTCCGAATCACTAATTATTATAATTTAAAAGAATGGGTAGAGCAGGTATCTCAATGGTAAGTTTTTAAACCATTGATTTTATTGAAGAAAATTCATAAAGAAAAGTGAGCGCTTGGGCGATAGAGCCTCTGGTTTTATCGGGGGGTTGTTTGTGTTTTTATTCGCATTCACTTTTAAATTATTATGGCTTTTATCTACTGCTAGCGCAGTCTGTGTGCCTAGTGTTCATCTAGTTGGCGAACCAACAGACCCAGTTGAAAACAGACAAAAAATACAGACAGCAATCGATGATGCTGTTCGATCTGTAACCAGTGGAGCATGTGGGGCAGAGGTTATTTTAGCTCACAGCAAGGTTTATCGTTTATCCTATAATAGCGCTCGTTACGATGCCCTCCATATAAAGCCGCTACTGCCCTCAGGAAGTTCGCCAGGGCAAACGTATGTTAGAAATATAACGTTTAATGGAAATGGGTCAGCTATTTGGGTGCATCCAAAAAATAATGCTCTTTATATGGGGTATTGTTTAAACTGTTTAGTCAGAGACGTAAAATTTATCCCTATTCAGCCGATGAATTTACAAGGAATTATTCGTAGTGTAGATCACGCAAATAAAAAAATTCGCATACAAATCTCTGAGCAGTATTGGCCACAGTCAGTTAGTTTAGATGAGTTTACTCCAGGTGCTAGACCAGCGTTGGGCAAGCCTAATTTAACTATAATTTTTTATGAAAAGAAGAATTGGGTAATGCAAAATCACTTAGCGCATCTACGTGGAGTCTTAGCTCCGTTTGTTGTAATAAAAGAAGTAAAGATCATAGATAGAAATAATCGTATTTTAGAAATTACAGCAGATATAGATGGCGGTGCCTCTACTGGCTTGGCTGCTACTGATGCTACTTTAGCTAAAGTAAAGGTTGGATCAATTGCAGCTATGCAATCTACATTACAAAATACAGCGGTACTGCCCAATTATGGAGCAGACACTGCCTTTTATGTAGGTGACCGCTTTTCGGCACTGTATTTAGAGGCGAATGCAAATCTTAGGTTACTCAATACAAAAATTTCTGACTTTGTTGGAGGTGGAGTCTATTTAAATAGAAATATTGGTGATGTAACTATCGACGGTTTGTCGTTTGAAAGACGTTTTACTAGTACATTATTAGTAAATGGCTCGGTGGGTATTATGGCCATGAACAATCGGGGCGTTATTACGATCAGAAACTCTGAATTGAGAGGTCTTGGCGATGATTCAATCGATCTACATGTTATGCCAGAGATGGCAACTAATTTAACTACGTCGGTACTGCCTAATGATACAGTTACATTAATCACTTGGGCAAGAGGTACAATTATACGACCAGGAGATACTTATATTGTAAGGTCTCATATAGACGGTAAAGTTTTAGCTAATTTACTAGTGGCTTCAGTAAGTAGATTGAATCCGAATCAGTTTCGAGTACGATTTACTAACTCTATACCTTCAACTGTTAAGCTTTTTCAATCTGGTGGGGCTGCAACAGCTGACCGTTTTATTAATGATGAGTCGTCAAATAAAAATTCTGTGATTCAAAATAATTTATTTATTCAATCTTTGAGAAATGGTGTTTTAACAGGATCATCATCTACCATTCAAAATAATCGATTCATCAATTTAGGCACTTATGCAATTAATGTTGGTATTCATGATTCCGGGGCGCGCCCAGGTCTTCAAACTAATACTGGCGTTTGGGGAGACATGGGTCAGATATTCGTGCGAAATAATATTTCTGATAATGTAAATTTAGGTTTCTTGGCATCTCTAAATTCGTTTTCTACAAAAACTAGCGCCAATCCCAAGCACCAATTTTTAGAGATTAGTAGTAATTTAATGCTAAATCCAGAACGATCGACAGTGATAACAGCGCAAGGCACTAATGGAACATCTGCTCAATCATATTCGGTCACAAATAATATTATATTGCAAAATGTGAACGACTCTCGTTCTATTGACAGCTTAATAATTGGATCTGAACCAATTCCACCAAATGGATTTACTCAGAGGCATTTTACTACAAGTGAACTGGTTCAAAGGCAAGTTCTATATGATCGGTTACAGTTCGTGAATCCAGAAAAACTTCAAGAGATCTACGGCGTAGAAGAGTAGGTAGGTATATTCTACGCGTAGAATTGCTCTTATAGTTATCTAACGCCTGCTAAGCAGCATCAGGAATCTCTGGTGTTACTAGTAATGTTAGCAACTGTATGGATTCTTGCCATCCAACATAACAAAACTCTGGTGGTATGGCGGCTGGTACATTTTCTTGGATGATTTCTAATTCTGTTCCGTTGATTACTTTTTTTAAACGAATACTCACTTGCATTTGTCCAGGCATGTTTGGATCATCAAATTGATCTGTATAGCGAATTTTTTCATTAGGAACTATTTCTACATAAGTGCCACCAAAAGAATGGCTTGATCCAGTGTTGAAATTACTAAAAGACATTTTATATCCACCACCAACTTTAAAGTCCATGGAATGTACTTTAGCTGTAAAGCCATGTGGTGCCATCCATTTAACTAATGCATCAGGGTCTGTAAATGCCTTATATACGCGACTTGGTGGGGCGGTTATAACTCTATGTATTTTGATTGTATTGCCAGCTGACATTTTGTTCTCCTTTTTATTATTGATTTAAGAAATCTATATATTGGCTTAGTGCTTTGTGAGGTGTTTTCATTGCGTTTCGACTATTCAATGCCTTGCCCATAGAATAAGAAGACTCTTGGCAAGCAACAATAAACTCAGCTAAGTGTTTTAAGTCGATTTCTTTTTTAAGAAAGCCTTCACGTTTTGCTTTTTCTAAAATTTTTTTAGTTTCTTGAACCCATAGTTCCATAATCGCCTGTATTCTTTTTTGAAATCCAGGCTGATCGGCCATTTCTTGTACTAGATTATTTAAAGGACAGCCGCAAAGAATATGTGCGTCTTCCTGAGCTTCAATAAGCTTAGCGTAATTTTTTAAAATACCATGAATGGGGTTTTTGAATATTGAGATAGGTTGTATCCACCTATCTAGGATCATATTTTTTAATACTTCATCTACAAGCGCATAACCTAAATCTTCTTTAGTGGGAAAGTGATAAAAGAAAGCTCCTCTGGTTAGTTTCATTTTTTCGATAATCGTATTTGTAGAAGTTCCCTTAAATCCATGATGATAGATTTCTAGAAAGGCTACATCTAAAATGTTTTTTCTAGTTTCTAGTGGGTTTCTGTAGTTTCTATTTGACATACTAGTCAGTATTGTAACATACTATTTAGTATGTTCAAGAAAAAAGAGGCAAAATGAAAATACTTAAATATGAAGTTGCTATTAATAGCTCTAGGGAAAATGTGTGGAACGTGATGATAGAGCCAAAAACCTATAAACAATGGACTAAAGCCTTTTCTCCAAATTCAGAATATATAGGCCTATGGGAGCAGGGAGAAGAAATGATCTTTATTGACAAAGATAGAGGAGGCACTGTTGCTATTTTGGATATTGTTAAGCCCTATGAGCTTATTTCGGCAACGCATATAGCGACGCTAACGGCAGAAATGCTTAGAGAAACAAAGGGACCAATGACCGAGTCATGGATAGGTACCAAAGAAATTTATCGTTTTATTGAGAAAAATGCTCAAACAAAAATTGAAGTAGAAATTCATACACATGAAAATTATGTTGAAATGTTTGATTCGGCATGGCCCGAGGCATTGAGAGATTTAAAAAAACTTTGCGAGTAGTAAATGAAATTAAACTTATTTCAGATTCCGTTTCATTTAAGTTCTAGAGCTGAAGCATTGCCTTTGAGTGAAATTACGGGCTTAGAATGGTATGAACAATATGAAAAAACTATTTAAAAAAAGATCCTAAAGGGCAACTAGTTTCTGCTTACCAATTCGAAGGTAATTGGAATATGTGGGAAATGCATCCAGAGGGTGATGAGATTGTTATTTGTGTAGAAGGGCAAATTGAATTGATTCAATTAATAGAAGATAAAGAAATTTCTATAGTCTTAAAAAGAGGTGATTTTGCCATTAATAAAAAAAATGTATGGCATACAGCAAATGTAAGTGGCAAGGCTAGTGCTGTTTTTATAACAA
Organism: Oligoflexia bacterium; assembly: GCA_023954355.1. Lineage (GTDB taxonomy): Bacteria > Bdellovibrionota > UBA1018 > CAIPTA01 > CAIPTA01 > JAMLID01. Next base: position 16,712 of record JAMLID010000038.1, on the reverse strand, counting down.
CAGGTTTTGGTACGAAAAATAAAGAGCGTAAATAAAGGAGTGAAAATGAATCCCGTAGGTTGGTTTGAAATTTATGTAGATGATATGAGTAGGGCAAAAAAGTTCTATGAAGGTGTTTTACAAAAGAAATTAGAGGGGCTAACGAATCCTTCTACTCTTGAGCAAGGCTTAGAGATGTGGTCGTTTCCAGGAGACATGAGTGGTTATGGCTCAAATGGTGCATTAGTAAAAATGGAGGGAGTGCCAGCGGGTAAGAATAGTGTAATCATTTACTTTTCATGTGAAGATTGTTCTGTAGAAGAAAGGCGAGTAAAAGAGAATGGTGGAGAAATAGAAAAATCAAAGTTTTCCATTGGCCAATATGGATTCATTTCGCTTGTGTATGATACAGAAGGCAATATGATAGGGCTTCACTCGATGAAGTAGGCTTTTAGTCTATGTAATTTCTTTTGAAAATTTGCTCGACACAGATGATAATGATGCTTCTATCGAAACCTTAGGAGAATCTATGTCTGATGTCGAGTTAGAGTATGCAGGTTTTTGGAAACGCTTTTGTTCCTTTTTTCTAGATGCTTTATGTTTTATTCCATTTCTAATCGTTATCATTCCTCTAAATGCAAATTATCGATTGGGGCAATTATATACTATGATTCCCAATCTTTTCTTTCTTTTTTTCTTTCATGTATACCTTGTTCAAAAGTATGGAGGTACTCCAGGCAAGCTTATCATGAAAATTCGTATTCGAAAGCTTGATGGCTCAGCCGTAACATATAAAGAGGCTTTTTTACGTTGGTCGGTAGATTTTTTCAGTTTTATATTTAGCTCCATAGGGATAATAGGCGTTATGCTTCAGCTGACTGATGCAGAGTTTTCTGCATTACCAAGAGCAGATTTTTTTAATATTGTTAAACCATCTGGCTACGAACACCTAACACCTGCTTGGTTTCGCATACTTGGGGTATTAACTGGTGTGTGGGTGTGGAGCGAGTTTATCGTATTATTAACTAATGAAAAACGTCGAGCACTTCACGATTTCATAGCAGGTACTATAGTTGTAAAAATATGAAAAAATTAAAAAAGAAAGTAGCTATTATTGGGGCAGGTTTTGGGGGGATATCTGCAGCAAAAATATTAGCTAAGTCTTCGCTTTTAGATATTCAAATCATTGATAGAAGAAATCACCATCTTTTTCAGCCACTACTATATCAAGTGGCTATGGCTGGGTTAAATCCATCAGAAATTGCAGTGCCCATTCGTAAGCTTTTTTCAAAAAATAAGAATGTATTGATAAGTTTAGCTGAAGTAGAAGACATTGATTTAAAAAACTGTAGTATTTATTTTGATAATAAATGGCATGTCTATGATTATTTAATTTTGGCAACAGGAGCAAAGCATTTTTATTTTGGTAAAAACGAATGGGAGCAGCTTGCGCCTGGTCTAAAAAATATAGAACAGGCGACAGAAATTCGTAGAAGAATATTAACGGCATTTGAAATGGCCGAAAAAGAAGCTGATCCAGTCTTGCAGTCTTCTTATTTGACTTTTGTAGTTATTGGCGGTGGTCCAACCGGAGTAGAGCTAGCTGGAGCAATTTCTGAAATGGCAAAAAACACGCTGAAAGATGATTATAAAAGAGCAGATTTAAGTAAAACTAAGGTTTATTTAGTAGAGTCTGGTGCAAGAATTTTGGCTGCGTTCCCAGAAAAACTTTCTCTGAGAGCAGAAAAAGATTTAAAAGAAATGGGTGTTAGTGTTTTAAAAAATACTCGCGCAAGTGAGTTGTCGACAGATGGACTTCGTGCTGGCGATGAATGGATAAAATCTAAAACTTTGATTTGGGCAGCGGGAGTAAAGCCTTCAAGTTTGGTTGAAAGATTAGAGGCAGAGAAGGATTCGTCTGGTCGATTGATTGTGCAGAAAGATTTAAGTATTAAAGAAAATAGATATATATTTGCCATTGGAGATATTGCCAATTTTCCTACAAGTGATGGTAGAGGTTTGCCTGGAATAGCTCCCGTTGCCATTCAAGAAGGGCAGTTTGTTGGTAAGTTAATAGTAGACGAGCTGACGGGTGAAAGACGTAAAGAATTTTCTTATTGGGATAAGGGGATTATGGCCACTATTGGGCGCTCTCGAGCCGTTGTAAGCGCTAGTAGATTACAGTTAAGCGGTTTTTTAGCTTGGGTTATATGGGTTTTTATTCATGTTTTATATTTAATGAGATTCAAAAATCGTGTATTTGTTTTTTTACAATGGGTATGGGCATATTTTAGTTTTGGAAGGGGTGCTCGTTTAATTGTTCATAAAACTTGGCGCTTTTACGAAGGTAAGAAAATTAATTATGGAAACGAAGATAAATAAACATAATTTTGTAGTTCGCCCTATGGAAGAAGATGAAGTTTCTTTTATGCTAGATTATTGGCAAAATTGTACTCCTGAAGATTTAGAGAGAATGGGAGTTGATGTTAAAAAAATTCCTCTAAGAGAGATATTTAAAAAAAATATTTTAGATTCTTTTGCGAACCCTATAGAAAAAACAAAATCTTTTTATTTGACTTGGTATGTGGGTGATGTCGCTATAGGTTTTACCAGTTTGAAAAATATTATTTATTCTGAATCTGGTGAAATGCATCTGCATATTTGGGATGTTTCTAGTAGAGGCAAGGGGTATGGGGCTGTACTATTTTGTAAAGCAGCTTTAGAATTTTATCGAATATTTAATTTGAAAAAAATTATTTGCGAACCAAGGGCAATAAATCCTATGCCCAATGGAATGTTAAAAAAAATTGGATTTCCCTTGGTGAAAACACATGAGAAAGCCTCTTCTGAATTGAGTCTTTTTTGCGAATTAAACCAGTATGATATCAATAAAGAGACAGCAATAGCTTACTTAGATCAAATACCTTAATAAAGAAGTATCTAGCCGTAAAGTTTGAGGTTTTATTTTAGTTGCTTTTTTAGCGTTTTTTATTTAACCTTTTAGTTAAATACGGAATTGCCATAAAGGAGGGCTCTATGCGTATGCAAGAGGTTAGTGAAAAGTTTGCTGCCCTGGGTGACCCTACTCGGTTAGCAATTTTATCGCGTCTCTCTAAAGGTGAGGCTAGCGTTAGTGAGTTAGCGGCTCCATTTTCGATGAGCATGCCCGCTATTACAAAGCACCTTAAAGTTCTAGAAAGTGCGGGATTGATTTCGCGTTCTAGAGAGGCACAGTGGCGGCCATGTAAAATTGAGCCCGAAGGTTTTAAAGAGGTTAGTGATTGGATCGAAGAGTATAGAGAGATATGGGAAGAAAGTTTTGATCGATTGGATATGTATTTAAAAACTATTCAATCTAAGAAAGGTAAAAAATATGCCAACAAAAAAACCAAATGAGCTTTATATAACCAGAGTTTATGATGCTCCTGTTTCGCTTGTATGGGATGCGTGGACTGATCCAAAAAAAGCAGCTAAGTGGTGGGGGCCAAGAGGGTTCACAATAACTACACATGCAAAAGACTTACGGCCTGGTGGGTTTTGGTCGTATACAATGCATGGGCCAGATGGCACTGATTACGAAAATAAAACAATTTATCATGAAGTAAAAAAGCATTCCCTCTTGGTTTATGATCATGGAGGCAATGACGATCGTCCGCCATTATTTAGAGTAACAGTACGGTTTGAAGAGATAATCGGAAAAACTAAAATGGAAATGATTATGTCTCTTGAATCAGAAGAAGCAGCTAAAGAAATTAAAAAATTCATTAAGCAAGCCGGAGGCAATTCTACTTGGGATAGGTTGGCAGAGTATTTAGCCGCGAACGAAGGCAAAGATTTATTTGTAATCAATCGAAGCTTTGATGCTCCGATAGAATTATTATTTTCTCTATGGACAAATGCCGAGCATTTTTCTAAATGGATACCTCCTGTTGGTGTGAAGATGAAATTTATAGAGGGTAAGATAAAAGAGGGAGAAAAATTACACTGGGCTATGGAAGGTGATTTTGGTGTTATGTATGGTAGGTTTCATTATTTAGAAATAAAAAATCCAAAAAAAATTGTTTATACTCAAGAATTTTGTGATGAGAATCAAAATACTTCAAGACATCCATTGGCTCCTATATGGCCACAGACCATGATTACGACAGTTCTTTTCTCTAAAGAAGATGAAAAGCAAACAAGAGTCACAGTGACTTTTGATATTTATAGTGAAGCAAGTCTAAGCGAGCGAGAAGCTTTTCATACTGCAAAGCCTGGAATGACTCTGGGGTGGACCGGATCTTTTGATAAACTAGAAGATTTACTTTAAGTTCTTAGTAAAGAAATCCAACGTTCTTGACCAAGCAAGTTTTGCTGCTTTTTCGTCATATCTTGGAGTGGTATCATTATGAAAGCCATGCTGGGTGTTTTCATAAATATAATGAGTATACTTTTTCTTATGCTCTTTTAATGCGGTTTCATACGCAGGCCAGCCATCAAGAATTCGTTTATCCTCAGATGCGTCGTGTATTAAAAGAGGGGCTTTAATTTTTTCTACATCTTTAGCTTCAGGTTGCGATCCATAGAAAGGCACAGAACCATTTAAGTCTGAACCCATTCGAACGGCTAATGTATTTGCATTTTACCCCCAAAGCAAAAGCCAACAACGCCAATTTTTCCGTTCGAGTCCGCTCTCTTTTTAAGCCATTGAGCAGATGCTTCAAAATCTTTTGTCATTTTTTCTTGATCGACTTCTTTAAAAAGTTCCCTTCCCTTGTCTTCATCCCCTGGGTAACCACCCACGCTGGTTAGACCATCTGGTGCAAAGGCAATATAACCTTCTGTTGCTAGTCGGCGAGCAACATCTTCAATATAGGGATTCAATCCCCGGTTTTCATGGACAACTAAAACAACAGGGATTTTTTTATTCTTTGGTTTGGCCGGAAGCGCTAAATGGCCAGTAATTTTGCCATTTCCATCAGGTGAATTGACAGTAATCGTTTCTGTTTTGATACGCTTATCGTCTTTTGCAACTTGAATAGCCCATGCAAAATTTGGATTTAGAGTTTCAAAAAGTGCTGCGACTGTGAGTCCACCTACTGCGAACTTTTGGATTGCGTTAAGAAAAGCTCTTCTATCCATTTCGCCATGCACATATTTATCAAAAATTTGCCAAACTTCAGGAGCAAACTCATCTTGTGTTTTTCTATTTTTCATAAGAATTACTATATGGATAAGTAATAGATCAGAAAAGAACTTTATTTATCTCGAGTAAGCAGAATTATTTATCGCGGCAAAATTGCAAAATTTTGCTTGTTGCGTTGAGGCATTTACTGTTGTGAGAGAGTAATTCTTGACATTAGATTTCTAAGAAAGAAAGATTAGTCCCTTAATCAACAACCCAAAGGAGACTTATGAAAAAAGTTTTATTATCAGCTTTTTTATTTCTTTCTGTAGCAAGTGTAGCTAGTGCCGCAGAATTTATTGATTCAAGACAATATACATGTGAGCAAGTCAGAGCAAAAGTACGTGCTTCAGGAACAGTTGGCGTAGATATGTATTCAAGATTTGGCTATAGCAATGTATTTGCTCCAAGAGCTAGAAACTGTCGATACAATGAAATTGCTGAAGGTGCGTTTGTACGTACAAGTGATCTATCTGGCCCTCGTTTATGTGCTGCTGGGTGGACTTGTGTAGAGAGACACGATCACAGATAGTTTTTAAAAACCCCAACGAGCGTGATTGTAAAGAGGCTCACTGGGGTTTTCTTTTATTTTACTCTTGAGAGAATATATAGTGACCGTCTAGCTGATGGTTTATTGCTTTTCCCATAGGTAATTCTTAAATCTTCATCGGTATAAACTTCATCTAAGGTTCCGCCTTTAAAAAATGCTCGAACTATCCAGCTTGGAAGAATAGTTATTCTATTCTCAAGAGTATTATTTTCTGCCATTACTGGAAGCTCCCAAAGATTGTAGTTGCTTGGACGAGGTTCAACCCCAGGGTAGTCTGTAAATTTCACACTAAGTGCATTCTTTGCCTCAGTGACTAGTTGATATTCTCCCCTTAAAAGACCAATCTTTTCTTGAGAGCGATTTCCATTTTTATAAAAAGGAGCAACATTATAGTAGAAGCCATCCTTAAATACGACTTGGTAGATTTCATTTACTCCAAGCTCAGGATCCACTGAGCCATCGTCTTTTCTATATTCATAAGGTCCCCAGACTTGTCTCCAGGTTCCAATAATTAGAGAAATTCTCTCTGAAGCCGGTGGCATGGGTTTTAGAGCAAGAAGCTTATTAACTAATTTATCTAAAGACTTTTGTTTGGACTGATCAGGATCTCCCTGGCCTTCGTATGATTTTGCCAGCGATAGAATCTCTTCTTTTAACTTATCAACTTCAAGATCTCTAGAGCTTGCTAGAGTCATTGATGAATAGGTGGCAACTAACGCGATTAATAATGTTTTTAATATTGTCATGTTTTATCCTTTCTTTACATTTATCTGTGAAAACGGTTGAGAGCGGCTCTACGAAATAAAAAGTTCATATGTTTGGCTATCCAGAGACCAATGGCAGTGCTTCCACTGGGATATAAGTACTCTTGGTCAGACTCAATAGCAGCCTTGATTTTTTCTGCATACTGATCTGCCGAAATAGAATCTGTAGGAATTTGAATATTTTGTTCGTACTTTTCTTTAATTTGGTCAAACATTCTAGTTTTTATCCCGGGTGTGATTAAGCAAAGTGTGCTGACGCCGGTTTCTTTAAGTTCAAGACTTAGACAATTTGTAAAAGCAACAATTGCAGCTTTTGAAGCAGCATAAGTGGATGCGCAAGGGAAGTGCATGAAAGCCGATACGCTAGAATTATTAATGATCTTACCCTTTCTTCTCTTTAGCATACCTGGGAGGCAAGCTCGACTTAGCAAAACGACAGCATTTAAATTTACTTGAAACATATTATTGATGTCTTTTGACGATTGCCTCTCTAAGAGACCGCCGGTGAGAAGGCCAGCATTATTGAATAGTATATCAATATTAACAGACTCAATTTCTTTTAGAAAATGATCTAGCTGATCTTGTTTGGTAAAATCTACTTGCCATTCTTGAACTGATTTTGCCCCCAAAGAAAGTAGCTGTTTTTTTAAGTCTGAATCTACTGAGCGAGTTACAATATGTAAATTAGCACTAGAACTTGCAGCTATTTTTGCTACGGCTAACCCTATACCTCTATTTGCGCCAGTGATTAAAAAATTTGCGTTTCTAATTTGCATTTATCCTCTAGACTTTGATTGATCGCTTTTATTCTTTTTAATAAACACTAAGGTGACTTCACCTAGATAAATTCCAAATTTTGACATTTTTGATTTATTTAGCATTATTGAGTCGTCCATGAGGTACATCCAGTCATCAAAATTTACATGATATTTTTTTGTTCCAACACTTAACTCTAAAGTATAATTCCAACGAAAGGCGTTTCCTGCTATTTCGCCACTAGCTTCTCCGATCACATCTTCTGCGGTTCCAGTATAGGAGTTTTCTTTGACTTTTTTTAATTTCCAAATACGTTGAGACTTTGTACCGTCTGAGTATTCAAAATCTTCTGTAAGCGTTCCAATATTCTTTTCCCAAACCGCGTGCATTTTTACTTTAAAACGTTTTACAATTAGCCCAGAGCGATCTTGAAAAAAACCCTGTGCTTCTAAGTCTCCATTCAAATAATCTTCTAATACTAATTTAGGAGACTCATTTTTGTAATCTGATATCGTCGCTGTGGTACAGCCACTGAGTAGGCCAACAAGCATAAGTAATTTATTTGAGTTCATTTTTTTTTCTTGATTTAGAGATGCAAATTAGTTCGCTATTGAGCTCAGTAAAGCTCTTAAGAGGATGGATTTTTTCTGTAACAGCTTCTGAGTAGACAAGTGACTGAGAGCCGGCAATATAAATTTTTACAGCCTGATCTGTGTTTTTTGTTACGTGGTGTAAATAGGTTAAGAATTCTTGATCGGATCCTTTTTTCATACGTATAGTAGAGGCAATTAAAATGTGGGTAGCTCTATAGTTTAATGCGGTCTCTACCAAATCTCTATGGGGGGTATTTGGGCCAACGTATAAACTTTGGTATCCATGAGATTTGATCAATAAGTGAGCACTTAATATGCCTAGTTCATGAAAATCCTTTTCGGGGGTCGCACATATAAAACGAACATCTTCTTTAATCGAATTTTTTTTCGTGCATATAGCAGAGTAGATTTTTTCTTTGATGTAAGATGAAGCAATATGTTCTTGAGCAATAGATAGTTGTTTATTTTCAACTAACTCACTGACTCCCTTTATCATTGGCAGTATTAAGTTGGTTATAAGCTCAAGTTCAGTTTCGTATTTTAGTTTACGAATTTTCAAATCTAATTCTCTCCATTTTTGTAGCGAGATTAAATTTAGTATTTCAATAATTTGCTTTGGCTTTTGTGGCTCAGTTTCTGCAGATTTTTTATTGAGCAATAGTTCAAGTTCTTCTTGATTCATTAACGATAGTTTGCCAATACGATAACCTTGTTTTAGAAGATCGCGTAAAAGTAGGGCTTTTTGAATATCTTTTCTTTGGTAGAGCCGCCTGTCTGATTCGGTTCTAATGGGCGAGAAGGCGTTATAGCGATTTTCCCAACCGCGAAGCGTAAACTCACTAATCCCCGTGAGATCAATTACCTGTCTGATTGTATATAAGTCTTTATTGTTCACGAATCCGATACTAGCAAAAAAAATTATTTTGTATAGAAAAATCTATACAAAAAATTACAACAATGCTATCTATCAGAAATGAGAGAAGAAACTTGGGGAATTCATTGGTTTCGTCGTGACCTAAGGGTTGCAGGCAATAAAGCTCTTTTACAAAATTGGAAAAAAACTAATGGGCGCACACTGGGGATTTTTTGCTTTGATTCAAAATTTTTAGCAAGAAAAGACTTTTCTCATAATCGTTTTGGTTTTTTTCTTAAAACACTAAAATCCTTACAAAAAGAGTTAGAGTCTCAAGGAGGCAGTCTTCTTGTTGTTGATCAATTGCCGAAAGATTTTTTTCACGAATTAATTTTATTTTTAAAAAAGAAAAAGATCAACTTACCTAAAGTAATCAGCTGGAACAGAGATTATGAGCCTTTTGCTAGAAATAGAGATCGCGAAATAGAGTTTTTTTTAAAAGAGCTCTCCATTGAGGTTTTAACTGAAAGAGATCATCTTTTATTTGAACCACATGAAATTCTAAAAGCTGGTAAAAGTGATTCATCTTACTATCAAATTTATTCTCCTTTTAGTCGCAAATGGTTTGATCTTCTAAATTCAGATTTAGGATTATCTAGAGTCCAGGAACAAAGTAGTGCGAAAAAATATTTTAACCAAAAAAATAAAGACTCTGAGCTTTTTAAATTGTCTTGGCACGAAGTTCTTTCTTCTTCGAATATATTTAATGATCAGCTAAAAATATTCGAAGCAAAAAATAGTACAAAGGTGACGATCGATTTACCAGAGGCGGGCTTTGCTGTCGCGTATACTAGGCTCAAAGAGTTTTCTGAAAAACTGATACACTATAAAAAGAAAAGAGATATTCCATCAGAGAAAGCCACCTCAAATCTTTCTATTTACTTAAAAAACGGAAGCTTAACAGTTACACAAATTCTTCATGAGTTAGCGATTAAAAATTTGCATTGGAATGATGCTTCTGGTGCTGTTCAGTATGTAAAAGAACTCGCCTGGAGAGAATTCTATTATCATATACTTTTTCATCAGCCAGAAGTTGAAGCGAAAGAATTTCAAGTAAAATATGAAAATTTAAATTGGGAAAATAACAAAGAATTTTTTGAAAAATGGAAAGAAGGCAAAACAGGATTCCCCATCATTGATGCTGGAATGAGACAGCTAAAAACAACAGGCTGGATGCATAATCGAGTGCGTATGATTGTGGCCTCATTTTTAACAAAAGATCTTTTGATCGATTGGCGCTGGGGAGAAAGATACTTTATGGAGCAGTTGCTAGACGGTGATTTAGCTGCAAATAATGGAGGCTGGCAGTGGGCTGCCTCGACAGGATGCGATCCTCAGCCATATTTTCGTATATTTAATCCTTGGCTTCAGAGTAAAAAATTTGATCCTGATGGGGAGTATATAAAAAAATATGTACCTGAATTAAATGAGGCACCAAGTGCGAGTTTACATGAACCAGATTTTGATCGATCAAAATGGAAATACGTAAAGCCTATAGTGAGTCATGCTCTACAAAAAAATAAAGCGATTCAAATGTATAAAAAGTAGTTTTATAAAGTGAATTCTATGGGGATATCGATAGTAAGTAGATCTGAAGCTATAGATTCAGGAATAGGCTTATAGTTTTTAATTTTTAAAACTGTGTCTAGTGCGGCTTGGTCTAATCTAGAAAAGGCAGATTTTGTTTTAATTTGGATATTCTCTAGCTCACCATTTTTAAGTAGTACAATAGAGATTATTACTTTTCCTGTTTCGCCTAAGCGACGAGAAAGAAGAGGGTAATTTTTTTGGTGATCAATGGCACTATATAAACCTTCTAGATAAATAGCCAACTGACTTGCTGCTATTTTTTGTCCCGTATTTGTTGCTGTAGATGCTTCTTCTCTAGTAACGGGTTTTGCCATTGATTCACCGCTAGTCGCACTTTGTTTAACTAAAGGGACATTTTTTTTTGTGTTGCTAGTAGTTATGGCAGGACGATTAGTAGGCTTAGAAATTTCAGAGGGAAAAGAAATATACGTCACTTTTGGAGACGAAAATGTTAAAAATAAGGTGCTAGAAGCGCTAGAGAGTGCATAAACAGCCAAAAGCCCCACAAAATGCAGGCTAAGAGAAGTAAGTACGAATCTCTTTTGTGAAATATGGCAGTTGGTCATAGTAGAGGTTTAGCATAAAGCGCCTTTTTAGAACATAGGAGCGAATAATAAATAACGCACCGCTCTTTTGTGTCCCCCTTAATATGATAATGGTTCTCATTTTCATTGACATTGAGCGTGAAGCTAGGTACTTCTCGTCGATAGAAGCTTTACAGAATTGATTCTTCGAAAATAGATAAAGGTAGTGGCAAGTGGCTTACGGAAAGGCAGCATTTAAATATATCTACAAAGCACATACCTACATAGGTCTTTTTGTAGCTATTCATTTTGCGATTTTTTCTCTTACAGGACTACTTTTACTTTTTAAAGATGAAGTGCAATCCGAAAAAATAGAACAAGAAAAAAAATGGACTGCAGAAGAAATTTCAACAGCTTATTTTTCAGCCTTAGAAAAAGCGAAGCTAGAGTTTCCTCAAGACAAACCACTAGCAATTTATCCTGATGATAATAATAAAAATATTTTACATATTCGTATGGGGATAGACGGCAGCACTAAGCTTCGTGGCTCTAGGCGCTTAAAGTATAATTTACAAACAGGAGAAAAAATCACTCACGAAGAAACAAGCGTATCTGGTTTTTATGATGCGATTCTGATTCTACATAGAGAATTATTTTTAGGTTCAAACGGCAAACTTTATGTTGGCTTTGTAGGTTTCCTATACGTATTAATGCTAGTGTCTGGATTTTTCATTTATGGCCGTTTTATGAAAAGCCGTACGTTTGGTGAAATTAGAAAAGCAAAAATTCCTAAATTAGTAGATCTACATAAGTTTGTAGGTGTTGTAACTTTTGGTTGGGGATTAATCATTGGACTCAGCGGAGTGTTTTTAGCTTTTAATGGCCTGTTAATTAAAATTTTTCAGATGCAAAGCTTAAAACACCTTAGCGAACAATATTCTGGTTATATTGCTTCATCGAACGAATCAGCATCGCTAGCTAATATAATTCGGTCTGTGTTTTCTGAGAAAATAGATTCTGAGATTTCTTATATTTCGTTTCCTAATACAGAATATGGCATTCAGGGGCATTACCTAATTCTCGTAGATAGTACACAAGCATTTGCACAAAAGCTCAGCGAATTATTCGTAGTGAATAATCAGACTGCACAAATAGCAGAAATAGTACAACTGCCACTTTACTTAAAATTAGTATTGCTTTCAGAGCCGCTACATTTTGGTGACTATGGTGGATTATTTTTAAAAATTGTATGGGCTATTTTTACGCTTTGTTCTTTGGCAGTTGTTCTATTTGGGGTCTATTCATTTTATCTAAAACGAAAAAATCGAAAGGTTAATGTAGAAAAAACGACAGACACTATCCGCAAAAATTCTAAATCTAAGAAAAAAGAAATTATTTATAAAAAGCCTATCTTGGTAGGGTCTTTTTCAATTTTAGGAATCGTTGGAGCCTTATTTCTAGAGGGCTTTTTAGATTATATCGCAGTTGGCTTATTATTAATCCCTTTAGTTGTTTTATTTGTGAGAAGAAGAAATGCTTAGCCAATCAAAGTTTCCACAATTTATTGCTTTTCTTAATGCGGCTATTTTTAGTGGCGCACAAATAGCATTTGTTGTTCTTTATCCGATACTCTCACATAATTTAGCGATTCCAATGCCTCTCTTATTAACCGGTTTTGGTGTGGGATCTTTTCTTTTTCTTTTTTCTAGCCCATTTTGGGCAAGAAAAAGTGATCAGTTGGGTAGAGAAAAAGTATTACAAATTGGGTTAACTGCGCTTTTACTTTCATTTTCACTTATTGCACTTTTAGTGTATTTTGCGCCCTCTAACTTAAGCCTTACTATAAGTATTTTTCTCATAAGTCGTATTCTGTATGGTTTAGTTGCTTCAGCAATTGCACCCGTCTGTCAAGCTCTTCAAGTAGACATGGATGATGAAAGAACAAAAGCAATGCTACTACACTCGCAAGCATTAAGTCTGGGTAGAGTTCTTAGTTTATTACTTTTGTTACTTTTTCATGAACAATACAAACTAATTCTAATCGTATATGTTTTAATAATTCTTGCAGCGATTTTTCTAACTAGAAAACTTACTTTACCAAGCATACAGTATAAAATTGACGCTTCAAAAGTGTTGAGTTTTTCAAAAGAATTAGTAGCTATTTATCCTGTGTTCATTATTGCATTTTTGTTTGCATGTTATATTGAAGGGCTTAATTCAACATTGTCAGTAAGCATACAGTCAATTTTTCAAGTTACTGCTCATGAATCTAGCGAGTTTGTTTCGAAAGTTTTGCTTTTTGTTTGTTTTGGCATTTTGCTTGTGCAGGTTATTGCAAGAAGAATTAAAAAAATATCGCAGGCTTTGGGTTTAAGTGGGGGAATTTTCTTTTTAGCTTTGGGTACATATTTTTTATTTCAATCTAGATCTCAGATAGAGTTTTGGATTTCTCTTTTCTTTTTAACAATTGGTATTGGAATTTTACCTCCAATGTACTTGTCTGTACTTCAAAAAGACAAAGAACAGCAAAATTACGGTACTAAAGCAGGTCTAATTGGATCAGCACATACCTTAGGCTATTCTTTGGGAATACTTTTAGCGGCACTACTAATTCGCTTTCAAATTAATATTGGAACAACGCTACTTATATTAGTTTTCCTGATGGGTGTTTTCAGTTTTGGGCTAGTCTTTAGAAAATCAAAACAATTTGTTTGGAGCCTATATGGAAAATAATTTTATAAATTGGGCAAAGGTTCACTCTGAAAATTGTTTTCTAAATGCTTTTTTAAGAGAATGGCCGAATTCATATGTCACAAAAAAAAATGAGATTCATATTTCACTAGGTAAAAAAATAGTCGTCCTTCCGTTGGCTAAATATTCAAAAGTAGGCCGTCACCACTATTTAGGATCTTATTATTTATTAATGAGCGATAAGAAGTCTGAAATCTCTTTTGAACAATTTTTAACTATGATTTTAGAAAACATTGCCGAAAAATTTCAGATTTCTGAAAATGAACTTATGCCATTTAAAAAACGCTATGATGACAGTAAAAAGAATATAGAAAATATTTTACGATTTAGAAAAAAATCTGCTGAAGACATAAGCCATTCTTTTGTATCAACAGAGCAGAGTTTAATTGTTGGGCATAATTTTCACCCAACGCCCAAGAGCCGTGACGAATTTAGTGATGAAGATTTACGTTCATATTCGCCTGAGTTTTGTACAAAGTTTTCTATAGATTGGTTTTTAGCTGATCCAAATATTGTTCATAATGTGCAGACGAATCATTTTCAAACTGAATTATGGTCATTGAAAATGCTTCGTTTAGATATGCCTGAAGCAATAGAGAATTTTAAAATTTATTTAAATAAAGGCTATGTTCCGTATCCATTGCATCCTTGGCAAACAAAAGTTTTGTCTAAAGAATTATTTTTCTCTGAATATAAAAAAGAAGAAAAAATTATTTATTTAGGAAAGTCAAACTTTGAATGGAAGCCCACCTCATCTTTGCGCTCGCTTTATAGAGAAAATTCTCCCTATATGTTGAAATTCTCTATGAGTCTTAAGTTAACTAATTCTATTCGACATTTATTAGTTCATGAAGTAGAGCGAGGCCTGCAATTAGAAGATGTTTTATCAACTCAAAAAGGAAAAGATTTTTTAGAAAAAAATCCTAATTTCCATATACTCACTGAACCAGCTTTTCTTTGCTTGAAAAATCCTAAAGGCAATAATTTAAGCGAAACCGTAGTTGTTTGTCGAAAAAATGCTTTCATGCAAAAAGATGCAGAAAATAAATTACTCTTAGCTACCTTAACGCAAGATGGCCTATACGGCCGTGACAACCTTTTACTAGAAATTTTAAAAAATACCCAAGATGATTTAGGGCAAAAAGAGAAAGTAAGCAAATGGTTCAAAATGTACTTAGAGACTGTACTTTCTCCCTTATTCGATGCCCAAGCAAATTATGGAATTTTACTTGGAGCTCACCAACAAAATCTTATTTTAGAAATATGTGAGGGGTACCCAACTAAAGCGTTTTTTAGAGATTGTCAGGGTACCGGTTATAGCGAGCTAGGATATAAAAATTTTGCAAAAGAAGTAGCACTCATCACTAGAGAAAATGGAAATGTGCTAGACGATGATATGGGTAAATATCTCTTCTCTTACTACTTAATAATTAACTCAACATTCAATGTAATTGCGGCTCTAGCGTCGGCTAGTTGGATTTCAGAAGAAGAGCTCATTAATGATCTTAGGTCACATCTTGAGCTTCTTTTAAAATTTTCTTCAGATAAAAATTGCTTGAACTATTTGCTGTATAACTCTGAACTAATGAATAAAGGCAATTTTTTGTGTTCTTTTAAGAGCATTAATGAAAATACTACAGAAAATCCTCTTTCTATTTATACGCCAATTAAAAATCCTCTTTCAGGAGTAAACTCTCATGCTTAAAATTTTGGGTGAAAAAAACATTCAATCTCCTTTTAACAGTACGTCATATACCATTTTTTTCGATGGTAAAAATTGTCGAGTTGAATCTTACGCAGAGAAAACCCTAAGCTTTCAAGTACTAGAACATGAAAATGAGCTTGAATTGGTGTTTTCAAATGAAAAGGTTGAAAATTATGAAAATAAACTTTATGTCGCTCTTGACTATTTATTTAGTCATTTGTCTTCGATAGATCATTTTGTTTGTTATGAGAAAAATATTCTATCATTTTTTTCAGGCTTTCCTATTTGCAAAGAAACACAAAAGATATCAATTTCTAGATTAGGATTTTATCAGTTGCCAAATATTTGGACAAAAAATAAGAAAAATGGTCCTGAAATTTGGATAAGTACAAACGACAAAAAACATCCTTATCGACCGTTACAAGAGACTGGTGTGGTATATAAAAGAACTATTCCGCAAATAAAGAAAACGATTTCATTTAGATTAGCCAATATAGCGCAAGACCTAGATTGCTTTTATCAATGGCATAATCAAGCCAGAGTTTATGATTTATGGGAGCTTAATAAGCCAAAAGAAGAGCTTAGAGAGTACTTAGAAAAAGGCCTTAGAGATACACATCAAATGCCGCTCTTTCTTGAAGTAGATGGAGAATCTGTAGGTTATTTTGAAGTGTATTGGGCCGCAGAAGATCGAATTGCTCCTTACTATGATGTAGAACCATTTGATAGGGGCTTTCATTTTCTTATCGGAAACGAAAAGTTTTTAGGCCGAGAAAATACCGATCAATTTATACGCTCTATTATGCACTTTATTTTTCTTGATGATCAACGAACAAGAAGAATAGTAGCAGAGCCCAGAAGTGATAATAAGCGCGTAATTCGCTATGTCGAAATTGTACCCGGCTGGAAATTTATTAAGGAATTTGATTTTCCTCACAAAAGAGCAGCTCTTCTTATGGCAAAAAGAGAAGATTTTTTTGTTAAAGGATCCATATGACCCAAAAGCATATATGGCAGATCGTAAATCGAAGATTCATAGCTAAGTCTATAGGTGAGTTGAGTTATGAGCAGGTTCTTCAGCCAAAGTTAGAAAATGAGCTGTCTGACTCTATATACCAAAGCTATCGATTAGAGTTATTGTCTGGTGTGATTTATCATTTTCAAGCATGGAAGAGTGCTTGGGATCATCTAAGAATAAAGCCCGAGTCGATTTTTAAAGAAGGAGAAAGTGTAGAGCCAAGTGCAGGGCAATTTTTTATAGATGCACAAAAAAACTTAGAACTTACAGATTTAATTTTAGGTAATTATCTAGAAGAAGTGCAATCTACTTTATATTCAGATGTGCAGTTATACCTTAGGCAAGTAGAAAAAAATGTGAGCTCATTGGCTGATCTTGACGGTGATAGCTTACAGGCTTATTTAG
>JAMLID010000037.1 GCA_023954355.1 Oligoflexia bacterium | reverse complement strand
CCCATCTCAGACTCACCACCAGCATGCTGAGAGCTAGATGTCTGAGCGCTTGCTCCACCTAAAAACTGCACAGTTGAAGCAACGATTTCTGTAGTATAGCGCTTGTTACCGTCCTTATCGTCCCAAGAGCGCGTCTGTAAACGTCCCTCTACAAAACACTGCCGACCTTTGCTCAAATATTTTTCACAAAGCTCTGCTAGCTTTCCCCAAACAACTACTCTATGCCATTCAGTTTTTTCTTGCTTCTGGCCATTCTTATCATTCCAATTCTCAGAAGTTGCTAAATTAAAGTTGGCAACCGCTGTCCCCGTATTCGTATAACGAATTTCTGGGTTGTTTCCTAAGCGGCCAATCAATAGTACTTTGTTTACAGACATAATTTTCCCTCCGTTGGCAAAGGCCAACCTTACTGTATATTTACGATACTGGAAACTTAATGGTCTAAGAGTACTCTAGTCAAGAAGAGGTCGCTTCTGACCCCATTTTCTCTGAATCAGATGAAGGAGGTGCAGAAAAATTTTCGCTCTGTTCCATGTCAGGGCTTAAGAGCTTAGTCTTGTAATTCTTCAATTTTTTGCCCTGAAAAAGATTTTCTTTATCAATGCGCTCTTGCCAATATGCGCGAAGAGAGTCTCGTGCTTTCTTTGGATTAACTTTATACAAGAATGGATCAAAACCACAGCTTTCACATACTAAAGCCTGTCGTTTTCTGAATCGATAAAAGACCTCAAATAGAAAAAGAAAAAAGAGATAGCTAAAAACACCTTTCATACCAAAGATTGGCCAGCAAACTAGAGCAAAGGCCGCAGTCACTACAGCTATTTGTAGATAGTGCTTTATATTGATCTTTTGAATAGTGTTTGTGCTTTGATGGTAATGGCAAAGGGGACAGAAAAAATGAAACTTTCCCTCTTTAAAGTAATAAATTTCTTCTTTAGATGCCATCCTAGCCCCCTCTTCTATTATATTTCTTCTCTCGCTTAAGACCAAGGCTTTTTAAGTTGAAGAATCTTCTCTAAAAACTAATAATAAAGTGAATGAAGCTTTTTTCTACAAAGACTTTTACTCTGTTATTCGTTAGCTTTTTGGCACTATACCCGAACATCAGCACAGCTAGTTTTGGTGTTCATTTAGGTTCACATATTGGAATCGGGCGACTAGGAAACGAGACCACTCAAGTTCGTGATCGCTCTATGGGTACCTTTGATTTACAGGCAGTTCCTGGTTATAAAATTTTATCGGACAGCTTAATGGTTGGTCTTTTACTTGAGTATCGCCTTTTGAGTCAGCTTACCTCTGCAGGTAATGTAGCAGGCGAAGACTTTAGTGGTGGCGGATTCTCTTTAGGGCCAGCCGTAACGTATCGGATCTCTCTAGTTAAAATTCTTGTCGGATATGATCTCATCTCTAAACAATCAACCCATACTCCCGAAGGAAGTTTATCAGGGTCCGCTATTCGCTTTCTTGTGGGCTATGAACTCTTCCCTAGTCTGTACGCAGACCTGACCCTCAACTTAAATTCTTATGGTGACCAAGATAGAAATGGAACCGAAGTACTGCTTACGAATAAAGTGAAGCATTGGAATTTTGGGTTCGGCATTTCTTATAGCTACTAGATCTTTCTCGGCACTTTAAAATATAAAGTGTCAAGAATGGCTCAAGATTGAGGCGCGCGAGACTGGAAGCCGTGAACTGGGCGAATAGCCCTGTGGAGCGGGAACAGTCGAGTGCAACGAAAAGATTGGCCATTCTCGGCACTTTAAAACGCGACCGGCCCTCCCTAGTTCCCTAGGGGGGCGGCAAGATAAGTATGAGTAGCGGAAATAGATGTGATGAAAGACCAACCAACAAATGCCTTCACAAACGTTCAACAGTAGCACTTATACTAATACAATCTGTGTGCCAAAACATAAAAACCACCAAACTTTAATGATTTCATATACTTAAATATTATGTATTGCGTCAAAAAAGAGCCGCTCTCACGATACCGGTAACAAATTGACCCTTCGTTTATATGGTAAAAAATACATAGACTCTCAATTAAAGTCTTATACTTACTACTCGACTATATACACTGCCGTAGGCTTCATATTATCCAGACCCGCTCTTCTAAAGACAGCACTTTGGTCACCAAAAGAAGTAAACATATCGATACGCTTATTCTTAATCGCATCGCCAATGTCTACTGCCATAAAGTAGCCATCGTGAATTTCTCCATTAGGTAATTCAGCGCCTATCACCTGCGGAATATAAACTCGAGATCCAATTGGAACCACAGATGGGTCAACCGCTACAGAACGAAAAGGAACCAAGGGAATCAAATTAACACCATACCCATAAGGCGCTTCTGGTGGACAAACAAGATAACGAATATCGCTACCGATTCGGCCAGCATAATTCAAAACCCTACCATCCAATAAACGACCTGTACCCTCTAAGCGAATCGATCGAAAAAACTTATCAGACACTCGAGCAAGCACATTGCCTTCCATATCTTTTAGTTCTTTGTCTCTTGTTGCTCCATCATCTTGTTCTAGAGCAACCCAATAAAAGGTTGGCTTCAAATCTCCCACTTTACGAAATTTCGGCTCTCCATCCGCAAATGAAACATTTGGTATTCCTAACAAAAAACTAACAAACAATAGGGGAAAAAAAGTAGATACTATTCTCATCAGAATCCTCCTTGATTCTTTTTGATTCAGTTTACCTTAGGTTAAGAGAAGCATTTCGAATCCTTCGTACTTCTTTTAACGCAAGAGGTTTATAATAATTGTATGCGTCAGTCCAATCGATACAAAGAAGTTCTGCATTTACACGTAATAAATTTTCTAACGTTAACGCTAATAATAGATTTCCTAAACCTTTTCCACGATAAGAATTAGAAATTCCTATAGGACCCAAACACGCATCCGGCATCACCATTTGATCTGCCACAGGTAAACGTAGCGCGCCCGGGTACCACTGCTCAGATGAAAACTTGCTTACTGCCTTACCAATACGAGAAAAACCCAAAATGTTTTTCTGTTTATCATAGAAAAAAAACCACGACAGTAGAGCATTATTTTCAGCGCACAATTTTCTATAATAGAGAAACTCTCTATGCCATCGACCGGGGAATTCTTTTGCTAAATATTCATGCATTTTTTCTGCATCTTTTTCTGCTTCTACTTTCAGAAAATAGAACCCTTGCTCATTCGCCAACGGTCTATACTTTTGCACAAATTCTTGAATCGAATTGGAAGAAATCTTTCCAGCATAATCAACAACATCTGATGTTCTAAAATTCCATTTTTCTAATTCAGACAAAAGCCCTTGGCATTTTTCTGATCTTGGAATTCCAGAAACAAAGTGAAACTCTTCCCCTCCAAACTGGATACGAGTTTTGTTTATACTTTTGGCATACTCCTTTAGCGCTTGAAGAAAACCCGCAGGATCTTCTATTTCTCCGTACAATGAAAGCCAAAGGCCATTTTCATTCATTCCGAGACTTTTTCCATCATGGCTCGCCACCGCGAATAAACACGGTACCCGATGAATTTCTTCTACAAAATAACTTAACCAAGATTGACGCGACAGATTCCACTCTAAAAATGACCGGTCTAGAGTGTATTCGGGAGGTATCCACTGATTCCATGCCACTCTTACGCTTTCTGCTTTATCTAAAATTTCCATACAATTTCATTTTCTCTAGAAACTTTCAGAAATGCGAAGGGAAATCGCTCCACATTCATCATTTTCAGGTCTATGATACCATATACGTAGATTAATTAATTGCACCGGAGGACCAGTGAAAGTTCGTACCCTTAGTTTTTATTTTTTCCCTATTTTACTAGCATCATTTATTGGGTGTACCCAAAACAACAGCGTTGCGAACGATTCTGGTGTTTACTTTGTAAAAAAAGACGGGCCAAATCCTAATGTCGTTGCTTCTTTCAAAGAGAAACAAATCACCATGGAAGATTTAGAAAAAAGCAGCCCAGATATCTATTCTGCTCGCTTAGATCTATATAAAACTCAAGTTAGTGCTCTTGAAGAATACGTTCGCAACTCTGTACTTGATGAACTTGCAAAAAAAGCTAATCTCTCAACAGACGAGTTTATGAAAAAAGAAATGGAACTTGCAAAAAAGAAAGTTACAGAAAAAGAAGTAGAGAATTTCTTAAAAGCTAGAAACGTAACAGACACAAGCAAGATTCCCCCACAAGTAAGAGACCAAATCAGAGGTCTTCTTCATGTACAAAAACTTGTTGCCAATGCGACCTCTAGCAATAAAGTTGAACTATATCTAAAGAGACCTACAGCTCAGCCTCTTAACGTCAAAATCGAGGGAGAATCTACATGGGGTGATCCGAACGCTCCAATTAAACTCGTAGAGTTTTCTGATTTTCAGTGCCCATTTTGTGCTGAAGGTAAAACCCGTTTAAATGAATTGAAAAAGCTCTATGGCAAGAAACTATTTGTTGTCTTTAAACACTTCCCATTGCCGATGCACCCAGAAGCAAGACCTGCTCACGAAGCGTCATTATGTGTTGAAGAACAAAACAATGATAAATTCTGGAAATACCACGATATGCTTTTTGATGATCAGAAAGCGTGGACCAAAGATGACCTCATGGCAATGGCGAAAAAAGTTGGCGTAGACATGAAGCAGTTTGAAGAATGTTTCGACACGAAAAAACATGCTGCTCGCGTGGAAGAGAACTTAGCAGAAGGACAAAAACTAGGTGTTAACTCTACTCCTACATTCTTCGTAAATAGCCAGCTCATCAAAGGCGCTCAAAAAATCGAAGAATTTAAAGAGATCATCGAGGACTCTTTAAATTAGTATGAGAAGGGCTAAGATCGTCTGCACTCTTGGCCCCGCTACATCCTCTCCTGAATCTATAAAAGATCTCATGCGAAGAGGAATGGATGTAGCTCGCTTAAATTGCAGCCACAGTACACACGAAACACTTACAAAACTTGTTTCTATGATTCGGTCTGCTAGCGGAGAGCTAGCAAGACCGGTTGCTATTCTACTAGACCTACAAGGACCAAAAATACGAATCGGAGAATTTCCTGGTGGGCCTGTAGTTGTTAAAGAAGGCGACAGTATTATTATCTCTACGAACGAAGATGAGCCTTGTACGGCTAGTCGCTTATCTACAACCTACCAATACTTGGCAAATGATGTTAACCCTGGCGATAAAATTTTACTCGATGATGGTAACGTTGAGCTTAAAGTAATTTCTTCAGATAAAAATAAAGGTGAGGTTAACACTACTGTAGTTTTTGGTGGCAAGCTATCTAACCATAAGGGAATGAATCTCCCTGGTGTTAAAACATCTATACCTAGCTTAACAGAAAAAGACAGAGAAGATCTTATTCATGGATTAAGCCTGGATGTCGATTATGTTGCACTTTCCTTTGTTCGACAGCCCTCTGATGTACGAGAAGTTCAGCAACTAATTCACTCCCACCTTAAAAGCGTTCCTGTTATTGCAAAAATTGAAAAGCCTGAAGCTATTCAAAATATTGATGACATCATTGCTGTAGCAGACGGAGTAATGGTTGCCAGAGGAGATATGGCCGTAGAAATTTCTCCGCAAATGGTTCCCTCAGCGCAGAAAAAAATTATTCATAAATGTAATACTGCCGGAATCCCCGTGATTCTAGCCACTCAAATGCTTGAGAGTATGATGGAACACCCTCGGCCCACTCGAGCAGAAGCAAGTGATGTAGCTAATGCCGTTTTTGATGGAGCCGATGCACTTATGCTTTCTGGTGAAACTGCTTCTGGGAAATATCCTTCACAAGCAGTGCAAATCATGACAGACATCATTAAACAAGCAGAGCGAGATCGTGAATCATTAAAAATTAAAAAGCCCGAATCTCCACCGATTATTTCGATTCCTGATGCTATCGAACATGCTGCCTCTGACGTTGCTGTATATACTTCTGCAAAGGCGATTGTTTGCATTACAAATACAGGTAAGGCTGCACAAGCTCTATCGAAGTATCGTCCTTCAGCTCCAATCTTTGCCATTACCGATAGAAAAGAAGTACTACAAAGACTCTCGCTAATTTGGGGAGTAAAAGGTGTATTGATTCCTGAAGCTTATCCAGAAAGCGACGTAATCGAAATGGCAGAACAAGCTGTAGTTGGATGGTGGAACAAATTCCTAGTTCCTGTACTAAAGCCGCTACGAAAAGGCGATCTACTTGTGATGACTCTTGGTATACCAACCATGGTTAGATCTAAGACAAATACAGTAATCGCCCACGTGATTAAGCGCTCTGACCATACACCAGTATAGTAAGTACGGGCATCTCTTGCGAGTTCTACAAATCTATCAACATCTCGTGCCAAGGTCTAGCGATGCGAGTCCATTGATTTCTAGAATCTGTATCCATAATCTCAGACAGTTCGTTTCCTGCGCGGATCATTTCTGAAATTTCCGTAAGATTTGGTTTTTCGGAATTTTCGCTACCATCTGTTCGCTTATAAAATTGAAGCTCAGAATCCCACATTTTCTTATTTAAATAATAGTATCCATCTAAAGCTGTCCAATGAAAGATTTCTAAATCTAGCTGTTTAGAGCTAGCTAAAATGGCTCGAATAGCAAGAGCTTGCGTCTGTAAATCTTTCTGATCACTGGTTCTTGCTAAACCCAGACTAAGGTCAAAAGTAGAGTAGAAGCCGCCTTCTTTTTTATCTTTAGCAACGTCTACTAAAAAGTTCGTTAGACCCAACATAAATAATCTTAGGTATTTTCTTGCATCTACTAACTGCTCTAAAACTGTTAGGCCTTCTGAGTTCTTTTCTAGTAACGGGCCAGACTGTGAATTTTCAATCCCTTCACTTGCCTCTAAGAACGCGTCGAGTGCCAAAATAAATCTAGCTATATCTTTTGTATGGACTAAATTTGTTCTTTTTCCATCAACGATGTCTACTAAGCCAGCTACTGTAGAAACTTTGCCTTCTCCAATTTTTTTATAGTCATTTCCCCATAGCAACTCGTCTTTAGACAAAACTAGAAATGCTGGTGAATTTTCTAAAATGATATTTTGTAAAATCGCTCCTGCACTACCCACACTGAGAGCAAATAGAATATCTTTGGGAAAAAGATTAATCCCTACAGAGCCAGCGGGTATCTCTTTAATCACTTCTTCTATAGGAACATTTCCAAGAGCCGAGTCAAACTCGTTTTTCTCCCAGTCTCGTAGAAGTTTAATTTGACTGCTGATTCCTCTTAAAAGTTCTGCTTGTGACACTACACTGGAATTTAGCTTTACCTTTTTTCTATCAAATACATATCCAGGATGAATCATAGCAGTGTCAGGAACAAAGTAGGGAACCGTATCACTAAGTAGTTTTTTTATGTCGAATACTTTCTTAGAATCACCATCGCTAGAAACCATCAAAGAAGGGAATGGTTTTCCAGAGGGTTGAGTGTATCCGCTAATAGCAAAAAGCTTCAAAATCGGGCCCAAGATCTTAGCCTGATTAGATTGCGAATCAGAACCTTCTATGAAGCGTGAACGTACAGACATACTTGTACCTAGCGTCTGTGCATTCGTATCGAAATCTTTAATACGCTTTAAATTTGGACTAATAGAGAATTTGCCGTTTTTTTCAATTTTAAATTTTATGTCTCCAGCCTCTATCGCATAAATAGATCGATTTAAATTTTTCTTTGCCCAAGCATCTACTCTTGTACGAATAAATTTAGGGATATCTTTTTGAATTTGAGCCACCATAGAAGCATATCCAGCAGCTTCTTTTTTCACTTCGTCTCGAATAAGTAAAGGAGCATCTCTTAAGATATTGGGTGCTTCTTCCAAAATTGAGGCTTGTATATATTCTACGCCAGCAGAATTCACTTGAGCACCGATTTTAGCAACGCCGTACTCTGAAATTTTAGGCAAGATTGCTACGTTTCTCGCAATTTCTAAAATAGGATTTACTAAACCACAAAAACCTTTTTCTAAGCAATCTAAACTAGTGTCACTTTTATCTTGTAAAAAATCGTAGATATCTGGAACAGACGCAAACACTTGTTTTCTCTCTGAAGCAGGAACCATTTTCCAAACTTTAATAATTACCGTTAAAGCTTCTTGGCTTGACTGCATCACCTCTAACAAGCCGCCTATTTCATTTGCTGCGCCAAGAAGTCGTCCTTGTTCACCAGAAAGTTTTATTTTAAATTTTACAAGTAGTTTATTTACCGCTGCAACCGCAGAACGCAATGTTTTTGCTCTATCTAATCCATTAGCTAACTCTACTAATGATGGTCGGTATTTTTTATACTCACCTTGAATAGCACCAATAGCTGGCCTTGATATTTCTTTAGATAGTCCTAATTTAGGGATCTCTTTACCCAACCAACGAACATAATCGTCAGCTACGTCTATGCCTTGGTCTAAACTTTTTAAGTTCTTTGGAAAAGGAAAGCTAGATCTACTCTTCTCTAACAGAGCAGTAAGTTTTTTCGTGCCCTCTTTAATATCTTTAGCAATCCCTCTTAGCTCTTTTTCTGCGATAGGTGCACCTTCACCGATTAGGGCATCAATAAATAAACTATTCGCAAATGTAACTTTATTAATATTCGAAGGTGATGCGTAGTAGGCATCAAGTAAATCTTCAGACCACTTATGTAGCTTATCATTTCTTTCAAATTTAGAGATCTCATCTATATTTTCTACTAATCGAAAAAAATCTTGAGAAGGTATAGTGCCTGAAAAGGACATCATCTCTTTTAACTCTTTAGACGTTTTTGGATTAAGTTTTAAGTCTGTATCTTTTTTCACAGGGCCAATAACCAGAGGAGCATCAACCAAAGGCTTATTCTCTACTTTTCTAGAGCAAGATGAACCAGTAGCAAGAACAGAAAAAATAATCAGCGGCAGTAGAATTTGCTTCACACTTTCTCCTAGAAAAACATGGTTAAACTTAATTCATTCACCAATTGCCGATCTGAATTTACTCCAGCAAAGGTATTGGTAACATCAAAATCTAATTTTAAAGGCGGAAAACTCTTAGTTCTCTGATAAAGCTCAATAGTATCATACGAAATACCGGCCTTTAGCTTATGCGCTCTAGACTGAGTATCTTGACCAAGTAAATCATACTTTTTTCCTCTGCTACCAGAGTACTTATCAGCGCCTTTCATTACAAATTCATATCCACCAGCAATAGTTAAAGCACCCCATATAGCGTAATTAATAGCTCCGCCAACCGTTAAGGAATCACCTAAATCTCTCTTTACATTTTCTTTACTACTTGGACCCGGCAGAATGTCACCTGCCGAGCCAGGAACCCTTACTTCTGCTCTATCTGGAATCATAAAACGGTAACCTACTTTAGACGCAATTCTAAACTTACGATTCGGAGTCCAATTTAAAATCACAAATTCTTCAATTGATCTTGTACCAAATGCACCCAAATCAGCCAAATCGTCAGGATCATTTGTTTGGCCAGTAGGTAAATTTAGCGTTGTTCTTGAAACAAGTGAAATAGGGTTCACATTATAGAATTTATAAAGCCCAACAAGTTGTATATCTCCGAAAATAGTTTCTGAGCGGTCTTCAATCGGCTTATACCCTAAATTTTTTAATTCATTTTGAACAGAATCCTTAATTTTTACTTTCAACTTATCGCAGGCATCTTTCAATTCTGGAATGTCTTTTTGTGTAGAACGAAAATAATTACAAATTTGTTCCGCATTCGAAGCTGATTGATTTAATGTCAGTTTATTTTTATAGAAAACAATTGGTGCTGCAATTGCCAGTGTAAGATTATCTGTGATTCCTCTTGCATAAATTGGTACTAAATATTTTACATCCGGAATCGTCTCAACTCTTAGAGAGCCGAGGTTTAACTGACTACCCAGTTCTTGTTGGCTAAATTGGTTTAAAATATTTGCTAAGTCACTTATTCCGCTATCAAGTTTTTGCAATTGTTCTGCATTGAAGTGAATCGTATTGATCTCGTTTAACGATTGCACAGCCCCGTCAGCATTGTATTTAGAATCAACCCCAGACACGACGCCAAAACGAATGGCGGGAGAATTTACGGATTGAGGCAATAACTCATTGGAATCTAAAGCAAAAGATACATTATTCGAAAAAAATAGAGGGGTAAAAACACCCAAAAAAGGCAAAAAAGGAGGCAGAAAACGGGCAAAATTCCTTAGGCTTGGCATGGCGGTAATATACTATTTTACTCAATTATTGTAAAGGCTTTTCTGCTTCGCCTATTTTTAGCGAACATCATAAACCATTGATTTAACTATACTTTATTCTCAAGTGCCCGAAAACCACATTTTCAAAGTACGATTGCCGATCGCTCTCTCTAAGGTTAAAAGAAATAAATGCAATCACAACTAGAACAACTTCCCGACACCCCTATGTGGAAGCAATATAAAGAAATTAAGGTCAATGCTTTAGATTCTTTGCTTTTTTATCGCATGGGCGATTTCTATGAGCTTTTCCAACAAGATGCTATCGAAGCAAGTGAGATTTTAGGGATCACACTCACCGCTAGAAATAAGGGAGAAGAGATTCCTGTACCTATGTGCGGAGTTCCTCACCATGCTTCGAACTCTTATATTAATAAACTTGTTCAAGCAGGTAAAAAAGTAGCGATTTGCGAACAAACAGAAGCTGCAACAGCCACAAAAGGTATTGTAAAACGAGAGATCGTTCGTATTGTAAGCCCAGGTATGGTTTATGATCCTGAAGCTCTCGCTCCTGTTGAGAATTCATTTTCTATTGCTCTTGATAAGCATTCTGAAAATTTAAATGCTCTATCTTTTGCTATGGGTGATCTATCTACGGGAAAAATCGAATTTTGCTCCGAAATACCAATTGAGGCATTTCTAGATTTCTTAGGTATAGCGAATCCTAAAGAAATTCTTATTACTTCTGATTTCTTAGACACTGATTTTTACAAAAAAATTATTTTAGAATTCCCTTGGCTGCAAAACACAAAAACCATTCTTCCACTTTTTTATTTTTCAAAAGAAAGTGGCTATACGTATTTAAAAAATCACTTCCAGTTAACCAACCTTGAAGCCATGGATTTATCTGATCAAGATACAGCACTAGGTGTGCTTGGTGCCTTTTTCAGGCAGGCAAAGGAAACACAAAAACAAAGTGCTTTAGAACATCTACAAATGCCTGTTCGTAGGGCTCTAGAGGGATTCGTACAAATCGACGAATCGACCATAGACCATCTCGATATTTTACCAAAATCAGATAAACAAACTGAAGAGAGTCTCTTTTATCATCTCAATAAAACTTCAACTTTTATGGGAGCCAGAAAGTTAAAAGACTGGCTCATTAGACCACTCTCCAAAAAATCAGAAATTAACGCTCGCCTAGAATCAGTAGAAGAGTGCTACGAAAATATATTCCTACTTTCAGAACTAACCGATCTTTTCGGTGGCATGAGAGACATAGAACGTCTAGTTGCAAGGATTGGACTCAATAGCGCAAATCCAAGAGATCTAGTTGGATTAAAAAACATTTTAGAACAGCTCCCTAGAATTCGTACAAGCCTAGCGAATAAAGCAAAAACAAAACTTATGGTAGATATACGTGAATCTATCAACGAACTACCAGCTTTATTTAAGCGATTAGATGTTGAGCTATTAGATGAACCAGCTTCTTCCAAAAAAGAAGGGAATATTTTTAAAAAAGGTTGGAACAATCAGTTAGATGAACTTATTGAGCTGACAGAAAATGGCAAAGACACTATCGAACGATTAGAGGCCTCAGAGAGAGAAGCTACGGGAATAGGTAATTTAAAAATAAAATACAATAAAGTCTTTGGTTATTTCATCGAAGTATCTCAAGCAAAGCTAGCCTCTGTACCGGCTAGATATATTCGAAAACAAACCACAGCAAACGCAGAAAGATATATAACTCCAGAGCTAAAAACATTTGAAGAAAAAGTGCTCTCAGCAAGTGAAAAGAGAATGGCTCTAGAAGAGCAACTTTTCGAAGATTTGATTGCTTATATTAAAACACAGACACAGGAACTCTTAAAAACAGCTTCTTCTCTGGCAACATTAGATGTCATCCTCGCTTTTGCAAAAGTGGCGAGAGAAAATAATTATGTTCGCCCAGAGCTTATCGATACCTGCGAATTAGAAATTCAAGAAGGTAAACACCCGGCACTAATGAAATTAGTGGGAAAAAATAAGTTTATTAATAACTCCATCCATTTTACAGAATCTGAAAATTTATTTTTAATCACCGGACCAAATATGGCCGGTAAATCTACGTTCATGAGACAAACTGCACTTATTACTTTAATGGCCCATGCAGGATCATTCGTTTCAGCAAAAAAAGCTCGCATTGGTTTAGTGGATCGAATATCCACTAGAGTAGGCGCTTCAGATCGAATTGGTAAAGGCCAATCTACTTTCATGGTAGAAATGAACGAAATTGCAAAAATTCTACTTTCAGCAACCAACCGCTCTCTACTTATAATAGACGAAATCGGGCGAGGCACTTCAACTTATGATGGGTTATCTATCGCTTGGTCAATCTTAGAAGATATCGCCAAACGAATCCAATGCAGAACCCTATTTGCCACTCACTATCATGAGCTAACAGAGCTAGAGACCTCTCTAAGTGGCCTTTGTAATCTTCATGTAGAAGTAGCCGAGACGAACCAAACTATTACGTTTCTTCATACAGTTAAAAAAGGTAAAGCCAATGGTTCTTATGGAATCGAAGTAGCTAAATTAGCGGGAGTTCCAAGACCTGTACTAGAAAGAGCAAAGGAAATTCTCACAAATCTCGAGTCTAAAGAGCGCCCTAAAAAGAAATCTATCACTAAACCCTCAGAACAAATGAGCTTTTTTGATCCACCACCTGCTGTAGAAAAACAAGAGCAGAAAGAACTAGCTCAAATCAAAGAAGCCCTA
Organism: Oligoflexia bacterium; assembly: GCA_023954355.1. Lineage (GTDB taxonomy): Bacteria > Bdellovibrionota > UBA1018 > CAIPTA01 > CAIPTA01 > JAMLID01. The sequence goes on along the minus strand of JAMLID010000037.1, from coordinate 14,054 downwards.
ACCTCTTTTGATTTAGTAAACTCAACCCCTCTTCAGGCTATGAATCGATTAAAAGATTTACAAGACAGCTTGAAGGGACCCAAAAGACCTGATAATTAGAGCCTATGCAATTCGATGAGTTTTATGTTTACGCCCTAATGGGATTATTTACCTCTTTATCAGCGATTCTCTTAAAAATCGCTGAGGTGCTTTCTTAATTCTTTATAACGAGCCACGCTCTCTGATTTTGCATCTATTCCTGCTTTATAAAAGAATAATAAACTAAACCATCGCTTAAATTGCCTGCGCCAATGCACGCCAAAATACCAAAGCATAAAAGAGCATAAGCAGTAGATAATATAAGAACCAAACCCCATATTCTGCATATAGCTTTCGAAAACAATATATTTAAAGAAAATAAATTGTGCACAATAGACTAATCCTAACAAAATAGGCGAAGCCATAAATCGTAAGGTCATTTTTTCTGTTTCATCAACAGCTATTAGGTCTACCGTAGAAGAGAGGACAAACTCCGGTAAGCTATTATTCAAAGCATCTATAATGGCAAACGGTAGACCAAATAAAATATATAATCTTCTTTTTGCTCTTCGAATAGGTCCAAGTTCTTTCCATATTCGGCGCAATCCCCATGCAGGAACAGGTATGCCCGAATTTCTTGTAACTTCTTCAAAAGCTTTCATCTTTTTATCTAAGCCAGACCAAAACTCAGGTGCATTTTTTCTAGCCAAAAATAATTGAGCCGCATCGTATTTAGAGCGAACTAATCCCAAAGCTACTAATTTTTTACCTATGGTTTGTTTATGCTCATCTTCAAAGTGAGGAAAAACAGAAACCATCTGCTCTGTAAGCTCATTCATTAATTTCTTTACCGCTTGCTGCTCATTTTCTTTATAGTCGTCTTTGTACCTGCTCACTAAAATTGGTTTTCCGTATCTAATATTAAGACCAGATGCGACCTTCACTCTGCTGCCATACTCTAAACCTACAGGAATAATTCTTAGCCCTAAGTTAAAGTCAGAGTCATCTTCTGCAGAGAGTGCCAGCTTTGCTACCCCAGGTTTTAACGGGAGCGTAAGGCCAGGAGAAACGATACTTACCCCTTCAGGAAAAATAGCAACCGGCCAACCGTCTTTCATCGCTGCAATTGCAGCTTTAAACGTAGATCGATTCTGTGCCACTCTGCTCTCTTGCGTTTTATCTTTATAGTCTTCGGCTCTGGCAACAGGAAGAGCACCACAAAACTCAATGAATGTTTTTATGGGAAATCGAAATAATGTGCTTTTACCTAAAAACTTTGTAGGGGCATTACCTTCATACCCAGCTGGTACAGCATCGCACAGAAAATTTGAATGGCTACACGACCAAATAAATACTCCGTCTAGGTTTGGTTTATTGATTCGCTTAATGGGATAATAGGGAAGAAAAGTGAAGAAAAAGTGAAAGAACGATCGAATAAAAGAGTAGGTTGCTCTTTGAATAAAAGTCGCTGATTTAGGTAGTTTCGTTCGCACTTCGTATATCTTTGATTTTGAACTCTATGCGATTCAAATTTCTAAACGTATTCAATTGAGGAAAACACGCAAGATCTACGCTCTCACCTTCGGTAAAGGCGTAAGAATCTACTCCATTCGCCCAAAATCCCTCCATACTTCTATTTTGCGCGGATGAGAGCTGAATTTTCAAGTGTCTTTCTTTTAAAGTTTTCACTCCGTTGATTTTCCAACCTGAGATTCTAAACACGGGCTCAGGATTTCCCATCCCAAAAGGTGCCATTTTCTCTAAGACTTTGATCATCTCGTGAGAAATTTCGGTATCACTAGTAAGATTTACATCTATAGAAATTTCTCTCTTAATCAAACCATGACCTTCAGGGAAAAGCGAAAGAGCTTTTCTGTACACTGACTCACTAAAAGCTTTTTGAAAATTTTCGATATTTTCACGCATTATACTAAGGCCCGCCGCCACTTTATGGCCTCCAAAGCCCATCAATAAAGAAGCATTTTCTTGCAGAAGCTCTGTCATATCTAAGCCACTTATACCACGAACCGAGCCTTTTCCATTTTTGTCTTTTGTATCAAAAGTAATTACAATTGCAGGCCTACCAAATTTTTCCACTAAGCGCGAAGCTACGATACCTATTACACCTTCGTGCCAATGATCTGAATACACAACTAGTGCAGCAGCTTCGTTATCTGCTCTGTCTTTAAGATACCCTTCCGCTTGCTCTATGGCCTCACTTGCAACTTGACTTTGTAAATCAATTCTCTCTGAATTTAATTGGTTAAGCTTTTCTGCCAGTTTTTTTGCTTCATCTAATTTATCGGTAATTAACAATTTGAGAGCAGCGTTAGCTGTCCCTAATCGCCCAGAAGCATTGATTCTTGGACCTAAGATAAACCCAATATGATAGGTACCTAGCTCACCAAGTTTACAACCACTCACGTTTAGAAGCTCTCGAATGCCTAGGTTTGGATCTTTATTCAACCGATCTAAACCAGCTTTAACTAAAATTCTATTCTCTCCAATGAGAGGTACCAAGTCAGCAACTGCAGCTATGGCTACTAAATCTAATAACGCTGTTAGATTTGGTTCTGCAATCTCATTCTCTTCAAAAAAGCCAATGTCTCTAAGCATCGAACGCGTTGCTATGGCTAAGTAAAACCCCACACCCGCACCCGATAGAGAGTCTATATTCGAATCATTATCTTTTCGCTTATGATCTAAAACCGCATAGGCCGGAGGTAATATTTCTTTAGGCTCGTGATGGTCGCATATAATTACATCCATGCCTAGTTCGTTGGAAAGCTCTACTTCTTCAATATTTGTGATTCCACAATCTATAGTAATTAAGAGTTGAATGCCCTGCTCTGCCAACTTACGAATCGCATTTTTATTCACTCCATAACCTTCTGTATGGCGATCAGGCTGATAAACAACCGGTTCTATTCTCAAAGCACGTAAGAATCGATAAAAAAGAGCACTACCTACAGTGCCGTCTACATCATAGTCTCCATATATACCGATCTTTTCTTGCTCTACTATCGCTTGACAAAGTCGCTCAGAGGCTTGGTCCATATCGGGCAAAAGAAAAGGGTCTGGTAAATCTTTAAGACTAGATTGTAAGTATTGATCTATGTGAGCAAGCGAAGGATTCTCTAATCCCAAACGAGAAAGTAGCAATTGAGCAAGCCATTGCGGAATATTCCATTTCTTTTGAACCGAACTTAATAGCTCATCTGAAAAAGAGAAAAGATTTTTCGTCTGCCAGCTCACGCCTAAGCTTTCTGATCACCGCGAAGAACAGTAGCAATTTGATTTTTCAAAACTTTGATTTTTACGTTTTGATCAACTTCTAAAGTAATGAACTTATCAGCAATACCATGAATTTTACCAAAGATACCTGATTGAGTAATCACCTCTTCACCTTTTTGAAGTTCAGAAACCATAGATTCATGAGCTTTCATTTTCTTTTGCTGTGGACGAATCATCAAAAAATAAAAAACAGCAAACATTAAAGCAAAAGGTAGAAGCATCCCCAAAGTACTTGGTTGAGGAGCCGCACCAGCCGCCTGCTGAGCCGTTGCTGTTGCTTGCGCCGCTGTATCAGCAAATGCAATCGTGAATATCATAACTAGACCTCCTCTTGATCGTTTTGTAGGTAGGAACGATAAAACGTTGTACGAAATTCGTCAAAGTTCTTGGCTAAAATTGCCTCTCTAATTCTACGCATCAATTGAATATAAAAATGCAAATTATGCAGCGTATTAAGCCTGGAGCCCAAAATTTCTCCAGATTGAAATAAATGACGCAAATACGACTTCGAAAAGTTCTTACAAGTATAACAATCGCAATTTTCATCAAGAGGGCTTGAGTCTTCTGCATACTTTGCGTTCTTAATATGAATCTTACCTTTAGAGGTGAATAAGGTGCCATTACGAGCGTTTCTTGTGGGCATTACGCAATCAAATATATCCACTCCCCTTCGTACTCCTTCGATTAAATCTTCAGGAGTTCCCACGCCCATCAAATAACGAACTTTTTCTTTAGGTAATAGAGGAGTCGTACTATCTAAAATTTCATACATCATCGCAGGTGGTTCACCTACAGACAAACCACCTATGGCCCATCCGTCAAAGGGAATATCTTGCATCATTTGAAAATGTTTTTTTCTTAAGTCTGGATACATACCGCCTTGAAGAATTCCAAAGAGTGCTTGGTGTGGCTTTAGCGAATAGGCTCGCGATCTTTTCTCCCAATCTGTTGTTAAGTCTAAACTTTTTTCTACCTCATCTTTAGTAGCAGGATGTTTTACACACTCATCAAAAGCCATCACGATATCGCTGCCTAGAGCTTTCTGAATCTCCATAGATTTTTCAGGTGATAAAAAATGCTTACTACCATCGATATGAGAACGAAACTCGACTCCATCCTTAGAAATTTTTCTTAGCTGAGAAAGGCTCATCACTTGAAAGCCACCACTATCTGTTAAAATAGAGCCAGACCAGTTCATAAACTTATGAAGCCCCCCCATTCGTTCAATAAGCTCATGGCCGGGGCGAATATATAAATGATAAGCATTACCCAAAATAATTCGTGCTCCCATTTTTTCTAAATCCTCGGGAGTCATACTTTTCACTGTAGCTAATGTGCCTACAGGCATAAACATTGGTGTTTCTATTGTTGAGTGGCTGGTGGTTAGCACACCAGCTCTTGCCATACCGGACTCTGAAACTAATTCAAATGAAATAGGGCTATTCATAATATCAACATACAGTCGCCGTAAGAGAAAAATCGGTATCTCTCTTTGACTGCCTCCTCATAAGCACGAAATAAAAAATCTTTACCAGCAAATGCTGAAATCATCACTACTAATGACGACTTCGGTTGATGAAAGTTGGTAAATATTTTATCTACCAATTTAAATTGATATCCCGGCTTAATGAATAAAGAAGTTTTGTCTTCGTTTCCATTCGCTACGCTTTCTATTGCCCTCACCGAAGTTGTACCTACGGCTACGAGCGATTTTTCTTTTTTTAGCAAATGATTTTTTAAATTATTGTCTATAGAAAAATACTCTTCATGCATTTGGTGATCATCTATTTTTTCTGATTTTATTGGCAAGAATGTTCCTATTCCTACATGCAGGGTAATATAAGATTTTTGGATATTTCTTTTTTCAAGTTCAGCGAAAATAGCTGGAGTAAAATGTAACCCTGCCGTTGGTGCTGCTACAGATCCCTTTTGTTCAGCATAAATCGTTTGGTAACGATTTTGATCTTCTTGAGTGGCCTCTCTTTTTATATAAGGAGGCAATGGAATTTTTCCAATATTTTCTATCTGCTCTCGCACAGTTCCCTCATTAGAGAATAGTTGAATTAAATAAACCATAGAGTGGTTCATTTGCTTAAGAATTGTTCCTCTCAAAGACTGTGAAAAATTTATTTCCATCCCTATTTTTTCTTTAGCGCTAGACTTTAATAAACACTCCCATTGATTGGATTTACTTTCTCTTAAAAGAAAAACTTCTACTGAGCCACCAGAGGGTCTTCTGCCTAGCAGCCTTGCAGGAATCACTTTTGAGTTATTAAAAATAAGATGATCATTCGTTGTAAGAAAACTTGGTAGATCCTTAAAGCAAGCATGAGTAATTGATTGTTTTTTTCGATCTAAGACCATCAGTTTTGAATCTTGTCGATTCGCGAGCGGAGCTTGAGCAATCAAATCGTCAGGTACAAAATAATCAAACTCAGAAAGTTGCACGAATATCCTTTAGTTTCTTACTTAACTCGATAGATAAATGCGCTGCTACTTTTCGAACCCCATATGAATTCCAATGAGCATCATTATCGAAGTAAAACTTTTCTTTATCAGGCTGAGACAAAACAAAGGGAAAACTGTCGTAGAAATCTAAATTAGATACTTTCGCAAATTTTCGAAAAACCGCAACTGCCCCATGATTTACCCCACATGCCCAAGAATAGTCTGATCGCAATTTTCGATCTATGATTTGCACAAAAGAAAAATTTTCTTTTGGTGAGTGTATTGTTTTTATTTCTGTGCCTGGAGGATACATATGGATTCCCATTTTCCCATCGTTAGCCTCTACTAGTGCCTTTAAGCGAATTAATCCCTTAGCCACTGCCTCATATGTTTTCCAACACTGGTCTTGATTTACTTCTTTTAGCCAAGGCTCAGAAATCAATCGAGGACCTTGGTTAACATAAGCATCCATTTTACCTTTCATTTTCGCTCTACCTAAAGCAAGTCTTGCTTGGGTAAATTCAGAGTGCAAAAACCTCAGTGCGGCTGAGGCATTCGAATATACGATATTCAAAATATAGGAAGATATTGGATCACGCCAAGGAAACGCCTGAGGAACATTCTCAGCACTATAATCTGCAATTTGTAAATAATATCCCTCATCATTGAAATCAGAAAAATCAACCTGAACAAGAACGTAGTTAGGTTTAAAGGAAGAAAAAAATCGCTCGTAGTAGAGAGGATAGAGCGATGCTGTATACCCCATCGTTCCCCCGTTAAGAACTTGTACATTTTTTTGTTTACCGTCTAAGTGTTTCTGAATTTGTGCTGTTAGAGATTCGAACTCTTCTAGGCCAAATCCCTCTGTATAAGAGTCGCCTAGCAATAGAAGCTTAGCCGATTTTTCTAGCGGCATAGGACCACGAGTACCCAAAGAATTCGTTTTATAAGTTACGTCTTTTTCTGTTTTTAAGTCGGCTGCCTTAGCGATTTGCTCACAGTCTTTTCGAAAAGCATGATTTAGAATATCGTCACTGCCCATACAGGGATAATTTGCCGGTTGTGCATTTAAGTAGCCGCTCCAGCGCAAATAGCCTTCGAGTAGTAAAAAGCAAAATAAGATCGTAAGTAACGCACTTAGTAGACAATTTATGAAAATTTTTAAAAAGGAACTTTTCCGACTCATACCCCCTTGTTACGATAAATTATGGAAAAAGTAAGCCCCAATTTTGGCCCTATTGATGGGTTGCTCCAAGATGAAACCGTATCTGAAATCATGGTTAATCAGTTTGATAGAGTGTTCGTAGAACGAGACGGAAAACTTCAACTCTCAAGCACCAAATTCTCTTCCGAGCAAGAACTCAGAGACCTTATATCCAATATTGCCAAAGCATCAGGAAGAGAAATCGGCACGTCTAAACCATACTTAGACTCTTATTTAAGTGATGGATCTAGAGTGAATGCGGTTTTTCCTCCCATGGCCCCCAAAGGCGCAAATCTCACGATTCGAAAATTTCGTAGAAAACCCTTTTCTTTGGATGGATATATTCAATCAGGCACTATAACTCATAAAATTGCTTACTTTCTTCATGCCTGCATTTTGGCAAGAGTAAATATAGTTGTAAGCGGGGGAACAGGCACAGGTAAAACTACCTTTTTAAATACCTTGGCTGCCTTAGTTCCTACTTCAGAGCGTATAGTTTCTATAGAAGATGTTGCTGAATTAGCGATTCCACATCCAAACTGGGTGCGCTTAGAGTCTGTTCACTATGGACCAGGCGCGGGAGTTTCAACAAGAGACTGCCTTATTAACTCTTTGCGAATGAGACCAGATAGAATTGTTGTCGGTGAGTGTAGACGAGATGAAACTTTTGAAATGCTACAAGCAATGAATACAGGTCACGATGGATCTATGACCACCGTTCACGCTAACAGCACAAGAGATTGCTTAGCAAGAATGGAAAGCTTAATCATGACCTCAAATATTGATATTCCAATCGCAGCGCTTAGACGACAGATGGCCTCTGCTATTGATATTATCGTTCAACTAAAACGATTGAAAACAGGCCAAAGGGTTGTTGAAGAAATCATGGAACTAACCGGTATTGAACAAAATGTAATCACTACACAGGATATTTTCTCTCGAGATAAAATCACTGGTATCGAATCAACTCAGCTTTCTAGCACAGGCCTTGTACCAACTTTTATGGACAAGTTTTCAGACACTGGAATTCAGTTTCCACCAAATTTCTTTGACCCAAAAACTGAAATTACTTATCAGCCTGACTAGGAGCAATTCCCTCAAAGTGGTTCATCAGTCTATGCATTCTATTTAAAAGCTCCACTGAATCATACCGACATTATTTTCTAAGGCCCACTGATAGTGAAATGTCTCTTGCTTATTATTTCTCTTTTCTAAACCAAGGGAACATCGTGTTTAGACCATCTTGCTGCCAAGGCCGCATACCAAAAGAAATTTTACTCTTATCTTCTTTTCTGGCTACTGCTTCTTTAATAATGCGATCACCTAACTGTTTTTTTAAGGTAAAAAAAGGAACCGCCATATTTTCACTGGCGTACTTTTCTGCTGCATTTTTTATTTCATCACTAGATTCAGCCTTATTTGGATGATCTAAGATAGCCATTTCTGTAGAAAAAAACCGGATAGCAGGTAACTTTGCTTTACCATTTTCTAGATCACTATATTCTTTAGAGTAAACAAAACCGTGATACACCCCCTCTATGCTTCCTCTCTGTGAAAGAACATTAGCCCAACCTGTAGCCTCAGATTTATCTTTCATGGGGTGTCCGAATACTTGCTCATACATTTCTAAAACAAGCCATCTATGAAACTTAAGCTTTTCTCCCGCTGTAAGAAAGCTTACGCCTGCGGGATCAGCTGATTTATCTTTACTGTCTGGCGTTGACCTAACTTTAGATAAGCGAAATCCTAAAAACTCACAGGATGAAAAAGAAAATAAGATTAAGACAAAAAAAATGGCAGATGAAATTCTCATCTGCCTATTATAACCATGGATTCCCTAAAGGGAAAAATATTGGTTCGTTCCGGGCCTAGCTTCCTCTGCTACCTGAGCTCTTCATAGAAGAAGAAGCTCCAGCTTTACCTGTCTTCCTGTTTACACCACCACCAGATTTAACCTTGGCAGCTTTCGCTGGTTTTGATGCTGCTTTTGCTTTTTTATCTTCTTTAGCCTTAGCTTTGGCTGCTACTCTTTCTTTCTTTTTGTCGTCTTTAGATTTTAAAGCAGGCAACTCGTACCCCACTAACTCTAAAACCGCCATGCTAGCAGCGTCGCCGTAGCGAGTATCTGCAATCTTTAATACTCTTGTATATCCACCCTTACGATCTTTAAATCTAGGAGCGATATCATCAAAAAGCTTTGTAACCATTTGATCGTCACGTAAGAAAGAGAACACTCGTCTACGGTTATGTATGCCGCCCTCTTTACCCTTAGTGATCAAACGTTCTACAACTCTTCTTAATTCCTTTGCTTTTGGCAAAGTTGTCTTGATTCTCTCATGCAAAAACAAGCTATTCGCAGCGTTAGAAAACATCGCTAATCGATGAGCTGTTTTTTTACCTAATTTTCTATATCCCGCACCGTGATACATTTTTTACTCCTCAAGTACGACCCTCTATAGTCGCAAACGAGCTGAAACTCTATTATAGAGTTCCGCCTTCACCTTCATTATCCGAATCGCCCATATCGTTATCGAAAGAGCTGTCGTCTTCATCATCATCTAAATCTTCATCGTCATCTAACTCAGCTCTATTCATCGCAGGAGCCGGTGTAGTGGTTGCTGTAATCGCTGGAGGAACAAACCCATCCAACTTCATACCTAAATGTAATCCCATGCCTGCCAAGATTTCTTTGATCTCGTTTAAAGACTTACGACCAAAGTTTTTGGTTCTTAGCATTTCGCCTTCAGACTTTTGAACTAATTCATATAAGAATTTAATGTTTGCATTCTGTAAGCAATTAGCAGAACGAACAGATAACTCTAATTCATCAACTGTGCGGTACAAATTAGGATTAAATGTTTCTTGTTTAGCCACTTGTTCCTCTGGTAGAGGCTCTTCTTCTTCTTGGAAGTTTAAGAACACAGTCATTTGATCTCTAATAATTTTAGAGCTTAATGCAACTGCATCTTCCGGCTTTAAAGAACCGTCAGTCCATACTTCAAGCTGTAATTTATCATAGTCAGTTCTTTGACCAACACGCGCTTGAGTTACAGTATAGTTTACTTTTCTTACTGGAGAGTAAATAGAGTCGATAGCAATCCAACCGATAGGAAGATCTTCGTTTTTATTATTTTCAGCAGGAACAAATCCACGACCTGATTTCACTAAAATCTCTGCCTTAAACTTACCCTCTTTACCCAAAGTAGCAATTTTATGCTCAGGATTTAGTACTTCTACTAATCCACCAGTATTGATGTCACCAGCTTTTAAAATTCCCTCTGCATCTTTCTCTAAAGATACAGTGAATTGATTTGCGCTAGTAAGTGCTTTCAAACGAACTTCTTTTAAATTCAAAATGATTTCAGTCACATCTTCTGCAATATCAGCAATAGATGAAAATTCATGTTGAACACCATGAATACGAACAGCAGCTATGGCGGTTCCTTGTAAAGAGCCCAACAACACTCTTCTTAAAGAGTTCCCTAAAGTTGTTCCGTAACCTCTCTCTAATGGTCTAGCCACAAATTTTGCATAAACACCAGTTGCACTAGTAGCGTCTACCTCTAATGCTCTAGGTTTAATCAAGTCTCTCCAATTTTTCTGCATGTTTGGAATCATTCACTGCCCCCTTATAAATTCAAAATCTAATTACTTAGAGTACAACTCAACAACCAATCGCTCTTCTACTGGGATAGTTACGTCGTCTCTTGTTGGTAAATCTTTAACTGTTGCTTTAAATGATCCGTGATCAACCTCTAGCCACTGAGGAGCTTCGCGGTTCTTTGATGACTCGATAGATGCCAAAATAGCAGCCACTTTTTGACTTTCTGGAGTCAATGTAACGGTGTCACCCTTTTTCAAAATGTATGAAGGTACATCTACTTTTTTACCATTCACTAGAACATGTCCATGTCGTACAGCTAAACGAGATTGTGTTCTGCTAGAACCAAAGCCTACTCTATAGATCGTGCTATCTAATCTTCTTTCTAAGAGAGAAAGAAGATTGTGACCTGTTACGCCCTTCATTCTTTCTGCTTTATCGAAGTATGCTCTAAATTGCTTTTCTACTAAGCCATAAAGACGCTTTAGTTTTTGCTTTTCACGTAACTGAATCGCATATTCTGAAAATTTAATTCTACCATGTCCATGCTGACCAGGAGGATATGCTCTTCTTTCGAAAGCGCATTTCTCAGTCAAACATCTTTCTCCTTTAAGAAAAAGCTTTTGGTTTTCTCTTCTACAAATTCTACAAACAGGTCCAGTATAACGTGCCATATATTCCTCTTAATTAAACTCTTCTTCTCTTAGGTGGTCTGCATCCATTGTGAGGGATTGGAGTTGTGTCTTTAATTTGCGTAACACGAATCCCCGCCGCTTGAACCGCGCGAAGAGCAGATTCTCTTCCCGCGCCAGGGCCTTTTACTTCCACAGAAACCGTTCTTAATCCGCATTCAAGCGCCTTACGAACAGCATCCTCTGCAGCTACCTGAGCAGCAAACGGAGTATTTTTTCTGCTGCCTCTGAAGCCTTTGGCTCCAGCGCTTGACCAAGAAATCACGTTTCCTGTCGCATCAGCTACAGAAATAATTGTATTGTTAAAAGTCGCAGCTATGTAAACGATCCCGTTAGAAACAGAACGCTTCCCCTTTTTTCTCTTAACCGCTACTTCAGCAGTTGCGGTTGCAGCTTCTGCTGTACCTTCTTCTTGATTTTTAATCTGTTCTTCAGACATTCAAATACCCTTTCAATTAAACCTATTTCATTCCTTTAACGGATTTCTTACCTGCGATAGCTACAGCTCTACCTTTTCTTGTTCTCGCATTGGAGTGAGTTCTCTGACCTCGAACTGGTAAGCCCCTACGGTGACGAATTCCTCTATAGCAGCCTAAATCCACAAGACGCTTAATGCTCATGGTGATTTCTCTTCTTAGATCACCTTCCACTCGGCATGACTTTTCTAAAATCTCTCTTATCTTAGAAACATCACCTTCTGTTAAATCGTCAGACTTTTTCTCTAATGGAATCCCTGCCTCAGATAAAACTTTTTTAGAAAGTGATCTTCCGATTCCATAGATTGCTGTCAAAGCAACATCCATTCTTTTATTTCTTGGTAAATCTACGCCTGCTATTCTCGCCATTTCGTTCTCCTAAAAGTTAACCTTGTCTTTGCTTGTGACGAGGATCTGCGGAACAAATTACTCTCACAATTCCCTTCCTTCGAATCACTTTGCACTTTGTACAAATCTTTTTTACTGATGCTCTTACTTTCATATCACTTGCCTCTTAAATAAATTTTATTTTGCTCTATACGTAATTCTTCCTCTTGTCAGATCATAAGGTGAAAGCTCAACAGCCACCTTATCTCCAGGGAGAATCTTGATATAGTGCATTCGCATCTTCCCAGAAATGTGAGCCAAAATGCGATGACCATTCGGTAATCTCACTTTGAACATTGCGTTCGGCAATGGTTCCTCAACGATTCCTTCTACTTGAATTGCATCTTCTTTTTTATTCGACATCCGTCACTTTTGCGCATTTTTGTCTTTAAAAAAGCCTTTTCATTCAGTCGTAGCTCTCCTCCGTATCACGTTAGAGAACGAAATTCCAATGGCTTTTTCGCTATTTTGCGCCCCTCCCTATTGCTGCTAAAATCCGCTGAAAAACCTCTTGTTCAGAGCCTTCAGCGTTGATTTCTTTCAAAACCCCTTTAGAGCGATAAAACTCCTCTACAGGAGCCGTTGACTCTTTAAATGTGGTTAATCTTGCTTCTACCACTTCTGACTTATCATCATCTCTCTTAACCACAGGTCCCTGACAAATATCACAGATATTAGGCATTTGCGTCATTTTAGTCTTTTCATGATAGCTGGCACCACAGTTCGTACACACAAGCCTACCAGACAAGCGATCAACCAATTCGAGCTTATTAACCTGAAAACTTAATACAGACTCCATCTTTAGACCTGATTGTAAAAACATCTGGTCTAGTGCTTCTGCCTGAGCCACTGTTCTAGGAAAACCATCCAACATAAAGCCATTTTTGCAATCAGGGCCAGTAATTCTATCTTTAATTAAATCAATCATTAAACTATCTGGAACCAAATCACCTTTATCCATGAAGCCTTTTGCTTTAACACCCAAGGGAGTTCCCTGCTTAATTGACTCCCTTAACATGTCACCAGTTGAAAGCTGAGGTATACGCAAATGTTTAACGAGCGCTTTTGCTTGAGTTCCTTTTCCAGATCCTGGTGGTCCAAAGAGCGCTATGACCATTATGCGCCCTTACGACCTTTCATTCGCATATTGCCCATGAACGTATCATAGTGGCGGTTCAGTAGATGAGACTCTATTTGTGCAAGAGTATCCATAGCAACACCCACTAGAATCAAGACGCTTGTGCCCCCGATATAGAAAGGTATTTTTAAAGAATCACCCATTATTTGCGGAAGAATACAAATCGCAGATAAATAGAAGGCTCCTAATACTGTCACTCTTACAAGAACATAGTCGATAAATTCGGCTGTTTTGTCTCCAGGACGAATTCCAGGAATAAAAGCACCATATTTTCTTAAATTGTCAGCTACGTCGTCGGTCTTAAAGGTTACTGCTGTATAAAAAAAGCAGAAGAACACAATTAAACCAACAAAGAGAACGTCATGTAAAATACCCTGCCGCAAAGTATCTGCTAGTTTTTGCATTAATGGTGTCTGAAACATCATAGTGACAGTTGCAGGCAACATAATTAAAGAAGAAGCAAAAATCGGAGGAATAACTCCTGATGTATTGATTTTCAAAGGTAAGTGAGTGCTTTGACCACCATACATTTTTCTACCAACAACTCTTTTTGCGTACTGTATAGGTATTCTTCTTTGGCCTCTTTCCATAAAGATAATTACCCAAAAGATACCAAAAATGATTCCGCCCAAAATTAAAAGCTTCATAAAGCTTAACTCACCAGTCTTGAATAAATTCCAAGCACTAGAGATTCCTGATGGAATATGAGCAGCAATACCAGCAAAAATGATTAAAGAAATACCGTTACCAATACCACGCTCAGTAATCTGCTCACCTAGCCACATCAAAAACATGG